>CAWJIN010000017.1:0-55569 GCA_963842865.1 Candidatus Bathyarchaeota archaeon | reverse complement strand
AGAAATCTCGAAATTTAAGGAACATAAAATTATCGAAACCTTTCAGATTACAGACCAAGAGCTAAAAGCGGTCATGAAGAATGAAAAGCGTGAAGAGGCAGTGGTTAACTTGGTTATCGAGCGAGTAGCCCTGCTGGTAACTCAACTTTGAGCCTAAAGCATTTTCTCTTTAACAACCGCCAAAATGTCGCTGGGTTTAAGCAGTGACAAGCCCGTTAAAGCTCCGAGAACCTCTATAAGCAAGATTTTGTCTGGATTTTCAAGGTCTGCTTTGCGTTTGATGTCTGATGCCGCTGCCTCAATGAGGTCTTTTGAGTGAATTGTAGTGAAGCGCTTTTCAACCGTAACCCTGAAAGTCTCGTTCTCGCCGATTCTGGCGGCTAGCTCAGCAGTTACCCGTTTAATTTCCTCCAAATCAGTTGGCACAACCCGTTCGATGGGCAAAATTCTCAGGGCGTAGCGGAACTCGTATGGGCGCTCTTTAAGGATAGCACGCAATTTCTCTATAGCCAAGCAGGGGTCCAACGTTGTTTTGCCGACAATTAAGCCTCTGATTTTGGTCTTGCTAACTTGCGCTTCAGCATCACCTAACTGTTCCTTGAGCAGGTAATGCAGTTCATTGCACATTGGGCGCTCGTTTCCACGTGAAGTTGTAGCTAAAAGGTTAAAGCCGTTAATCATGCCAAGTTCCCTCAGAAGTGAAGGTGCAGACAGGTTATTTTTGCTTTACCTTATAATGTGCTTTGGCCGCTTCTAACGGCGACAAAACTCTGGAGTTACCTTTAGTTTTCCTTTATTATCTTTTCAAACCAGGGCTTGAGTTTAGGTATATCCGTGTTCACTGTGCTCCATACTCTTTTCAGATCTACTCCAAAGTACTCATGAATTACCTTATCTCGCATTCCAGCCATGTCTTTCCATGGTATTTGAGGGTAATTATTCTTAATTTCAATCGGTATATTTTTTGTAGCTTCTCCGATGATCTCTAATGCTCTAATCACTGCATATACCGTTTTCCTATCCTTTGAAAAGCTGTCGTAATCCATGTCTCTAACAAAACTGGCGGCATCATCCATTGCCTTTATTATATCCTCAATGTAATCCAAGAACTCTTTTTTCATATGTTTACAACTTCTTCCAAGACATGCTTGCCTATTCTTGGTTTAAGAGTATGTTTTTCCACCAAATCTACCTTGATTCCCAAAAAATCACTCAGGTAATTCTCAATTCCAATGAAATCTAAAAGGCTTAAATTTGCTGTTTCTTCAAATTCCACCAAGATATCGATGTCACTTTGTTTTTTCTGTTCGCCTCTAACGTAGGAACCGAAAATGCCTATTTCTTTTATTTTATATTTTTGCCTCAATTCTTCTTTATGCTCAGCTAAAGTGCTTTTTATCTGCTCGAAAGTTTTCATGCTGCTCATTTCTTAATCTACGGTTGATAAGTTAAGTCTTGCCGTTCATACAGCTTAAAATGGAGTTTGATGGATGCGTACTGATGCTTCTAATAAAATTAATAATTTGTATGTATTTAGCTCTCGTTTTTTGTCTTAAGGATATTTATTTGTGCTCAAGCCTACCACCGGGTCTACTAGATGCTTCTACTAGAGACTGTGTGAAAAGTCTCTTTGTTTCATGTTAATAAAAATCCTTATATGTATAAACAAGTGATAACAGCTATATCATGCCAAGAAAAGTAGATTTTCAACCTGCAACAGAAATCAAAGTAACAGGCGTAATAGGCTTTATGAAAAGACAAGTCACAGCATACGGAACAGGCGCCAAAGTCACCTGCCCAAAAGAATACCTTGGAAAAACAGTCTACCTCGTCATAACAAACGAACCCTCTGAACAAGACAACCCGCAAACAACAGCAGAAGGCGCTAACCCATGAGCGAACACGTCCAAGGCCTCAACAGAGACCAGACCCTACTCTTCCCAGAAACACTCGAAAAATACGTCGACGAACAGAACCCAGTCAGGTTCATAGAAGCCTTCGTAGATAGCCTAAACCTTGAAAAAATGGGCTTCACACATGCAGCACCCGTGGAAACAGGCAGGCCAAGCTACAACCCCAAAGACCTACTCAAACTCTACATATACGGCTACCTCAACCAGGCGCGGTCAAGCAGAAAACTTGAACGGGAATGCCAAAGAAACATTGAAGTAATCTGGCTCATGAAGAAGCTCACGCCAGACTTCAAAACCATAGCTGACTTCAGAAAAGACAACGCCCAATGCATTAAAGCTGTGTTTAAAGAGTTCGTCAAGCTCTGCATGGGCCTAGACCTCTACGGTGCAGAACTCATAGCCGTAGACGGAAGCAAATTCAAAGCCGTGAACGCCAAAGAGAAGCACTTCACCCAGAACACACTCGCCAAACGAGTAGAGCTCATAGAGAAATCAGCCACCCGTTACCTTGAAGAGTTAGACGCTGCCGACAGGGAAGAAGAGCAAAACCAAACTAAGCATGTCTGGGAAGAGAAGGTTAAAGCGTTGCTAGCGAAAAAAGAGAAGTGTGAAGAGTTACTGAAGCGGATGAAGGAGTCTGGGCAGAACGAGGTTGCGCTTACTGATCCTGAATGCCGCCTTATGAAGACTCGTGGTGGAATCGAGTCCTGCTATAACGTTGAAACGGCTGTAGATGCTAAGAGTCACCTCATAGTTGATTATGAAGTTACAAATGCTCCGTCTGATAACCATGAGCTATATTCTATTGCTAAAAGCGCTAAGGAAACGCTTGGAGTTGAGCGTATAGAGGCGGTTGCTGACAACGGCTTTCACGATGCGCTGGAGATTAAGAAATGCGTCGACAATGGCATTACGCCGTATGTAGCGCAGAAGCGTATTTCTAATGGTGGGCATGGAGAGGTTCCGACGGCAGAATTCTCGGCGGACAAGTTCATCTATGATAAGAATGCTGACTTGTACGTGTGTCCCGCTGGGCAGAAGCTAGAGTTCTATTACTCCACTGTTATGGAGGGGAAAAGGATGCGTATTTACAATAGTAAGGCTGATGCTTGCTTTTCCTGCAGGTTCTTTATGACTAAGTGCACTAGGTTTAAGGTTGGGCGGTGGATTCGCAGGTGGGAGCATGAGGAGGTTTTGGAGGATATGAAGCGTAGGCTTTGGTTGCATCCTGAGGTGATGGATTTGCGTAAGGAGTTGGTGGAGCATCCGTTTGGTACGATGAAGCGGGCTTTTGGCGCGGGTTATTTGTTGCTTAAGGGGCTGAAGAAAGTTGGCGGTGAAGTGGGGTTTACCATGCTTGCTTACAATATAAGGCGGGTTTTGAACATTCTTGGGCCAAAAGCTCTCATGGCGGCGTTGGGGAGTTTGTAGGAAGACGGGAAAAGGAATAGGATCGATCGAATGTTAGGGACTTGTTTTGTCTGCCCTCAGCTTTAGGGCCTTGGGATTTCAATCGTGCGGCGAAGGTTTTCACACAGTCTCACTATGCCCCAGATATGATTCAACATAGATGTGCATAGAACGAAGACCGCGCACTTTGCATGCAGAACAGTGCTTTTTCAACATACGAAAAGTCTGTTTTTTGATGTAGAAAAAAAGCAATAAAAAAGAAAAAACAAGAGCTAAATATACACTAATAAAGAAATTAGTCAACAAAATTGATACTCCTACCCGCTTTTTACGACTGAAACGACCAAGTAAAAAGAATACTCCTCAGCGCTCTTGAGGCAAATTCAACAGCAACGGTGCGCCTACCTTATTAGAATAATAAAACTGCCGTCTTTTCTGTCAGGGAACTGTTTTTATAAACCTCCAGTCTTTCTATACATTGGCGAAATTTTATGGATACAAATCCTGTTTTAGAAGCAATAAAATCAAGACGAGCAATTCGCAGTTATGAAGATAAACCCGTTCCTGAATCAGCAATCCAAACGATGCTTGAAGCCGCAACCTACGCTCCCTCCGCCATCAACGTTCAACCTTGGAAATTCACGATCATCACTAATAAAGCAGAAATGAAACTCCTCTCTGACATAGCGAAACCTGGGTTGATTCGGGCATTGCCTGATGTTGGCGACGAAGGCTTAGTTGGCTTAAAAAAACGACTATCGGATCCAAACTACAACATTTTCCACAATGCACCGCTCTTGATTTTTGTCGCTGGCGTTAAATCTCCTTACGCAGTTTATGACTGTTCCATGGCAGCGCAAAACATGATGCTTGCCGCCTACACGCTGGGCATCGGAAGCTGCTGGATAGGCACCGCGGTTCCCGCTGCTAACGACCCAAATATTAAACCGCGCCTCGGCATCCCAGAATACCATGACGTCCATGCCGCAGTCATCTTTGGCTACCCGAAAGGCGGCTTTCCAAAAGCTCCTCTGAAGCGTCCAGCGCAGATTCTCAAACGCATCGATTAGAGGAAATCAGATGGACATCAAAGGGAAAGTTGCCATTGTAACTGGCGCATCTTCAGGCATCGGATTAGCTACGGCGAAACTTCTTTCAAGCAAAGGCGCCAAGCTGGCTTTAGTCGCCCGCTCAAAAGACAAACTTGAGAAGCTTGCCAAAGAACTGCCCGAAGCAATTGCCGTTACTGCAGATATTTCTAAGGTTGAAGATGTTAAGAGCATGGTTAAGCAGGCGTATGAGCACTTTGGAAGGATAGATATTCTCGTTAATAATGCTGGTCGAGGATACGATGTGCCAGTCGAGAAAACGGACATTGAAATTTTCCATTACCTTTTTGATTTAGATGTTGTCGGTCCACTGGTTGCCATGAAAGAAGCCATTCCGATTATGCGACGGCAAGGTGGAGGAACAATCGTTAACGTAAGTTCAGGAACAGCGTTGATGCAATTGCCTGATAACGGTCCATATTCAGCCCTAAAACGTGCGTTAGCTCAAATCAGCTTAACTGCAAGAATAGAACTTGAAAAAGACAAAATAGTTGTCAGCGTTGTTTACCCGTACATTACGCTTACTGACTTTGAAAAGAACACCATCAAAGATGCTTCCCTGCAAAGGCAAGAAGAAACGCCAGAAGCGCAGGAAGCATTTAGTAAAGCTGACCCGCCTGAGTACACAGCGCAACGGATAGTTGCGGGCATTGAAAGTGGGGAAGCTGAAATTTTCGGGCACGATTGGATGAAGAGGACTCCACCAGCCTAAAAAAAGGTTGGAACTTTTAAAAAAGATTTAGGGTTTCCTTGTTGCTTGCCAAAGGCCTAAAATGTTTCCTTCTTATGTTCTTGGATATACGCTGTGTTTCCTATGTTAGGGACTGCCATTTTGCCCCTGACGTTATTGCCGCCTAAACGGGTTAGCTGCCCATTAATTTGGATAAGGTTGCCACGAGCACTTCAATGCGTTCTCTTGTCCTGCCATAATCTGCCACTGATGTAATCGTGGTCACAGGAGTTTCTGCTGCAATGGACATCTGTGTAGTCTTTTCATCTACCTTTGACAAATTTACTGTGAGCTTTGAAGGGTAGGACAAGAAGGCGCCTTTAGTTTTAATCTTAACGGTATGTGTCTCTTCGTTTGTTTCTTGTATTGTCCATTCAATCTTAGCAATTGCTTTCGGAATAGCTTCCCAGACAGCGTTAAGTGGGTATGAGACTTCAAGGTTCTCTTTTTCTTCACGCAAGTAAGCCATTTTTCTTCCCTATTCTTTAGGTGTTATCTTTTTATTAAAGGCGCATGGTGACTAATTTGAAATTTGCTTTATACGGAAATTATTCTTGCAATATCGGCGCTTGCATTTGGTAAAAAGTGAAGATAATGCAGCAGAATACAACCCTAAAATAGTTAAGAAATCGTTGAAATCCAAGCGAATTTTCTAAAGTCACTTGTGCTTTTTCGTTAATTCAAACGGTTTTTTTCGATATCTTAATGCTGTAGATGCATGAGCACGTTTCCTTTAACCCGCCATTTTGTTCTCGGAAAATTTGTAACTGTTTTTAAAAAATCTTTTTTGTGAATATTCATGCCTCTGTAACCGAACAGTTGCAGGTAGCTTAGAGCAAATTGATTGTAATAGCAGTTATTGTCTTGACATATTTGTGGGTGCTGAGACATTGTGCAGATAAATATTGCAGAATTTAATCTTACAAATCATTAATAACATGTTTAATTTAATGTCTGATATTAACTTGTGATTGCTTAAAGCGCTTCCACAAAAATTTATATTGCTAAAGAAAAATGACTTGCGTTCAAACTGTTTTTTCCTTTTGGATTACGCGGTTTGCAGGGATCAGCCATCAAGAAAATTCAAAGAAGTAACTTAAGAATCGACCAAGAAATCACCTCAGAACCATAAACAAAATTTTAAGTCAAGTATGCCCTTTGTGAAGTGCACTTGTGGAGCAAAAATCTTCAGTAGTTCCTGATTTAGCTGCTATGAATAGAGTTATTAAGAATCACAAAGCTAAACATAAGAACGCTAATGTGGAATTCTTAACTCAACAAATACTTGAGGTAACCAGCAAACAAGTCCTCCTCTAAGTTTTAACGACTGCACGTGTATAGATTGATGCGTGCGTTTGTTTTGATTTGAACTAAATTTTGTCATTTCGTTACTGAAATGTTTGTCGTAACGTTAATCAGAGTGTTAGAAATTTAATTAATGCAGTGTATCCATTTTTTGGTTTGGGGCTGAAACCAGAGCTTTATTTCTTTAGCAGTTCCATGAGTTTTGGCATTAATTCGCAGCCGCGTTCTATAATGCCTAAGCTTCCTTTTGCGCATTCTTTCTCCGAGAACTTTACTGCTTTTCCATCGTCTATTTTGTCGCCTGAAATTAATATGGGAACTGGCGTGTCGCTGTGCACTTTTAATGAGCAAGGCGTCGCATGGTCAGCCGTTATGCAGATAAGGTTGTCTTTTAGAGAAATCTGCTTCAGCAATGGCCCGAAGAAGTACTTGTCGATGGCTGAGATAATCTGCGTTTTTAAGATGCAGTTGCCGTCATGTCCTGGTTCATCTGGACCTTTAAGGTGAATGTAGAAACAATCATGCTTGGGCAACACATCCAGCAGGGCTTTGACTCTTAATTCGCAGTCTTTTTGAAGGTTGCCTGAAGGCGGCGGCAAAAGCGTGGAGTCCATGCCTGCCAACTGCGCGATGCCCCGTTCACCATGCATATCTGCCAAAGCTGCAAAGTTCACATGGTAGTGCTGGTTTATGTTGAAGAATTTTGGAAGCAGATGCCCCGCATCTCGAGTTAAAACAACGTTTGCCTTAAGCTTGCCCTCAGCCGCACGCTTAATGTTTACGGGGTGATTTTCCCACAGTTTATGGGTTTTCTCGATAAACTCGTTCACAAGTGCCGCGGAAACTTTTGCTTGCCTCTGTGTTGTCTGTTGGTTCGCAGGTTTTTAGCACCATTTCAACTTTAGCCTGTGCCACCCCGATGCCGTTAACTATTGTGTAGGCTGGGTCACTGTTTGTTATGTTGCTTGAAAGAGGCTTCCCTTTGCTTTTTATTAATAGAACTGCCCTGTGCCCCAGAGTGTTTCGAAACTCAAACGTGGCAGGGTAAGATTCAAGCTTAACCTGTTCGTTAGCTGCCTTGCTTAGCTCAGTGGCTTCATCGGTGGTTAAGGTTCTTGCCACTCGACGGTCAATTATGGTTTTTCCTTGGCCTAAAGTTGCAAAGTTGCATCTTAACGCTAAATCGCCATCTTTCATTTGTAAGCCTGCGCCCACGGCTTCGATAACGCCTCTGCCAGTGCTGTACTTGAACGGGTCATAACCTAAAAGCGAAATAACAGCAACGTCACTCTCTGGCGCAACACCTTTTTTTACCGTGTACATTAAGCCAGTTTTGCCGTTTTTGGCAAGAGCATCCATATTAGGCGTTTCAGCTGCTTCCAGAGGGGTTTTGTTGCCTAAACTTTTGATTGGTAAATCTCCCATGCCGTCTATTGCAACATAGATTAACTTCAACCAGTTTTTCCTCCTTTAAGAGTGAATTAGCTCGGTTGTTTAAGCTTTATTATTTTTTTGATTGCTAACCTGTTTTTTCAAGAAAGAAATCGTATAGTTTTGTATTGTGTAGCTTGCGGGGTTCCTGCATTTTAGCAACTAAGAACTGCTTATTTCGGAACTCTAGCGGATTTAAAAAAACTCAAAACACGCACTTGCTTTGAAATTCATAAACGTTATTAGTTTTGTCGAATATTCTCCTTCACAGCCTGAGGAGTTATTGTGGGCTATCAAAACGATTGTCCAGAATGTAAACAATATGAGCGAAAAGAAGCTCTGAGCATTTTTAGGGAATTATGGTCTACAGGAAATTCCCCTTTACACCGAATGTATTCTTCTTGGGAAGAGCTTGAAAGAAATATTGAGGTGAAATCAGATACGGCAACCGCCATGAAGAAACATAAGATTCGGTCATGCCCCTATTGTGGTGCTAAGCAAGCCATAACCAAGCCGTTAGACGGAATTTTTCCGTATCTGAATTGTGAATCATGTAAACACCCTTTTTTCGTTCAGAATAATTTGTTTGTCAGGAAACTCACAGAAGAAGAGGAAAGAGAAATTCCTGAAGCATGGATTCGAATAGTTGAAGATCTAACCAAAAAGAAGGTTGCAGTAGTCTTAAAATTCGAATAGCCCAAAGGATAGATGCAGCTTGCAAGCCAGGGATCGAAGGAAAAATTTGTATCCTCAGAAAAACTTCATGTATGCTTCTAATTCGAAAAATTATGAGATTATTTAAGAGCTTAGTTTCTTAAATTTAGATTCGAAGGAAAACATTTTCTGTGTATCTGCGTATTATTTCTGCGAAGTCGTTGATTGTTTCTGGCGCGTAAGGCTTGAGAGTTTGGAATCTCTTATCCAGCGTATCCTGCGGAATGAATTGTTGGAGTGCATGGTTTTTTGAGCCTTTTACCAGTTCGCCGATGCATGTGGCATCTTGGGCAGTGACTATTTCTGGCACCACGGTTGTTCTGAACTCGTAGGGCACCTTGCCCGTTTTTAGGATTTCCATGGTTCGCATAAGCCCAGCTGTGTCTTCTGCGCCGAGCAACTTGTATTTTTCCTTGCAGGTTTTTACGTCCATAGCTACGTAATCTACGCTGCCGAGGCATTCCTCAAGCACTTCTGGATAGAAACCGTTCGTGTCCAATTTAACCATAAAACCGCGTTCCTTAAGTTTAGCGAGGAATTTCGGCAACTCCTTGTGCATGCATGGTTCTCCGCCAGTCACCACTACAGCGTCAACGTATTTTTTGCGGCTTTCCAAGATTTCTAATGCAGCGGCTTCCTGCAGAAACGGCGGCTGCGGATTTACGGCTATGCGCCAGTTATGGCAGAACGGGCAACGCAGGTTGCAGCCTGGAGTGAACAGCACGCTGGCTACTTTATCGGGGTAGTCGAGAAGGCTTGTTTTTTGTAATCCGCTAAACTTCATTTTTACGTTTCCTCTTAAGCTGTTAAGGGTGCTGAAGTCATTATGGTTGATCGGTCGAAGGTTTTGCGTATTGCGAATTCTGCTTGTTTTCCATCGTTCCATTGGTCAACTGGCCGTAGGTAGCCGACTACTCGTGAGTAGACTTCGCAGTTTGCTCCGCAGGTTGGGCATTGCTTGTGTTCGCCGCTTGTGTAGCCGTGGGTTGGGCAAACACTGAAAGTCGGCGTTAACGTGAAGTAGGGCAGCTTTGAGTTCCAAGCTACTTTTTTGATTAATTCGGCGGCAGCTTTCCAAGAGTTAAGCCTCTCGCCGAGGAAAATGTGAAACACGGTGCCTCCAGTGTAGAGCGTCTGCAAAGTTTCCTGATGCTCCAGCGCTTCGAAGAGGTCGCCGGCAAAGTCAACAGGTAGCTGGGAAGAATTCGTGTAGAATGGTTCTGCATGGTCTGCGATTACTTGTTTTTGGTTAGCGAATATGATGTCTTTGTATCGGCGTTTGTCTATGCGGGCAAGCCTGTAAGATGTGCCTTCAGCAGGGGTTGCTTCAAGATTGTAGATGCTGCCTGTTTCCTCTTGATAATCTGCTAAACGGTTCCGCATGAAATCTAACATTTTAACGGCGAAAGCTTGTCCATCACGCGACGCAATATTTTGCCCTAGCAAGTTTATGATTGCTTCGTTCACGCCTACTATGCCTATGGTGGAGAAGTGGTTCTTCCAATACTTGCCATAGCCTTCTTTCACATGACGCAGGTAACGCCTTGAATACGGGTATAAACCGTTATCTGTGAACGCTTCAAGCACTTTACGCTTAATTTCCAAACTTGATTTTGCAACTTCCATCAGGTTTTCTAAACGCTCAAAGAACTCGTCCTCATCCTTGGATAAGTAGCCGATTCTTGGAATGTTCAAGGTAACAACGCCTATGCTGCCTGTTAATGGGTTGGCGCCGAAGAATCCGCCGCCCCGCTTGCGTAATTCACGGTTGTCTATTCTTAGGCGGCAGCACATACTGCGCACATCTTCAGGTTTCATGTCGCTGTTAACAAAATTTGAGAAGTACGGCACACCATACTTGGCTGTGACTTCAAAGATGGCTTGGGCTACAGGTGAATCCCAATTGAAATCTTTAGTTATGTTGTACGTGGGAATTGGGAAAGTGAAAACTCTGCCTTTCGAGTCGCCTTGCCGCATGACTTCAGCGAAGGCTAAATTGAACATTTCCATTTCCTTAGTCATGTCGCCGTATGTATCTTGGGTTACCTTTCCATTGAAGAGAACCGCCTCGTTCTTCATGAAGTCTGGCACAGTCAAATCTAACGTTAAATTGGTAAACGGTGTCTGGAAACCCACACGGGTCGGCACGTTCATGTTGAAGAAGAATTCCTGAAGCGCCTGCTCAACATCTTTCTGTGTCAGTTTATCATATCGTATGAATGGAGCAAGGTAAGTGTCAAAGTTGCTAAACGCCTGTGCTCCTGCCGCTTCACCCTGCAACGTATAGAAAAAGTTCACAACCTGACCTAATGCTGTGCGGAAATGTTTTGCTGGTTTGCTCTCAATTTTGCCTGATACACCGCCGAATCCTGAAAGCAGTAGCTCGCTTACGTCCCAGCCGACACAGTATGCTCCTAATACGCCTAAATCGTGAATATGCATGTCGCCTGAAAAGTGGGCATCAGCAATGTTTTGGGGGTAAATTCTTGATATCCAGTACTTAGCTATCACAGTGGATGATAGATAATTGTTCAATCCCTGCAGGGAATAGCTCATGTTGCTGTTTTCTTTAACCCGCCAGTCCTCAACCTCAAGGTACTGGTCCACCATGTCTGAGGAGCTCAGCAATGCCGCTAACTCACGCATGTCAGTATGCTGTTTTCTATAGAGAATGTAGGCTTTCGCCGTTTGTGCATGCCCATTTTCAATTAAGCGTTTTTCAACGACATCTTGGATTTCCTCAACTGTGGGCACTCCGTCGTCGCCGTAAGTTTTTTGCAGTTCAGCCACTACTTCGTCGCTTAAGCGTTTTGCTAGCTCTTTGTCTGTTCCGCCGACATGCTTTAGCGGCTTTCCAAATGGCGTTTGTTATACGTTCTTGGTCGAAGGATTCTAATTTACTATCACGTTTTAATACAAACTTCATTTTTTCACCTCAAGGAGTAACCGCCTGAAATCTTCAGGCTCTTCAAACTTCTTGTAAACTGAAGCAAACCGAATGTACGCTATGCGGTCGACGTTTTTTAGGTGCTTCATGATTAAATCTCCGATTTCTTGGGATGAGACTTCTTCAGTGTCTTTAAGCATAAGGTCCTGCCTTACTTGTCCTGCTAACTCGTTGATTTGGCTCATGGTTACAGGCCTTTTCTCGCATGCTTTCTGCAAGCCACGGATTATCTTGTTAACGTCGAAGCGTTCAAGCCTGCCGTCTTTTTTTCTCACCATAAGCTCCACGGTTTCCACGTACTCGTAGGTCGTGAAGCGTTTTCCGCAACTGATGCATTCTCTGCGCCTGCGCGTAGTATTCTCTGGAGAATCGCGCGTTTCCAAGGTTTTGGAATTTTCAGAGTTGCAGTAGGGACATCTCATAGGTTTAACATACTCATGCTTTGTTATATCTGTAGTGTCAACAGACTTATCTACACACTACATTTAGCGCATATATAAGTTATTTCCACATCAAATTGGAAATATAGCCTATAAGACAACAATAGTTCCCATAAAAAATAAACAAAAAAGATAAAATAAAATAATCCAGAAAAGCCTTTTTTCCCCAAAAAAACCCATTTTAGCGTAAATACTAGTTTGGTTAAGGCTTGTGCAAAAATATAATTAAAATAAGACGCTCATCCCTGTTTATTTCTAATCCAGCTTGGCTAACAGCCAAAAAAATAAGGTGCAAAATATGGGGGCCAAATGCTACTGTTCCGACGAAGCAGAAAGAAAAGCCAGTAAAGCACTTTTTTTTGGACATATGTCGATTGTGGAAATAGCGATTTATAAGCAGTTTGAATAATCTTTGTTTAAGGAAGTGAGAAAGGAGAGGCTTTTTATGCCTCTTTTATGAGGCACTATTTAATCGCAAACTTTGACTGGAATTAATGTTCTTTCGTTTTCGCATATTAGAGCAGTAGAAAAATAATGACAGCTAACAAGAATGCAATTACTACAAGAGCTATTAGTTTCAAAAGTGATGTGTAAGAGGCACTGCTAACAGATGTTGAGGTTGATATTGGAGTTGGAGTTAGCGTTGAAGTTGAAGATGACGGAGCAGGGGTAGAGCTTAACGGAACGTTTGCAGGCAAGGTTACTGTTTCTGTGCTGCTCCAGTCACTTGCGGTATCGAAAGCGATAGCAGGCTCAAAAGCTCCAAAGCCTGGTGCGTTGAGGTTGGGGCCAGGCGTAGCCATAATCCTCAAAGTATGTTGAATCGTGCCCTATTAACGCTTGAACTTGAAGGTCTATTTGGCCCCCTGCAGGATATTCCCCGGCTGGAATCGAGATCAAGGTGTAGTCTGACGACGATTCTTTGATGCCGTTTTGGATATACTCTGATGTAGCCCATGAGCTGTCACCACTCAGCAAGTTAGCAAGAGGGTAAAGGTCCTCCCAGCTGTCTGAAAAATGTCCCTTCATTCGCACGTCGTAGTATAGGTGGTAGCTCGAATTGCCATAGGTGAACGGTTGGTTCTTGATGGAGACGTCAATAGTCCAGTTGTCAGCGGTGTAGCCTGATTGACCTGGACTGACAAGTTGCTGTTCTCCCGTGTAGGGGTTAGTCGTGTAAGTGGGCGCGACGGGCTCAACGTAATGGGTGTGGTCTACAATTTGGACGGTGAACGTGGGCACAGACGGCGTGGGAACGGTTGATTGGGCTCTTACGGTGTCTTCTCGCTCCGCTCCGCAAGCCAACATGCACTACGAAAAACAATCACAACAACGCTGAACATTCTTCCAAGTCTCAATACATGTCACCGCTCTATGTCAACGTTGGAGGCAATTGCCATTAAAAGGTTTCTTGTAAAGATTTCTTGACACAAAAAGCGTGCGCTTCTATTAGAGAGTACACTCAAGGGTTAGGACTTAGCTATTTACGGAGTACATTAAGTCGCTTTAAAGGTCGGTAAGCTGAAACTTAGATGCCTTAAATCTGAAAAGCATAGAAATAGGCTGAAATGGCAATTTTTTGGAGTTTATTCTAATTTGGCAAATTTCAAGGGGATGGAGTTACATTAGTTTGAGAAAAGGCGATTTATGAGCCAAAAGCATTTTTTTCAAAAAAAAAACAATGCGTCTTTAACCAACCAGCGGATTGAGCCAGTCAACTTGGTGGAAGAAGAAGATCCATTTTCCAGGTTTCTTCTTCTTTAAAGTTAAGTTTTTGAAATATCTTAAACGAGTTAGCTTCCTCTTTTAAAAGGCCTGAAACACTAACTTAGGCTAGCGGATTATGGACACATGGAAAAAGGAAAAAGCTTAGCTTGTTTTCAAGTCATTCATAAACTCGCTTAAATCAACCGTAGCTATGCTGTTTTCGTCTTTAAGCTGTTGCTTAGCAGGCGGGTTTTGCATGTAAAACGGTATTCGCTCGGTTAATCGGTCTTGAAAAGTTGGTTCTAACTCGTTCTTGTAGAAGACGCCGATTGGGATTTTGTCATCCCACTCCTGCGCCTTTTCCATGCCAGCAACTTTCTTTTTGAAGTCTTCGCTGCATTCATGCACAACAGGGTCAAAGCCTATATCTTCTAGCTTGTATAGTCTGGATTGTGGTTTGCCTGTTGTGGGGTCTTTTCTGTCTTCTCCGCCGTACCATTCTTTAGTGTTAATGTCGTTGTAGGTGGGGCAAGGCTGCAAGCAATCGATCAATGCTAATCCCTTATGCTGGATTCCCTGTTTTATGATGTTCTTCAAATGCATGACATCAAAAGTGTATGATCTAGCCACGAACGTGTAGCCTGAAGTAATTGCCAATGCAATTGGGTTAATTGCTTGGTTAATGTTGGGTTTAGGAAGCGACTTAGTTTGCAACCCAAGCTGAAGCGTCGGTGAAGCCTGCCCCTTAGTTAAGCCGTAAACTCCATTATTGTATAGTAGATAGGTCATGTCAATGTTTCTTCGTCCAGCGTTAACAAAATGTCCCGCGCCTATACCGAGACCATCCCCGTCCCCACCTACCCCGATTACCTCCAAGTCTGGGTTCGCAATCTTTATTCCCATCGCAAACGGCAATAGCCTTCCATGCAGCGTGTGAACACCGTTAGCTTTTATGAAGTGCGGGGTTTTTCCCGAATTGCCTATGCCTGAAACCACCACCACTTTATGAGGCTCCAGTCCAAGCTCAGCCAGCGCCATCTGCAATGCACTCAAAATGCCAAAATCTCCGCAGCCTGGGCACCAGTCGACGTAGACGTTGGTTTTGTAGTCTGATGGTTTAATTGCCAAGCATTAACACCTGCCTTTCTGGCGCTTTATCTGTTAATATAGATTTGATTGCTTGGTATACTTCGGTTGTCATCATTGGTCTGCCGGTGTATTTGAGGACGTAAAAGTTGGGTTTGATGCTTGTATACTGAGTAATTATGCCGCCGAGCTGAGCAGTCATGTTGTCTTCTATGTCTATTATGCGTTTTTTGCCTTGAAGCATTTGTTTTATGTAGGCAGAGGGAAGCGGATGTATCATTCGCACTTGAAGGTAGCCTAAGCTTAAGCCTTCATCTTTTAGCTGGTTTAACGCTTCGATTATGGCGCCTTTAGGTGAACCCCAACTGACCACTATGTTCTCTGAGTCTTTATCTCCAAAAAAGTTAACCTTCATTTCCAATGGCACTTCCTTATCAACTAAGTCTAGCTTTCCCACTCTTTTTTCCATCATTTTTCTTCGAATAATGGATTCCTCGTTTATGTTGCCACTCTCATTATGCTCATCGCCAGTATACCATTGAACGGCGTTTTTGGTTCCCAAAAAAGCTCTGGGAGAAACTCCTGTTTCTGTAAATTTGAAGCGCTTGTACTCTTTGCCTTCAAGCTCTTTCTCGCCAACTATTTCGCCGCGGTCAATCTTGACATTAGCATAGTCAAAGACAGGGTATGTTTGTGAGCAGTTAGCCATGGCTTTATCAAGCAAATGGATAACGGGTACTTGGTATTTCTCTGCTAAGTTAAATACTTCTGCAGCGTCAAAGAAGCATTCCTTAATGTCCCCAGACGCAAGGATTATTCTTGCGAATTCTCCGTGTGCTGCATGCATGGCAAAGCGTAAATCTTGCTGGCAATGCCGAGTTGGCTGGCCAGTTGAGGGGCCACCTCGCTGGTAGTATGTTATTACCAGGGGTACTTCGTTATTTCCTGCCCATCCTAAGCCTTCAGCCATAAGAGAAAATCCTGGTCCTGATGTGCTTGTTGCTGCTCTTGCACCTGCTAAGCAAGCGCCTGAAGCAGAATTTACAGCTGCAATTTCGTCTTCAGTTTGAATTACGACTATTGCTTCTTCGCCTTTTTTGGTTTTAAGGATTTGATGTGACTCCAAATATTCGCTTTCGTCAGCTGCCGGCGTGATTGGGTAGTATGTTTGTACTCTGCAGCCGCCTAATACTTTGCCCATGGCAACAGCTTGGTTTCCAGTCAGGAAAATTCGTGGCTCACTGTTGTCTAATTTTTCAAGTTTGTGCTTGAAATTGTTTACGTTAAAAGTTTTTTCAGTGTAGTCGTAAGCGTAGTCTACGGCTGTAACGTTCATGTCGACGATTTTTTCGTGGAAGGTGGCTTTGATTGCGTCTTCAACAAGTTTTTTGTCATATTTTAGGAGCGCAAATGATATTCCTATTGTGAGAACATTTATCATTTTTGAGAGCATGCTGATTTTTTCTATTTTGACTGCTTTGCCAATTTGCTCAAGCAAGTCCATGTATGGAACAGGATAGACCTGAATGTTTTTCTTTTTAGCGTAATTTAGAAAATCGCTGACTGTTTCGCCAATACTATTTTCTTTCATAAAAGCTCGAATTTGATCTTTATATTCCTCTGAGAACGTTGGTATTCCATTCAAAGCATTGACGTTTAGGTCGCGTGAGTCAACTATTATGCCGCCTTCACTCACGACTTCGTCGATATGTCTCACAATGGTTTCAGCGTCGAAAGCTGCTAACAAATTCACATCGCTAATATTGGCTAAAGTTGGCTGTTTGGATACTCGTTGGTGGAAGTAGCTATGCATTGTTTTGATGTTCGAGTGGTATTCTCTTCTGCCGAAAACGTATAATCCGCCATAGCCGCAAGCTCTGCCAAATATAGTGGATGCTGTGTCAACGCCGCTTCCTTGTGGTCCGCCTGCCATCCAGTTTATACTTTCAATTACCATTTTGCCTCACCTTTGAATAATTTTATACTAAGTAGACGGTTTACCCGCCGCCTGATGCTTTATCGGTGCCTATACAGCAAGTGCATTTTACGGTTTCTCCGCAGTATGGGCATACGCAAATACAGTCGTCGATAAAATTTCCGCAGTGCATGCAACGAGGCTTATTTTTTTCTGTCACTCACTTCGCCTCTGCCATATCTACTGTTGCTGAATCATCGGAATTAAGGTTTCGGAAAAAATATCCGCCTTGAAATTTATATTTAAAAGGAAAGAGGGGATTTTGTTTTATCTTACGAAGTCGTCGAATGTCCAGAAGTGGTCTTCTTCTTGGAGTATTATGTCTTCGAACATGCGTCTAGTCGTTGTGTCGCCGCGTTTGAGTGCTTCAGCGATGATTTGTCTGTATAGAGATATTGCGCTACTCTCCAATGCATGATCTAAGCGTAGAGAATCCATAGTTGTGTCGCCGACAACTGGAAGTGGATCTGGTTTATACGTTGCTTCGCCTTCAAGTAGGTAAATGCGTTCACTGATTTTTTCTAGATGATCCATTTCTTGCATGAAGATTCCTTTCAGTATCTTGCTTACTACGTCGGCTTTGTTGGTTTCAGTGATAGTTTCTAGCGATGTGTTCTTCATTCGGAGTTCAAGGAAAGCCGCTTTCTCATGCTGATTCGTGTATTGGATAATCCCAGTGATTTCTGCTGCGACAGCTTTGTTTAAGAGTGTAAAGTAATCGTCTGTGTATATTTTGCGCCATTCCGGCAGCGGCACTTTGCTCGGCTCGTCTTTCTCGTCTTGGAACTTGGTATATTCTTGGAATTTGAAAAAGTGCACTTCTTCTTCACCGTAGATTTTCTCGAAGAGTTCACGTGTTTCCCAATCGCCCATTTTCCCAGCGACCTCTATGATTTGGCGGTAAAGCGTTAATGCTTCTTCTTCAGCTTTCATGCCTAGTTTAGCAAATTCGCTTATGCTGTCGCCAATGACAGGTTTGCCTGATTTAGTTGTTGCTTGTCCACCAAGATAGTAAATGCGCTCCATTATGCTTGCGCCATGTTTCATCTCTTGGATGGCAATTTCTCTTAGGAACTTTCCAACAGCGTCATAGGTGGTTTTATCGAGAAGGATGTTTTCAGGGATGGTTCTGCGCACGAGCTTTTCCATTTTTCCATGTTGAAGTATATACTGGATTGAAACACCAATTTCACGTTCAACTGCTTTGTTTAGTAAGTCTATATAATCGGGGGTTGTTTTAACAGCCATAAATAATCACAACTTCTACTCACAAAGGAACCATCACTTAGATATAAGATTTTTTATGGAAACAAATCTTGGGAAAAAAGGGCGGAACCGTTAACGGTCAAATTCAGTTGAATCTGACAAATTGCATGATTCTTTGTGGACTTCTTACGTGGGGTACCTTTACTTGATAGTATCGCTGTACGGTTAACTATATTAGGCGCTGTGAACTTTCGGCTTTTCGCACAAAATCTGAACTTGCAAATTTGTTTAGGAGTTGATAAGTTAACAGTGTCCTCAAGTATTCCGAAAACGCAAAAAAGCCCTACTTCCACCGTACAGCCAGAGTTGACAAGGAGCCGACTCGACGCGTGGAACGGCAGCGCGCGGCAGTACGACTCCTACGAGAAGAAGTGGCACTTCTACGGCACCGTGGCTGACGCAATGATCCGCCAACTTCCCGTAAAAGAGGACTCAAGGGTGCTTGAGCTCGCATGCGGGACCGGCGCGTGTACTCTCAAGCTTGCGAAGATTGCCCGAACCGGGAAGATCGTAGCCCTCGATTTCTCAGAGGGGATGCTAAACGTGGCCAGAGAGAACGCAGCGGCGGCCAAAGCCTCGAACATCGTTTTAGTCCACGGCTATGCAGGTGACATCTCGCAGATTCTAGCGGGACAGAAGTTTGATTTCGCGGTCTGCAACTCAGCATTCTGGCACTTCCCCGAGCCCGAAAAAGTGCTTACGGGACTCCTCGGGCTCTTGACCAAGTCCGGAGAATTCGCGCTCAGCTTGCCTTCTTGGGCCGACGGGAACAGCGAGGTGCGGGAAGCATTCCGGGCAAAGACGCGAGAGGTGCTTTTGAAGCATGGGGTGGCGCCCGAGGAGATGGAAAAGGTCTGGGCCCAGCGTTCTCGACAGAGAGTTGACCTACCAGCGCTCTTCAGCAGGTGTGGGTTTGTGGCAAGAGAGGTCACGTTCGAGTTTAAAGTCTCCCGCGAGTCACGCGGCGAATGGAGGCAGATCTTGGTTTTCTCGGACAGTGGACGGTGGAGTTGGTCCTTTCTAGGTCTTGACCCCGCGGCTCAGAAGGCGGTCAGGGAAGAGCTGGACGAGTGGAGAAAGACCAACTTTCCCCATGACTCGAGCACGTCAAGGTGGCGGATATTCTTGGCACATCCGCGAGGTGCGGTTTGAAGCTGCTTTTTGAAGATAAATAATTAGTCGGATTTAACATTTTTGGATCCAGAATTTTGAAGTCACAAAACTTTTATACTATAGTTTATAGAGTTTGTAAATGATGCCAACTGTAAAAGATTTTATGACAACGAATGTCATCACAATTGATGTTCAGGGGACTGTGCTTGAGGCTGCAAAGCTGATGCATCAACAAGATGTGGGTGATCTTGTAGTAATGGAGGGTGTTGTGGCTAAGGGTATAGTCACTGAAAGAGACTTGGTCAGAAGGGTAATGGCGCAGAAAAAACCGCTTGAAACTAAAGTTTCTGAGGTAATGTCAGATCCACTCATAACGATCGAGGAGGACTGCTCACTTAGAGATGCTGCGAGGAAAATGGTCAAGTACAAAATAAGGCGACTTCCCGTTACGAAGAAAAACGTGTTGGTCGGGATAATAGCCACTTCCGATTTTGCTCGGCACCTCAGCAAAAAAACCTTCAGTGAAGTAATGCTTGCTGCAATGAGCCGATATCCCTTAGCCGACAACAACCGATGAGCGCTCGCTTGATATGAAAAATGAGAAATGGCTGTGGAGACATCGACGCTTTGACCTGAAATCCCTTCACCTAGCCCTTTTTTTTACTTAAGTAGGCCACTTTTCTTAAAAAATGGGTCTGGGGAGATAGCTCGCTTATTCAGAGAAAGAAACTATTTTTTTTAAAGAGCGATTATTTTCTCCATTCGCCTTGTGCCCATTTCGTGAAAGATGTTGGCAATATCTTGATTATTGGTATGTCGCCTTCTTTCCAGCCGCCTTCTTCAGTTTGGTACTCGGGATACTTTTCTTTGAGAAGATCATGCGCGTAACGGTATTCTTTGCCTTTCCACAGGATGGTTGCTTCTCCTTGCACGCGAATGCCTTTGAGGTTAGTCCAGTTGTTTCTGTCGTAATCATCAAAGACCAATGATACTTCAGGGTTTGCTTCTATGTGCTCCAACTTGGGGGTTTCAGGGTCAGTCGCTATATAGATATTTACGCCGTCAAAAACGGGCCAAACCGGCCTCACGACTGGCTCGCACTCTTCGGTTACTGTCGCTAATCGGCACACCGGCAACTGCTGCATGAATTCAACATCAGGTTTAGATAGTTTTCCTACCATTCAAAACCCTACCGCAAAGGTTTATGTTACTGTTGGTGTTGGAGTATTTCTCTATATCTGTTTTCGCGGCTGTTCCAGATATAAGTTAATTTCCGCTTTCACCATGTCGTTTTGGTCCGACTGCAAAAAACATGTTAGTTAAGCAAATCAAGCCCAAAATACGCTCCCACTGCCTTCGTTTTTGTTCGTTCATGCATCATGGGGTCCATAGCAAGTCTAAAAAGTGGGAGAATCAAGCTTCAATCGCGGTCGTCTGGGTTAGAAATAGGGCATGGACTATTGTTTAAAGTCGGCTAAGTCACCATGTCTAAAGCATCTTTTATCTCTTTAACCGTTTGTTCAAATTCTTTATGTTCCATCGATTCTTTTATTTCAGTTATCACATGGTAGCTTCCTTGTTCAGCTATGTCTTCTAAGAAGTTAACATTAGAAGCATATGGCGTAAGTTCTCCTTTGTACTGCCGCACATCGCATACAACGCAATATTCAAAATCAAATTCAAAGGGTTCAGATATTTTGCTTACGTCTAACATAGGTTTAAGCGTGGTTCCTTTGTTTTCGCCCATATCACTTAAAGTTATACGAGTTGTTCGAATAACGTGTTCTTTACATTCAAGTTCAAGCAAAAGCATCTCTACATTTTCAAGCTCTTTAGGCGCAGAGGTTTTCTTGGTATAATCGATAAGGGCTTTCCTTAAAGTATGCTTAGAAGTAACAGACAAATCATCAAATGCATTTTCTGTATCATAAAAAAATTCTCTGTTTGCTGGATATTTTTCCAATAACCAATTTCTAATCTCTGAATGCTCTCCATAATTGTTTAGTGCATTTCTGATTGTTTTAACTCATCAAAATCGAGATAATCCTCTTCATTTTCTTTACTGCTCATTCTTTTATTCCTCACGTAATTGGTACTTATACGATTTAAAAAAATTTGCCCAAAAAAATAAATTTCGATACTTTCAGGGTTTAAAATTTGGCTGTCACTTTCTGTCACCATCTTTAGATGACAATAAACGTTAATGTTCCATAGCGGGTTGTGTCTTCAAAGACTCAAAAAGTGACAGTTTAAACTATTTTTTGGGTTTGGTTTCGCTTATGATTTTGCAAGTTTTCAAAAAGTCAAAAAATTAAGAGATAAGCTGTTTTCTTTATTATGATGTGGAAATGAAAGCCGAAAAAATTGAAATCTAACATCTATTTCCGTGATGAGAGGTATTTCTCTATTTCTTTTTCTGCGTTGTCTGCTTTGATGAATATTGGCACGTTCTCCATTCCCGTGGCAATGTAGCTTGATAGGAGCCATTCGCCTGGCGCAAACTCCAACGTTTTCTCTAAGATGCCTTTGTCTATCATGAACGTTTCACTTACCAGTGCCCTATCGTAAGGTCGTGGGAGGGTGCCAACGAAATAGGTATGTAGCTGCTGGAGCGCATTTGTGTTTAGGTATGCGATGCGTTGGGTGGCTATGCAGACGCCTAAACCGTACTTGCGTCCCTGACGAAGCAGCGTTTCCACATGCGCAGAGCATTTGCCGTCAATGCCGCCTTCTTTGCTGCTGATGAACTCTTGCGCCTCATCGAAGACTAGTAAGATTTGCGGTTTTACCATGAAACGGCGTTTCCTACGTATAAGTAAGTCCTGTGTCAAAGCAATGGCGAGTTCCTTGATGGTGTATGGGTCGCTGATTGAGATCACCACAAGCTTTGTGTCTTTGTCCTCGAGCAGTTGCCTTATACCTTCAACTGTTAATCCTGCTGCGGCTTTGTCGGTGTTCTGCTGGCGCTTCTTGAATAAGTCCAGTATGGTGCATCGGGTTGTTGCCCAAGCGTATAGCCCAGCTTTATCGTTAACCCTGAAAGTTTCCATCGCATTCCGTGCTACCTCGTCGATGCGGCAGACAAACTCTTCGCTGACTTCCTGGTTTTCACTTAAGCCCTGCTTCTCAACCCATTGGCGAACTTCATCATGAATCAAGTCAATAGCGTTAATGTAATGTGGCCTGCCAACAGAATCTTTCCTTTGGTCATCAAGCTCTTCCATCATCTGGCCGTAAGTTGGGATTTTCTGCTTGGGCTTAGTGTAATATGAGAGTTTATTTTGGTCCATGATTGCTTGCAAGCCAGCTTTCGTTCGCAAATCACTCTCGTATTCCCGTGGCTTAACGATGGAGTTAAAGAATTGCTCTAAAGAATCGATTCTGTGCTCAAGAACCAGTTTAGCTTTCACGGTGGGGTCAGCAAGCACGTCAAGCAAGAGAAAAGCGTACTCGCAGCTAATGTCAAAGATTACCACTTTAGTACTGTCTTTCTCTGCGTGAAGCATTATACGTCTCAGCACGTTGGACATTAAGTTGCTTTTGCCGCCGCCAGTGAAGGCGAAAACTCCGAAGTGGTATCGAATTAATTTTTCGAAGTCAACATATATGGGGATTTTCGTTTTGGCTGCTTCGAACATTTTAATTGTGCCAAGCCTTGGGTCAACACGGGCATCTTCAACCGATTTTGCTGTGTCAATACCCAATTCAGCCGCGATTTTCTGGTTGTACATGCGGTTGATCATTTCGCTGTTCAAAATAAGAATGGGACTGCCAACTATGGGGTATGAGAAGCCCTTAACAAACTCAAACGTGCAATCATCCTTAACGATTAAGTCATAGTTGATGGGGATGGCGTCAATCTGAATCATCATCGTTGACTTGTCATCGGTCTGCCAATCTGCTTCCGACTGCTCGATTATTTCAAACTGCATCGGATAATAACCATGATCACTGAGCCCGCGTAATCCGAAGTGTTCAGGCCAAACACGGCTAATCTCCATAAGCGTATACCGTTCGGCGCCGCTGATTGCAGGCTTAAAATTCTTAACTGCCAACAGCATGCCCTCTTCCAATAAGCCCATCAGGTCCTTTTGATACTCGATTTTGACTCGGCACTGGTAGCGTGCGCTTGTACCAGTAACTTTTGAGTCACTGCCTTCGCCGCCGGCATAACGGGGCATAACCGCCGCTAATCTTGCATGAAACTTGTCTTCAAAATCTGTGAAGCATTCTTTGTTAACGGTTTTCTCTTCTTGCTTGTTCAATACTTGCTCGCCTCTCACGGAAAGTGCTCATGTAAAATATGAACTTTCGCAATTTATGATTATTCAAAATCCAGATAGCTGTGGAGTCTGCAACGCATTTGAATTGGCTGTAATTCCACTTTGCAATCTTGTCCGCCGCAAACAACGCTTTGTTGTGGCCAAAAGCCTCTGGAATATTCGAAGGCGCCATAGCTACAAGCATGCTCATGACCATGTTCTGCATTTTGTTGGGTACCGACTTGTCCTTGTAGAGCAAGACTTCCACGGGTTCTCTTGTGCCATCACTCATCTCACAGCATAAAGCTAAACGGCACTCAGGCTTCTGGTCAAACTCGGCGTAAGCTAAACGGTCAATTAATAACACGTTGCTCCGCAGTAGAGGGTCAGATTTTGCTTGGCTAAGCTGCACATAAGTCTTCAAAAAAGCCTTCTCTAAACCAATCTTATTCTTAATAAGACCCGAAACATAACCCTGTCCCCTGTCTGCATCAGGCTTCATGGTTCTAAAAGCGGAATCATACTCTATCAAGCTCCAGGGCGGCGACACTTTGTCTGGGTTAAAAATACTTGCTGACTGGAGAATCATGCGGTCAGTGTTTGGAAGCGCAGCCAACGCCTCATTTTCCACTGACGCTTTCAGTAAGCCTTCATTTTGCATTATTGGAACAAGTTGGCGCTTGAAATCCCTAGCTGAGGTGTCCTTCGTGATGCCTACGAGAAGGATGCGTTTTCTCCAGCACTCCTCCATCAGCATTTGTAAAGTGAAGAGCGTCAAAAAAGCAATATCAAGAGTGGTTAGCCAGTGCTCTTTGCCGTTTTTGATTATTTTCATGCTGCCGGATGTTTCGGCTGTGGGCGTTTTTGTTGAAAAAAGTTGGTCGCCAACTTCGATGGTTAAACTTTTTGTGCGTTCCCAAGTATCAACGTACTGCTCGTTTAAAACGTAGATGCCCCCGGTGCCTGTTAGGATGCGTTTTTTAACTAAGCTTGATAAGGCTTTTTCAACCCTTCTTTTACGTTTATCATCCGTTACCCCTAAGGCTTCGCAGATTTGCATTTGAGTTAAAGTTCTGTTTTCTTTAGCTAGGCAAGTTATGGCGTGACGCAGGTAATCCGCCCGTGGAGCAGGCAACCCCAAAGCTTTATTCCAAACGTGATGGCGCGCTATGGCTAAATCGTTCCTGTCAAATTGCCGTCCACTGCTAACATAGCCGACAAGCGTGCTTCTCGCATCCCAAAAATCCGTTTTCCTAGTCTCATAAAGCAAGCTAGCACGCTGCGTGGACAAGCTTCTGTCCATTAAAAGTACCCTGATGTTTTGCGCCGAATCAACGGCAAGCTTGTAGGCTAAATAGTACTCTGAAAAAGTCATTATTGCGTTAGCTATCAGCGAGTTATTGGCTATTTCCTCATCTGTAGCAGGCTTTGACGGGTCAACCTCGCCAGGCTGCTCTTGCGCTGCAAACGAGTGGTCAACATCTGTGATTTCGTTTACGTAGATTGGGACGACGCTGGATATGCCTATGTTCTGCTGAATAGTTTTAGCATCATATTCGACTTGAGGCTCGGCTGTTTCTTGGAATTTTATGGTGCCTGTTACTGCGTAGGCGCCGCCGAAAAAAATAACCATATCAAACAGCGGTCTCGAATACATGGTGCCGTCTATACCCGCAAAGCGTACGCTCTCAGAACCGAAGAATTCTTTGGCTGTTTCCCAAGCCTCCTTCGGGTTGAAGCCTGACTTTATCAGGTTCACAAGCAAACCATCATAGGCATCTTTCAAAACTGAGAAGCGTTGCTCATAATCGGTGACTTGTTTGGTTGCGCCCTGCTTTAGGTTATCGCATGTATGTTTCATTGTGTCGCTAAGCGAAGGCGCAGTCACTTCTCTTCCTCCTTTAATGCAGATTGATTGTTTGGCGCTAATAAAAAGCGTTATTGACACTTAAACTTCAAAATCACAGTAAAAAAGAGACTTCGTTATAGGTTGATTGATACTGGTTCTGTTGAAAAAAGCCTCCTGAAAAGAAGGGTAGTCTCTTTTTGTTTAGTGTTTTAACAGTTAAAAAGTATACCCCTCCTCCCCCGGGTTGAGCACGCCCAGCATCAGAGAGTGTCATCCTGTTAATGCTCTAATAGTTAGTGTGATTTGCAGTTTTCGCTATACAGAAAGCAAAAATATCCGAGCGCCACAATCTACAATGTAACATAGACTTCGGCTGTTCCAAAATTATAATTGTTGCCTGTGCGGGATTGCCCTAGCCTGGTAGGGGGCAGGCCTGCTAAGTCTGTGGTCGAAAGGCCGCGTGGGTTCAAATCCCACATCCCGCGCCATGCTCCTTTTGCCAATTAGAGCTTGAATATTACATATTTATTCAAACAGGGTGCAATACACGCTAAACAATTAACCACAGTCTCTAAATTTATCGCATAAAAAGGCTTAGCCTCTAATTTGTACATGCCACAGAACCCTTAGTTATTTGTTCAGAAAGCGAGACTGTCCGACCGTAAATGTGGCCGTTATATCAGGGTTTGAAGCTGAACAATACTAATTAGTTTTTATTCTTATCAGTATTTAGAATCTATTAAGACACGGCGGTAAATTATTATGCACGCTTTGGAGTTGAATAATGTAACTTCTGGGTACAATGGACAAATCGTCTTGCATGATATTAGCTTTAAGCTGCAAGAGCCCTCGATATACGTTGTTTTAGGGCCAAACGGCGCGGGCAAGACAACTCTGTTTAGAACAATCGCTGGTATACTGGAGCCATTCAGCGGTAAGATCCTTCTCGATGACCAAAACGTAACCACATCGGGCAAGACGCGAACAAAAATAAGCTATCTCTCGCAGTACAACGCAATGCCTGAGGAGATGACTGTGAATAACGCACTCAAGTTTTACTCGGACATCGAAGGCGGAGATCCCGATGAGGTGATTGATCTCCTGGACCTTGGCAAATTGAAAAATGAAAGGTTCTCTGACCTTTCACAGGGACAAAAAAAGAGAGCCGCAATCGCAAAGGTGTTTCTTCACGAAAGCGATTTGTACTTGCTAGATGAACCAACCGCGAATTTAGACCCATCAATTTCAAAGGAAATTCGAGATATCATTCTAAAACTAAGTAAAGACAAAATGATTCTGTACTCTTCACATAACCTCTATGAAGCAACCGATATTGGGACATATCTTATTTTAATCAAGAATGGCTCAGTTACGTTGTTTGATAAAATCTCAAACATTAAACCGAAACAGTACCGAGTAGGCATCAAAACCTCAACAGACATATCCAAGATCATAGACGTCCAACGTGAGGGAGATTACTTTGTTTTGAATGTGTCTAGCCCTGAGGAAGCAGGACTCACCTTGAAAAAACTGGTTGAAAGTGGCGTTTTGGTCACTGAAATGCGGCAGCTTGATAATCCTCTGCAAGAGCTTTTTGAGTCACCCAATGGAAAAGTGGAAAAAACACAAAAGGAGCCCCAGCAAGTTGCCGAATAGTACGTTGATTTTTGCTAAGCGAAGCCTTAGTTTGAGCAAAATATATTCTGGAGTGGGGATTTTCTTTGCTTCCTTTGGAATCTTCATATCAGACGCCATCACCCTTCTTGCTAAAGGTGCGCCTGAAACAGATTTTCTTATTCCCGTTCCGTTTATGGCTTTTGGGATTCTTATGTTCACTACGTCTGTTATTCTGCTTTACGTCTATGACAAAAATAACGGGGTTTTGGAGTATCTACTTTCACTCGGCTGGAATCAAAGCGACATCTTTAAGCGCTACTTAAAAACCGCGCTTTTCCTTGCACTTACTCTTTTCATTGCCGAATTCGCCGCCAATGTTGTCGCAAGTGTGATTGCAGGGACAATAGTAGGTTTGGTGATGTTAGCTCTAACCGCCGCGTTGGGTTTTTCTGCCGTTTCTTTAGTTACAGTTGCTATGATTGCTTTCAGTTCATTACAAAAACAGAGAGTGGGCGCCAATAGTCCTCTTGCTTTATCGATTGGCGTCGCGGTTATCCTTCCCACGTTTTACATTCCGTTTTTACCATTTTCTGTCGCCTTCTTAGTTGACCTGTCTATTGCGGGGGTTGCCGGTGGCCTGTCAATTGTGTTGCTGATTTTGTCGAGCAGGTTAATTAGAAGGGAAAAAATGCTTCCATAAAACAACAAACGATCACCATCGCTTTCCTTATATTTCTAAGTTTTTCGCGTGAAATTTAAACGTGAATGTAAACCTAACATCCCGCGCTTTTTCCCTTTTGCCAATTAGAACTTGATTATTGCTTATTTGTGTAAATGTGGCTCAATAAACGTTAAAAAATTGGTCATTTGCCCTCAATTTTTCAGCCACTATAGCATTAAATGAAGCCCCATGCTCAATTCAGTCCATAGCACAGCTGATGCGATAGCAACTTGTGCTATGGACAGTAGAGCGCCGACTTTAAGATATTCTTTAAGGCTAATGGTCACGCCTTTACGCTTCATCGTTTCCAGCCATATAACAATAGCCAGTGACCCTAACGGGAAAAAGTGAGGACCCAAATTGTTTCCGATGATGTTGCTGAAAATCAAACGGGTTAAAGCTGTCCCACTTAACGCTGCTTGCTTTATGCTTAGTAACCCCAGAATCGTCATTGGCCAGTTGTTCATGAAACTCGCTCCGATGGTCACAATCATACTTGGAACAAATACCCCCAGCATGGACGGAAACTTGCTCGTTGCTACAAGAGCAGAAGACAATAGATTTGTGATGCCAGCGGTTTCCAAACCTTGAACGACGAGGAAAATGCTAAACATAAAAAGTACAATGTCCCAGTTGATGTCCCTTGCCAAGCCAATGAGCCCTTTCTTCTCGCCGTTTACCGACCCATTCCATTTAAGCGTAAACCAGTAAACTGCTACTAGAAACGCTGCGCCGCTGCAAATCACGAGCGAAACAGGAAACCTGTTCAAAGAGGTCAGGACATAGCCTACATCAATCGCTACAAGCGTAGCCAGACTCACTCTCAGCAAAAGAGGCGAAATCACAGGTTTCCCTTTGGTTAAAGCATCAACAGCTTCCGCATCGTAAACTTTGGGAATTCGTTTTCTAAAAAACAAATAAAATAACAGCAAACTGCTGAAGATAGTTGCTAATCCCACTGGACCCATGAAAACCAAGTGGTCGATGAAGCTGTACTTGAAAAAATCAGCACTCAAAATGTTAATGGGGTTGCTTGTAATCAGCGGCATAGACGCAGTGTCTGCCATCAATCCAGCGCTGAAAAGGTATGCAAGCTTCCCCTTCGAGTCTATACCTAAGCAAGCTACAATCTCCAGCACTATAGGAGTTAAAATCAAAACTGCGCTGTCATTCGCAAAAAGAATACTCACGGCTGCAGTAAGCAAAGAAACGTAGAAAAAAAGCCGCAGACCACTACCGCCAGCCAACTTCACCACTCGCAGCGCAGCCCACCTAAAGAAGCCCATAGCATCCAACGTCACAGACAACGCCACAATACCTAAGAATGCTAAAGCTGCATCCCAGATGTTTAAGAAGGACTGCACAGCCTGCCCCAAACTAACCGTGCCAAGTAGCAACGAGGCAACCGCGCCAATTCCAGCGGCGTAACCCAGCCTCAATCTGAATGGACGCTTAATCATCAAGAAAAGCGTCACTGCAAAGACAGCTACTGCAGCAACTGTAATGAAATCCAAGACTAAGCCTCGCGCTGTTTTTAGTAAAGCGTTGCCTTCAGTATAAAAAATTAGCTTACCAGACAAACAATAACTTGAGGTAGTTAAGAAAGAAATTGCTCAAAAAAAAATAAAAGATCGAAAAAAAGTTCGGTTGATCAAGTATTTCTCACATTTTTCGTGTGGAATTTAAACGTGGGTGTAAACCTAACATCCCGCGCCATCCTCCTTTTTCCAAATAGAGCTGGATTCTTACTATTTTAGGAGAATAAAGCTAAATAAACGCTAAAAATTAACCGATGGCTCTCAATCCACTGCGTAAAACTGCTTAGCGTTTAAATTGTACATCCCACAATAAGCTTAAATCCTCTGGTCATAGGCAGGGTTTCTTCTACCTCGTTTATGTGTCATACCAACAAAACCCCACTCCCAACTTTTGGGTGAAGGGGCGAAAACTGAAACAAACTGGAGCTAGCGCTCGCCTAAATATCGAGCGCAGTAGATATAGGTTTTCACTTAAAAAACTATCTGTTAAGTTTCAAAGCTGTTCTATCTTAAAAATAGGCTACACTCTCCTAAAATTGGGGAGTGCTTGGTTGGAGCGAGATTGGGAAAAACTTAGAAAGTGGATAATCAAAAAGAGGCTTGAAGGCCGATCAGTTACTGACATCTGCTCTGAAGCTCAAATTGACAGGAAAATGTTTTACCGCTGGTGGAACCGTTACCAAATCCAAGGATGGAGCGGTCTTGAAGAAAAACCCAAAGGTCGACCCAGCCTTCCTGGACCAAACGGCACTCTTAAAGAAAAAGTCATTAAAATACGCAAAAGATACGAGTGGGGACCCAAAAAGATTGCCGGTTGCCTAAGACGCAAAGGCTACGTCATAGATCATAACCAAGCGTACCAAATTATTTGTGAAGCAGGTCTAAATCGCCCGATTACAGAGCCCAGAAAGACTTGGGGAACAAAGCGTTTCCAAAGAGAACACTGCAACAGTTTGTGGCAGGCTGATTTCAAGCTTTGCAGTGATGATTGGTGGATGATCAGCTACCTTGATGACCGCTCCAGGTTCATTACTGGGTCGGTTAAGATTTGGAATCCGACAGGTGAAAACGCTATGTTGCTGCTTGATAGGGCGGTTAAGCGCTATGGCGTTCCAGAGCAGATTCTTACTGATCAGGGAACTCAGTTTAAACCTGCACGTGGAGAAATATCCGCTTTTGATGTGCACTGCAGCAAACTTGGAATTGAGCATATTACGGCCAGCGTCCGCAGGCCAACAACATGCGGCAAGATTGAAGCTTTCCACAAAGCGTACGAGCTGGAGTCTCACCTGTTCAAGATGCACTGGAGCTTCATACGCTACTACAACTACACCAGACCACACGAAGGAATAGGCTATTTAACTCCAGCAGAAATATACCTCAAAGACAAAGTGTAGCCCATTTTCTAGATAGAACAGTTAAGTTTCAAAGCTGAAAAGGGCAAGAAGCGAATGGGTAGAACTTTACTTTGAGATTCTGTTCTTTGACCAAGCAGAACTAGAACAAAAAGCCTTAAGAACACAATAAAGCCCGCTCTGAGTGCTATTTGGCCGAACCTTATTTCCAATTAATATTAACAGTTCATAACGCTTTAGTAGGTTTTTCAGGCTCTTTAAGTTAACACCGTTTTCAACAATTGACGGTACCGAACCTTGAAACTGGCGCGAAGGAAAAAAGCAAGTTGGCAGAACAAAGTCAGCATAAGAATTTTGATCAACTGCTAATAGACGCCATAGACGAAGGATTATCAGGCCTCGGCGAGGCTGGGAAAGCCTCAATTTATATTTACCTCGAGAGTCGCTTCAACATTAGAAAACAGGAAATACCCAATAAGCTAAATGATTTTTCGAACGCACTGAAGCGCATTTTCGGATTGGGCACCCGACACCTTGAGATATTGCTTATGAAAAATCTTCACGCCAAACTTGAAGTAACCTGCAAGTGGCCCGTCTATGAATGGCCCTTGTCAAAGTGGCTTGTTCCAGAAATGACATTCACAGAGTACGTCCGCCTTATGCGGGAGAGCTTTGAAGCTGCAAACGATGATAAAGTGAAAATAGGAGTTCTAGTGAAAAAGCATGAAGAACTACAGAAGTAGAGCAACACCCAGATTTCTTTTTAACTTGTCACCCGACCCAGCAGCCATAGTTGATGGAAAAGGAAATTTCCTGACAGTGAACGATGCGTTCCAAGAAAGAACTGGACTAAGCCGGAAAGCATTAGTCGGAACCCACATACTTAAACTCAATATTGTTACACCGGAAAGTAAAGCGGTTCTCTCTGAAAATCTAAAAAATCGAATGCAGGGAGCTCCTGTTGAATCATACGAGGTTTGTTTTATAGGTAGAACTGGCAAAAAGCGGTGGGTTGAGGTAAGCGGGAAAAAAGTAAGCTATGCTGGGCAGCCTGCTAGCTTTGTTGTGTTCCATGACGTTACAGATCGAAAAAAGAAAGCTGATGAACAAATTAGGTTTTCCGAAGAAAAGTATAAGAACCTTTTCGAAAACGCACCAGACGTTATCGTTACGATTGATTTGACTGGAAAAATAACTTCGGTAAATAAGGCCATCATGCAGCACGGCTTTAGAGAAAATGAAATCGTCGGGAACAGCATATTCAAGCTTGTTCCAATAGAATACAATCAAAAAATGCTCACAGGGCTTAAGAACATCGCCGCCGGAAACTCGGCTCAAGGCGAAATCGAAATACTAACGCCCAACGGGAAGAGAAGCGCAGAGTACAATATCAACCCTATACGGCTAAACGGCAAAGTCGTTGGTTGTCAAACGATAATGAGAGATATTACTGAGCGCAAGAAAGCCGAGGAAGCGCTTCGTGAGTCTGAGGAAAAGCACAGGAAGCTCTTTGAAGAGTCTATGGATGCAATATTGGTGGCGGATGCCGCGGCGGGCATGATAGTTGACTGTAACCCTGCCGCGTCAAAGTTGGTTGGCTGGCAGAAGTCAGAACTGGTGGGTCAACATCAATCCATCATTTTCCCTCAAGAGCAAATAGATGGAGGATTTTCAAGAAGTTTCAAACGACACCTTAAAGACCCAACGAAAACTCTTGAAACGCAAGTTATGCGGAAAACAGGCGAAATCAGAGATGTTGCGGTCAAGGCTACTGTTTTTGATCTGAAAGGAAAGAAGCTGATGCAAGGGGCATTCAGGGACATCACCGAACGCAAGAAAGCAGAAGAAGCTTTGAAGGAGAGCGAAGAGAAGTATCAAGCTACTTTTGAGTCGTCAATGGACGCACTAATGCTGCTTGACGAAAAAACTTTCTTCGACTGCAACCAGTCGACTTTACGGCTGTTTGGATGTAAGTCAGTGGAGGAGTTCATAAAAAATCATCCAGCAGATTTGTCTCCTCCAACTCAACCAGATGATACACCTTCCATGGATGCCGCTATGAGCCATATCCAAAAGGCGTTCCAGACGGGTACTGATGAATTTTTCTGGATTCACAAGCGAACGGATGGCACAACTTTCCCTGCTGATGTACTTTTAACGAGGATGCCGCTGAAAGATCGAGAAGTCCTGCAGGCTACGGTCCGCGACATCACCGAACGCAAGAAAGCAGAAGAAGCGTTGAAAGAAAGCGAAGAGAAATTCCGCAATCTTGCTGATCAATCTCCAAACATTATTTTCATCAATCAGAAAGGGAAAGTCGTCTATGCCAACACAGAAGCCGAGGAAGTAACGGGATACACAAAAGACGAGTTCTATTCTCCGAAGTTCAACTATATGGACTTAATTGCGCCGGAATCTAAAGAGTTGGTGAAGTCGCTATTTATCAAACATGTGAAAGGCGAAGGTGTCCGCCCATACGAATTTAAGTTAATCTCAAAGAAAGGGCAAATAATAGACGTAATTAACTCTACAAAAGTAATCGATTACAACGGAGAACCGGCAATTCTTGGCATAGAAACCGATATTACAGAAAGCAAGAGACTGAAAGAAAAGCTGGAGCAATACTCTATGCATCTAGAAGACTTGGTCAAAGAAAGAACTGTGCAGCTGGAGCAGGCTCAGGCTCAGCTTGTCAAGTCTGAACGGTTGGCGGCTATCGGCGAGTTGGCTGGAATGGTCGGTCACGACCTGCGCAATCCGCTAACAGGCATCAAAAACGCAGCCTACTACTTGAAAAAGAAGGGTGCCGAATGCCCAGAAAGCCAGTTTAAGGAAATGTTTGAAATCATCGATAAAGCTATCGACCACTCAAACAAAATCATCAACGACCTACTTGACTACGCGAGAGAGATGCATCTGGAACTCACAGAATCCAGCCTGCCAACGCTTTTAAGCGAGGCAGTACGGATGATACAAGTTCCAGACAGAATACAAATCCTAAATCATGTCTATGAAGAGACCAAGGTTAAGGTCGACGCGGACAAGATGATAAGAGTTTTCATAAACCTAATCAAGAATGCAGTAGACGCTATGCCTCAAAAGGGAACACTCGAAATCACAAGCCATAAAACAAGAGGCAACGTAGAAATCGCTTTCGCCGACACAGGCACAGGCATACCTAAAGAAACTTTGCCGAAACTTTTCTCGCCGCTGTTCACAACTAAAGCGCAGGGCATGGGCTTCGGCTTAGCCATATGCAAACGCATCATAGAGGCACATGGGGGCACGATAACGGTGAAAACAGCGGTGAACAAGGGAACAACGTTTACAATAACTTTGCCTGTTAAACCTAAATTGGAGATTGGGGGTGAAAAAACATGGATAAACATGCCAGAATCCTTGTTATCGACGACGACGAAAGCATAACAAACACCATGAAAGCAATCCTTGAGGATGAAGGTTACATCGTGGATTTAGCAGCTACCGGAAGGGAGGCAATCAAAAGAACGGAAGAGACTGCGTACAATGTGGCGCTGATAGATATTCGCTTGCCAGACATGGAAGGAGTGGAACTGTTAAAGCTGATGAAGGATGCTGTTCCAAGAACCCGAAAGATTATGATGACAGGTTACCCATCAATGCAGAACGCGGTTGCCGCTTTAAACAAGAACGCTGACATATACCTGATTAAGCCCGTTGACATTGAAAAGCTTCTAAGCACAGTGAAAGAGCAGTTGCAATTGCAAGAAAACGAAAGAGAATTCAGCGAGCAAAAAGTAGCTGATTTCCTCGAGACTCGAGTAATGGAATTTTCAGTCGCCCACATCTAATATGCCATCGACAGCCTCCATTTTCGGTCATATTTTTCAATGAATCGAATTTCCATTACTGAGCAGTTGCATTAGCGCCCAGGCATCAACAGCGAAACTGGTTAGCGCCCAATGCCAACCTCTCTTCTCTACAATATGCTCGCCACACTCTTTTCCCTATACGTTTGTTCATTCGTAAGATTCTGCGACTAACTTGATGACGCGTAACTTTAAACCGCTCAAGCTTAACAGCCAAATCCTTCGGCAACAAGCCAGAAGATCCTGCCTCAAATAGCAAACGCAACTGAAGTAGAGTTCTGTGGTGTAAGCGGTGGATTTTTCGTTTTAGTTTTCAGTCTCTTTTTAAACATTAAGAAAACCACTGCGGCAACAATAACGACCGCGGACACCACCCCAATTATAATGAATAGTGTGTCAGACGGCGTAGGTGAACCACCCAAAGCATAAACGTTGCCGTCAAAAGAGCCTATGTATACTATGCCGTCGGCAACAGCAGGAGACGAAGCAACCTGGCCGTCGGTGGTGTAACTCCAGAGTTTGGCGCCGTTGTTAGCGTTCAAAGCATAAACGTTGCCGTCATAGGAGCCTACATAGACTACTCCGCCGTCAACAGCAGGAGACGACCCAACATAGAGGCTTGTAGTGTAATTCCAGAGTTTGGCGCCGTTAGCAGCGTTCAAAGCATAAACGTTATTGTCATCTGAGCCTACGTAGACTACGCCTTTGGAAACAGCAGAAGACGACCCAACATCGCCGCCAGTAGGGTAATACCAGAGTTGGTTGCCGTTTGTAGCGTTCAAAGCATAAACGTTGTCGTTATCTGAGCCTACGTAGACTATGCCGTCTGCAACAGCAGGAGACGACCAAACATAGGCGCCGGTAGGGCGATTCCAGAGTTGGTTGCCGTTTGTAACGTTCAAAGCATAAACGTTGCCGTCATCGGAGCCAACGTATACTACGCCGTTCGCAACAGCAGGAGACGAATCAACAACGTTGCCGGTAGTGTAATTCCAGAGTTTGGCGCCGTTAGCAGCGTTTAGAGCATAAACGTTGTGATCCTCGGAGCCTATGTAGACTATGCCGCCTATTACAGCAGGAGACGAAACAACGGGACCGCCTGTAGTGTGGCTCCAGAGTTTGGCGCCAGTTGCCGCGTTTAAAGCGTAAACGTTGTCGTCAAAGGAGCTTATGTAGACTACGCCGTCTGCAACAGCAGGAGACGACCAAACCGGAGCGTCGGTGGTGTAATTCCAGAGTTGGATGCCGTTGTTAGCGTTCAAAGCATACACATTGCCGTTACCTGAGCCTATGTATATTATGCCGTCGACAACAGCAGGAGACGATGCAACCATGCTGCCAGTGGTGTATCGCCAAAGCAGTGTGGGAGTAAACACCGCATTGCCTGTGCCGGCGCCGCTGTGAGAGGGATCCGAATGGAACATTGGCCAGTCTCCAGAAGACTGTTGAGCCTTCACCTTTGGCGCAAACGCTGAGAACATGGATAAACACAAAATAGCAATAAACGCAAATGCTAATGCTCCCTTCAAGCTTCCTTCGCCCTATGAAGCAAACAGTTACCCACCTATTGAAATTTACTTTTAATATTTTGAATTAAATGGCTTTGGCTCGAGAAAGACTTGGCTGTGAGATAGAATCGATTGCAACTCGTTTAGACGGTTTGGCAGCAGCAAAGAAATAACTTTACGATTAATTCTAATTTAAGGAAAGAGAAAATAATGATTGAATAAGATTAGAAGAAACTGCTAAGTAATTAAAGTGATTACTACGTGCATTAGCGCATTAAGACTAGGCTTTGATAATGCTTTAAAGTCTAATGCGCAATAAAAGAAAACAATGTTAAAAGAAATAAATACAAGCAGAGAAGACGAATAAACATGAAAACCAAGAATAGAGCTCCTCTTTGTCCTTCATGCTACATAGAAATGACAGCTAAATATAACAGCGAAAAAAGACTCCTTTACTATGAATGCCCTACGTGTGGTTGCCGCATTTTATTAACTCATTCTGGACATTAGTTGTTAGAAAAAAGAAAATGTGCGGGCGCTATCTTCATTTATGTTGGATTCAAATCCGCATCCCGCGCTTTGCTCCTTTTGCTAATTTGGGCTTGATTATTGCTTCTTTTGCCACTAGAAAAAAAATATGATCCTTTTAAGACTTTCTTCGGAAAAAGTCAGAGCGTTAAGTTACCTACTACATATTTTGAGGGAAGATATCCATAATAACTTCTGAATTCAGAATCTAACTGTTAAAAATTGATTGATAATATGGTGTGAAAATTCAATTTTGGGCTTCATAGTTTTTATAATTCTTGGTGTTCGTGTATAATTCATGGTCAAAACGCATGCTGATTTGGACACGGTTTTATTGATGGGTGAGGAAACTTCTCAACCAACCGTTGCCTTGGATATGACTTCCAAAGGTGCCCTTAGGCATGGTAGAGGCATAAGCTTGATGTATACGACTAATTCACAAGAGGGTGGATCTTGTAATTTCATACGGTGCGATTTGAATTTAAAAAGACTGGAGGTTACTGTTCGTGTTATCTAATGTGCTAGTTATTGACGATGATGAGGAAACAAGAAACATGTTTTCCACAGTCTTGAATGATGCGGGATATTTAGTTGAGGTTGCAGAAAACGGTAAACAAGCCATTAAAATATGTAAAGAAGGGCCTTTTGACATTGCACTTATTGATATTGAACTGCCTGACATTAAAGGAATTGACCTTCTCAAAACATTACGACAGATTCAGCCCAAAATGATTAAGATAATCATTACAGGCCATCCCTCAATTGAAAATGCAGTAAAGTCGGTGAACGAGAAGGCTGACGGATACTTATTGAAGCCTGTTAACATAGCGGAAATGCTGGAAATGATAAAAAGAATCCTTACAGAGAAGGCAAACGAGTATGTCCAGATGATTAAAACGTTTGAGCAAGCCAAAGAATCAACTCCCATCACCAAGTATCAAAACCCCGAACAATGGCGAGGATAGAAGTAGACTACAATGGTGCAACCGAGCGAGAAAGAAGAAATTTTATTAAGGTTAAATTAGAATAAAAGCAAAATTGGGCATATTATTTTTTAAGATTGGCGTTTGCCATCCAGTTGTATCTTAGCTCAATATATTCAGCTACTTTTTTCTCATCAAATTGTATTTTCTTTCGCTGTTCTTTCAACTTAATCTCTATTAGACTTGTTAGTTTTCTAGGGTCAAATGGTTTCACAATATAACCGTCTACACCTTTATTTGCCGCTTCAATCGAATTATCTAAAGTAGCGTGCCCAGTTATGATTATCTTTATCATTTCAGGCTCTGGTTTTCTAAGTTTGTTTAGTAGTTCTGTCCCTTCCATATCGGGTAAATGAATATCTATAAGGGCTAAATTGAAGAGCTGTTTAAAACTTTCAGCAACAGCTGCCTTGCCAGTCCCAACGCATGTTACTGAGTATCCTTTATCGGTCAGAATTTCAGTCAACATTGCTTGCATTTTTGGGTCATCGTCTACCACTAGAATATTTTCCAATATCAGCACCTTCAGGTTAACTTAAGTTAAGTTAAGTTACATTATTTTTATTTCTTGTTAATCACTAATCTATTTCACACGTAATTATTCTTAAGCTTGAGTATTAATTCGTAAACCATTTTATAGATGAAATCGTAGGCTTGATTGCACAAGTTATTGCTAAATTGGCGAAGATAATGTCTGAAACCGCTTTAAGAGAAACTAAAATTGCACTAATTTCTAACAATCCTATCCGTGTATTGCACGTTGATGATGATGTCGCTTTCTTAAGTATGGCAAAACAGTGCTTAGAGATGCAAGCTCATGTAGAAGTTGAATCCGTCCAGTCAGTTCAAGAAGCACTTGAAATGTTAAAGACCGGGAAATTTGATGTTATAGTTTCAGATTATCAGATGATTGGGAAGGATGGTTTAGAATTTTTGAATGAGATAAAAGCTAAGGGAATTTCGACGCCTTTCATATTATTTTCGGGTAAGGGACGCGATGAGGTTGCTGTAAAAGCGTTAAATTCCGGCGCGTTCAGATATATAGATAAACGTGGTGCTCTAGATGCGACGTATGCTGAATTGGCATCCTGTATTCTTCAAGCGGCACAGTATGCTAAATCTCAGTCGATGCTTAAGGAAAGCGAAAAGCGATTTAGGGCAATTTTTGATTCTTCTATCGATGCGATCTTAATTCTTAACGATGGTGGGGAAATTGTTTATAGTAATAAATCAGCAAAAGGCATGTTGGATTATGCTAAGGATCAAATTACTAAGGCATTAAACAAGCATTTTAGCAAACAATTTACGTCAACCTATGAGCAAAATATGCATGAAGGCTTTAAGCAGTTATCAGATGGCAACTTGTCTATGACTGGGAAGATAGTTGAGCTTGCCCTCAAGAATATTTCAGGCAAAAAAACCATCGTTGAGCTTTCATTTTCTGCTTTTATTGAGAATGGTCAATGGTTTGGGGTAAGTATTGTTCGAGATGTTAGTGACCGCAAAAGGCAAGAACAACTATTAGAGGAAAGCCAGCAGAAGTTGAAAGCGCTTTTTGCGTTTAATCCAGAAGCGATTGTTTTCATGGATAAGAATTTCCGTGTGACTGATATTAACAGTAGCTTCACAGAGCTTTTTGGATTTACTTTTGAAAATATCAAGGGCCAGAAAATTATGGATGTTATTGTTCCTGATGGGCTTGAAAAAGAGTCAAGAACTATCGAGGGGCTAATTTCGAAGGGGCCGGTAACCTTTAGTACAAAACGAAAAAGAAGGGATGGTTCAATTATTGATGTTAGCTTATCGGGTGGACCATTAGCAGTGAAAGGTAAAATAGTTGGATTTTTCATGGTTTTTGTAGATATTTCTAACTTAATTATAGTTCAGAATGTGTTAGCGAACGCTCTTTCAAAGGCAGAATTATTAAACGAAAAGATTGTAGTATTAGGTGGTTTTACAAGACATGATGTTAGAAACAAACTTGGTTTAATTTCGGGTAATTTGTATTTGGCTAGGAATAAATGTAAAATTGAGCCTAACTTAGAGAAGTATCTGAGCAATATTGATGATTCCGTAAAAAAGATTTGTGATATTTTCGATTTTGCGAAAACTTATGAAATGATAGGCGTTGAAGAATTGGTTCCTGTGGATATAGGGGATATGGTTCAAAATGCGCTTTCTCTCTTCTCGGATCTTAAAGGTGTAAAAGTTAAAAATGAATGCGCCGGGTTTGAAGTTATCGCGGATTCTTTACTTACACAAGTTTTCTACAATCTTATTGACAACACATTGAAATATGGCGAAAAAACAAGCACTATCCGCATATTTGCCGAAAAGTTTAGTGAGGGCTCAGTTAAATTATGTTTTAAGGATGATGGTGTTGGCTTAGATAAGAATTTTAGGGAGCATTTATTCGAAAGGGGCTTTGGAAAAGGCACTGGATTTGGGTTGTACTTGATACGCAAGGTATGCGAGGTTTACGGTTGGACGGTAAAAGAGAATGGTCAACCAGGTCAAGGAACTCAATTTGAATTTATAATCCCCGTTGAAAAAGTTAAGAGGTTTGTGGAAAATCGCTAAAGAAACCATCGCGAACTTTGAAGAATTAAAGCCAAAATTACTTGCTTGCTAATGTTTTGGGGATAGGTCCGGTTGAGATCCAGACCAGTTCGAATCGAATCCAGTTAAGAACTTCAATGGAGAGCTGAAAAAAATAAGCCTGTTCTTTAGTGTGCATTCTTCAGAGGTGGGGGAGTCACATTTTAGTCGTTGGTCAAATTGGTAAGTCAGGCGCAACTCGTTTCCTCAAATGTGCTAGTCACGTTGGATTTTCCAGATTATTCGCTTCTCTGTAACGATAACTGCAAACAAGACAATGATCATGAAAACAACTAACGTAATTCCTATCGCTTGGTCAGAAAACTCTGGAACTATGGGGGACAATCAAGGAGACGACGTAGGTGAACCATCCAAAGCACAAACATTGTCGCCATAGGAGTCTATGTAGACTGCGCCGTTGACAACAGCAGGAGATGATAAAACCGCGTGGCTAGCTTCAACGACGTCTATGGTCGTGTAGCAGTAGTTGATGGTAGCAGTAGTCAAGAAGCTGACTGAAGCATTAAATGGCAAAGTAACTGTTGAAAGCCAAGTCGGAAAGGGCACACGATTCACTGTGGAATTTCCAATGACATAGAATTAATGCTAAAGCCTTCTTCGTGAAACCAGTTCTGTTGAGTGCAAATCCCACAGACGATAACCAAAAATATGGCGCAATCTGTAGAAACATGGGTTTGTGATAATGCAATCCAAGTTTGGCTGGGTGAAAGTGAACGGGGTCATGTATGAAAATGACGTTATCCTTCACGTTGATGGGACAGTTACGAAGAGGAAGAAGAAAAAATCGAAAGATTTGAAGCTCATTTATGGTCATACTCCTCTTTCTGAACGTGAACTAGATTTTCTTTCGGAAGAAAAGCCCGACGTTGTCTACATCGGAACGGGCCATCAATCAGCGCTTCCCATTACACCGGAAGCTATGTTGATCCTCAAAAAATATGAAACCGTTATTCTGCCAACGCAAGAAGTAACCGAAAAAATAAACCAAGAGCACAGAAAAATGGCAGCATTAATCCACGTGACATGTTAATTACTCCCAGAGTATCCTATACGACTACGCACCGCTCTAGTCGCCTGCAGACCAGTTGATTTTAATCTCTCACTGTGTCTCTATACGGCATAGGCAGGCAAGAGTCTATTGGAAAGAGCCATGGCGAAGGCACAGATTGTTTTGCTATCGGTCATCCTTTTAGTCGGAGCAGTTGGCGCCTACTACGTTGCGCAGAAAGAACTGCCAAAGAACAGTAACCCTTTAACCCCTACTCCGACCCCGAGCACATCGTCAACTCCGACCCCGAGCACATCGTCAACTCCGACCCCGAGCACATCGCCAGCTCCTACGCCCACTGGAACGCCTACTCCTGTAAATGCAGGCGCTCTAACCGTAGTTTCAGTCAGTATTCTTCAGCCCTATAACCCGGGTGGACCGACAATTGAAGTCATCCTGCAAAACAACGCAACCAACCCTGTAGTTAGCCTTCAAGCTGTATTGTCCTTATCTGGGCACAACTACACGTATGTTTTCGACGACGTTTCTTCAAGCAACCCGCTTTTGCCCAATCAGGATACATCTCAGATAGACACTCTGATTGGCGCCGGATTTGAAACAAACCAAACGTACCCGATGGAGATTATAGGCACTCTGCAAAACGGATCCTCGTTCGATTTCGTCACTCCTGTGACAATAACCCAAAGCTCCAATCAACCCGTGGCGTCCGGCGGAAAAGGCAATCTTGAACTCACCATGACTCTCGACAAAACAGTGTACAGTTTAGGCGAACCAGTCAACCTAACATTGACCATCACCAACATCAGCAATCAGACAATAAAATTCGAGCACACGGGATTGGATTTTGACTTTCAAGTTTACAACGGCACAAACAACGTAGTGTACCAATGGTCAAATTTCATAGCCATACCGCAATTCATAACCATCGTGCCGCTTCCCGCTGGGGAGAGCAGGTCAGCCAACTTTACTTGGCTGCAGACATGCAATTTCAACGCCCAAGTTGAAGGAGACCCAGTCTCGCCGGGAACCTACTACATAGTTGGCCAAACTGGCCCAGCCTATGGAATACAGACCACCCCGATACAACTCACAATCATCAAACCTTAGTTCACTCAAAGAAAAGACATCTTGTTAAGGGCGGTGATGACGCTGTTGGTAATAACGAAATAGGGTTTCAGATAACAGAATTTATCTTCCCAGAAATTCTCTGAATTGAGATCATTTGCACCAGAAGCAACGCCGCAATCTCGGCTCTCCAAGCATAACGCAGTTGCTAAGGTTAGCTTTTCAGTTGGTCTTTTATTAGCCGTCGCCTGTGCACTCTTGCTACCCAGACTAAAACCAAAGGAACCACCCAAATCAAGAATCGGACCGCCGTTCCATCAATCGGGATCGACCAAAATATCGGAATGGCTGAAACGAAAAAAAATGCAGAACACAAGAACCACCAGTTTCGTTCTATTCTAAATGTGCCGATTAAGTCTGGGGCAACAAGTTTTCTGTCTTCTGTGGCTATCTCGTTGCAGAAAAATCCCAGCATCAAAAACATTCCGCCGATATCCAAGGCGAAGAGAGTGGATGCCGTAGCAAGAAAAGAGGAGGTTTCAGTTCCCACTATTGGCTTTTGAAGCAAGTTGAATAGGAACGGCTCAATAGCCACGCAGAACAGGAGGAGACCATTCGCAAAAATGGTTCTGCGTCTTTCCAGCGGCAGCACCGACATGATTCGGGTGTAACGGAGCCAAATCGAAATGAGAATGTAGAAGCTTAATGCAAAAGTCGCAACGTCCGCATATATTGCAAGGCTCGTCTTCGGGGGGTTCTCTACAAGAGTGATTGCGCCGATGGATAACGCGAGTCCAAACACCAGATCCGAAAGACCCTCAATCCTCGGTTTAGGCCTAGGCGGTTCAAGCTTCTCAATCTCAGACAAACGGACACCAAATAATCTTGGTACTCCACTAATATCAAAATTGTGCCCGCCGACTTTAGCCTTAGCTAAAAAAGAGTTGCTTTGGTTAATTTTTTAAAACATTTCTATCGCTTGATTAAACGTGTTTGCATACTTATGAGCGTTCAACCGATAGTTTAGGTTGAAACACACTTAAAAGGGAACAGTTTCTGCCGTCTTAAGCCAACTTTCGCTTGATATGCTGGTTTTACGATTGATGTTGCTTGATGAATTTGGAGAGGTTGATGATTTCGAGGTCGCCCTTGCATCTGGGGCAGTTTTTTTGGATTTCGGGTGCTCTTGCTCCGATTTTCAGCGGTGCTCCACAGTGGCAACAGAAGTATGTTAGGCTTTGCCCTTTCTCAGAGAGGGTTTTGACGAGGGCAACTGCTTCCTTCTGCATCGGAGTTAATTCTTTATCTTTCTTTTTGTCAGGACCTGTTTTTTTCTCAGTGGAGAAGTCTTTGCAGGTTTCCGCCTCAACAAAATACGTGTTATACCCAACTTTCACAGGCACCAAGGCTGCACGAGTCTTCTTGCAGGACTCCTCATCGAAGTAGCCGCAGTCTTCACAAGTCTTCTTCTTATCATACTCCTTGCGAAGCTTCCACAAGCAATCCGCACAATATGTCAACTGTTGACCGTTTAGAGCCACGATTAAACCTGAACCAGAGAAAGATTTCTTGCAGCCATAACATTCAAACCGCATAGCGTTCACATAAAAATTACTATTTGATTACCTTTTATTTATTGTTTCAGCTTTAAAAATACATGAATGCATGCTAAAGGGCGCTTTAATTTTTGGTGTTAGAAAGAAAAATGAATACTGACCCGAATCTGTTCGGCGTTAAGTCCAATCCAGCCCACTGCATTTACGTTCACTATTTTGTTTGTATGCTTGAGGGAGAGTAAGGTCTAAGAGCAGGTTGTATTATACTGCTTGTAACGGTGGATAAATCTTGTCTAGAAAAGCAAAGAAAGCTGAAGGGCTCGAGCAGCATAAGAAACTGCAACGCGAAAAAGACTTGAAAAGAAAAGAGAAGAAACAAGTTTCACTACCCTCAAAACATACGAAAGGCAAGAAATAATCAGCCTTGCGCCAAACAACCATTTTTCTTTATAACTTTAATCACTGTTAAGAAAAACCAAAAACTTTAACGCTAATTTAATCAATGTTCAAGTAGTGATTTTATGTCATTTCTAGCGGTGAAGGTCTGTGGAGCCTGTTTTGTTTCGCCTTTTTCTCTCTTGAAAGCATCGTTCTTGATTGCTGTACTGAGCACGATGCAGAGTGCTGTCTATGTCTGGTAACTTTTGTAGAATAGAAAAACCAGTCAAATGAAGTTCACTTGCACACTTGTTACAGCGAATCACCAGTTCCTCCAAGCCCTGATCATTAACTTTTGCTTCTAGAATGGAATAAGCCTTTTCAGTACAATCATCAGGAGATATTGCGGTTCCGCATCCTGGGCATGATAAGTCTCCGTCTCCATCTATTTTGGTCAAATCCAGCTCGTACACCTGTGTTTGCTTCATTCTTCAAGTCTTCCTTGTTTGTTTAATTTTCAACTTCTACTAAGAGTAAAAACTATTAATCGATTTTCCATATTTCCACACAAATCTTTACCAAATTCTTGCCAGATAGCCACAGACTCAGGAAAGAGAACATAGCCCCCGATAACATGCTTATAATACTAAGCGCAAGAAAACTGCGGCCAGACATCAGGGAATAATCAGCGTAGTTCACGATCAAATTCTTGTGGAAACTGCCAAGAACGCCGGCGCTGACATGGTCAAGTGGTAACGAACATCTTTGACCCGTCTTTTAGACTGAAGGAAAACGATAGGCTGCTTGTTCTCGGCGACCCAGCGAAACTTCTAACGCTTGAAGAAGAAGCAGATGCCCTCTGACAAACGCGTTTTGGCTCGCACAAAGATGGTAAACCCAGCACGCTTAATGTTTAATAGGCGCTACCGTAAACTATGCTTTTAACACTATTTCACGGTTGATTGAATGGCGGATAACCAAGAGCTTTTGACTCTGCCTGCTGACGAAGTCTTAGCTCGGCTAAAGACGTCTCAAACTGGGCTGTCCTCGCAGGAAGTTCAGAGCCGCCTTGCAACGTACGGACCTAATGAGTTGGCTGAGAAGCAGAAGCGCACTGGATTTGTTGAGATTCTGTATCACTTGAGAAATCCGCTTGTCCTTATCCTTCTGATTGCGGCTTTGATTTCTGGGTTTGTGGGGGAAGTAACGGGCGCGGTTATAATTTTCTTTATCGTGTTTCTCAGCGTTGTTCTTGATGTGTATCAGGAAACTAAGGCTCAGAACGTTGCTGAAGCGCTTAAAGAAAGAGTGACCATAAAGGCTACTGCTCTCAGAGACGGCGTTAAACAAGAAGTGAAGCTTTCTGAAATCGTCCCGGGCGACATTGTGTATCTCATAGCAGGAGACCTTGTTCCCGCCGACTGTAGATTAATCAGCACGAAGGACCTGAACCTTAATCAGTCAGCGTTAACGGGTGAAGCGTTTCCAGTTGAAAAGAATGCTGCTCCGCTTTCAACGGTGACGTCTGAGCTTACTGGCTGGAACAACTACGTTTTCTTGGGAACCTCGGTGGTTAGCGGAACCGGAACTGCAGTCGTGGTGAAGACTGGCGGTTTAACCGAGTACGGGGGAATCGCCAAGGAACTTGTGACTAAGGCGCCTGAAACAGAGTTTGAGAAGGGGCTTAGGCGGTTCGGAGCCTTAATGACTGAGGTCACGCTTTTCCTTGTGGTTTTCGTCTTTTTTGTAAACGCGTTTTTCTATCTGGGCTCCCGCAGCATTTTGGATTCGCTGCTTTTCGCAGTGGCTCTTGCGGTGGGCTTGACGCCCGAGCTTTTGCCCATGATAATGTCCATTAACCTGTCCAGAGGCGCCGTAGCGATGTCCAAAAAGGGTGTTATCGTGAAACGGTTGGCCTCGATTCAGAACTTTGGCAATATGGACGTTTTATGCACGGATAAAACCGGTACGCTTACTGAGAACAAGCTCTCGATAAACGATTACGAGGATTTGGAGGGAAAAGAAGCCCCGAAAGTGCTGATGTACGGTTACTTCAACAGCGTTTTTGACGCGGGACTGAAAAGCCCTCTGGACGACGCTATACTTCAATATAAGCAGTTCAACGTGACCGACGTCCAGAAAATTGACGAGATCCCATTTGACTTTATTAGGAGACGCATTTCAGTAGTGATCGAGTACTCAGGGCAAAGACTCTTAATCTCCAAAGGAGCCCCAGAGGAAATCCTCAAGACTTGTACCTACTGTGAAACTGACGAAATCATAACCGATTTGACAAATGTTTGCCAAGGCAAGTTTGAGCAGAAATACAACGACCTCAGCGCTCAGGGATACAGGGTTTTAGCGGTCGCATACAAGAAGGTTAAAGACGACAAAACGCACTACTCGATTGGCGACGAAACCGACATGGTTTTTCTGGGGTTCCTGTCTTTTCTCGACCCGCCTAAAGAAAGCGCCAAGGAATCAATCGGTCTGCTGGCCAGAGACGGCGTGGAACTCAAAATAGTCACCGGCGACAACGAGCTAGTCACAAAAACAACCTGTGAACGATTGGGCTTCAACATAAAAGGGATTATTCTCGGAAATGACATTGCTCAACTCCAAGACGATGCCCTAGCCCGTGTTGTTGAGGACAACAATATTTTTGCTCGTGTGAACCCAGCTCAAAAAGACCGAGTCATCAAGGCTTTACGGTCTAACGGGCATGTGGTAGGGTATATGGGCGACGGCATTAACGACGCTCCCTCCTTGAAAACGGCGGACGTGGGCATTTCGGTGGAGAACGCTGTTGACGTCGCGAAAGAATCCGCGGACCTCATACTGCTACGGCCTGACTTGACCGTGCTTGATCAAGGGGTTTTGGAAGGCCGAAAAACCTTCGGCAACACCATGAAGTACATCATGATGGGCGTCAGCTCAAACTTCGGCACCATGTTCAGCGTTGCTGGAGCGTCTTTATTCCTGAACTTCCTACCCATGACGGCTATTCAGATTCTCCTAAACAACCTCCTCTACGATCTTTCAGAAGCGACCATACCAACGGACAGCGTGGATGAGGAGTACATTGAAAAACCAAAAAAGCTTGACATCTCGTACATAAGAAGGTTCATGATTATCCTAGGACCAGTAAGCTCTATTTTTGACTTCTTGACTTTCTTTTTAATGTTGGTGGTGTTCAAAGCGGCGGTTTCCGTTTTTCAAACCGCTTGGTTCGTAGAGTCTCTTTCCACACAAGCCCTCGTGGTTTTTGTGTTGAGAACCAGAAAAACGCCATTTTACAAAAGTAAACCTGGCAGATATTTGCTGATAAGCACATTAGCCGTCGTGGCGGTTGCGTTCGCACTGCCCTACACGCCGCTCGGCTCCGTATTCGGGTTTTCGCCTCCCCCTGCAATGTTCTATCTAGCCCTCGTGGGGATAATAGCTGTCTACTTATTCTTGGTTGAAGTTGTCAAAAAATGGTTCAACAAACGATACGCTTACCTCTTGGAACAGAGCTTTGTGCCGAAAAAACCAAAACTGGTGGTCCAGAAAACCAATTAGTTTGTTCTGCTGAAGTACCATTGTTTTCGTCTCGACTATCCAAAAACTTAAACCATTTGCTTCGTGGTTTCATTATGTTACTCATCTAACCTCTAAAAGAGATGGTGAACGAAGCAGTCACGTTTCTCGAGGGTCAAAGAGTCAGTTATCGATTGAGCGGAAACTAATTATTGATGAAAGAAGAACTTCCTCGTAACGGAGTTTGCTTTAATGTCTGTTAAAGATCCTGTTTGTGGAATGCCTTTAGACCCCTCTAAAACTCAGTTTACAGCGAATTTTTTGTCTAGGCAATATTATTTTGATAGCGAGTACTGCATGAGCAGCTTCATCGAAGGCGCCAAAATTGCTTACTTCTCCATGGAAATCGGCATAAACACTGACATGCCAACCTACAGCGGGGGACTAGGCGTTCTGGCCGGTGACGTGATTAGATCAAGTGCAGACTTGAGAATTCCGTTAGTTGCAGTGACCTTAGTCAGCAAAAAAGGTTATCTTAAACAAAAAATAACGCCTGATGGCTGGCAAATTGAATATCCTGAAGAATGGGATCCCTCGAAGTTCATGAAACTATTGCCAGAAACTGCAACTATCAAAATTGCTGGGCGAGATGTAAGAATCGGCGTCTGGGTCTATGAGCAAGAGAGCCTAACGGGCGGCACCATTCCTGTGTTTTTCCTTACAACCGATGTTGAAGGGAACACCCAAGAGGATAGGGCAATCACTGATTTTCTTTATGGAGGAGACGAAGAATACAGGTTAAAGCAAGAAATAGTTTTGGGAATAGGCGGGTTACGCATCCTTGAGGCGTTAAAAATTAATGTTAAGAAATATCACATGAACGAAGGTCATTCCAGTCTTCTTACCCTTGAACTGTTAAAGAACAACGATTTGAACCCTGACAAAGTAAAAAACCTCTGTGTTTTCACCACTCATACTCCCGTGGCTGCTGCATTTGACAAATTTTCGTATGACATGGTTTCAGAAGTTCTTGAAACCGAAGTGCCTGAGGAAACCTTGAAAGAATTTGGTGGGTCTGACAGATTGAACATGACGCTTCTGGCTCTAAACCTGAGCAAGTACACTAATGGTGTGACAGAAGCGCATATGGAGTACTCAAGGAAATTATTTCCGGGATATCACATACAAGAAATAACTAACGGCGTTCACTCCTACACTTGGACTTGCCCCTGCTTTAGAGCGTTATTCGACAAGTATATCCGCCGATGGGCAAATGAGCCTGAATTACTAGTAAGAGCTGATACCATTCCAGATGAAGAGCTGTGGGAAGCTCACCTGAAAGCAAAACAAACCTTACTAGATTTTGTCTACGAGAAAACAGTAACCCAAATGGATATCAACACACTCACAATAGCCTTTGCAAGAAGAGCCACAGAGTACAAGAGAGCTGCAATGATTTTTTCGGACCTTGACAAGCTTCGGGAAATTCAAAAGCAAGGACGAATTCAACTAATCTTTGCTGGAAAAGCACATCCACGAGATGAAATGGGCAAAAGGTTAATCAAAGACATATACGATTGCATGGGTCAGCTGAAAAAAGAAATTGATATAGTTTATCTTGAAAACTACACAATGCAGATGGCTGGGAAACTAGTGTCAGGCGCAGACATTTGGCTGAACACTCCCTTGCCCCCTTTTGAAGCTTCTGGAACTAGCGGCATGAAGGCGGCACACAATGGTGTGATCAACTTCAGTGTTTTAGACGGATGGTGGATAGAAGGCTGCGTGGAAGGTCTCACGGGTTGGGCGATAGGTCCATCCCCTGATCAAGCGATAAGCGAAGAAGAAAGAAGAAAAAGAGAACTGGGAGACCTATACAACAAACTGGAATACCTCATAATTCCAAAATTCTATCAGCAACGTGACGATTGGATTGACATGATGAGGAACTCCATAGGTAAAGTCGCATATTACTTCAATACGCATCGGATGATGCGCAGATACGCCACGGACGCCTATCTTTAGGAATAGTTAAAACCTTTTCTGATCAAAGCACACCAGAAAACCTTGATTGACTCAATAGTATTGCTTCAATGGGTTTCGTGGATCCGTCGCCAACTTTACGGAAGACGGGACCACAACGCTTTGCCAATCCTTTTCGATTCTGCGTTCTTCAGCTCCGTCAACGTTGATGCGATGTATCTGAAGAGCATATTCCATCGCTTGGTCCTGCGGGTTCTCAAGCTGAAGCATCTGCTCAAGGCTTAAATGCTCAAAAACCCGCCTAATCGGGCGCATTGAGTTGCCATGACACGAGATAGCAACATTACCCGGATTCTGTCGAAGCCACCTTTCAAGCTGCACAACAAAGGGCAAAGTACGGCCCTCAACCATCTTTAAACTTTCACCGTCAGGAGGCGGAAAATCGTAACCGCGGTGAATTTTGGCAAACCACTCGGGTTTTTCGGCTGCAAGCTCCGCCTTGCTTTTGCCCTGCAACGTACCATAGCACCGTTCAATCAGGCGGTCGTCCATGAAAACAGGAATGTTGAGGTGCGGCTTAAGGACAATTTCAAGGGTTTTTTTGGCTCTCAAAAGATGTGAGGTAAATGCATAATCAATTTTTTCTTGCTCTAACTGTTTGGCAATCTCCTGCGCCTGTAAAAGTCCTTTTGGAGTTAAGTCTGGGTCACGCCAACCGGAGAATATGCCGTTGCTGTTATCGGTAGTCTCAGCGTGTCTAAAGACGAACAGATTGCATATCATAATTTATTTTCACCAAAAAATGTCCATTCCTCAGTAGGATATAAATTTTCTTAATTCTTTAATGTTGTGTATCTCTATTATGGAGCAAAGGGGCGGGTCCGACGGGAATTGAACCCGCGACCCCCGGATTAAAAGTCCGGTGCTCTAGCCTGACTGAGCTACGGACCCCTCTCAAATCGTTGTGGACTGATAGGAAAATGAGAAGGGGTTTTTTAGCGTTTCGATTAGAATAGTGATAAAAAGAAATAGGTTAATGTTTTGTTTGCGTTTTTAGTATTGTTGTCATGAAGCTTCTGATTTTATCCTGGGAGTTAAGTATGGTTTCAATGGTTTTTGCGCCTTTTCCGGTGAGTTTGTAGACTCTTTTTCTTTCAATCCATACTCCTTCGACTAGGCCGTTTCTTTCAAGAGCGTATAGCAGTGAGTAAACTGTGCCTGAGCTGACTAGGAAGCCGAATTTGTTGTGTATGTATGTTATTACGTCGTATCCGCTTAGTGGTCCGTTTTGTAATTCAGCCATTATTATTGTGTCCATAAAGCTTTTGATTACTTTTTCATGCATTTTTTTTAATATTTTTGCTTCCGATTTTTCGTTAGTAACTGTTATTGTTAATGCTACCATGCTTTTTGCCCGCTCACTATTGTTTATTCGTGTTTAGATATATAAGAATTATTCGGATTTAGAACAATATGTTGTAACAAAAACTGAAAAGTATAAACAAATTAAACTCGCGCTCATGTAATATCATCTCAAAACGTTCATGGCGCCTTTTCATGTATTATGCCATAGCATAACAGCGAATACTAGTTATTTTACATGGAAATGTCATAGCATTGAAGTAAATATTAAAAAATTTTCAATTTTTATATACATAAACACGTGCAAGCATAACGCAATTTTAACGCAAAATTTCTATTTTCCTGCTTCAATAGCCGATTTTAATAGTTAGCGATATATGAGCATGTTAAGAAACGTTATCTCTTCTTTTTACGCTAAGATGTTCGGTGCCCTAAAATTGATTTCATGGAAATATACATTTAAACGATTAAATGAAGAATACGAAATAGCCAATAAAAAGAAGCAAGCGTTAGACAAGCTTTTTGAAAGTGGCAAAATTTCTCAATCAACTCGTGACTCTTTTACCACTGACATTAATGCAGCAATTGTGCAAATCGAAAAACAGCAGAAAGAACTAATTGAAAACATGCAACTAAAAACCCAAGAATTAGAAAATCAAATTAAAACATTAGAAATACTCCTTGCTAACTATGAAATTCAACATGTAGTAGGAGAAATTGACGAGCAAATTTATCAACAAGAAATAAACCTACTTACAACCGTACTAGACACAACCAGAAACGAACTAAACGTAATAAAACAATCCGCAAACCAACTGTGCTCGCCACCATCAATACAAGCGCCCGCAGCCCCTGAACCAGTTGCTCCAATTATCGAAGCTAAGGTTTCAGAACCAGCGCCGGTAGAACCAACCCCGGTAGAAGTTCCCATTGAAGCCGCCCCAGTTGAAACTGTAATGGAAACATCGCCAGTATCGCTCGCTCCAGTTGAAACTGCTCCCGCTGAGGTTCCAGTTGAAACTGCTCCCGCTGAGGTTCCAGTTGAAACTGCTCCCGCTGAGGTTCCAGTTGAAACTGCTCCCGCTGAGGTTCCAGTTGAAACTGCTCCCGCTGAGGTTCCAGTTGAAACTGCTCCCGCTGAGGTTCCAGTTGAAACTGCTCCCGCTGAGGTTCCAGTTGAAACTGCTCCCGCTGAGGTTCCAGTTGAAACTGCTCCCGCTGAGGTTCCAGTTGAAACTGCTCCCGCTGAGGTTCCAGTTGAAACTGTAAAAGCAGAAGCAGCTCCAGTTGAAAGTGCTCCTGCAGAGATTGCTCCAGTAGAAGCTCCCCCAGTAGAAGCTCCCCCAGTAGAAGCTCCCCCAGTAGAAGCTCCCCCAGTAGAAGCTCCCCCAGTAGAAGCTGTTTCAGCCCCCATAGAAACCGTTGCAGTCGAAAATACACCAGTGGAAACCGCTCCAGTTGAAGTTGTTCCAGTTGAGACTCCAGTTGTGGAGGTTACTCCTGCGGAATCAGCTCCAATTGCTCCTCCAGAACCAGAAGTTCAAGTAATAAATGAACCAACACCTGAATTTGCTCCTCAAGAGCCAGTAATAACCGAGCCAACACTGGAAGAACCAGCCATAATTATAGAAGCAGAAGCTCCAGAAGCAACACCAGCAGTCGAACAACCGGCAGTTGAAGCGGAAACTGCAGACATTACTCCAACCGAAGTAATCGCTGAAGCAGAACCAGAACAGCCCGAAGTTAAGGTTCCATTGCAAGATTTTGAGGTCATTCCAGAAGCAGAGCCAATTGAGACAACACTTGAGAAAGTAATGAAGCCACTAATTGAACCAATTGCCGAGCCAGTAATAGCAGAGGAGACTGCAGTTCCAGCCCACCCTTTAGAGGCCCCACAAGGGGCGCAGACGGAAGCAGAACAAAGCAGCGAAGAAGCCGCAGCCGCAACCGAAACAGAAGACTCCAGTGAAGAAAAAACAGAATAAAGCTATTTCATAATTTCTTTCTTTTTATAAAAAACCTAGCAGAATACCTGCCGCGGTAGCGGCAGGATGAATGCGTAAGTTCTATTTTTTTGGTATGCCTAACCGTCTTTCACCAACGAGATAAGGAGGTGAGAGACTTGGAAAAGGCTAGGACATGTGCTTACCAAGCCAACTACCACCTTATCTGGGCCATAAAATACCGCCGCAAGGTGCTCGTAGGCTCAGTCGAGGTTAGATTGGAAGAGGTACTTAAGATGATTGCTAAAAGGCATGGTTGGCAGTTGCTGGCTACTAGAGTTCATGATAGTGACCATGTGCATCTGTTTGTTTCTGCTCCGCCTAAAGTATGCATACCTGAGATGGTTCGTGTTTTCAAGTGTGTTTCGGCTCAGCTGCTTTTCAAGGAGTTCCCTGAGATTAAGGAGAAGCTTTGGGGTGGGCACTTGTGGTCAGGGGGCTATGCTGTGAGGACTGCAGGCGTTGTAACTAGTGCAAAAATTGAGGAATACATCAATAGGTCGTAAACGTGGATGCTCGCCGCGGAAGCGGCGAGTAGTTCACTTTCACTTGTCTCTCAATCGTATTAGCATTAAGTTTTCAAAAGAGACTGCAATAATTTAATGGCAGACCATGCAGCCAATGCGCTTGTGTGCGGATTATCGGGATGAGGGTCGTTCGCAAAACGCAAAAACATTTCACCGAACCGCCATTTAACTTGAATCTCATGTGTGTTACGCTTAACTGAGGGATCAGAGACAACTCGTACTTTTACTTTGGCTGGTTTAACAGTTAACGCTAAAGTGGCAGCAACATTCATTTCCCTTGGGAACAGCCTAGCCGCTTCTTCAGCATAGCCCTCATAAACAACTTTTTCCTCTTTGTTGTCAGTTCCTAAAGCCTTGGGGTTCTTGCGTGAAGTCAAAATTACCTCGTCAATCCCAGCTAATGCTGCACTGGAGAGTGCGTCTAAGCCGCCGATAGCACCTGAAGGAACATGAACTCTGCCCAAATCAACATTCAAATCCAGAAGCGCGCCTGTGCTCATGACGATTAGCTCGATTCCTGCAGAAACGATTTTTGGAACGTAATCTTTTGCGGCTTGCTGTGACGCCGCTTCCACAATAACCTTAGGCTTTAGTGCAAGTAATTCATCAATGCTTCCAACAATTGTAACAGGAAAATTGAGTGCGGTTTTGAGCTTTTGTGCTTTTGAGGCGTCAAAGTCGTAAACAACCAGCTCGTCGCAGATTACTAGTTTTCGTTCGATAGCTTCTGCCAGTACAGTGCCAATCGCACCGCACCCTATCAAACCAACGATCTTCATTTTTTAGTAACCGTCCCAAAAGTGGCTACAGGAATCACTCCTGGAAACTGTGCTACTTCTTTTCCGCAACCTGCTTCTGGAATAATATTAAAATTGCCCGTAACCTTGAGCGTTCCTGCAATATCGTCCTTGCTGGCAGTGATTATATCAGCATTTGCTTGACTTCCTGTATAGATTGTAAGCGATGGAGTAGGAACATTCAATGGCAACTGCTGCTCTGCTTTTTTTCTGCGGACGTCGTTGATTAATGCTATTACTTTGTCTCCTTGCTCTTCGACATTTTTATCTACCATATCTTGGTTAAACTGCGGCCAAGGTGATATCTGTAGACTTTTGAATCCTTTGTCTTCAGCATACATGTTTTGGTAGATTTCCTCTGCCAAGTGGGGCGTCACCGGCGTTAGTAATTGTAAGATTCTATACAAAACTTCGTAAAGCGTCTGTTGAGCAGCTTGTCTCTTTGTTTCTCCTTGTACCTCCTGTCGATAAAGCCTATCTTTGATGGCTTCTAAGTAAGAATCGCAGAAGACATGCCATGTGAAATTGCGTATTTCTTCAACGGCAATGTTAAATTGGCATTTTTCAAAAGCTTCCGAAACCTTCAATGTTAAGTTTTCGGCTTTGCTAATAATCCACTTATCTAACGGCTGAAGTTCAAAATGGGCCTTTGCATCAGGCTTGTAGTTTGCTAGAAGTTTGCTTGTGAAACCTGCAGCATTCCACAATTTCACTAAGAAGCGTCTGCCATACTCAACATCCTGCGCTCGATAAGGAATGTCCGAGCCTGTTGCTCCGCCGCCAGCAGCCCACTGCCTTGTGGCATCGGCTCCGTTCTTGTTTAGCACTTCAGGTGCAGCGGCATAATTCTTCAGCGATTTGCTCATTTTTCTGCCGTCTGAGCCAAGTACCATGCCGTTGATAAGGCAACTCTTAAACGGCTTCTCATTAAAAAGCGCGAGGTGCCGAACCATCAAGTAATACGCCCAAGTCCTGATTATGTCGGTGCCTGAGGGATGAACGTCCGCTGGGAAAAGGTGTTTCCAGTCTGCTCGGTCAGGCCAGCCAGCGTGAACGGCACATGTTATTGACGAATCCATCCAAGTGTCGAAAACGTCTTGTTCGCCAGTGAAGTCTTTGCCGCCGCATTTTGGGCATTTTTCTACGTGTGGTTTTTCAAGTTTCGGGTCTATGGGAACCCAGTCCTCTTTGGCTAGGATTAGTTCGCCGCAGTTTTTGCAGTACCAAACAGGAATCGGCGTCGCAAAAAGGCGTTGGCGGCTAATCACCCAGTCCCAATCCAGCGATTTTGCCCAGTCGATTAAACGGTTTTTCATGTAATCAGGATACCAAACTATCTCGTTCGCCGCCTCTTCTACGGCGTCGGTTAGTTTGCGGGTGTTCATGAACCATTGTT
>CAWJIN010000016.1:0-21272 GCA_963842865.1 Candidatus Bathyarchaeota archaeon | reverse complement strand
CGGTGCTCGATTCCTTCATGCTTAGAAATTACCGCAGAATGCGTTGACGACGGTGAAATCATGGGCGTTCGGCATGTTAAGTACCCGATTGACGGCGTCCAATTTCATCCCGAATCGATTCTCTGCGAAGATGGCAAAGTTATAATTAAAAACTTCTTGGATGGGCGGCGACGGCTGTGATTAGGGAAGGCATACAGAAACTGATTGAAGGCTACAGCTTAACAAGCGACGAGTCAGGAGAAATAATGCGAGAAGTCATGTCGGGAAAAGCGACAAACTCGCAGACTGCTGCTTTTCTAACAGCTTTGCGAATGAAGGGCGAAGCAATTGAGGAACTTATCGCTTTTGCCTCTGTTATGAGGGAGCAGAGCATTCAGATACATCCCCATGTGCATAGCCGCCTAGTGGATACCTGCGGGACAGGCGGAGACAAAATAAAAACCTTCAACGTTAGCACAGCAGCCGCTTTCGTCATTGCAGGAACCGGCGTCGCGGTTGCTAAGCATGGAAACAGGGCTGTAACCAGCAAAAGCGGCAGCGCCGACGTACTGGAAAAGCTTGGTCTTAACTTGTACTTGGAGCCCGAAGCAGTTGAAGGCATAATAGAAAACGTTGGGATAGGCTTCATGTTTGCTCCAGCTTTCAATCCCGCCATGAAGTATGCGGCTGAGCCAAGACGCGAAATAGGCATTCACACAGTATTCAACCTTCTCGGACCGCTGACTAATCCAGCATGCGCCAATGCCCAACTGCTCGGCGTTTACGACCCTAAACTGACAGCTCCACTGGCTTATGCGTTGAAGCGGCTGGGCTGCGAGGAAGCGATGGTTGTTCATGGATTAGACGGCTTAGACGAGGTGTCAACGGTTGGAAAGACGGCTATTGCATGGTTAAAGAAAAGCAGAGTAACAGAACGAGATGCTTCTCCAAGCGATTTCGGAGTAAAAAAGGCAAGTATCGCCGATTTGAAAGTGGAAACGCCTGAGGAAAGCGCTGAAACCTTATTCAAAATTCTCAGCGGAAACTGCACCTTAGATGACCCCAAAACGGAGTTTGTGCTCGTCAACAGTGCGGCAGGAATCATTGTTGGCGGGGAAGCAGAGGACTTCGAAGGTGGTGTGGAATTAGCTCGTAAATCAATCGAAAGCGGAGCTGCCTATGCCAAGCTTAAGGCTTTAGTTAAAGCTTCAGGTGGCACCCTGTTAAAACTTGAGGAGTTGGAAGCGAAGTATGAGTGATTTTCTTGATGTGCTGGCTCGTAATGCTAACGAAACAATTGAAAGCGGATACTATGAAACGTTAAAGCCGACAGAAAGGGTTCGCATTAGCTTAAGGAAGGCAATTTTAGAAAGCAAAGCTACCCCAGTCATAACCGAAATCAAAGCCGCTTCACCATCAGCTGGGACAATAAGAACAAACGTTAAAGCAAGCATGATTGCGAAGGCTATGGCAAAAGGCGGAGCAACCGCAATATCCGTGTTAACCGAGCCAAAACACTTCAAAGGCTCTCTAGAAGCATTGACTGAAGCGCGAGAAGCCGTGAAACTTCCCATCCTCATGAAAGACATAATCTTAAGCCCAATACAAATCGAAGCCGCATCAAAAATAGGAGCTAACGCCGTTTTGCTAATTAAAGCGCTCTTTGACAGAGGATACTGCGAAAAAAACATTAACGAAATGATAGACGGAGCTCATCTGTTCGATCTTGAAGTTTTGCTTGAAACCCACACTGAATCGGAGTTTTGCTCAGCCCTAAAAACAGGCGCTGATTTGATTGGGATAAATAACCGTAACCTTGCAACATTAAAGGTGGATTTGAACGTGACAAAACAAATTCTTGCAAAAATTAATCCACAAAACAAAGTGGTCGTAAGTGAAAGCGGAATAAACACGCCAGCAGACATACGGTTTCTCCGTGAAAGTGGTGCATGCGCTTTCCTTATCGGATCAGCCATAATGTCAACCGATAACATTGAAGAAAAAGTTAAGGAGTTTATAAACGCAAAATGAAAGTAAGCAACTACCCAGTTGACGGAAAATACGGGAAATATGGCGGTCGCTTTGTTCCAGAAGTCCTGATGGCAGCGATTAAGGAACTGGAAGATGCTTACGAACAAGCAAGGAAAGACCCAAGTTTCCAGAAGGAACTTGACTATTATCTTTCAGAATTCGTTGGAAGACCAACACCACTGTACTACGCTGAGAACTTGACCCGTAAACTGGGCGGCGCCAAGATTTACCTTAAACGTGAAGACTTAGCCCACGGTGGAGCACACAAAATAAACAATACAATCGGCCAAGCGCTGCTCGCAAAGAGAATGGGTAAGACGCGTGTAATCGCCGAGACAGGAGCAGGTCAACACGGCGTAGCCACAGCAATTGCATGCGCTGCTTTAAGCTTGAAAGCTGAGGTTTACATGGGCACGGAAGACTGCGAAAGGCAGCGGCTTAACGTTTTCAGGATGAAACTTCTAAACGCACAAGTCCATCCTGTGGAAGCCGGCTCAAAAACCCTCAAGGATTCGATAAACGAGGCGTTCAGGGATTGGGTTACAAACCTTCAGACGACTTATTATTTAATCGGCTCAGTCGTCGGTCCCCATCCGTATCCTATGATTGTTAGGGATTTCCAAAGCATAATCGGCAAAGAACTCAAAGAACAATTCCACAAAAAAGAAGGTCGACTCCCCGATGCTCTGGTTGCTTGTGTAGGCGGCGGAAGCAACGCCATAGGCACATTCTACCCCTTCGAAGACAATGCGGAAGTGAAGCTTTACGGTGTTGAAGCTGCAGGGGAAGGTTTGGAAACAGGCAAACACGCCGCATCACTTGGCGCAGGAGCAGAAGGAGTCTTCCACGGCATGCTAACCTACGTTCTCCAAGATAGTAATGGGCAGATACAGAACACAAGCAGCATTTCAGCAGGCTTAGACTATCCGGGCGTTGGACCAGAGCACTCCTTACTAAAAACGCTCAAAAGAGCGCAATATGTTTCAGCCACGGACAAGGAAGCGGTAGATGCTTTTCTCACTTTGTCCAGCGAGGAAGGAATCCTGCCTGCACTAGAATCCTCTCATGCCGTGGCTTACGCCATGAAGTTAGCTCCAAAAATGAAGAAGACCCAGTCAATCGTGGTTACGTTGTCAGGACGAGGAGACAAAGACGTTGAAACCATAGCAGACTACATAGGAGCAAAAATATGAACACGATAAACAAAGCATTCCAAAAGGCAAAGATGCAGGGAAACGGAGCGCTCATCGGCTACGTTATGGCTGGAGATCCAAAACCAGAACTGACGGCGAAAATTGCTGACGCCTTAATCAAAGGCGGTGTTGACATTTTGGAGCTTGGGCTTCCTTTTTCTGACCCGATTGCGGATGGACCGACAATTCAAGCTGCAAGTGTACGTGCTTTGGCTGCTGGTACAACGCCTGTTAAAGTGCTTGAAATTGCCAAGGAAATACGGCAAAGCCATGATGTGCCAATTGTAATAATGACTTACTATAACCCAGTGTTCAGGATGGGGCTGGAGAAATTTTTCAGGTTAGCTAAGAAATGCCTGGTTGACGGCGTTATAGTTCCAGATTTGCCGGTTGAGGAAGCAGGCGACTACAAGAAAGCTGCAAACAAATTCTGTATAGACTCGATTTTCCTTGCAGCTCCCTCTACTTCTAACGAGCGATTGTCAAGGATTGTTGAGTGTTCTTCAGGCTTTCTGTATCTTGTTTCCCACTTCGGAGTAACAGGAGCAAAAGCAACAATAGAGGATTCAACCATTCAACTGGTCAAGCATGTTTTACCTTTCACAGTGGGAAACATTCCGTTGGCGGTTGGGTTCGGCGTCTCAAAGCCTGAGCATGTACAGCGCATTTTGGCGGCAGGAGCAAACGGCGTGATCGTTGGAAGCGTCTTCATCAACCTAATCCAGAAGCACCAAGAGAACATTAATGTCATGCTGAAAGAGCTAGAGGCAACCGCGTCTAAATTAAAAGCGGCAACAAAACTTCCATCAACTGACAATAAAACATAGTTTAAACCAGAAAACCCGAGTATTTTTCAAGAAAGTTTTATAGTGTGCTTTAAGCCTTTAAGTTTCGGCGGTGGATCTTAGGCGGTGGGGTAGGGGTCCATTGTACCGTAAACCCTCTATACGACGGGCCGACATCTGCGGATGAGGCGTCAAAGGCCGCTTGGATCTTCATTTCCGAAACATTGACTATCCGTCCTTTGGGGCTGGCGGTCAATGGGCAACTTCCGTAGGGGAGTTGTTTCATTGTTCACCAGGCGAACCCGGCTAGGCTCGGGAGAGAGCAACCTAAGTTTGGACGTTATGCGCTCAAGGGGGTGCGGGTAAGAGCGTAGGGCTTGAAGGCTTCAGGCGGAGGCTGGGCGTCAAACCGCAGTGGTCCACCGCTACTAAATTTATTCGTATGCTGCTTCTCTTTGCGAAATTTTCAGAATAATGATCGTTCGAGTGGTTTTATCCACCGAAAACATAACTCTAAATTTGCCCGTTCTTAAACGGTAAAAATCTTTCTGCCCTTCCATCTTCATGATATCCAAGTGCTCGTTTGGATTCGGAAAAGTTTCCAAGCACAAAATTTTCTGAAGTAACCCTTTCTTTGCTTTTTCATCCATGTGGTCTAGAAATTTATCAACTTTTCTGTGAACAACTATGCGGTAGTTAGGCACCTTTTTTTTACCCCGTGTTTCTTGAGCACTTCTTCCAAAGGAACACACTTACCATGCTCCGCTTCATGCTTCAGAACCTCTAGCTCATCCATTTCCTCAGAGCTGATTTTTTCCTCTGGAATCAAGGACTCAACAAGGCTGTCAAGCGACTTCTCAATCGACTTAAGCTCCAGACGCATACGTTTTACTTCCTCGTAAACCTTGTCTAAACTAACCTCAGCCGTCAAATGTACCCTCTCAAAATAATATCATTAAACCAACCTAATAACTTTTAACGAAAAAGCAAAAACCCAAGTTAGTAGGGCATTTTATCAAGGCTTTATTGTAAAGTTTCTTATGGCTAGTTTTCCTATCTCTTGGTTTTTGCCGGAGCTTCCGTAGGAAAGCTGTTTTCATTGTTCGTCAGACGAACCTGGCTAGGCTCGGGAGAGAGCAACCTAAGTTTGGACGTTATGCGCTCAAGGGGATGCGGGTAAGAGCGTAGGACTTGAGGGTTCCAGACGGAGTCTGGGCGTCAAACCGCAGTGGTCCACCGCTACTAATTTTTAATATTGTTAAGATTCAGTTTGATAATTTAAGCTTAGTTAATAGGCTGTTTCTTTTAGTAATTGCTCGAGCAATGGTTTTGACGTTGCTAAGTCAATCTTTGAAGTGTCCCATATTATTTGTAGGTCTACTCCAAAGTATTCGTGGATTAGTTTGTCTCGCATGCCGGCCACTCTTTTCCATGCGATCTCAGGGTGCTCCCGTTTCACGTTTACGGGGATGTTTTTTGCTGCTTTGCCTATGATAGCGAAATTCCTTATGACAGCATCTGTGGTTTTAATATCTTTTGAAAATTGCTCAAACGTTAATCCTTCTAAGTACTGCTCTATTCTTCCAATGGCTTCCAGAATATCTTGAACATAGAGCCGAAAGTCTTTTTCACGCATAAACCGTCTCTCTTAGTACACGGTCTTTAATGAATGGCTTTAAAGCGTTTTTTGTTACAAGATCAACCTTTACTCCAAGTTTCTTTGTTAAAAACTCCTCAAGCTCCAAAAACTTGAAAAAACCAATCTGGGCATCCTGCCTAAAGGTTACAAGGATGTCTATATCGCTTTTTTTGGTTTGTTCTCCACGGGTATAGGAACCGAAGACGCCTATGGTTTCCACTCCGAACCGCTCTTTAAGCGTGGGTTTTAGCATTTCCAAGGTAGAGGTTATTTCTTCAAGAGTCTTCATGGTCGTTACTATGACTATTACGGGTCTTCTTTCTTTTCTATTTTATGCAGTAAATAAAGTTCTTAGCGATGATGCTTAACCGTGCCTCTTTTGTGCTTTTCAATTAACTCGGCGGCATCCATAATTTCTTGTGCTTGTTTTGCATTCAACCTAAACTTCATTTTGTCGAGTTTATCGATTGCGCTTTTTATTTCGTTTAATTCTAAGTAATCCTTGCTGAGGCTTTCCAAAAGCAGCGTCCAAGTGTCCCAAACTTTAAGTCTATACATCTTGGCAAGGTCGAAAAGCAACTTATCATCAACCAGCAACTCAGCTTTTTTATCCACCGCAAACATTAAGGTCTCAGCATCGGGTAGTGAAATATTCTCACCTTCAGCCAACTTGCCTGTAGATTCAATCAAACTTTCGGGAAAGGGCTCAACTCTTAGCCAGCCATCCGCTAAAGCTTTACCTATTGTTTCCGCGTCTTCATAGCCAAGCCTGATGCCTTCATCATAAACTTCAACCTTAACTTTCTCGGTAACAAATACGATGACAAAAAGTTTTTTCAACAAGGGTAATTTGCTTATCTGTGATAGGTGAATCAGCGGTCCTGCGTCAGAAACCACTGCGACCAAGCGTTTATTCTCCGTACTTTTCCTTCAAATAATCTTTGATGCTTCCTGTATTCCAATTGAACGGAATGTTATTGCGATCAAGTAACTCCAAAAATTCCCGTAGCGAAATACCTAAAATCTCTGCACCTCGTCCTGAACTTATTTTGCCCTTCTCATAGAGCCGTATCACTCGCTCCTGTAGCCCATCCTCAATAAACTCTTTGAATAAAGTAGAGCGGTCAACATTTTCAAGAGTGCGAACCGCCTCAACTTTACGCAGGCTACGCTTTGATAAGCGTACTGTAACAACGATGCTCTTGTCGGTTTCAGCCATGTGTTTCACTATAAAATTAGAGAATACAATGTAACACATAAAACTTCCGCTATTAATTGTCAAAGCATCTTTGCGAGTATTTGTTCTGTTTTTTAGCCGCCTTTTTGGTTAAGAACTATTTGGTTAAGGGTAACTGTACAGTGAAGGTTGTTCCTTTGCCTTGTTCGCTTTCGAAACTTATTTTTCCGCCTTGCGCTTCAACGAGACGTTTAACGACGGCTAAGCCGAAGCCTTGGCCTTTAGATTTTGTAGTGAATAATGGCGTGAAAAGTTTGCTTTTTACTTCTTCAGGGATGCCTTCGCCCGTATCTTCGACACTGATGTAGGCGTGGCTGCCCTTGCTTCTTGCATTTATATTTAACGATCCACCGTTTGGCATTGCTTGAACCGCATTTTGGATTAAGTTCATGAGGGCACGTTTTAGCATCGAGAAATCAGCAGTAAATTGTGGGAAGCCTTCTTCTATTGAAATTGATACTTGCAAGTTGTTTGGGATGGGAACAATGAGTAATGCTTCTTCAATAACTTTCTCAATGTTTACTTTCTCTTTGTTCGGTTTCAAGGGCTTGGTGTAATCTTGCAAGTCCGCGATTATTTTATCTATATAAAACAGGTTTTCCTCGATGCATGTAATGCTTTCCTGCAAATTCTTTTTTGCGTCGCCGTCAGGCAATGAAACTACTTCATTTGTTGCTAGGTAAAGTTCTCCAACTATGGCTTGCAGAGGATTTCGGATATCATGTCCAACCATGCCCGCAGTTTGACCGATAGCAGCTAAGCGCTCATTTTCTTTCAGTTGCTTTGCTCTTTCATTGGCAAGTTCTTCCATCTGATTAGCATATTCCTCTAGCAAACAGGAATTTTCTTCAAGTTTAGTTTGTATTCTTATGCGTTCAGTTATGTCAATGTTTGATTCAAGAATTTCCTTAATCTTCCCATGCTCATCAGGTTTACCCAGCCACCAGCTTTGAACAACCAGTTCCTTTCCACCCTTAGTGTAATGGGTAAGCTCGCCTGACCAATTCCCCGTCTGCTTAAGTTTAAGGACAATATCCTTGAGAGCTTCCGAAGATTTAGTTCTAAACAGCGAAGAGGTTCGCTGGCCTATGGCTTCCTCTTTTGTCCAACCGTACAGTTTTTCTGCTCCTTTACTCCAGAAAGTGATAGTGTCATCCAGTTTCTTCACGATTATGGCGTCTGGACTAAGGTCGATAAGTTCAGCTTGCTTTTGAAGGTATTCCTCTGCTTTCTTACGTTCAGTAATATCCATATACACGCTGATAACCCTTGTAGGTTTACGGTTGCTGCCTTCGCCTTCAAAGAAAACTTGTCCACGTGACGCTATAAAACGCATTGAATTGTCAAGCAAAACGACGCGGAACTCACTGCGGAATGTTCCGTTATTTGCGCCTGCGAGAGCTTGATTTACCGCTTCTTCTGTGGCTTTCTTGTCTTCTGGATGGATTCTATTACTGCCTTCTCCGGGCTTGATTACTGTTCCTTTTTCCATACCCAGCATTCTGCGGGCGTTTTCATCCCAAAAAAAAGTGCCTGTTTTGAAATTGTATTCGCTTGCACCTAAACCGCCAGCTTCAAGATATAGATAATTTCGCTCAGCCGCCTCCCAGATCTCTTCTTCAGTCTTTACGCGCTCGGTAATGTCTTGCACCATGCCAACTGACCTGATAATTTTGCCTGTTCCATCCCTTACGTGTTCCCATTTTTCGTAAACTACACGTATTTCCCCGTTTGATTTTCTCACAATCCGATGCTCGATTTCGTAAGTGTCTTTTCCTTCACGCAATGAACACGTATACGCAGCATCAACTGCTGATCGGTCGTCAGGGTGAACAGCTTCAAGGAAGGCTTCGTAGGTAACACAAAACTCTTGTGGCTTCAAACCAAATATTCTGTAAACTTCGTCTGACCAAGATAATCGGTTGCTTATTAAGTCAAGTTCCCAACTGCCAAGATGAGCAATCTCTTGGCTTCGGTTTAGTCGTTTCTCGCTTTCCCTTAGTGCCTCCTCTGCCTTCTTGCGTTCCGTGATGTTTCTGGTTATATGCACTGACCCGATAATGCGCCCCTCTTCGTCTCTGAGAGGCGTGGTGCTTACTAAGAAGTCGCCTCCGAGGCGGGGTTCATGCACTTCAACTGTGTGCTCTTTTCCATCTTTCACGGTTTGTAAGTGCGGGCAAAAGTCAGGCGGCTTGTCTAATCCATGAACACACTGATAGCAGAATAGTCCGATGGCTTTTTCTGGGGTTGCTCCTAGCTGTTGCGCCATAGCTCGGTTAGCACGCACGATTCTAAATTGATTATCAAGGATAGCTATGAAGTCTGGGACGCTGTCGAAAGTGCGTTCCCAATCTTTCTTCGCTTGCCCGAGCTCTTGCTCAGCTTTTCTGTGATGTGTAACATCCGTGGAGGAGGCAACTAAACCAGTTACTTCACCGGAACTGTTTTTCAATGGTAAAGCGCAAATTTCATAAAACGCTACTTTATCCTCAAATTCTAGTTTAAATTCCTCTTGCCTCGCTAGACCACTTTTTAACACTTTACTATAAAAATTAATTAGAGCTGAGGCATCTTTGGGCTTGCTCATTTCACCTACCTTTTTCCCAATAAACTTCTCAGCAGGTTGCCCAACGGATGGATTATTAATCCAAGTATAACGCAGCTCAGTGTCCAAAACAAAAATGGTAACAGGCGTATTCTTTATGGCAGCACGAAAAATTTGCTCACTCGTGAACCCATTGACTTGCACAGGAGGGCTGCCGGAAAATTTATCTATCAACAATAACGCACCTTTAAAGCTAAGATGGAATCTTGACCGAAACATATAAAATTTATCAAAAATAAAATCAAAATACACCAGAAAGAAACTGAAAATCAAACTTGCTCCATATAAGGAGACGGTATTTGCGGTTTCTACGGCGGCTATCTTGCCATTTTCTGTCATAACGGATTGTTTTCCGTCGCTTGTTGGTTTGCCTTCAGTTGTGTCAGCGTTTTTTGAATCTTAATATAACCTTCAAAAAGCTAGCGGGTTAAGTAAGCAAACGATTTTTTCCAAAATATCACATGTTTAAGTTTAATTTGCTAAAACTGATACCCGCAAATAGCAACTAATATAAATAATACAACCACTAATACAGAAACCGACCCATCATGAGCTTGCAGCAGGAACTTCCGCAATGCCCCGTATGCGGGGCACCGAACGCATACGAGCTTTCAGGAATAGTTGGGAAATACGCTAAATGCAACCAGTGCCAAACCAAATGGAAACTGATTATGGAAAACCAAAAAATAGCAGGCTTAGCGCTTCATGAACTACCAAAAAACGGAGCCGCACTCTACAAGGTTGCAAGCACAAATGCTCCATTATTCATTGAAATCGGCAAGCCCATCGCGCTAGTTTTCTGGAAAGACCTTAAACTTGACGGAAAAATAGATTGGGAATTCCTTTCAACCGCAGTAGATCCGACCGTTTTAAAATGCATCATAATAGACAAATCAGAATTAATCCTCAACACCTGGACTGGCAACCGCCACATAAAAAATGATAATAAAGCGCCCGTAGGTCCCCGGCAACAGAGAATAATCATTCAATTAGGTGCTCTTCTGCTTACAAGTCGAAGACTCATCTGGCTTGAAAGGCGGCGTATGGGTGTGTGGAAGCCGCAATTCACTTATCAAGTCGCACTCGACATGCCACTGGAGGACATAAAGGGTGTGTCAGCAGAAAGCGGTGACAGCGGCAACTGGGAATCGGCAAAAAAAGTTTCAATCGTCACAAACGACGGCGAAAAGACCTTCAACCTTCAAAACGCCTTCCAAGAACTGCTAAGGCCAATGATTGAAAGCGCCATTAAAACGCGAAGAGACGAAAATGAAGCCGAAAGAAAAAGAGACAAAATACACGTAATGCTGGACTTTTCATTTTTGAAATCAATAATGGAAAAAGGCGGCTTAATGATGCAGGTGCTCAAATGCCCCGAATGTGGAGCCACAGTTGATTTTCCAAAAACCGGAAACGAAATAAAATGCATACACTGCGGAAAAACAATCTACGCCCAAGACGTTTTCGAAAAAATAAAAGGACTAATATAACAAATTTTCTTAACAATTTCTAACGTTTGTCAGTGGTTCACATAATGCTTAATTTGACTCATCAAGTCTTTTTTTGTAATTGCTTTGTTTATTATTAAGTTCTTTTAGTATTTTTTGGATTGCCTTTTTCAGCGGCGGAATGTTTTCTTTGACCGCCTTCCAGAGGGTTTCTGTGTCTATTCCGAAGTAGGCGTGGATTAGTTTGTCTCGCATTCCAGTCATTTGCTTCCAAGGTAGCTCTTTGTATTTTGTCTTCATTGTTTCAGGGATGTTTTTGGATGCTTCTCCTATTATTTCGATGCTGCGCACAACGGCGTTGAGGGTTTTTCGGTCCTTGATGAACGCTTCATAAGTCATGTCATCAACAAAACTTTCGATGTCATCTACTGCATCCAAAATATCCTGTAGATAGTCCCTGTAATCACGGTTTTTCATACCATGATTACTTCCTCAAGAATGCGCTTACCAATGTGGGGCTTGAGAGCCTTCTTCGACACCAAATCAACCTTGACACCGAGTAAGTTGGATAGGTATATTTCTAAATCCATGAATTCAAATAATCCTACGGGCTCCTCAAATTCAACCAGCACATCTACGTCACTCTGCTGTTTCTGCTCTCCACGTACATAGGAGCCGAAGACGCCGATGGTTTTTACTTTAAAACGCTCTCTCAGCGTTGGTTTTAGTGTTTCCAAAGTTGATGTTATTTCTTTTAATGTTTTCATGGTTGTTGCTACGACTATTACGAGTCTTCTTTCTTTTCTATTTTACGCAATCGCGATTTACTAATCGGTATGTCTGGTGAAATATCGCCGCTCCATTCACAGTCTCGACAGTAAACGTCATACAACTCTGACGTCTTATGAGGCGATTGCATTTCTTGGACGTTTATGTTTGCTGAGCCGCAGTTTGGGCATCGCTTAGGTATCAATTTTCCCGTGTTACACCACTCCATTCATCTATTGTTTTTTTACCTTGGTTTCAAATATTCCTTGATCGCTTCAGAATCCTAATTAAACAATAAGGCTGAAGACACTGCAGAAAAGAACAGCTATCTCTCACCCATTATGGCGTTAGCTTGATTCATCTATGCTTTTTTTGTAGAGTGCTTTATCGATTACTCTTACGTCCAGGTTTTGCTTGGCAGCTGTTTTCCTAATTGCCGCGAGCAGTTTTAGGTAATTCTGAGTTGTTAACAGGTTGGGCGGTGGATTGCCAAGCAGCGCTTTCCATACTGTTGTGTCTAGGATGCCGTATTGTTTGGGGTCAAAAAACGTGAGGATGACGCTGACTAGCACTGGGCTGATGCCTTCCAGCAGTGTGAGGCAGTTCATTCGGTAAGCGTCTTCGCAAGAAGGTATGCTTAGAGCTTGGCTTGAAAGGCGATTAACAGTCGCTTCATCGTTTCTGGTCACTAACCCTAAAATCCGCGTTTTTTTCTCAGGGTCTTCTTTGAATTTCCACTCAACAATTTGCGCTAAATCAGCCAGTGTTAACGCTTTCGCCTTTCGGAATTTAGAGCCCAACTCCCGCTCTCTCTGTGCCTGCCAACCGAAGTTTTTATCGTACTTGCGGCTCCACAACAAAAAATCAGCCTTATCCACACAATCACCATACAGTGAACAATTGAGAAATTGCTCACATTTCTGCCTTTGCCCAAAAAATAATCAAAAACAAATTAAGAAAAGAAGATGGTTAATTTTGGTCTACTAAATGGGCTGTTCCGTCTGGGCAGTACACTTTCTCGTCTTTGTTAACGCGCCTGTAGCGTTCACTGCACATGTGTATGAGCGTGCAGCCGTCACAATCTCTACTCAGCATTTTTCCGCCTCCTTTTGGAGCATTGAGCATCGGTGAAATCTGTTTATAAGCCTATGTAACATGCATGTATATACATGAAGACGGATTGGCGTGCTTCTTGCGTGCAGTGGATGTCTTGTAAGCAATGCAGTCCTCCGAGCACGAGATAGCTGTTTTGCCCGCAACTAGGCATGAATTTTAAATGGATAATTGCCGAAGGAGACTTTGCAGGCGCAGTCACCTAAAACCAAACCCAGAAGACAGCGGGATGGCAGTCGTCGATATTTTCCGAGTAGAAGATGACCAGCTAGTGGAGCATTGGGACGTAATGCTGCCTGTTCCGCCGCAAACTGCAAATAAAAATGGCGTGTTCTAAGCGTGAGTGTCAACACGGACGAGAGGCTTGCCCATTATGTCTCGGATTGTGTCAGCCACAGCGAATGGTGAGCGGACAAGCACAAGTTTGGTTTGGCGTTCACCCTGAGAGTTAACCGTTATATCTCCATAACCGAAGATTCTGCCGCCAACAGACTGGTAAACTAGTAAATCTCCAAAGCCCATCGGCGTGACAACAAACGAATGTAGCCTAATGATGCCTCGTCGAATTTCTATTCCATCTTGCCGCAGCACGTAATTATTGGAGGCCCAAAAAACCAGCAGTCTCAGCATGCTAAGCAGCCAAATCACGACGAACGCCAAAATCGTCCAAGCGAAAAGTGCTAAACCAAAATAGTTTGAGAAGGCAACGCTTACGTAAATTTCAAGCCAGAAAAATAGGATTAAAACCACAAAAACGGTGACCGTGCGAATGATAACCGCTGGGACAACCCATGGCTTTCCCGACCAAACGATATCGCCGTGCTTGATATGACTATTGGAAGTCAAACAAAAACACAACCAATAGACATTAGGTAAAAATCATATTTAAGCATTCAAGCCTAAGTGCTATGGGTTAAAGCTTCTAGTATTTCAAGTGTTTTATCTTTTTGCGCCTGTTTTCTGACAGCGTTAATATTCAATTTGGCGAAGGCTAAAATTGCTTTAATATCTTCTTTATCTTTATTTGCGCGTTCAGGCGGCAGGGTTGCCTTGATCATTCTGAGTTTTGCTCCAATCAAGCCTTCAGGCGACTGGAAAAAAGTTTGTAGGCTGCCAATCTTTCCTGATTTTTTATCTAGTTCAGTTTCCGAGAGTATAATGTCAACGGTGTACGGTGTCATTTTGTCTTTGAATGTCACTATTTTGTAACCTGAGGTTAATGCTGTCTCGATTTTTCTTTCATCGACTTCTAAATTTGCCTGTTTTAATGCAGACGTAATCTTTCTTTTCAAGTCAGTTTCGTCAGCGACTGCTATTATTACATCTACGTCAGTAGTGGTTCGGGGGACGCCGTAAAAACTCACTGCCAACGCACCAGTGAAAGCATAATCCAACTTCACACTTTCAAAAGCATTAACAAGTTTCTTCACAAAAACGTAGTATTCTTCCAACCTAACTTCACCTCAACGGTTGCTTTTGGACCATTCGAACCGCTCACGCAATTTCACAATCAGCTCTTCCTCGGTAATGCCTGGAAACTGGTTCCTGATACCATCAGCACATATTCGGACACACCCGTCGGTCATGTCGATGCATAAAAGCACTTTTTTTTCAGGTTTGAGGCGCCCTAAACGTTCCCAGTCCTTATCCATAAACGATACACGCGCATGCAAGAATTATTGCGTTAGTGCCTAAAATAACCTTACATTACAGGATGCCCAGCATCAAACGTACCTATCATGTAAAAATGATTGGATTAAGGTGCTATGTTTTTTCCCCGTTCCTGTGAGACTTGTGGACTAGCCAGCATTTCTGGCAGTACACGGGTCGGTCTGCATGGGGCTGAAATGGCACTTTACATTCGCAGCCGCAGTCACTGCAAACTGCGGTGTAAGCTGTTTCTTGGTGAAATTGGCTAAACAAATGGTAGTTCTTGAGTCGTGGCCAACCTGTCTTGGCGTAACGTAACATTTCAGGGTTGTTTTTTAGCCAGCGCATCATGTGAAAGAAGCTTTTACCTCTTTTTTCTTCACGTTCAGCTAATGGTTCGTAACCTAAGTTGCGGATTTCGTCTAGGTAAGCGATTTCTGTTAGCCTCTGCGCTTCGCCGACGACTCTTATGCGTTTAACGCGGTCTTCGCCGTAAACTTTACGGAGCTCCTCAGCGGCTACGTCAAAGATGCAGCCTTGGCAAATGTGGATTGCCTCGTCTGGCTTAAGGTTAAACCATGCGACAAGTTTAGAGACGACGCGTGAGGATTCTTGCAGGTACCCTTTTTCGCGGAAGATTTCTTGGTAGAATCTTACGTCGATTAAGTCGTATTTGAATTCGCCTGTTTCTTCTCGGTAAGCGCCGATTACTACGCCGAAAAGTAAGTCGCCGCTGCCTGCGTCGTCAACAATAATTGTCAAAGTATTAGTGCCCTCACTTCTTTCAAGGCAATGTTTAATTCTTGTATAAAAATAGTCCTCCCCAAAAGAAATAGAATTAATGGAGTTTATCTAACTGTTGCCGGTGCTAACTGCTGCTTAATACTTCTGCAGGGCTTTGTAATGTGCTGATAACTCCTTTTTTTCCAAGACGCAGTTGCTTCTCGCCTCTAAAAATGCATATATGTGAATTCTTTATTTCAATGTTGTCTCCCACAGCGACTGAGTTTATTTGTCCTTCCCAAAGGCAAAGTTTGATTTTTCCTGTTTCGTCTCCAACCAAAGCGTTAACTACCCTGACAGTATTGCCAAATTGCGTGTGAACCTGCACTGGCTTAGGAATCTCAAGAACCTCAGCCTTAACATTAACCCTTTTCATACAAGCTCTCAAATCGTTAATCGCAGTAAAAACTGAATCTATATTTTGTTTAGCGATTTTTTTGCATATTTTATCAGTTGTCATCCAGCTTTCGAAAGGATTATCCTTTCTCAACAGAAATTCTTCATCAACTCTGAACTGAGCCACAGCGTTATTGTCTTTTTTTATTAGAAAAATTATTTCATCTTTCACCTTACCCCGATATTCAACTGTAAGGTTGCCGCAGGCGGCTTTTTCGTTGTCTTTTGCTTTAATAAGTGCTTGGAAGACTTCAGAGGGGTAAATGTTGTGTTTTACTGAAAGAAGAGCAATGTGCTCTCCTAAGGTTGATTTTTTCTGTCTCACATTTCTTCTCCCATGTGTCATGTCAGAGTAAAGAGAAAAAGCAAAGCGCAAAGTGTTCCATACTTTCTCTCAATATTTTGAATGCCTACAATATAACGAAGCGTACCTATATTAGCTTAGCTTGAATTACAAAAAAGCCACTTTTCCTGAATTTTTAAGGAAATTTCAAACCTTAAGTTATCATAATGAAAAAAAACGTTCAAAATAGCCCTTCTTTATTTGTCCTTCCTAGTTAAGAAAAGCGTTTGGAATAATAATTTGATGTTTAATCTAAAAATAGAAGCATTCAATTTATAAGCATGTAGAACAAGTTAAAGGGTATGTGTAAGAAGCAATTTTTGCACAGCAAATGTAGTAGGAGTTGAAATAGCGAATGTATAATAACAGAGAAATGCACAAGGCAACCTGCGCTGACTGCGGAAAAGAATGCGAAGTTCCTTTCAAGCCAGACGGCTCCAGGCCAGTTTATTGCCGTGAGTGCTACGCAAAACGAAGACCGCCAAGAAGATATTAAGCTCATTAGCTGAACATCTTTTACTTCGTTCTTATTATTTTCTTTTTTATTTTTTATCATTTTATGTTGCTGGAAACCGCAATTATTATAATTCACGTGTCAGATAACAAAGGCTAAATGTAAAAGGAGTTAACTTAAGTGAAACAGTTCCTCATTACACCATCGGCAGGAAAATGCTTAATCGCCAAGGCATTAGCAAATCACCCGACAATTTTAAGTGCCCTTAAAAATGGCACGCTTGTAATTGTAGCTGGAACAACAAACGGTTACATCGCGGAAGAAATACTAAAAACCCAAAAAATTTCAAACGATTTCTCTAGAAAACACTTTTTCCGTGGAATAAACTTGCCTCTGAACAAAACCGTAACAGTAGAGGGGAGAATAGCTGCCGAAAGCAGATTTCCCGGAGACGTAGTGATAACCAAAGGTGCCTGGCAAAAAGGCAAAACAATAGCTGATGTGGTTGACTCGCTCAAGGAAGGCGACGTTATCTTAAAAGGCGCGAATGCTTTGGATTTAGAGCGTAAACAAGCAGCCATCCTGATTGGTCACCCGAAAGCTGGAACCATAGGCTTAGCATTGCCCGCCGTTCTGGGACGCAGGGTAAAACTGATAATACCGGTAGGCTTGGAGAAGCGCATAAACGGCGATTTATACGCTTTAGCCGAAAAACTAAATGCCCCCGGTGCAGGTGGTCATCGCTTGCTACCTGTTCCAGGACAAGTGTTTACTGAGTTGGATGCGGTGAACTTTTTGACTGGAGCCAATGCTGAACTGTTTTCTGCTGGCGGAGTCTGTGGCGCAGAAGGGTCATGCTGGCTGGCTGTTACTGGCACAAAAGAGCAAGAGGACGCTGCCGAAAAAATCTTTGCCTCGGTGGCTTATGAACAACCATTTAATCTCGATAACCTCTAAAACCACAACTTCCCAGTGCCGTGCTAACGCTGTTAAGGCTTCTTTAAACAAGTAGTTCTGCGGTATCACGTCGACTTTTATGTCCATTTCTCTTAGGGCTTCGGCAGTTGTGGGTCCAATTGCAACAGTTGTAACTTTACTATTTATTAGGGCACGGAGCGTTTCCATCGGTGCGTTTTCAGTGAGCATTTTGAAAATGTTTTTGGCGCTTAATCCGCTGCCGAAGATGATTGCGTCAATTTTTCCAGAGGTTAAATCTTGAAAAAACTTGTCGTTCAATTTCTTGTCCATGGGGAAGCCTGACTCGTAAACGTAGACTTCTTCGACTTGAGCGCCCGAATGGGAAATCCTTTCCCGCAGGGGTTCGCAGGTTCAAATCCTGTCCACAGCACCAAAACTTATCAGAAAAACGAAACCAAGCATGTTATATTTAGTTAGAGAAATTTTAATAGATACAAAGGTTGTTAGATAATAAGAATAGTTGGTGACTAAGGTTGGTTGAAACCGTTTTCACGGATGAAGATAAGAAAAACCTCAAGGTTATCGCAGAGGAGTTGCCAAAGCTGCGCTCGCTTGTTGAGGATCTTATGGAAACTCTTGAAATTCTAGGTGACGAGAGACTAATGAAAAGTATTAAGGCAAGCCTCAAAGACCTGCAGGAAAACAAAGTGCTTAGCTACAAAGAAATGCTAGATGAGCTGGGCATCAATGAAAAAGAACTTTAAGCTCATCTTTACCAAGGAATTTCTAAAACAGTTGAAGCGCCTTGACAGGCAAACTCAGATTAGAGTACTTAGAGATTTGAGGATTCTAGAAGAACAGCCTTTTGCTGGCAAACAGTTGGTGGGACGCCTAAGTGAGCTTAAGTCTTATAGATCGGGCGATTATAGAGTAATTTATCAAATATCTAATCAAGCAATAATTATTCGAACTATTGGTCACCGCAAAAAAGTCTACGATAAATAAGGTATCAATCTTTTTACAAATAGAGTTCGTATTCCAAGCTTCTGCCTTGTTCTAAGTTCCTCATTAAATAGCTTTAAGCTAAAGTATTTTACAAAATAGATTGATTGCCAACTAGCTATTCATAGAATAAATGTGCAAACAAATTGACAGAAGTTATCCCGGCTCTTCTTTCTTTAATTAAGGAGCTTTGCTCGCATTTTGCCTAATAGATGGCTAAAAATGTTCTCTTAGCGCTCCCAGTGCCGTGCTAACGCTGTTAAGGCTTCTTCAAACAAGTAGTCTTGGGGCATTACGTCAACTTTTATGTCCATTTCTCTTAGGGCTTCGGCAGTTGTGGGTCCAATTGCAACAGTTGTAACTTTACTATTTATTAGGGCACGGAGCGTTTCCATCGGTGCGTTTTCAGTGAGCATTTTGAAAATGTTTTTGGCGCTTAATCCGCTGCCGAAGATGATTGCGTCAATTTTTCCAGAGGTTAAATCTTGAAAAAACTTGTCGTTCAATTTCTTGTCCATGGGGAAGCCTGACTCGTAAACGTAGACTTCTTCGACTTTGGCGCCCATTTCCTTGAGCTTCTCAGTTAAGGTCGGTGTTGCTCCAGTAGTTCTTGGAATGCGTATAGTTTTGCCTGAAATTTCTTTGTCTTGTAAGCACTCGATTAATCCTTCAGAGCTGTATTTCAACGGGACTAAGCTCACATGCACGTGGTATTCTTGTTCCAGAGCCTGAGCAGTTCTCGGGCCAACAGCAATAACAAACGTCTTAGCTAAGCCTTCCTTCAATTGGCCGGATTGCTTTAGGGTTTCGGCAGCGCTGAAAAGGTATTTCACGCCGTTAGTGCTCATAAAAATAACATAGTCAACTTGTCCTTCCAATAGTTCACTGACGAATTTTTTTACTGGTGAAAAATTGGTTAAACCTTTGATTTCTATTGCAGGTATAAAGTATGGTATTCCGCCCTTTTCCTCGATTAGTTTGCCCGCTTCTTCCGCCTGACCTGCCGGGCGTGTTATAGCAACTGTTTTTCCTTTCAGACCAGGGGCTTTTTGAACCATGCGAGTTTCCTGCCTAAGTTTGCAACTTCACCTATAACTATAACTGCCGGCGGTTTGACCTGTTTTTCCTCCGCGTCTTTTGCCAGCGTGCCTATTTTGCCAATGATTGTTCTCTGGTTCTTTAGTGTGCCTGATTCGATTATGGCTGCGGGCGTTTCTGGGTTTAAGCCTCCTTCAATTAGTTTTTCCGTTATAGCTTGAAGCGATTCCACACCCATCAAAATAACCATCGTGTCCACGGCGTCGGCTATTTTTGCCCAGTTAATTACTTGTTCCGCGTCGCCTGCCTTGTGCCCCGTGATAATCGCCACTGAAGAAGCGTAATCTCTATGCGTTAACGGTATGCCAGCGTATTCAGGAGCCACAATCGCTGAACTGACTCCAGGTACAACTTCAAATTCGATGCCTTTTTCCACAAGGGCTTCAGCTTCTTCGCCGCCTCTGCCGAAAATAAACGGGTCGCCGCCCTTGAGCCTCACCACTTTGCCGCCGAGTTGGGCTTTCTCAATTATCAACTCAGTAATCTTGTCTTGTGGGACCTCATGTTTGCCTGTTCTTTTTCCAACATAAATCTTCTCTGCTTTTTCTGGGGCTAAGTTGAGAATTAATTCGCCAACTAGCCTATCATATATTACAACGTCAGCCTCTTTTAGCAATTCGACCGCTCTAACCGTGAGCAGTTTGGGGTCGCCGGGGCCAGCGCCTACAAGGTAAACTTTACCATGCCCCATACTTTTCTCTCCATTCCTTCTCGAAATCTTTGGCTCCTTGTTTTATGAGGCTTGCACCGACTTTTTCGCCTAGCATTTCAGCTTCAGCTAAGGTGCCTTGTGCGGATGCACTGATTTTCTTTCGGTTGTTAAGTGAGTAAATGCAGCCAAAAAGCGACAGGTCGTTGCCGTTTGCTCGTCCAACCGCGCCTATTGGCACTCGGCAGCCGCCTTCCAATTGAAACACTAGGCTTCGCTCAGCCGTAATCTCAGCCCTTGTCGCTTTATCTTCAACACACCGCAAAAGCGCTATAACATTTTCGTTGCCTTCTTTGGCGACTACCGCTAAAGCCCCCTGTCCCGCTGCTGATGGGAACCGGTCAAGTGGTAAGCGCTCGGTTACTTCGTTTATTAAATTCATTCTTTCGAGTCCTGCTTCAGCTATGACAACGCCTGCAAACTCGCCTTTTCTAACCTTATTGATTCTGGTGTCCACGTTGCCTCTGATTGGCTGTACGTCTAAGTCGGGGTAGATGTACTTGATTTCCGCCATTCTTCTCAGGCTGCCTGTTCCAACAACTGAGCCTTTGGCTAACTCGTTTAGCGGCACTTTGCCTTTTGAGATGAACACATCGTTTTGCGAATCTCTTTTGGGGATTGCGGCTATGATCGTGCCAGTTTGTTGTTCAACAATGGGCACATCTTTTAGGCTGTGAACGGCAAAGTCGATTTCACCTTTGATTACTTGCTGGTCGATTTCTTTTTCAAAAACGCCTTTGCAGTCAATGGTGAACAGAGGTTTGCTTTGTTCATTGTCGCCTAAGGTTTTGATGATTTTTATGTTAAACTCCACATGCGGTTGTGCCTGTTTAACCTGTTTGAGAACTCTTTCTGTTTGGGCAAGCGCAAGTATGCTTCCTCTGGTGCCAACATTTATAATCATTTTAACTCGTTTTCCCCTTTGCTACCTTGCTGAGCGCCTTATCGAAAGCGCTTATCGTATGCTTCAAATCAACTTCCAAATGAGCGGTTGATAAAAAGCAAGTTTCAAACTGTGACGGCGGGATAAACACGCCTTGCCGCAACAGCTCATGGAAGTACACGGTAAACATTTGTGTGTCAGATTGTTTGGCACAAACGTAGTCAGTGACTGGTTTTGT
>CAWJIN010000015.1:0-37589 GCA_963842865.1 Candidatus Bathyarchaeota archaeon | reverse complement strand
ATCAGGTTCAGCGATTTCTTATGGTGCGCTTTCGGTCCTTGCGACAAGCCTATGTCGTGAAGAATCGCCGCGCATTCGAGCCAGCAACGTTCCCTCTTGCCGAGCTTGTGCAGGTCTTGCAAGGCGTCAAAGAGTTCCAGAGACAGTTTTCTCACTTGCTCCGAATGCTTCATGTCTGGCCAATATTTCCTTGCGACTCTTCGGGTGCTTCTCGCCATCAAAGTGCATTTTCTTTCCATGTCGTTCTCTCGAGCCTTGTCTTCCGCGATTATATCCTCAAGAGATAGCCCGCGAAGCAGCATCTGGGCGTAACTTTCAGGAGCTCCTGTCCTTCTAAGAGCATCGGCCGCTGCCTCCACGTCATAACTAACCCTTACCAGCTCAACAGAAAAGGGGCTGGCGGTGATCGCTGCGTAGGCGGCTTGAGGGTTTCCGTCCCCAGGCCTTCCCACGCTGCCAGGATTAATGAATAAGGCTTCGCCAGCTTTTTTTGTGAATTGTTCATGTGAATGGCCAAAGACAATTATGTCCGCGCCCGCGGTTTTGGCCAATTCCTGAAATCTCTCCTCTGGCGTGTCATGATAAAGATGTTCGTCAACCGAGTCGGGGGTTCCGTGAATCATGAGAAGTTTCTTGTGAGCGATTTCAAGCTCGAGTTTGGAAGGCAAGGTGCGAAGATAGGTTTCGTAAGCCTTTGCTAGTGTCTTTCTAGCGTATTCTAGAGCGAATTTTTTAGGGCCTTTCCCCCTGTTATTCTTGTCCAAGACTTCAAGGTCGTAATTTCCTATTACGCTGAGAGCATTCTTCGAGTATAGCGTCTGGATGACTTCGTTGGGAAAAGCTCCGAACCCTATTACATCGCCGGCGTTTAGAAAAACAGTTATTCCTCGGCGTTCCGCGTCTTGCAGTACCGCTTCAAGAGCATTCAGGTTGGCGTGAATATCTGCAATTACCGCGATTTTCACGTAGGGATTTTCCAGTTCTGCTTCCGTTCTATATCCCGCGGCTACAAAACCTGCGCTCGCATTTTTCCTCAATTCCTCAAAGGCGTTTTTGCTCTTCTCTTTATCCCAAAAACTTACGAAATTTTCGTAGTGGTTTTTTCTTTTTTCTTTAATGTGGTCGAGGAACTTGAGAAGATCTTGATTGCCCTCGGCGATCGCTTTTTCGTTTTCTGGGAATGTTGCGATTTCGTTTTCGATCTCGTTTATGAATTTTGGAATACGTTCGATCCATACGTCGCAGTCGTGCATTTCGCCAAGCGTATCTTGAAAATTTTTCATCATTTTTATCTCTTCCGAAAGTTCTTCTTGGTAGAGCGGTGCAAACGTTTCCATAGTGTATCGGAGCCATTTGGCTCGAATGCGCATTTCATGGTGTTTGAGGATTTCGTTTTCCTTATGGACGTAATCTTCCATGGCTAGGAACTCGTCGAGTTTTGGGGATATTTGCCAGAAGGCTTTTTCGCGAACGGCGAACAAGTCGAAAGAGGTGCTTGCTGTTTCCTTGATGATTTGTTCGCAGTAACAGGATGTTTGCTGCAAAACTCTTGACTCTTTAAGCTCTTGTAGTCCGTTAATTATGTTCGATTGCAGGTATGTTCTTTGGTCAATGTGCCACTCGAGCAGAGCCTCCATTCCCGTTTTGGGCTCGGTGGGTTGAAGCTGTTTAATGTAGTCTTTTATGACCGCGATCTGCACGTCCAAGTCTCTTGCAGCGCCGAGGAACTGAGTAACTTTCTTGATTTCGTTTAGCCATTTTTTGTAGCGTTTCTTTGGAAAACATTCTCTGAAAAGAGGCATGGCGGCTCTTATTCTGCGGGAAGTGACTCGCATTTTATGGACGTACTCTATGTCTTCGCTTTTTTCAACCCCTTCTATTTGGGCTTCAATGGTTTGAAGAAGTTTCGCGAGGGCTTCAGCCCCGAAACGGCAGTAGCTAGAGTCTGTCGTGGAGCCGTTAGGGTCAAAGCGAGTGTTCATGTCATATGCCTCGATGTGATAAACAAAGCTTGCGAGTTTTTTCTCTCTTTCATTCAGCATAACTCTTTCGTAAAAACCGTCTGAAAGTGCTATATAGTTGCTCATTCCACTACAGTGGAAATAGTTAAATCTCTCTAATAGTTCTTAGTGAATTATGAATTCTAAAACTTTAATCGAAACAGGATTCTCCGAATGGTTCCCGCTGAAAACGCTAACACACTCAAATTTGCCTTCAGACAAAGGTAGCGTCATCATAATAGTGGATAAGGAACTCTCAGGAAAACCAGAATCTGATATTCTATACATAGGACGCACAAAAAAACCCGTCAAAAGGATACTGGGCGGATATTTGGCAGGATACGGAGGAAAAAACAGTAAGAAGATCAACCAGATGCTTTTCGACGAAGGCTACATAGAAAAGGCCGCTATAGGCTGGATTCTAACCGACAAACCAAGAATTATGCAAGAAGAATTGCTCGCCAAATTCAAAGAAGATCACGGTGAACTTCCAATCTGGAACACCAAAAAGAAACTCAACGTTAAACCCAAAGGAACTCCAGCTTTTAAGCCCAAAAAAGCTCCAGCTTTAAAGACCAAGGCCGCCACACCGAAAGCCATAGCCGCCCCAGTAACAAAGCCCAGTTCAAAGCCAAAAATTGCTTCAACAAAGAAACCAGCAGCAAAGGCGGAAACATCAGCCAAAACAGAGCATGCCAAGCAAAGAGGAAACTGCCGCAGAAACGCCAGAAAAGGCAAAGACTTCAGACAGCGAAATAACAACTTAAAATAAAGATCCCAGCTAGCTTCTTCTCTCCCTTTTTTCTTTTGATTAGTGAGTCTCTTGTTTTTCTAATAGGCTTTTTTCGAATAAGATCCCCTTTATTTTGTTGTTGGTTAGCAATCATATACCAATCTTGGTAGATTTTTTTGGGGTTGGTTATCTTAATTGTACGGCTCTTTGATTGATAGAGTAGCTATTATTAGGCAGCGTAACCTATTCTCAATGAGGCTGTTTTAGATGTCGATGGATTCAGAAGATTTCAAGGTGTCGCCTGGCAAAAAGATTAGTTTGAAGGATTTTGATTCAGGTTGGATTCCGAAATGGGCTAAGAAAAAGGAAGACGAAGAGGGCAAAAAAGCAGTAAAAGAACAAGCATTAGCTATTCTTGAAGCGAACAGGCAGAAACTGGTTGAAATGCAGGAGTTGCTTTGGGCAAGCGACACCTATTCCATGTTGATTATTCTCCAAGGGATGGATGCGGCTGGAAAAGACAGTACAATCCGTCATGTAATGTCGGGGGTTAACCCTCAAGGTTGCCAAGTTACTGCTTTCAAAACTCCATCTGAAGAGGAACTGAATCACGATTTTCTATGGCGTAACACGAAAGCTCTTCCAGAAAGGGGAAGCATAGGCATTTTCAATCGTTCATACTATGAGGATGTGCTCATTGTTAAGGTTCGTCCAGAGGTCTTAGAAAAGACCAAGCTACCTCCGGAGGTGGAGGGAAAGCAGTTCTGGAATCAACGATATGAGGACATAAACATGTTTGAGCGGCACTTAGTTCGGAACGGGACGATAGTGCTGAAATTCTTCCTTAATGTCTCAGAGAATCAGCAGAAACAGCGGCTGCTTAAACGCCTCGAAGACCCTGACAAAAATTGGAAATTTTCGCTCACTGACCTTTCAGAACGCTCAAAATGGGCATGATTATATGGAAGCATACGAAGATATGCTTAATCAGACAAGCACTGAATGGGCGCCTTGGTATATTATCCCTGCAGACAAGAAATGGGTTACCCATGCATCAATCTCTGAGATTATAGTGTCCCAAATTAAGAAGCTGGATTTAAAATATCCTGTTTTAAGCAAAGAGCAATACGAAGCTTTGGAAAAGGCAAAAGCTGAACTGGAAAAAGAATAAACGTATCACAGAAACAAAACAATCCATTTGAATGCAGGATAAAAATAGTCGTTTGAGAGCTGCAGCTTTATTGCGTACTTGGTGTAACTGTGCATTTAGCGTCCAGTTGCTTCTCGAAGGCTTCATAGAACGCTTGCCGATTCTGGATAATGCTCCATTCTTCAAGGCTGCAGTCTGAGTCTGAATAAAACGAGAGCAGCACTTGGTCTTTATTGACTTTGACAAATTCTGCTTTCTTTACAAGTCCACAGTGGCTTCGGTCAAGCTTTTCTGCAAATCGGAGAAATGTTGAAAGAATGGCAATAGTATCATTGGTTTTTTCGTCTAATCCTGTGATTTTCAATGCTTTTTTGGAAGGTAACTTTTTCCTGTGGAAACGTGCTATGTTAGCCATTATTTGGGTTTCTTTCGGGTCAAAACCAAGAAGCTCAGCGTTGCTAATGATATAGTGAGAATGAAGCTGATGGTCATTAAACGAAAGAAAATCGCCGACATCATGCAACGTTGCAGCATGCTTCAAGAGTTCTCTCTCTGTCTCACCCAAATTGTGTAGCCCAATTTGTTTTGCGCTGTCAAAAAGCTGCAACGCCAAAGAAGCCACAGTTTCCGAATGTTTCTCATCGAAGTTGCAAGATCTACCTAAATGCAAAACGCTCCTGTTCCTCATCGGTGCCTTTTGTAGTTCTCGAAAGCCCTCAAAATTCGACAAGTATTCAACAAGCAGACCGTCCCGCAGTTCTCTGTGGCTGATGCAGATTTCTTCCAAACCGAACTCTTCCATGATCGCCTCAATTATGGCTGCTCCAGCAATTATGATGTCGGCTCGGTCGGGGTTAATAGCAGGCAGCTTTTTTCTTTCTTCGAGGGAAAGAGAGCAAAGAATCGGCGCTAACTTTTTGAGGTTCTTCCTTGATAGGGTGAGAACGCCTCCATTGCCGTTTTTCTTGAAAAGTTTGTTCGCGATTTCTGCCAAGTTTATGACTGTGCCTGATGACCCCCACGCCCGCCTGACGCCGTACTCGAGGACTCTCGCTTTAACGGCGTGAACCTTGCTGCAAGCGTAATTTTTCATCTCCTTATAGTCATTGCTTGTTATGGGTCCAGTCCAGCCTTCGCCGATGAATTGAGTTGTTAGCCTAATTGCCCCTAACTTAAGACTGTTCACATAAAAGCATTCGTGCTGGTTTCCGATGGCAATTTCGGTGCTGCCACCGCCTAAATCTATGAAAATAGCCTTTTCTTCGCCGATATCTATTCCACTTGAAACGCCCAACCAAATCAGGCGGGCTTCGTCTTGTCCCGAAATCACCTGTACCTTGAGTCCTGTTTCGCTGAGAAGTTTTTGAAGGAAATCGGATTGGTTTAGCGCTTCTCGAATGGCAGAGGTTCCGACAGCTATTATTTCAGTGGCGCCATAAGTTTTGGCGAGCTCAGAGAATTTTCCGCAGACAAAAATGGCGCGTTCCATGGCTTCTGGTCTTAGTATGTTGTCTTTGAATTCTTGTTCGCCTAGTCTGATAACTTCTTTTTCTTGGCTGATGATGGTGTAAGAGAAATTGGGGTTTATCCTCACCACTAAAAGACGCACAGCGTTTGTCCCGATGTCGACAAACCCAACTACATGTCCAGCGGTTTTTACTGTCGCTTCCATACCAGCACCATTTTTCTAGCGAAGACCTTTTCAAACAAATCCTTCTTCTTATTAAAAGCCTGCTCTTCCAGCATCGATTCAGTTTCGGATACGCATTCCGCAATAATTCTTTTGGTGTCCACTTTGATGTTTAAACTTTTTACGATTGACTGGTGAGTGTAGTCTAAACCGTCTGCTACGCGGAGAAGACTGGCCAGAATCTTTACTTTGTGGACGGTTACGCGGTCCAACGTCGCAAGGTTGTAATGTTTCGGTTTGGGCAAACCTTTGCGGTGGTATCGGGCTATGCTTGCCACTATTCGTCTTTCCTGAGAGGTGAATGGCAGTTGCGTATCGTTGAGGATGAGCTTGGCTGATTCTTTGTGGTGACCGCCTCTATCTTTTGACAAGCCTACATCATGCAGAATTGCGGCGCATTCAAGCCAGCATCGTTCCCGCTCGCCCAACTGATGCACATTGATTAAGCCGTCAAAGAACTCTAAAGCAAGTCGGGTAACCTGCGTGTAATGTTCAGTATCTTGCCAGTAGGTTTTCGAAATCTTCTGAGAGGCTTCTGCAATTTCTTTGCAGTTTTGAACCATGGCATCCTTTTTGGTGTGATCCTCTTCGATTATAGTTTCGAGAGACACGCCGCGAAGAAGCATCTGAGCGAAACTTTCAGGCAACGCCTTTTTTCTAAGAGCGTCTGCAGCAGCCTTGACATCATAGTCTAACCGGATCAACTCAACATTGAAGGGGTTAAAGCTCAAGATTGCATAAGCTGTCTGAGGGTTTCCGTCGCCAGGCCTTCCCACACTTCCAGGGTTGACGAAACAGAACTTCGTCTGCCTGTCTCAAAAATTGATCATGAGAATGCCCAACGATTATCACATCAGCCTTGGCAGCATCAGCAAGAGTTTTTAGCTGTTCAACTGGCGTGTCATGGTAAATGTGCTCTTCAATCGACTGGGGGCTCCCATGTGTTACAAACAGTTTTTTGCCTGCGACCTCAAGTCTAAGTTCACGAGGTAGAGAATGAAGATAACCTTCGCATGACTTTGCCAGCTCTTTTCTGGCAAATTCCAAAGCAATTTTTTTTTCGCCTTTAGCTTTGGCTTTGCCCTCAATAACTTCCAAATCATAGTTACCCACGATGCTTAGCACATTTTTTTCGCATAACATCTCTATTACTTCATTTGGGTAAGGACCGAACCCTATCGAGTCACCTGCGTTGAGAAAAATTTCTACGCCTCGTCCTTCAGCATCTTCGAATACTTTTTCCAGAGCTTGCAGGTTAGCATGAACATCCGACAAAACAGCAATTTTAACGTCGGGATTTGCAAGTAATTGTTTTGTTTTTGCTTTAGTCATGGTTAATCCAGCGTTGGTTGTCTTCCTGAGTTTAACAAAAAAGTTATTGTTTTTATTTTTATTCCAAAGACGAACGAATTGGTTATAATGGTCTCTTCTTTGTTCTTTTATATAAGCTAAGAAGTTCAAAAGTGCCTTCTCAAATTTTGTGGTATCTTCTTTTTTGTTTCCTTTAGATTTTATTTTGGTTTTTGCTTTGTCAATGAATTTAGGTATATAATCTACCCAGACATCGCAGTCGTGCATTTCTCCCAGTACATCTTGAAAAGCTGTTATTGTTTCAATCTCTTTTGCGAGTTTGTTTTTGTATAGTGGTGCGAAGACTTCCATAGTATAGCGGAGTTTCTTGGCGTATATTCTCATCTCGTGGTGCTTTAGCTTTTTATTTTCTAAGTAAACGTATTTTTCCATCGATAGGAAATCGTCTAGTCTAAAGGATATGTGCCAATGAGCTTTTTCCAGCACCTGATTGGAATCAAAAGTAGCATTTGATTGTTCTGCAATGGTTTGTTCACAAAACTTGCGAATATCCTGTAAAATGTCTGATGCTTCTAGTTTCTCCAATCCGCTAACAACGGATGATTGAATGCTTTTTCTGCGGTCTTTATGATCCTTAAGCAGTATGTCTACACATGCTTTTTCAGTTGTAGACTTCAGTTTTTTCGTGTACTGCTCTATGAAGGCTATTTGAACATCAAGATCTCTTGCGTCGGCAAGTAGACGCGTGACTTTCTTTAATTGACTTGCCCATTCCTTGAATTCTTTTCCAGGAAAGCAGAACCTGAAAAGGGGCAGCGCAGCTCTCAGTCTGCGGGAGGTAACACGCATTTTATGAACATATTCGATATCGTCGCTTTTCATCACGCCCTCAATTTGGTCTTCAAAAACTGGAAGAAGTTTTAGGAGCGTTTCAGAGCCGAATTTGCAGTAGCTTGTGTCACTTTGGCATGTTTGAGAATTAATTGGGGCGTTCATTCCAAATGCCTCTGTGCTGAATGAGCCACGCTTGAGAGTTGATGACTTTTTCGCCTTCTTTAGGTGTTACTCTCTCGTATGTCCCATCAGGCAGTAATCTTCTTGCTTTAACGTTGTCGTGAAGGTGGATTTTAAGCATGTATTCAAGGATAGCGCGGCGCAGGTGTGGGTCAGGCACTGACAAGAGAACTTCAATTCTTTCGTTGAGGTTTCTGAACATCATGTCTGAGCTGCCAATAAGCACTTCCTCTTCAGCATCATCATGGAAGTAATAGATTCGGGCGTGTTCAAGGAAGCGTCCAACTATGGATATCACTGAAATGTTGTCGCTTATTCCTTTTATTCCAGGTCTTAAGCAGCATAAGCCTCGGACGTTGAGGTCAATCTTGATTCCAGCCATCGATGCCCTGTATAAGGCTTGAATAATTTCAGTTTCCTCTAAGTTGTTAAGTTTAAAAGCTAAGTAGCCTTTGCCTGTTTTTTGGTGAAAACTTATTTCCCTGTCAATTCGACCGAGAATTTCGCTCTTCAGCGTTTTAGGTGCCACAAGAAGGTGTTTGAATTCTTTTTCTTGAAGCCCGTTTATAATTATGTTGAAAAGCTCTTCAAGTTCAGCTCCCACTTCGGGGTTTGCTGTTAGGTAGCCTATGTCGCCGTAAATTTTCGCTGTAACCGCGTTATAGTTCCCTGATCCGATGTGCGAGTATCTTATTAGTTTATCTTTTTCTTTTTTGACAATTAAGCAGAGTTTTGCATGAACCTTAAAATTGGGAAAATTATAAACGGTATTTACTCCACCTTCCCTGAGTTTTGAAACGAGAAGGATATTGTTTTCTTCATCAAATTTAGCTTTCAATTCTACTATTGCAGTTACTTTTTTGCCTTTCTCGGCAGCCTCTATCAATGCGCCAACAACCGGCGAGTTATGATCCATACGGTACATTGTTATGCAGATTTCCAAAACATTACTATCCCTAGCGGCTTCTCTTAGCAGATCAATGATTACTTCAAAGCTGTCATAGGGGTGATATAAGACAAAGTCTTGTTTGTCGATGGTTGCAAACATATCCTTTTCAGGGGTCAGAAGTGGCGAAATGCACGGGAGAAAACTTTTGTCTTTAAGGTCGGGGCGATTTATTTTTAGCATTTGCCAGAGATCCACGAACCCGAGTGGTCCATCAAACTCGTAGATTAAATAATCTGGCAAGCCTAAGGCTACAGCTATTCCTTCTTTAATGACTGCCGGCACTTTCCTTTCAAATTCTAGCCTACTTGGGAACCCAGCTTTTCTGGTCGACAGACTCTTCTTTACAGAATTGAGAAGTCTGCTGACTCATCCATTAGAATGTCTATTTCTCCATTTCGTGTAAGTCTAAATTGGTACGCTGTCAGGTTTTTTTCATTTGGGAAAATCAGGTCTAAATTATTTACCATCAAATCTTCAACAAAGACAAAGTTATACTCTATGTCTTGGCTGTATACGCTTTTTGGGATTCTTATCAGCCTTCCAAACTCTTCGGTCGGGACATCAACTAAGCAGTAAAAATCTTGCTTAGCAAAGCCTGATACGTAGAGTGTGACGTGAAGATTCTCAATTGCCGCGCCATCGAAGCCTTCCTTATGAGTTTTGACGAACGGAAGAATGGATTGCTTGAAGAATTCACGCAAGTTTTCCTTATCTTTTTCTCCTAATTGGTTAAATTTCCAAATGAAGATTTTTTCTTTCGCAAGAGCGGGAAGAAGTTCGTTTCGCCAGCAAGCAGCATGCTTTTCGATTAGAGGGTATTATTTCTTTTCTTGTAGCTTCAATCTGCTCGATGGCTGTCATTCCATCCATTGATTTTTCGTCAGATCCTGCCTTGATTTTTTTCATGAGCCTTGGGATTCGTGTCATGAAGAATTCGTCAAGGTTGCTGCCGCAGATGGCGATGAATTTTACCCTTTCTAGTAGGGGATGCCACAGGTCTTGTGCTTCCTCAAGGACGCGTTTGTTAAATCTTATCCAGCTGAGTTCCCTGTTAATGAAATAGCTTGGGTTATCTAGAAGTTTTTTCTGGCTCAAGGCATTGTTTGCTTCTGAATCAAGGGTATTTGGAGCTGACAAGGGCTTTTACCTAGTGGATTTTCATTTGTTTTGGCGTGAATTAATTACCTTGGGCTATAAAATGGTGTTTGTGACTTATCAAGCGATCTGTGTAAAAAATAATTCCTCACTGGAGCTGAGTTATTTACCTTCAGCGTTCGCGCTTCCTTGACAAATCGTCAGATTCGACGCATTTTGTTTTGCGAACTGCAAATGTCTCATATTCGAAGAGGGGAACTTTTCTGTGCATCTGGCGTTACCTTGTTTCAATTGAAAGGAAGTTGTCATTAAGGACTCCGAAAATAGAATCTATAGTTATAAATAGACTATATAGTTAAGGTCGTCCTGCTCGTTAACGACCTGCCAGGTTTGCTCCTTAGAACAACGAGCTTTTTCAGTTTTTGGTTTTTTCTTTGTTGATGGAATAGTGGCGGATTAATTCGTCAGTTGACCATGGCAGGCAGTCTTTGGCTTTGAATCCTAAAAGTGCAGCGTACTTGTGGATTAAATCAATGTTTTCGGATTCTATTTCTAGAAGCTCAGGAATGTATCTGTAGTTGCCGACGTAGCGGTCGATGTCAAAGCGTGTGTGGTCGATTGTGTAGCTGACTCTGTGTTTCTGCATGCTTTCGGTTATGGATAGACCTATGTTTTCCAAGATTTTCTTCATTGTTTCCAGGTTTGAAACGTCAACGGAATATTCTTCCGCCAGTTTGGCTGTTTCTGTAATGTGAACTTTTTTGTATGTTAATTCGGTCTTATCTTGTTCTTTCCTTAAGCGTAACACGTTTTTTGCTTTAATTATTGTGCCATCTTTGAAGTCAAAAAACAAGGTTTGGATGTCGCCATCGAAAACCTTTTTGGCGCCTAAGCTGGCGAGGGTTTCTTCAATCTTTATTCTGTTGACTTCTAAAATTTTGACTTCCAGTTCTTTCATAAAAGTTAAGAAAGCTTTTGAGAGTTAAAAGCTTGTGCTATTACAAGCCATCGGGATAACTCTTTAAAATATGGCGTAGAGATTTAAAAAACTGAGAATTATGGTTGTTTTTTTGATTTTTATGCACATTGTAATGATTTTATTGTAACGTGGCTTGTTTTCTTGATGACTTGATGGTCTAGTCCGCAGATTGGGCAGAAGACTATTTCGTAGTTGGAGAAGTTTTCGGGGTAAACATCAAATTTTCTTTCGCATCCTACACATTTAACTTTCAACCATTGTCACCTCACTTAGATCGACCAGACGGGACGTTTCATTTGGGTTAAACTCAAAGGATTCAAGCAGTAATGTTTGGCCTTTTCGGACGGTCATGAAGTCGATTCCGCAGATTGGGCATGACACTAATTGGTATTCATCTACAGGGTCGAATTCGAAGGTTTCTTTGCATCCTGGGCAAGTGAAAGTTATTGAAGTATTCATTTTTTCCATTTGTTTACGTTTCCCATAATTACTTTGACAATGAACCAATTAAGAAATGCCTTAGTAGTTTTTAGTAACTATATAGAGATCTTTGTTTCTATACTCGCTCAAGGCTAAAACGATACAATCGCATGAGCCAAAACAATTTCTGAACTTTGAAGCTTGCCTTTAAGAGCAGTTCATTATTTGCTGGCTTTTACCTCGGTTGGCCACATTTAATGCATCTGCGCGTGCCATCCGCTTCTGTCTTGAACCATCTGCTCCCGCGACTTGCACGGGGCTTCACGCATTGTACAGGTACCCATATTTATCTGCTTACTTAAATTGCATTAAATAAAGTCTTATTGCATAATCTAACTACAAGATTATTATCTATATAGCATGATATCGCCTGCTTTTGCATATTTCCGTCGAAACATTTCTGGGAAACAAGGGCTAAACCACAGAATCAGCCTAGTTATCCCCAGTCTAGGCTTAAGCTGCTTAGGAGGCGCAATATTCCTCCAAATCCTCGTCTTCTCAGATATCCTCATGCAAGGATACTTCAGGGCAATAGAAACAAACCCAACAATTCTCACAATTGAAATGACACTAACAGCTTTCACAGCAATCTGCTTCGTTTACATCTACCAAAAAGTGATTCGCACATCCCTAAAATATTAAACCCGCTTCACAGACAGAAGCAAAAGAATACTAGCGCACTATCTTCTGGGACATAATAACATAAAGGTTATTACTTTTAGAGTGATTCACACGTTAAGCGGAGAGAAAAAAAGGTGCCCCTCGCGTTTATTATTGGAACAGCCGGCTCAGGCAAATCCCTATTCACTGCAGCCTTCAGCGAATGGCTAAAAATGTCAAAACAAGACGTTGCCGTAGTCAATTTAGATCCTGGCGCATTGAAACTCCCTTACTCACCAGATGTTGACGTACGCAATTATGTGGACGTCGGCGATATAATGGAGAAATATGGTTTAGGACCAAACGGCGCAGTGATTATGGCGGCCGATTTAATCGCTGATGAAATCGAAAATTTAACCCGCGACATCGAAGAAGCCCACGCTGACATCGTCTTAGTGGATACTCCCGGGCAGATGGAGTTGTTTGCTTTCAGAGCAAGTGGACCGTACATAGTTGATGAGTTAACAAAGGAGCCTAAAGCGTTAATTTACCTCTTTGACGCCGTTTTCTCAATCAATCCGCTTAACTATGTTTCAAACATGTTCCTTTCAGCCGCAGTCTACAACCGCTTCTTCCAGCCGCAACTGCATGTTCTCTCAAAAACTGATTTAATACCAAAAAAAGATGCACAGGCAATTGTCACTTGGTCAGCGAACACTAGAGCACTGGAAGATGCGATTGAAGAGAAACTTGAAGGCACAAAACGCCTCTTCAGCCGCAACATGATGCAAGCCATTAACAAGCTCGGCTTACAATTTTTGTTGATGCCCCTTTCCTCCAAAACAAACGAAGGCATGACTAACATTAACACAACACTTGAACGAATCTTAAATGAAGGAGAAAAATACACGACCTAATCTTAAGCGTTAATCAGTGACCAGCTTGCTGCAAAGGCTCCGCCCTTAGCCTTCAAAGCTGAATCAGCCCAAGCGATAACAATGGCGTCATTGTCCTCAGGCGTTAACTCCTTAAGAATTTGGTTTGCTGCCTTCGGATAATCCTTCTCTACAGAGTTACTGACTGATTCAATACGCAAATGGCCATCCCTGAAAACGATAACTAAAGCTTTTCGTGCGCCAGCAATGATAGCCGCATCCCGCTGATCAATTCCCGACCGAACTTTTTGACCGCTGTTTTTCACCAAAAAAGCAAAATTAAATTCAGATCTATTCAATTCATTTTTTGGAATTTCAACCCGTTTAGGAAAAACTTGTTCAAATTGCCCCCAAACGTCTAAACCTTTTTTCGTTAAACTGCAGCCTTCCTTTGAGGTTTCAATTAAACCAGCATCTCTAAGCCTGCTTATTATTGTGCGTACTGCTCCATCACCAACATTGAGTTTCTTAGCCAGTTTGTTTCTGCCAAGAGGTTTCTGCGCCATAAGCTCTAAAGCATAGAAAACATGGAATACGGTGAAGCTGGTTGATGGTCCTGGAGCTTTTTTTCCAGCAATTTCTTGTATGAACTTTTTTAGCGATACAGCCATATTTTGCCCTGCTATAACTAAGCATTGTTAGGTTTTTATAATTTGTGAAAAAGAATATGCAGATTAGTCTTTGTAAGCAACAACTGAAACCTCAACAAGCGCATCTGCCTTTAATTCTATGCCAACTGTTGCGCGAGCAGGAAATTCGCTATCAAAGTATTTGGCATATGCATTGTTGAACTCGTCAAATAAAGTCATAGAAGAAAGATACACATTGGATAGAACAATATCTTTCAGAGCATAACCTGCAGCTTCCAAGATGGCTTTTATGTTCTCCATAACCTGCCTTTAGTATTTGTTCAGCCTTAGTAATTTCTATGGGTTCTGTTGTTTCTATCATTGTTGTGGTTCCTTCTTGGAGTTGAAGTATTGTTCTAATGCTTGGTTTATTATGTTTGACATGTCACCTTTGTAGCGATTTCTTTCTCTCAGTAGTTTTTCGTTTTCTGAGGTTATGGTGAATGTTAATTTTTTGTTTTTCATTTTGGTTTTACCTTCATTTATTAAAGGTATAATGGGATAGTGGTATATAAAATATTATACTGTTTTCCCACTATGTAAGATTCGTTTTTTAATTTGTTGTTTGAATCTGTTTTTATTTTGGTTCCCGTTAGCTTTTTAGCTACCTTTTTCTCTGAAAAAGGTTGGTTCTTTTCCTTCTTTGCGTGGTCTTGTTTTATACTATGAATGTCTTTACTTCGTGGGGGTTGGGAAGGGGCTTGCCCCTTGTGCTGAACCTGAGCATCAGCGAAGGCGCTCATTCCTATCCCCTGATTGCAGGGGTAGGTGGCGCTTTTGGTTGAAAAAAGTTCAGCACCCCTGTTTTTTGCGTGTGCTAGATTTTTCTTTTTTCATTTGGAGTCGTTGCGTGTTATTTCAGTTTTGTTTTTGCTGGCTGTGTGTTAACGGTTTGGTGTTATTGATTATTTTATTGGAGTGGCTTGTTTGGGTTTAGTGTCTTGTACTTTGTCTGATGTTGCTGGTTTTTTGTTGGCTTGTTGCGTAATGATTTTGAGATTTCGGCTTGGCATCTCGTCTGTCTGGTGTATGTTGTTTTTTGTATTTTTTTTGTTCGCAAGGATTATATGGGTTTTTGAAGTTTGATATTTTCAATGAACGCTGAAAAATTTAAACTCAATTTCGATTGTTGGGTTAGGTTTAAGGAACGAGTTTATTTGTGTTTGGATTTTTGCGTTTTGTTGAGATGTGTTTTTGCTGATAAGTCTCGTGTGAAGTTGAAGTGTTTGATGGAGCGGTTGTGTTGTCAGCGTTTCACTTCATACGGGGCATTTTTGTATGGTATACGGCTGTGTTGAATAACTTAAATACTAGTTCTGTGTAGAACGCTTGAATTATGAGCTCGTTGAGAGATTGGGAAGGCTACAACGAAGCGTTAGTGAAAAGAGGCTTGATTTTACTAGATTTAGACTTTGTTGCAGGCTGGTCTAGGGAACTTAAAGCAATGAATGATGGCAAAGAAGGCGGCAGATACCGTTACCCAGAATCATTTATCAAGCTGTTGGCTGTAGTACACGCGTATGTTTTGCCGTATCGGCAACTGGAAGGCTTCATGCGTGGGTTAAGCCAGCACGTTGACGGACTCAAAGCTCCTGACTACACTACTATTTGGTGGCGAATCTCAAAAATGAAGGTTGATTTAGCATCGTCTGTAGCGCTGGACAAGGATGTTACTATCGCTGTGGACTCAAGCGGCATAAAGGTCTCTAATCGAGGAGAATGGATACATAAAAAATGGAAAGTTAAACGTGGCTTCATCAAGATACACATCGCCGTTGACACTAAGACCAAGCAGATCCTTGCCATTGAAGTAACCAAGGAAGATGTTGGAGACGGACGCATGCTTAAGCGGCTGATAGATGGCTCAGCCAGTAAGGCAGCTTTGAGTGGTGTTATCGCTGATGGCGCGTATGATTCTAAGAATAATTTCAGGATGCTTGCTGACATGAGCATTGATCCGTTGATTAGGGTGCGCAAGAACGCTTCGTTTAAGGGTGGAGGCTGTATGCCTCGTAAATTTGCTGTTGTGGAGCAGCTTGGCAATGCTGATTGGAGACGCGAAAGGGGTTACGGTTATCGATGGATGGCTGAGTCAGCGTTCTCATCTTTGAAGCGGATATTTGGAGAGTACATCTGCGCAGTCAAGTGGCCTAACATAGTCAAAGAGTTGCTTCTGAAAGCTTCAATTTACAACCTTTTCATGAAAATGAACCTGAACTGAACCCCAAACCAAAAAGCAACAAAGCAAGGACCTGAAAGGAACACTCAGTCATTCGACACAGCATGGTATACCAAAATAATTTTAACTCTGTAAATAGTTTTTTTACGGCTTCTGTTGAACATGGAGCTGGTTTATGCTCTCGGTTGTTTACTTTTCGTGAATTGAAGTTTAAGATTTCTGATGATATTTTGTTATGGGTGCATAATGTTGGTAATGAGAGGTTTTTTGATTTTTGTTTTGTTTCTTCTGGGGTTCCTTTTCCTGATTCGTTTGTTGTGATGTATCGTTTTGTTTTGCAGTTGTCTGCGGTTAATGGTGAGGTGGTTGTTTAATGGTTTTTTTTATTAATTATTTTAATTGGTTAGATTTTTTGTGTGGTTCCCTTGTGTCTGGATGTTTTGGGTGCATTTTGGGTGTTGGTGCATTTTTGGATATCCAGCGCAAGGGAAGGTTTTTGAATGATTGAGTTTTTATCGGCTTTTTTGTTGTTTATTTTTTCTGGTTCGGTTTTTACATCTCTTGATGGCTTATCTCAAAAAGAACTTGAGAAGTTGTATTTTGATTATGCTAAGTCGTTTGGTGATTGTGAAGCTCCGAAGGATATATCTGCTCATCATGGTTTTTGGGAGTTGGTTGGTCAACATTCAGCTACGAATTCTTATTGTGGTACGTTTTCTAAGTTTAAGGGTTGCCTTCGGGTAGACTTGCACAGTCAAATTAATTTGGAAGGCGTTTCACATGTTGGTGATGCCTTTGTCCGTAAGATTCATCGGTGGTGCAATTCTCCTTTGTGTTCCGTATGCTGTTTTTCGGGTTGGGCAAAACGGCTTGCTGACCATGCTACTCAACGGATAGAGGTTGCATCGAAGCGTTATGGTTTGCCTCAGCATATTATAGTTTCGCCTCCCGAGAGTGATTGGGGTTTGTTTGAGTTTGAGAATGCTAAATTTCGTTTGAAGGTTAAGAAATTATTGTATTCTCTTGGTGTTGTGGGGGGTTGTATGTTGAATCATGGCTTCTCCTATTATTCTTATCGGGAGTCTATTGAGAAGGGGGGTTTGTGGGGTTGGAATTGGCATCCTCACGTACATGTTGTTGGGTTCATTTTGGGTGGTTATAAGTGTAGGTCTTGTCCGAGGTTGTTTAAGGCTTCTGTTTATTCCTGTGCTAATTGTGATGGTTTTGAAGCTCGGGTGAGACGTTCTTATGAACAGAGTAAGACTATTGTTAAGGTTAAGGATGAGAGGATTACAATTTTTGGGACTCTTTGGTATCAAGCAAATCACTCGGCTTTACCTGTTAGGGAGGTTTCTTAATGAATCAGGTTTTGGTTGTTAATTCCATTAAGAGTCGGCATTCTGTTATTTTTTGGTGGGGGAATTGTAGTTATTCTCAGCTTAAGGTTACTTATGAAGTGCGGAAACAGCTTTGTCCGTTTTGTAATAGTGAATTGTATGATTTAGAGTATTCGGGTAGTAAGGTTTTTGCTAAGGATAGGAAAGCTTTGGATTACGTTAGGGATAGTTGGCTTCCGTTGCTTGAGAATGGTGTGCAGGTGTGGCGTGTTGTTGCTGATGTTGGTGGGCGTAAGCCCTATAAGAATCGGTATGGAAGTTAGCTTGAAGGTGTATGTTTATGTTTTGTGGTTTAAGCATAAAGGGTGATTTTCTTGGGTGAAATTTGTCCTTTTGACCATTTGCCTTGTTCTCGGTATAATCGGGTTCGTGATAGTAATTCTTGTGAGATTATTGTTAATGGTCGGTCTGATGTTTGTTCTCGTTGGCGTATTGACCCTTCTGTTCATTCTACTGATTTAGGTTATTTTATCCGTTAGGATGGTTGTTTTGTTATCCGTTAGGATGGTTTGTTTTTGGCTTTGTTTTGCTGGTTTGACTCCAGCGGTTTTATTTTTTGTTGTTTTTGTCGCTAAACGGTTGTTGCTTTTTAGCTTGCGTGAGCACTCATGGTGAAAGTTAGAAAGTGTATCAGGTGAAGAGACGGCAGTGTAAATAGCATTGTTTGCATTTAGAGTCTTCGGGTTTATTACAATTTTTTCCAATTTTCCAGCATCCATAATCAAGTACTCCAGGGTAGTTTGGGTTTAGCACTCTAGCGCAATACATAAGTTCCTCGATTTTTGAATTTTTAGGGACCAATTCTAATCTTATAAAAGCTCTTTTTACTTGTCTGTCAGGTGAAACATCTATGCAATTAAGGTCCTTCATTGAGATTTTAAAGTCTCTTGCCAAAATGTTGGTTGCCATCGACGCAATTTTAAATCCTACACCTTTAAAATTAAGAAATCGCCTAACAACCATGCCGCTTCTTGGAGTATCTTTCCAAATGAGTGATGCGTCACCGTGGTATACTTCGTTGATTTGTTGTATTGCTTGGTAAAAGTTTTTTGTCATATCGGAATAAAGCCAGTGGAGATTTTCCTTTTTGAATATGTATTCAATTTGGTTTAAGTTGAGTTGAAGTAATTTTGAGATTGAAAAATCGCCAAGTTCTTGTTGGATTCTATAGGGTATTATCCAAGCTCTTCCTGATTCGATTTGTCTGTCCATTATGCAGCCTAGAACATAAGCATGAGGAAACTCTTTAAGATTATTCAATAAGTCATTTGCTTCTTCTTCGTCTTTAGTAAAATTGATTTTTTCATAAGGCTGTTCTTCTACGTCTTTAGTAAAATTGATTTTTTCATAAGGCTGTTTAAGCTTTTTGTATCCTTGTTCTATTAGAATCTTAACCATTCTATTATGAGAGCTTTCCAATTTGACTACCCTTTTTGATGTTTAATTCTTAATGTTAATAATATTTTTGGTCTTTTCCTGTTTGCTCTCAGCGTGCATTCGATGGTTGTTGTTTCAGGTTTTTGTCTGTTTTTGTCGTTAGACGGTTGTTGTTTTGAGTTTTGTTTGGTGTTTGGGTTTTAGGTCTTTGCCTGTTGTTACTCGTTAGAGTGGGTTTTTTGGTTTAGATGTGTGGTTTCTCTTCATGGTGTCTGTCGGTTTTGGAGCTTTGCTCGGTTTTGTTTTGTTATCCGTTAGGATGGTTGTTTTTTGAGCTTTGCTCGGTTGTTGATTAAAAGTGTTCTTGTAGATTTTGTTTTAATAGTTTTGTTATGTCTGTTCTCTTGGTGCTCTCTTGTTGGGTTTAATTTCTTGTTTGTGTAGGGAAGCGGGTCGCCGAAGGCGAGAGCGTACCGTCTGGAAATTGATGTGATAAGAGAGCTTGTGTATGACATATGATTGTGTGTTGTCGTTTTTTATTCTTTGTCTTTGGTTAAAAAAAGAGATGGGAGTTTATTTTCGCGCGCGAGCTTAAGATAAACATTAATAGACGATTGATGCAAAACAGAAGCAAGAGATAAAACTGCAAATCTATGTTGTGAGACGTTGAAGCTGAAAGAGCAAGGACGACTATTCATTGCGCGTTACGTATTTATAGCTTTCTTTGTTGTGGTAACGTTAATTTTTTTTATTAGCTATTCTTCGAGTGGTATACAGACTTACATCTTCGGCAAGATATCATTAGATTTTGGCAGTCTTTCCAGCTTTTTTGCAACTATTGTCATAGTGCTTCTATTTGGAATAGACAGGGACATAAGGAAGGCGTGTAATCTCGCGATTGTTGGAAAAAGCAGCGAGAGTGATTTCAAAAGTTTATGGGGCGTGGTTATACTTGCTGTAGGTATAGTTGGATTGATTGCCATCTGGCTTGCTATAAGGACTGGGGGACTCTCTGCTTATAGGTATGTGATTGAATCAAACTACGTCTTTACCATTGACGACATATTTGGCATAGTAAGCTACATTCTTATTGCAAATCTATGTTTTACTCTTGTTAGTACACTCAGTAAAACAAGAGGAAGCTCGAGCGACCTAGAAAGTTTACGCGGATTGATAACAGTACCGATTCAGGCGATAATTATTAGTTTGATAATAGTTATTCCAAGATATGATGACAGTTATTTTATTAATAATGTTGTGAAAGGAATAACTGGATACGTAGCAATTATTGCGGTTTTAAGTGCTTCTTTGGTGGTTTTATGCATGGCTTGGTTACGCCTATCGCACACTAGCGAGGGCTGTTCTCATTATTGGGTCTAAACTCTTTTGTGTTGTTGTTTGCCGAGCGGAGCTTGCGACGCGGAGCAGTTAGGTGGCTAAATTTTGACATAAAAGGGGGTTGTTTTGTTTATTTTGATTTTTGACGCTTGTAGTTTTTGGTTGTGCGTAGCGGAGCGTAGCGCAGCGGAGCAGTTCCTAATGCTTGAACGGTAAATAAAGAGGGTATTGTTTCTATTTTCGCTTTTTGTAGATTGCGGTTGTTTCGTTGATAGCTCTTACTAATTGGAAATTAGCTTCGATTAGTTTTGTTTCATCTTCTATGTTATGTGATACTTTGGTTATCCATTCGTCTGTGTCTGCTAAGAATGTGGCTTGCTCTATGTTGATGTATATCATGGTGCTCTCTATTTTTTTGTGCCCTAAAACGTATTTGACATGGATGATGTCTTTGGTTTTATGGTATTCCACTGTTCCTTTGAAGTGTCTGAATGTGTGGAAGGATATTTGTTTTAGTCTTTCACTGCTAAGTTTTTTTGCGGTTTCGTTTCTTTGGTTTGTGAATGTTGTTCTTAGACTGTCTATGTCTTGGTTAAATATGTGTTCGGTTCTTCGGGTGAGCCTGTTTAGCATATCTATTAATTTATTGCTGATTGGTAGGATTCTCGGATTGCTTCCTTTTTCGGGTGTTACGTTTAATGTTTTTTGCTGTGTGTTTAGGTTTATCCATTTTAGCATTGTTGCTTCTCCAATTCGCATTCCTGTTTCTTTAAGCGTCTGAAGTAATGTTGATGTTCGTTCTCCACATGAGGCTATTAACTGGTCTATTTCGGCTTCTGTTGGTATAAATGGCAATCTTTCCTCTGGTTTATAGCGCGGTTTTTCCCATGTTACTTTTGGGTTTAGGGTTTTTAGAAACTCTGTGTATGTGGATACGAATTGTTTTTTGGATATGTTTCTCCATTTCATTTGCGATAATGTTGTTTTTACTTCTTCGGGGTCTGTTATGTTGCAGAGTTTTCCGATGTTCTTTAGCATCCGTATTCTTGGGATTATTGTGGTCTCTGCTCTCCCGTTTTTCTTCATGCTCCATGCGAAGTTTAGAATTTCGCTTTGGGCTGTGTTTATGCAGGCGTGTTTTGTTTGGAACAGGGCAGTTTCCGTTGGAAATGACATGCTGTCTCCATAACCTGTCTTGTCTGTAGCGTCACGGTTTTGGCAACGATTTTGCCTTCCTTTGGATCAATTGCTAGTTGCCCTGAGACAAATAGGAATTTGCCTGCTTTCACCGCTTGATTGTATGGACCTACCGGTTTTGGCGCTTTCTCAGTAAATACAGGTGCCTTCATGTCATTCATCTTCCTGTCTGTGTTGTTTGGGGTTAAAATCATTTTTGCAAGAAGGTATATGCCTATTGATATTTCTTAGAGGAATATTTTTAACAGAAAACTTTTTAAGAAAAACTCAAAGTTACTTATGTCCTTATTAAAGGCTGAACGGAAAGATTTTCATGAAAAGAAACGGAAAATACTTGTTTACATCTGAGTCAGTCGGAGAAGGTCACCCAGACAAGGTAGCAGACCAAATATCCGACAGCGTTTTAGATGCAATATTCTGCAACGACCCCAAAGCACGCGTTGACTGCGAAACCCTCGTTATGCAGGGAACCGTAGTGATTACTGGTCAAATAACTACTTGCACCTACATTGATATCCCAAAAATTGTTCGCCAAACCCTTAAAGAAATTGGGTTCGACAATGCTAAGGATGGCTTAGACTGGGAAACCTGCGGCATCTTGGTTTCATTAACTGCGCAGTCTCCAGACATTTCTATGGGAGTAACTGAATCCAAGGGTCATGAGCAGGGTGCTGGTGATCAGGGAATGGTTTTCGGCTACGCAAGCAACGAGACAAAAGAGTTTATGCCTTTGCCCATTATGTTGGCGCATAAACTTGTTAAACGCTTAGCTGAATGCAGAAAAACAAAAATTATGCCATATCTGCGTCCAGACTGCAAGTCTCAGGTTACAGTGGAATATGACGGTTATAAACCAAAATGGGTTAAAGCTGTTGTTATTGCCGCTCAAAACAACGGAATCGTTGACGATGCAACCCTAAAGAAAGATATTATTGAAAAAGTAATCAAGAATGTTATACCCGCCAACATGATAGCTGAAGACATAAAATACGTCATTAACGGAACAGGCAGATTCGTAATCGGCGGAACACTCGCAGATTCAGGATTAACGGGCAGAAAAATCATCGTTGACACTTACGGCGGAGTTGGAAGCCACGGCGGCGGATGCTTCAGTGGTAAAGACCCATCAAAAGTTGACCGTTCAGGCTGCTACATGGCAAGATACATCGCCAAAAACATTGTCGCCGCTGGGTTGGCAGACCAATGCGAAATCCAGATTTCCTACGCAATCGGTGTTGCGCAACCGATCTCTGTGCTGGTGAATACTTATGAAACTGGGAAACTGTCAGATGAGCAAATTCTCGAGTTAGTGAAGAAGTATTTCGACATGAGGCCTAAAGCAATCATTGACCAACTAAACTTGCTAAGACCAATATACAAGAAAACCGCCGTGTTCGGCCACTTCGGAAGAGAAGAACCAGAATTCACCTGGGAAAAAACCGACAAGGCAGAAGTGCTTCGCAAAGAACTAGAAAAAGCCGAAAAAGCATAAACTTCCCTTTTTGGCTTTCATTTATTTCATTCTTTCTTTATCCCTATCAGTATATTATACTATTTGAGAATCTATCTAACCGAAAGTTTTACCCTCGCATTTGATGGAGAAATTCACTAACAAATACCTGTACCTCTTTCTCCAATTTAGCTGCTAATTTTCGCTAACAAAATTGAGACCCTATCCTCCTCCTGCAGGCTGAAAAATTTCTTTCCGAACTGCACAATAAAATTAGAACACCTGTTATTGTGTAGATTAGACCTAAAATTTTCACTGCTGAAAACTAACTGAGAATCAAAAATAACCTTACTTTTCCTAATGTTAATTATAAATGCCAAGAACATTCAAATTTTAATGAACCAAAAAAAGAATATTTTGATCTGGTCTACAAAGTAAATGTAGACTGTTTCTTAGGATTACTGTTCGACGATGGCTGTTCCGCCATTCTCCTCGACCAAAATTGAAAGCTGCCTTATGGCTTTCTCAAGCATTTCCATTGGCTTTTCTTCGGCTTTGGCTGCAACTGTTAAGTGAATTTCGATGTGCGGCTTATTTTCTTCACCCATCGGATGAGACTTTATATAAACCCCTTTATTGGCACTCATGACTTTGTCGATTAATGGAGCCAAATACGATTCCATCATGTTATCCACAAACATGCTTTTTTCACAAAAAACCCTGTCGCCCACAGCTTGTTTAAGCAACGGCGCTATCGTTTCCATAAAAATCGCTTCCATCTCTGAAGGCACACCTGGCAGGGCAAACAGAACAGTTCCGTCCAAATCTATGTGTACTCCGGGTGCAGTGCCGATTGGGTTGTTGATTGGTTCTGTTTTTTCTGGTAGGGTTGCCATTTTGACTCTGGGCGGCGTTAATTCAATTATTGTTTGAAGTTGCCTTTTTCTGGCGTATTCTTCGCATTTTTCCTTAACCATTGCTAACGCTTTCTGGTTGATTTCCAATTTGCGGTTTAGTGCTTTCGCTATGCCCTCTAACGTTTTATCGTCAAAAGTCGGTCCTAACCCACCAGTCGTGATTATGAACTGCGGTTTTCGCTTTATGGCTTCCCCAACAATGTTGGCTATTTCGTCAACGATGTCTTGTACTACTGTTATGCGCTTAACGTTTACTCCAAGGTTTGTTGCCTGTTTACCGAGCCAAAACGCGTTCGTGTTAAGTATCTTGCCTATTAATAACTCGTTGCCTACGCAAATTATTTCCATGTCTACAGTCATAGCCTTCACTCGATAGGTCTCCAAGTAATTAAAAAGTATTTTTATAGTGTTTGCTAACTAAACGTGTATAATGCTTGACTATGCCAGTTTTATTTCTTGCTAAGCCACCATTTAAGGTATTCTTTTCTGCGGTTTTCTTTCTCTTCTTCCGCTGTTTCTTCGCTTGGCCTGTTCTTTTCACGTAGTTCCATAAGTTCTTGCTGTGTTACTGATAACCCGCAGCTTTTGCAGATATAATGTTTGGTGGATATAAGATACTGCATTTCTCCGCCGCATTCAGGACAATATATCATTTATATCCTCTCAGGCAATTTTATAGTAAATCGCTTTTGCAGAGATATTAGTCTTCGCATAGGTTTGAGTAATTTTAACCTAAAATCGGTGTGATTCTTAAACGTGGGTGTACATTTTGTCGCTGCTGTATTTTCCAGTGTCCATTTCCTGCTCAATTTCACGCAAAAGCAAAATGCGCTTAAACGTCGGAGGGTGAGTAGAAAACAAGCTGTTTATTTGGTGCCATGTGCTTTTGGATTCTCTCTCCATCGCTAATTCCAGCTCACGCTCATCCAAAACCCCATCGTGGTCTAAATCGTACTCGTCTTTTTTCTCCATGACTTCCTTAACTTCCTGTTTCGCCGTTGCTGGGTCTGCAATGTAAAACGCTCTGGCTCCTTCTGGTGGCTTGGGCGAAATGGATAAGCCGTAAGTGATTTTTGCCAAGGCACTTTCCAATTCTCTAGGCGAACCTGTCACGTAAGCGGAGTATGAATCAGCAAAATGTTCACGAAGTCGACTAAGCCTCATAACAATCAAGAATGTTAATATATAAACTATAAACGCGATTATGCCGATTAAGATTAATATTACACCTGAATTGCTTTGGTTTTTTCCTCCTCTGCCTCTCCCGGAGCTTCCGCCGCCGCTAAATGCGCCTGTTATCAATGTTACCTCTGCAATTAAGTATGCAATTAACGGCAACGCGGAAAGAACAGTCATTACAATATAATCTTTATGTTTAATGTGACCTAACTCGTGAGCTATTACGCCTTTAATTTCATCTTCCTTCAAACTCCTCAAAAGCCCTTCATGCACCGCTAAAGTGGCGTTGCTTTGGGATCTGCCAAAAGTAAACGCGTTCGGCGTATTATTCGGAACTACAGCTAACCTCGGCATTGGTAAACCGCTTTTGTCAGCTAATTCTTTAACTGTTTTTTCAAGCCAAGGGTTCTCGCCAGGCTTTAGGTAATGCAGCTTTGTTGAAGCTTTAACCATAACTGGTCCTATTGCGTACTCGAATAGTATGAAGAGTGCTGTGCCGCCTAAAGCAACAAGTAAACCAGTAAAAACACCTAATTGTAAGAAGTAAACAATTGCAAACACGAGAAGACCAAATATGAACGCTGCTAAGAAAATAGAAGTTGCCATTGCCCACTTTAATTGTGCTAGACTAGCCAACTTTACGCCCTCTCGTTATTGCCCACAAATATTAAATTAAAGAATTAAGTCTTTCCTAAAAAATAGAGATTTTCAAAAAATAAAAAGAGAGTTTTAGATTGGGTAAGCTCCGCAAACTTTGCAGAACTGGATTTTTGTTTTAATGTAGCTTTTGCATTGTGGGCACTGCTTTGCGCCGTTACCAGCATTCGGGAACACTTCTGATGGTTTTCCGAAGATTTTTCTGAAAGACTCGTAGTATAGCAATTGTTCCTTGTCACGGATTTCAACGTTGTCAGCTGCAAGAATTTTCTTTTTCTTCTCTTCAAACTCTTTATCGGTAAATTCCTTTTCAAAGACCGTGTGGAGGGCTGCAGTACCTGTTCCAGCCTCAAGTGGTGCTTTTGGCCGCCAAATAACATCTTTAGGTATAACGTCCTCGTATGATTTTCGCAGTAGCCATTTGCTGTATTTTACGCCCTCATGCATGTTTATTTTTACCTTAATTGGCAATTTCTTCGCCCAGTCCATGAATAACGGGTCAAGATAGGGCTGTTTTACCTCCATTCCGAGAGATTTCGCCATAGGAATCGAGGAGAAACCCATCTCTGCCCACATGTCCAGTTGCTTCTTGTATAATTCTTCTTCGGAGAGGTCGAATTGCCATGGGTAACCGAAAAGTTCATCTAAGCCGTCTCCAGTAAAGACACTGTTTATTTTTTTCTTTTTCAAAAGCGTTAAGCCAATATAAACTGGCATGCTGTTTCTGACGTCCATGGGGTCAAAAGTTTTTAAGGCTTTTACAACTTTTGGAACGTTGCTTAAGGCTTCTTCTCGGTCGAAGACGTGTGTTTCATGGTCCTTAAGTTTTAAGAAAGCAACCATTTTTTTAACGTATTCAGTATCTTTTGGAGCTCCCTGTTTGAACGCTATTGTTAACGCTGGGAGGTTTGGTTTGTATTTAACTGCTTCATAAGCAATTATCGCGGTATCAGTTCCGGCTGAAAACAATATGCCGTCTGCCATGTTTTTCTGTACGACTTTATTGACTAAAGCTTTTGTTTCTGGTATAAGATATAAATATTCTTTTGGATCTAGCGTCATGTCCAGTTCCTCGCAATACCAATTTTGGTATTCCAACAGGTATATAAGGTTTCTCCATATGCATATAAAAAATATAAAAAAATTAACAGCTGTATTGAAAATAAAAGAAAAATTGGACATATACTAACTTGTCATCTTAACTCTTAAGCATTACAAATAACAATTAATAAATTCTAGAAATTTTAAATTCAGTAATGACAAAAAAGGTAGCAGGTGGTAAAACATGCAACAATTCAGGCTCTCAGGCTCTTCAGCGAAATTAATTTTGAAGGACAACGTGCTAGCAGTAATTTCAGATAAAACTTTAATGACAGTTAGTTCAGCAATCTTTAACGGTGGCTTCAAACAGGTTAAGGCTATTCTTAACGTGGGGGTGCCTGAAGGATATAATGACCGCTCTCTGCACCTTGATCCGTTAGCTCTCATCACCTCGTCTGCAGCCAAGATAGGATTAACAGAGAACTACCTTGCTATGGTCACAGCTGCGAATATTAAAAATTGCAGTTTAGTTACAAAGAAAGCTGACGATTTTTCGGTCAGCGTTGTCGCTACCGCAGGTTGCTCGTATGGTGAATCCTCAGGCGAAGAAACTGATGTTCAAGAAGTTGCAGGCACGATAAATATTATCGTCTTAATTGATGGAAATCCGACGGAGAGTTGCATGGTGTCATCTTTAATCACAGCTACTGAAGCTAAATCGGCAGCGCTGAGGGATTTTGACGTCCGAAGCAGGTACACTGGTGACTCAGCTACAGGCTCAATAACTGACAGCTTAACCATAGCATCAACAAGTCAAGGCAAAACAATCAGTTATGGCGGTCCAGCGTCGAAACTGGGCAACTTGGTCGCCTATTGCACGAGGAATGCTGTTACTGAAGCTCTAATCAAACAGGAGCCGATTTGGGCTTGCCGAACCGTTTTAGACAGGCTTAAGGAAAGGTATCTTCCGCTGGAGAAAATAGTTACCGAACTGTCCAAAGTCAGAGGCATGGATGTTGATGAGAAGGCTTTGGTTGAGATTTTAAAAAATAAACCCCTTGCTAACGCTTATTTGTTGGCCGCGGCGAAGCTGGATGATGATTTTAAAAAAAACCTGTTACCTGCCGAGCTTGGTGATGCAACTGAGTTAAGCAAATGCTTCGGCATCATTGGTTCCTCCAAGGCGGATTGCTCAAAAATGCCCGGCTATGACTCGGTTGATTTGCCGCCCTTCCTAAAACATGCTCTAATCAATATCGTCAGGGAAGCTAAAAGAAGTCCGAGACATAGTCAAAAACAAACCCTTATTCGTGAGAATTCCTCAAAGGCCACGGCGGCGACGAAGTCCTAGAACTCTTCAACCGATGGGAAAAAATGCTAAAAGCTTAGCACCCTACACTTTTTTTCTTATTTGACTTTTTGTGCTTCGTTTAATCAAGACGGATATTTCTTTTCTTTATTAATGGCGAAAAGAGCTCGAAGGCTATGGCGGCGACGAAGTCCTAGAACTCTTCAACCGCTGAGAAAAAAGTAGTCTAATCTTGCCAACTTCTTTATTTCTTTCCTAATTTTTTTAGACTCTTTTGATTAAGACGGGTATTTCTTTTCTTCGATAAGTTTTCCAGTTATGATGATTAGGATGTTGTTTCCGTTGACTGAAACCGCCTTGTGCTGTCTTTCAAGGTTGTAGAATCGGTTGAATTTGTCTGGGATTTGCAGAATTACTTTTTCATCAGTTTTCTTGAGGGAGATTTTTTCGGTGAAGCAAGCAATTTCATTCGACTCGAGCATTTCTTGGCCTGCTATCCCGATGGTTGTGCTGTCTAATGCATACACAAAAGCCCAGTCAAGCCATTCCCCGTTTTCATATTGCAAAAGGTTTACTGGCACTTCGATGAAAGTTGAAGGCTTGCGATCTCTTAATTTATTCATAATCTGCTTACGCCTTTTTTAGTCAGGCGATAGCACTTACTCTTTGTTATCTTTAGTCATAAACTTATTTGTGAAAATTTTACAAATAAACCGACTCAAAATGGGCAATGTTCTGCTCTTACGGGTTGTATGTTGCTGCGTTTATTATTGTCAGGTTAACTATTTTCCCCTTGCTGTTAAGCCCTAGTACAATTTCACCGTACTTGTCTACGATTTTGCTGTCAACGCTTTTTGCGGGGTACTCAAAATGCACGTAGAGAGTATCTGCTGAATCATCGTAGTGAAACATCACTATTTTTGGGGGCAAATTTAAGTTGTATCGCTCGGCAATCTGAGTAACGATTTTTGGAACATCGATGGCTAGATTCACGGTTTTCGCCAAAAGCGGTACATCCTCCTTTTTCTTCTATCACTAATAGGAAAAGCGGTTATAATAAACCCTTCTTGTAAACTTGTTTCTCTATAAACAACAACTAGGTTTTGACTTAACTCAAAATCGGCTAATCGTTCGAATCTCCTGATCGCATGCAGTTGGGGTTTAATCTTTTTTGGTGGCTTGAGAACTTCGTCTGGTTGCTCAACAGCGCTTAGGATTTCTTTCATGAAATTGCCAAGCTCAGGTCTAGCGGTTGTGATATGCTCCCACTGTTTTTCAGTCAACCTTATGAGAGCGCCATTCTTAGATTTTACGACAGCTAGATTCAATGTTTATTCCGCTATGTTCTCAGGGTATACGTGTTCTTGCTTTTACCTTATACTTAACTTTTTAGAGGCGGCCGACAGTTGGAAGTAGCCGCAGAAGATTATTTGTATTCAGGAAAGCCAGAAAAGTGAGAAAAAACGGAAAAACGCTCGGAGACACATAAACCAAGTCCTGCCAAAAAACTGCCCACCTATAGACCTACCCTACTATTTGTGGCAAAAAACGGCTACAAAAAGCGTTTTAGCAAACTAGTGAATTGGGGTCATCTACGTTAAAAACGCCGCGAAGATAAAGTCTAAACCTCAGGTGCTTACCGGCTCAGGAGTTTGCACATGAAGCTCTCTTGACCTTCTTATAAAAACAACTACAGCAAAAACTAACACTACTGCACTAAGCGAAATTGTTATTGAAGTGAAGTTAATCCCGATGGGTGACAGACCTAAGAATAAACCTACAAGCCCGTCTAAGCCAAAGCTTAACGCAACCGACAACACTAATTCTTCGACGAAATCAAGCTTGTTTCTGTTCATAAACAAAATATTAACTAAACAGTACCCCGGTAAAAATGCGACAAAAACAAAACCGAAAACGTAACGAAAAACGGCAAGCAATGAGTTGCTTGGTATAAGATAAGTTACCAGTAAGGTTAAAACTGTGAAACCAACGATAATTTCAAACCATCTAGACGGTTTCAGTTTTTCACACTTCAAAAATTTAACAAGAAAAAATAAAGGGAAGAGTTTTACATGAAGGCCTTGTAGATTGGGTGGGTTTCTTCTAGTGGTCTTGTTCCGAGATCTCCTGCGGCTGATGCAATGTATATGTCGGTTACTGCAACGGCTGGGAATACCCATTCTGCTTGTTCTGCGGGGCCGATCATTAGCCAGTTTGCGCCTGCTGTTTGCATTATCGCGTTGGTTGCGGTTCTGCATCCGGGGCGGAATTCTTTGGCGATGTTTGCTTTAATCCAACCCATGGTTGTGACAACGTTTCCGCTGCCTAATCCTACGGGGTGTCCATACTTCTCTTTCATTATGGGTATGGTTCTTACTGAAGTGCCCATGTCTGGAGCAAATGCGGGAATTGCCGTGTCGATCAGAGGCTTTGTGATTCCACCTTTTGCAGCTAATGCTAATGCTTCTTCTATAACAGCCATCTTTCCTTCGTGGGATGTGTCTTTTGGATTGTCAGCAAGTACTATGGACATTTTGACTCCGCTTTCCTTCAAATTCGCCATTTCAGCATCGGTGACGCCTTTGTACACTGAGTTATACAAGCATCTGTCTGAAAGACCCATTTTTTTAGCCATTACAGCTGCTGCCATTCGTGTCTTAGGGCTCATCGCATCGAGCATCAGTGGTGCATCACTGTTTTTCGATACAAAGTCAATGTACTTCTCAAAAGCTAGCTCAGTTGTCCCAACTATGTCGAAAGCGAATTGTACACCAGTAATGTCACTTTGAGTTTGCATTGTATTAATTATTTTTTCTGCCTCTTTCGCATCAAAAATGCCTTTGTTTGCGTCTTGAACCATTTTCTGGCCTAGCCAAAAGATAGAACCAATCAGAAAAGTTGGTAGTTCCCCTGGCTGACCGCCTACTTTCGCTCTTCCTATAGTGTAGATATTTTGTTTCGTATTGAATTTAAAGGACATTTTTCCTCATCTGATGGAATTATTTTTTGCCCATAGCTTTCTTTGCTAACTCGGGGGCCTCTTCCTTGTTCCTACCAAATAGCGCACCTAACGCGTCAGCGTCTTCTTTTTTGACAGCAGCGCCGCCCATGATTATTCCGATTTTGCCTTTTAATCCAGCTGCCTTCAATGCTTCATCTAGTTTTGCTAGATTGTTTTTTGCAGGTACCGTGTTTACTGAAATTGCGATTATGTCCGCATTGTTTTCTTTTGCTTTATCAACGAAAACTTGCGGTGCTACGCTTTTGCCAACGTCTATTGTTTTGAATCCTGCGCGTTTTAGTGACCTTCGAACTGCTTCTTTTGCTGTGTCATGCATGTCTGGTTCAATGTTGCCTATTACGATTACTCCCAATGGATGTTCTGGTTCTGGAGGCTCTTTTTCCATCATAGATTTAAGCCATGACATTTAAACACCTTTTTTCCTTTTTGTTACTCTGGGCTTTTTATACTCGAATTTCATATTTAAGCTTGACTAATAATTTCATCAATGCGAAAGGATAAAACTCGGAAAGGCGGGGGTAAATGTTCAAAGCAACCAAAAAGCATGTCTTGCTATTGCTAATTTTCGCTTTCGCGTTTATTTACCGTATGATTCTAATGCTTTGGCAAACATTCCCGCCAGGCGCTGATATTGGCTTACACGCCAGCGTCATCAACTCAATTACACAGTCAGGAAACACAAATTTCCTATCGGATTCCTACCAGATGGGCGGAGGCTTATCCTTGACTTTTCCAGGATACCACATTTTCGCAGCAGGAATAATGCTGATGACTGGAATGCCCGATTATCTGGCGCAGACTATTATTGTGGCTTTATTCTCTTCACTTATTGTTTTGTGCGCTTACTTGTTAACTCGAACTGTATGGAGTGAATCAGCCGCCTTAATCGTTGCGTTTTTAGCGGCGATCTCAAGTTTTGATATAGAAATGCTCATGTGGGGAGGCTACCCCAACGTAATCACATTGCTTCTGATTCCAGTAACTTTCTACCTGTTTCTTCAAAGAGACAGGTTTTCGCCAACGCCTTTTCTCTTATCAACCTCTATTTTAGTGGGCTCAATATTTTTAACTCACTCTTTAAGCGCCGCCGTTTTCGTTAGCATAACAGTGGGCACTGTGCTATGTGTAATGGTTTCACCTAAAACGTTCGGAACATCAAGAAAAAATGTCCTCTATTGGTTGCTGCCACTATTTGGCGGAGCCGTCCTTGTTTCGCCTTTTCTAGCAAATGCAGTGCCCGCATATTTAAGTGCCAACTCATCATTTACAGAAGTTACTGAAATTAACCAAGCATTGCTTGCAACGCGAGTGCTTTCTCTTAGTATGGTGTTAGCACTTTTTGCTTGTCTTTTGCCGTATTTTTTGTTATCGAAAAAATACAAGGGACGATTTTTTTCGCTTCCCGTGTTTCTCCTTATTATGTGGCTTTTAGTCCCTTTAGTGTTAACACAGGGCTACATGTTTGGGCTTTTTGTGGATTATAATCGGTTTCTGTACTTCCTAATTTTGCCAGTAATAATACTCTTCGCTGTGATGATTGATCACGCCTCAGGATACTTTGCGCAAGTAATAGATACCTACCGTGCTTTAACTAGTCAAATGCAGAAAACAAAGAAGACCGTAAACAAGCTAAGATCGAGAATCTCAACCAGGCTAACCCATAAAACCATTTATTCAACCTTTTTATTGGGTTTCTTGCTTATTCTACTCTTCGTCTTTCCACTCTTTCTGACTCCTTGGGAAGGCGTCACAATTCAAAGTTTCTACCAAGTTATGAACAACCCTGGCTACCAAGCAATAGAGTGGGCTAAGCAAAACACGCCAGTTGGTTCAGTGTTTGTTTCTGATGCTCTTTACGGGTGGTGGCTTGGCGGGTTTGCTGAGCGGCCAACTTTAAGCGCAGTTCAACCACAATATTTAACGGTCGACCAAGAGTTGCCAGTAGCCACTGTTGCTGCTAATCTGCTTGACACGGATTACATAATTGATAATGGTTACATTCAGGTTAGGGAAGATGGCGGATACATTGGTAGACATAATCCAGAGTTTTTAGCTGACCTTAACTGGACCCCTTTTCCCTATTCATTCTTTCAGTTTAATGATAGCGAGATTACTCTGCTTTCTCAGAATGGTGACTCTGTTCAATCCACTGACATAACACAGATACCTGTAACTAACATGCAACTCGTCGGCGCACAAACTGATAATCCATCAATTATCATTAACAAAGGAAACAGCACCTTCAATTACTCAGAAATTTTAACAGTCTCAAAAGGAGTAACATTTGCAAATATGACCATAGCAATCCAGAGTAACAATCAGAATGTTTCTTTGGATTGGGTTAATTTCATTTTAAACTCCCAAGGAGAATTTCTGCAACCAAGTGGAAATACTTTTGCGATGTTAGATGTTGGCATGAAGGAATGTGGCCAATTAATTTTTGTTGAAAATCAGCCAGAAATTTATTCATTTAATTCAGAAAATCCCTGCCTCACAGAATTATCCTATAATTTACAAGGCAAAACTACAGCAGAAATTCAAATTTTAGTTGGAATCTACCAAGTTTCCGAAACTGACATACAAAACCAAGCGAACCTCAACAAAACAATAACCGATAATGTTCAAACCGCCCAAAAACCAACTGTCGCTTTGCCTATGACCACGTTCGATTACCAAGAGGCTATACAAGCAAACTCAATTTCTTATATTGCAAATCGCGATTTTGAATTGAACCCCAAATTTGCTGACGATCCCACATTTAACCTTGTGTTTATTAACAATGAAGTTGCCATCTTTAAGGTTAAAGCTAATGCCACTCTAGTCGGGGGATAGCTGGACGCCTTGATGGGTAAATTGAAAGAGAGACAACTTGAAATCGCCTTTATCACTATCTTCTCTGTGCTTATTTTCATCATTTTCTACACCCTCATATCAATGAATGGCGTAGTGTTAGGAAATGACCCTGCTGTTCATTTGGAAAAAGCTCAAATCTTCCTGCAAACAGGAAAAATCCCTTTAGTTAACTTAGGCTGGACGCCTCCGCTTTACGAGCTTTTGCTTGCAATGCTTATTTCTTTAAGTGGTGCAAGTGGCATTGGGCAACAGATTTTTTTAGTAAAAGCTTTAGCGGTAATAGTTGATTGGCTGCTGTTCCTCTCTGTTTATTTGATTGGTAGAAAATTTTTTAACAAAAAAATCGGTGCTTTGGCCGCTGTTTTGTTGCTGATGTGTTTTCCTATCTACGAGGTCAACGCGTGGGGGGGCTATACGACGGTGCTTGGTATAACGTTTATTCTCTTGGTGTTTCTTTATTTAACTCTAGCAATAGAGCAATTCGGGTACCTTGTGGTCACCTTTTTTACGGCTTTTGCTCTTGTTTTGTCTCATCAGCTTGCAGCGTTTCTTGCCGTTATAATGTTGGCTCCAATCCTGATTTATATGCTAATAAAATCCAAAGGTGCCTACCTTAAAGTTGTGGTAGCGTTAACATTGGGCGGAGGAATAGCGTTCTTCCTCTATTATTTTCAAGCTATCGTTCCTTACCTTGGTCTTGTTATCAAGTACGTGTTTTTTGCGCAAACGAGTTATGCTTATCAAATTCCATATACAAACTTCAGTTCTTTCATGTTTAATTTCGGTTTCATATTTTTCTTAGCTTTAAGCGGCATTTTTATTTCATATTATCTTTTTAAAAAACAAAGCAAACTGATTTTCTTTGTTATTTTGATGTTTAGTTTCTTTGTTCCTCTTTTTTTCGCTGAATCTTACTTTTTTGGTTTGTATATGCCTTTTCAATGGTTTATTTACTATTTGACGCCTCCAATGGCAATTTTCGCGGCTGTTTCTGTTGTCTTTATAGAAGAAAAGTTCACAGGTTACTATGCCAAAAACAAAAAAAGTATCAGTAAAAACTGGTTAACCATAGCTACTGTTTTTCTAGTTGTAATAATGTGTTTAATGCTCGTTGGTCGTTCAAACGTAGTGTATGGAAAAATCATGCAAGCAAGCGTTTTCTATTCGACAACCGACATAAAAGCGCTTGATGCCGGAGTTTGGCTTAAACAAAACTATCCAAATGACGCAACAGTAGTTGACACTGAGGTCCCTGGGTCTTGGTTTTCAACTTTTTCTGGCAAAAACGTAATTGCACAAACCAGCGCTGCCGAAGGAAGTAATGCAATTGCCGAGTCGGTTTTGAGTCTGTCCTATGAAGTTCAGAGCCCCCAAACCTTGGAGAAGGCTTACGAGGCGAACGGTGATATTTATGACGAAAATTACGTGCCCATTAACCAGGTCTGGTATCGGGTTTCCTACTCTTCTACCGCTGGAGATTTCATATCATTCACCCAAAATGGCACAAATTACGATTTTGCTCTCTCCGATTTAAGCAGGGAGGTATCTTTTGATGACCAGAGTTACCCCGAGAGCATAGAGTTCACATTCTCTAATGACTATGTAGCATTAACGCAGACAATGCTTGTTCAGAATGACAGTTACCCCCTCAACTTTTCTTGGGCTGTCACTCCCTTACATAATGACATTTCTAATGTAACATTATACATAAGCACTTACTTTGACCTTCAATTTGACTTTGATAAGGCTCAAATACCGCAGCTAATGGATTGGGTTAACCCGTGGGACGTGCCTTCAAAAACTACTGATGGAACAGAATGGGCAGTTGTTAATTTTTCAAACTTAGACTTAAAAAATAATTACATAGGTCTCTATGACGACAAAAACCAAATTGGTTTCGCCTTTAATTTTACTGATTTGCCCGATTGGGGAAACATCGGTGCCTTGGGAAATAGACAAATAGATGCTGTGAGATTCCAATACCAATTCAACGAGGTTAACGTCAACCAGATAGTTACACGACAGTATCAAGTTCTTACCCTTTCAAAAAACAGTTTTTCAACATTGCAACCAAACGAACTGGAAAGCCTCTTCGATTTCAAACCTGGCCAATTTACATTATCCACCTTAGACTTTAAGGACTACATCGCAGAAAATAACATTGAATTCATTGTTTATGACAAAAACCAACTTGATAGTAATATTGCCTGCTGCCCCTTTTTAGAACTAATTTATTCAAACGATAGGTACGTTATCTTCAAAATCTTAGGCAACTATACATCAGGGTAGCGATTGCCCGATAGATAAGGTAGCAACCAGAATAGTTGATTTAAGCCGCCTTTGCGCTTGAGTTAGAGTTAAAGTTAAAAAATAAAAGAAAGGTTTAATTTTTTGGCTTATGTTTGCTCTGTTCAATTTTTATTTTTTGCTTAGCGTTATCTCCATCGTTGAAACCATTCTGGATTTGCTCTCTCCCTCACGTGGTGGCATCTCAGCCGTTCCAATAGCGATCTTTGCAACTTTAAGGTCTTTAATGAACCGGTTTCTTGTTATCTCTGCGACATCAACAGCGGTAGTTATGGCTTGTCCTCGAGCTTTCAAAGTGATTTCTTCCAGGGTTCCTGCGGAGAGGCTTGTTATAATTGCCAGAACATAGCTCATTGGAGGTTTATTCCCGACTAAAATAACGTCTGAATTTGGGGTCATTTTCTTTACTCCTTTTGTGTTTGCTTTGTGTAACGTCACTGTTACTTGCGTTTGACTTGTAACGGAAACGTTACTGCCCAACTTATACAAGTTCTTCCTAATAAGTCCATTGAAAAACGGCAATATGCAAAATTATTCAACATTTTAACTGCAATGTAACTGGAAAGGCTTTTTTACACCCGACCCATAATGAACTTTAACACTCAACAAGCTCAGGATGTTAACTTGCTAACTAAACTGAAGAAAAAAGTTCAGCAAATGCTAACTTCACAAGCAGTAGCCGCACATAAAATAGGCTTAACCCCCAACAAAGTAAGCATCATAGGATTCATACTCGCTGTCGTATCAGCCGGCGCATATGCAATTGCTCCAAGCTACCACTGGCTTCTTCTTTTGGCAACAGTTTTGCTTTTAGCGTCAGGATTCTGCGACACGCTTGACGGCATCATCGCTAGAACTTTTCAGCAGGTAACAGTGTTCGGAGGCTTCTTCGATTCGGTTCTTGACAGGTATGCGGATGCAGTAGTATACGCCGCTATAATAATCGCTGGATTATGCAATCAAGTTTGGGGCTTAGCGGCTTTGGTGGGTTCAATACTGGTAAGTTATAGTCGAGCAAGAGCCGAAGCAGCAGGCATAAAAATGGAGTCAGTCGGTTTCGCTGAACGAGCAGAACGTATGCTTATACTAGCCGCCGCCAGTATAATCGCGTTTTTCTGGCTGCCAGCTTTAAGTTACGGAATAATCGTGTTAGCTTTACTTTCAAACCTTACCGTTATACAAAGAGCATTTCACGTTTACAGGGAATTAAAGAAAAAAACAGAATAAGCTATTTAGTATCGTCTTTTGGCCCTTGAGTGACGCTCACTTTCGGCTCTAACATTAACGATTCCACGGTGAACAGCACAGGATATGCAGTAGTATTTCGTGTCCACCCATGAAGCTAGAAATGTTCCTTTTTGCCTAAGCTCCTTAGCTAACTGAGGCTCAACAAACGACACACGACGAGTATTTCTCTTTGCCTTATCACGCGGCACCATGGCTCCACAATTAGCGCATTGAACAAGGCTGCTGCTTCCTTTGCTTCCTTTTGATCTTCCTCGGCTCTTTCGCTTAGATGGCAATTATTATTAACCTCTTTCTTTCCTTATTTTCCAAATATGCATTAACCTATCTTATATATATGCTCTTAACTTTAAAAGCTTAGCAATGTTCGCTTTTTGACTTATTTGAGGGATAATTTTTCCATCAGGCGATGTCATCAAGGTTGTAACTCCCGGTCCGTGTCCTGCTGTTACACAGTTTGTGTGGATTACTACGCCTACTGAAACAGCGCCTTGGCGGTAAATTCTACCAAATGAGTGGTCCGCGTCAATAATAGCTACTATATCGCCAAGCCTTA
>CAWJIN010000014.1:0-46470 GCA_963842865.1 Candidatus Bathyarchaeota archaeon | reverse complement strand
CTCTCGACTCTTAAACTTAGCAACAATAATAGCATCCGTCAAGCCTGTCACGTCATAGACAGTGCAAACGTTGGAAATTTTAGCTATTTCATTTTCAGTTTCCACAAGCTTGCCCTTAGAAACCGTAATCTCAGTTACAACTGTCAATTGATAACCAAGTTTTTCGTGATCTAGCAGAACAGAATAACCCTTGATGAGACCCTCATCTTCCATCTTTTTAATTCTAGACAAAACTGTTCCAACTGATACGCCGACGTTCTTGGCTATTTGCCTGCTTGAAAACCTTGCATCCTCTAAAAGACTTTTGAGAATTTTTAAATCAGTTTCATTTAAATCCGTAAACATAACCCCCTGCACGTTCTTTCAATTAAACCCGCTTTTTCGAAACATTATTTTAATTATTACACGATTATATTAATAAAAGTTTAGTTTTCACTATCAACCAATGGATGCTAAAGTTAAAGGAAAACCATTTAAGGTTCAAAAACTGCTTTGACTTTGACGTGAAACGGATAGCAATCTTAAATTACCAGCAGCTTAAACTCAATAATTTGAGCCACTGGAATGCAAGTAAAATACGACACGATACTGGTACTGGATTTTGGGGGGCAATACTGCCATCTTATAGGCAGAAGAATTAGAGAAAACGGCGTCTACTCAGAAATTGTTGCCCACGATATATCACCCGAAGAGATTAAAGCTCTAAACGAAAAATTCAATGTTAAAGGCTTAATTCTTTCAGGCGGACCCTCAAGCGTCTATGAACCAAATGCGCCTAAACTTAACCCGCGCATTTTAGAGGTAAATCTACCCATTCTAGGCTTATGCTATGGACACCAGCTTTTAGCTCAGTTAGCCAATGGCAAAGTTGAGCCCGCAGCCTGCAAAGAATACGGAACCGCACAAGTGTCCATCGACAAGCCAGTAGGTGTACTGGAAGGCTTAAACGAGAAAGAAAAAGTTTGGATGAGCCACGGCGACACAGTTCTTGCACTGCCACAAGAGTTTGAAGCATTAGCTCACACAGAAAACTGTCCTGTAGCCGCATTTCGGCATAAGCAAAAACCAATTTACGGTTTACAGTGGCATCCTGAAGTTATTCACACCGAAAATGGCACGCGTATGCTCCGCAACTTTATATTTCAAGTATGCAAATGCCAAGCCAACTGGCAAATGGAAGACCTAATAGGAAAAATGGTCTCAGAATTAAAATCGGAGATAGGCGGAAGCAAAGCCATAATAGGCTTAAGCGGAGGCATAGATTCAAGCGTCGCCACCGCACTTGCAGCTAAAGCGATTGGCGATAAGTTAACAGCGGTTTTTGTAGATCATGGGTTCATGCGGGAAGGTGAACCTGAAGCAATCCGAGAAGCGTTCCAAAAGTTCCCAATTAACTTCATAGTAGCTAACGAGCAAGAACGGTTTATGAAGAAATTAATAGGCGTCGTAGACCCAGAAACGAAGCGGAAAGTAATCGGGGAAGAGTTCATCCGAGTTTTCGAGGAAATCGCTAATGAATCAGGCGCCGAATACCTGATCCAGGGAACAATTTATCCTGACAGGATTGAATCAGGATTCAGAAAAAATTCTAACAAAATAAAAAGCCACCACAATGTTGCAGGGCTCCCGGAAAAAATAAAGTTCAAGAAAATTCTGGAGCCTCTGCGAGATTTATACAAGGATGAGGTGCGTAAAGTGGCCAGAATGCTTGATTTGCCCAAAGAAATAGTTACAAGGCAACCGTTTCCTGGACCTGGTTTAGCAGTTAGGATAATTGGCGAATTAACTCCTGAAAAAGTTGGAATCGCCAAGAAAGCAGACAAAATTGTCCGCGAAGAGATCGAGAGCAACGGCTTAGCTGAGAATCTCTGGCAGTACTTTGCCGTATTAACAGACACTATGGCGACTGGCGTAAAAGGTGATGCTCGAGCATACGGTTACGTAGTTGCGGTTAGAGCTGCAGAGAGCCGAGAAGCCATGACGGCAAGTTTTGCCAATATTCCTTACTCTGTTTTGGAGAAAATCTCTACTAGAATAACAAATGAGATACCGCAGGTTACCCGCGTAGTTTATGATATCACCCATAAACCGCCTGCAACAATCGAGTGGGAGTAAAACAGCTCTCATAAGTGTTTAAATAAAAACAAGTCAATACATTACTTCACAACAGGTGATGCTGCTGAAGGGGTTAATCTTAGCAGGTGGCTTCGCAACAAGGCTAAGACCACTAAGTTGCTCTAGGCCCAAAATTCTTTTTCCAATTGTTAACAAACCATTGCTTGAATGGATTTTTGAAAGACTAGCTAACAACGGCGTTGAAGAAGCCATACTGGCAGTTAATGCGCTAACACAATTTTATGTTAAACAGCAGCGACTGCATAGACATGGTTTGAAAATAAAGTTTTCAATTGACCCGCCGAAAATGCCGCTGGGAACTGCAGGACCAGTTAAAAAAGCCGAAAAACTCTTAGGCCATGATGAGCCGTTTATTGTTTTGAACGGTGACATTTTTGCTGATTTAAGCTACAGAGAACTGCTGGATACACACGTTAAAACGAAGGCTTTAGCAACAATTGCCCTTTGCAAAGTTGAAGACCCATGCAGGTACGGTGTGGCGGAGATGGCAAATGGCAACCGCATAAAAAGGTTCATTGAAAAACCCTCCAAAGATAAAGCTCCGAGCAACCTCATAAACGCGGGAGTCTACGTTCTAAGCCCCAAAGTCTTCGATTATATCCCCCCGAAAAGGGCAGTTTCCATGGAGCGAGAGGTTTTCCCCAAGCTAGCGGAAGAAGGAAAGCTTTACGGTCATTTTGTAAATGGCTTGTGGATGGATATAGGTAAACCAGAAGAGTATCTGGAGGCAAACAAAATAATACTTGATTACTTATCTAAAAATTTCAAACAAGAAGGCGCAAAAAACTTTGAACTAAAGAATCCTGTTGCCTTCGACAAGGGCGTCTCAATAGCGGAAAAGTCAGTTATCGGACCATACGCCATTTTGGGAAAAAACGTTACAGTCGGCAAAAACGCGCAAATAAGTAATTCAGTAATTTTTCCCAACGTTGAAATCGACGAATTTGTGTCGATAGATGGAGCATTAATCGGCGAAGGAGCACGAATTGGAAAACATGTTAAAATCAGCAGCGGCTGTATAATCGGCGACAATGCAAAAATCAAAGATAACCTACAACTGTCAGCTGTGCATGCTGTCTGTCCAGCAAAAGAAGTCTCGTGAAAACATTTTAAACCCCAAGACTAACTATTAAGCAAGCAATGAGATGAAATTTATGAGCGAAAGAAAACTTTTTGGAACAAACGGTATCAGAGGCCTAGTCAACGTGGAATTGACTCCTGAAATGACCATAAAAGTTGGCTGTGCAATCGGAACTTTTTTTGGAAGAAAAAATATACTATTAGGATATGATGCTAGAACCAGCGGACCCATGCTCGCTAAAGCAGTAATTTCTGGTTTAACCGCTACTGGATGCAACGTATTTTTCGCTGGGATGGCTCCAACGCCCGCGCTGCAATACGCTGTTAAAAACCACAAGATGGATGGCGGCGTAATAATAACTGCTTCACATAATCCGCCTGAATACAACGGTATCAAAGTCATTTGGAGCGACGGCATAGAAACGTCACATGAGCAAGAAGTCGAAATAGAGAACATTTACTTTGACAACAAAATAGTATTCGCAGAATGGGACAAACTGGGAACGTTGCAGGAGCTACCTGAAATTAACGATGAATACGTCCAAGCAATAAAAAAACACGTTAATCCTGCCAAAATAGCAGAGAAGCACTTCCACGTTTTGGTAGACGCAGCTAACAGCGTGGGTGGCATCACAGCGCCGCAATTGTTAAGGGAACTTGGCTGCAAAGTAACCACCATCAACGCTAACATTGACGGCACTTTCCCAGGACGACTACCAGAACCTAGACCCGAAAACCTCGCCGATTTATCTTCAACTGTTAAAGCAATTGGCGCAGACTTAGGCGTAGCTTTTGACGGCGATGCTGACCGGTCCATTTTCGTTGACGAGAATGGCGTGATTTACTGGGGAGATAAAACTTTTGCAGTAATAATAAAACCGTTCCTAATCGAAAATCCAGGAGCAAAAGTAGTTACGCCTGTAAGCTCCTCTACATTAATCAAAGACACAGTAGGAGCTTACAAGGGAGAGTTAATCTGGACTAAAGTTGGAAGCGTAACGGTTTCCCAGAAAATGAAAGAGTTAAACGCTAAACTGGGTGGAGAAGAAAACGGCGGAGTTTTCTATGGTCCACACCAAGCAGTCCGGGATGGTGCAATGACGACTGCTCTGATACTTAACATAATGGCTGAAGCTGGAGAGAAACTGTCTAAACTTGTTGCTGAGCAACCGCAATACTTTATCGAGAAAGGAAAAATCGATTGCCCAGATGAGAAAAAAGAAATATTACTGCAAAAACTGTACGATCAGGTAAAAGGCGAAAACATTAGCACTATTGATGGCGTGAAAATTTGGTTCAGCGACAACAGCGGCATCCTGATCAGGCCCAGCGGGACGGAACCCGTGTTCAGGTTATATGCTGAGGCGAAAAACCAAGAAAAAGCATTAAAGCTAGTTGAAGACTACAGTTTAAGGCTTAAAAAAACCCTCGAAACCATATAGCAAGCCTATGGCGCTTTGGAGAAAAACAGCGAATGCCCAATGTTCTAAACCTAAAACCAGACGAAATTGATACAAAAGAAAAACGCTCAAAATATCTGGTTAGCGTTGTAGGATGCGGACAAAAAGGAATCCTTTACGCTAACGCTTTCGCTGACGCCGGCTTTAAAGTTGCTTGCTCAGACTCTGACCCGAGCGTGATAAAAAAATTGGCGAAAGGAAAAACACCCTTCGCGGAACAAGAAATTGAAGGTAAACTAAAAGGCTTCATTAACGCAGATCAATTAAGCGTTACCAGCGAGCCGAAAAAAGCTGTTTCTCGAAGCGATATAATTATCATAACTGTACCGGCAAAAGTTGATGATAAGAAAAAAATTGATTACTCAGAAGTATTAAACGCTTGCAAGCAAGTTGGGTCAGCACTCCATTCTGGCACGCTGGTTATTTATGGTGATGTTGCGGGTTTGGGCTTTACTGAAGGAATAATGAAGGAAACATTGGAGAACACATCAGGGCTAAAAGTTGGGCAGGATTTCGGTTTAGCCTACATTCCGATCCATAACCTAGGTGCCAAGCCTATTGAGCCGATAGCCAACTTGGAGTTAAAGGTTGCTGCAATTGGTAAACCCAGCCAAGATGCAGCTATGAACATTCTAAAAACTATAACAGAAAACGTTAAACAAATAAGCGACGTAAAAACAGCAGAAATAGCGACGCTTTTTAAGGCGGTAAAACAGGAGGCAAACACGGCGTTAGCAAGTGAGTTGGCGGTTTTCTGTGAAAGCGCAAACATAGACTACTTTGAAGTTTTAAAATTGTTGGAGTTTAATGACCCGAGTTTTTGGCCTACAACTGTTGAGGAAGAAAACAAAAATGTAGCGTATCTTCTGCTTGAAAGCGCAGAAAACCTGAATGTTAAACTTAGGCTCTCAACCTTGGCTAGGCAGATAAACGAAGATATGGTTAAGCACGCGGTGAATTTAACGCAAGATGCTCTGAGGAGATGCGGCAAAACAGTGAGAAGAGCAAGGATTGCCGTTTTAGGTGCAGTTAACCCGAGTACTGCCACGGTCGTTTTTGTTAAAATGTTAGAGTTGAAAGGCGCTAAAGTCAGCCTTTATGACCCCACATCAAAGAGAGACGCAATAGATTTGGGAGTGGTAAAGACTAGCTTAAATGAGGCGGTGGAAGGAGCAGACTGCATAGTAATACTCACGGGAGAGGAGCAGTTTAAAAACTTAAACCTACGGAAACTTAAACCATTAACGAAGACACCCTCAGTAATCGTAGATTTGGCAGGTGCCTTTGAGCCTAAAAAAGTGGAAACAGAAGGCTTCATATACCTTGGATTTGGAAGAGGAAAGGAATAAAAAATGAAGAAAGTTGGAGTGGCAGTAATAGGAACAGGTTCTTGGGGAAAAAACCATGCAAGAGTCTACAAAGAGCTTCCCTCAACTGAACTAATTGCAATTTGCGATGTAAACGCTGAAAGAGCTAAAACCACGGCTAACCAATACGGCGTAAAAGCATATACAAACAGCACGCGAATGCTGAAAAACAAAGAAATAGAAGCCGTAAGCATTTGCACATGGTCAACACACCTTGCAAAGGAAGCCCTCAAAGCACTCAAAGCAGGAAAGCATGTTCTGGTTGAGAAACCCATGGCCACCAACACAAAGCAAGCGGAAAAGCTCTGTGAAACTGCAGAGCAAAATGGTCTTATCTTAACCGTAGGTTTTTTGATGAGGTTCATTCCTGGATTACAGAGTATCCGTGAGGCGGTTGAGAGCAAAAAAATCGGCGAGTTAGTCTGCGCGAACGCAAAACGCGTTTCTCAGTGGCCTGAAAGGATAGGCGATGTCGGAGTAGTTAAAGACACGGCGATACATGACATAGATGTTATGCGGTTCATATCCAAACAGGACCCTATTACCGTTTACGCGAAAATGGGAAGCATGAGACATCTAAAATTCGAAGACTACGCCCACATAATGCTCACGTACAAGAGCGGAGAAAGCGCCTTCATAGAATCCAACTGGCTAACACCCTATAAAACGCGAACGTTAACGGTTACGGGAAGCGACGCTATAATGAGACTGGATTACATAACTCAAGATTTATGGATTGAACAGCAAAAAGAGACGGTGCAACCAAGATACCCATTCCAAGAACCATTAAAACTTGAACTTCAACACTTTGCAGAATGCGTGCTTGAAAAGAAAAAGCCACTCATAACAGGAGAAGACGGCGTAAAAGCCCTAGAAATCGCTCAAGCCGCAGTGCAGTCCTCGATTAAAAACAGAGCGATACAACTAAAAAAATAAAAAGTTTATTTTAAGTTGAAGGGTTTTCCTTCAGAAACTATTTTTTCAGGGATTTTTTCCTTCCATTTCTTCAAGAAGGGCAGGTCTTCAGATTCTTTTCGTAATTCGTCAGGCAACATTTCTGGAATTTCATCGCGTATAGGATACCAGCGTAGACATTTGGGGCAGACGATTAAGCCTTCGACTATTTCGTCTTTTTCTTCGAAAACATAAAGTTCAAGGGGATGATACTTGTCTATGGGGCAAGCCAAGATTTCCATTAATTTTCGCTTCATTTTTCTTCACGGAATAGATAGTTAACTATTAAGCTATTAAAACTTGCTTGGCAACGAAGTGACCTGTATATCGAGAGCGGTTTGATACCAGTTAGGACCAGTGCTTCGAACCACACGAGAAAAAGCAAAAATGTAACCTACACCGAGGCTATCAAGTTTTTGGGCTACCTTCAACTTGGTTTTCTCAACTGGTTTTTCGTTGCCCGTTGCATGTTGAAAATCATAGTAGTGGATCCAACCGCCATGTTTTTTGAGCGCTGAAACTGCATAGGGCAAGTATTCGAGGGCTTTTTCAGGCAGAGGCATCAAGACGCGGTCAGCCTTCCCCTGCAGTTGAGCATTGATGATGTCTTTTGAGTCGCCAAGCAAAGGAATTACTTTACCGTAAACCCTGTTGATTCTAACGTTCTCCTCCATGTATTGAATTGCGATTGGGTTAACATCAATCGAAAACACTTTAGTTTGGCTCACGGTTTTAGCGATCACTATGCTAAAGCAGCCGACGCCTGAAAACATGTTAACAACCGTCTCGCCGCCCTTAACTAGGCTTGCGATCCGTAATCTCTCATGCGAAAGCCTGGGCGAAAAATAACATTTTTCAACATCAACCGCAAACACGCAACCTGATTCTTTATATTTAGTGCATGTTTTGTCTTCACCCGCCAACAGGCTTAGTTCCCTAACTCTAAAATCACCCATGATGGGACCAGTTTGGGCAAAAACTGTTTTCACGTTTCTGTGGGCAGCCATTATTCGGTTTGCTACTTTTTCAGCGTTGACGATATTGCCTTTTGGCGCTTTAATGATTGCTATGTCGCCTATTATGTCAAAAGAGTTGTAAATTAGGTTTGCTGAAGAGGAGGCGGTGGAAAGTTTTTTTCGAAGCCTTTTTCTCAACTTCATATCCTCATTAATAGCAAGGTACTGGAAACGTTTAAAAGCAAAATACTTTTCTTTGTAGGAAGAGGCGTTTCTAATGGAAAAGTCAGGAATTGTTTATGAATGCATGAGATGCGGGGCAAGAGTGCCATCCGAAGAACTAGAGCTACGCGGCGGAGAAACCAAATGCATCATTTGTGGATATAGGATTCTGAAAAAAATTAAACCGCCAGTAGTTAAACGTGTTCAATCAAAATAAGAAGGGAATACTCGTACTTTAGCACGAGTAACTCAATTTTTGATTTTAGTTTACATTAATAGATTTCTTTGTCTCCAAGTTTCCGCAAAGTTTTTCCTCTAAGTCTTATTGATTCAGCCAAGAAATCGTCGTCAATGTCTTTTTCAACGGTTTTGCGTTTAACGGTTTCGCCGCATACTCCTTTTGGCAACAACCGCCTTTTTAAGCACATAGAATAGGTACAGTTTGCGACATTGCACATTTCTTCGGTCTGTTTACACCAAATGGAGTCTCGTCTGTAGAGAACAGAGTTTTGGCTGCACTTAAAAGAAGGGCATGTTGGAGAACAAGCTTTTGATTGAGCCAATAGATACACCTCAATTGTCAAATCAAAATATGTTGTGATGTTTTTTATCCTTGTATTTTCTTTATGTTATTTGGAAGCCATATAAACTTTTTTCTTGTTAGGGGTAAAATTGGATATTTATTTTTTACCAGTATGTTTAACTCTTCTTCTTAGGTAAAGTTCCACGACAACAAACAGGATTATAGCAACCAGTATAATGATTATGGCCATGAACAAACTTACCTGTATCAAGAATGACCCGATATCTACAAGGCTATCGATTCTTACCTGAACTGAAGTTGGCTGATCAACGGTAAGGGCTACGGCTTGATAATCATTCTGTGCACCTGGAGCAAACGCTACTATTTGCATATCGCCACCAATAACATTGGTGAAAGTTGTAGTTCCGTCCCCTCGAGTTAAAGCTGAGAGCCGCTCTGTTCCTTGACCGTTTAACGTAACGTTAGCGTTTGAAATTGGCTGACCAAAAAAGTCAACGACTGATACTGAAACTTGAATACCATAGAGAGTGCAACGTATTTGCATTTGTCCTGCAGTGAAGGCTTCGATATTTGTTTCGTTAATTAGGAAATTATCTTTGTAGATTTGTAACTGGTAACGTCCAAAGGTAACTTGGGTTGTTGTTGAACCGTCACTGTCAGTTGTGGCAGTGTAGAATAAGCCATTTGTTACTTCAACAAAGTCTATGCGTGCATCAGGAATTGCATCGTGGTTATAACCAACCACGTTAATTGTTAATGTTTCGTTTGGACATATTACCACTACTTCTGAGAGCGCCTGTACTGGAAGATCATTGATGGTGTTGTTACCAGAATTGAAAACTCTATTGTATAAAGAAGCGTTCACAAAATAGCTTATTCCAGTTAGGACAGAGTCAAAGGTATAAGTTCCTGAAGGATCTGTTTGACCTGAAGCATTTCCTGAATGAACAGAGCCACTGCTTGTCGGTTGATATGTGTATGAAACAGCTAAATTCACAAAAGGCAGGAGAACTCCATTTTCATTTTGAACCATGATTTCAAGATCAGTCAATTTACATTGCAGGGTAAAATTGCTAACACCAGTGACAGTAATGTTCATTTCCCCAACGTTAACGCCGTTCCAAAACCCAGTCAAAGTTTGAGGACCTGCTTCAAGATTCAAGACGACCATGCCATCTGACCCGCTTGTGCCGTTATAAACTGCGCCGGATACTTGATCTAATGCTTGAACTTGGATTTGAGGAACAACTTCATCGGCTAGATTTACTGTTTCAATTTGAACTGGGTATCCGGAAACCGAGAAGATTTCTGAGTCTATTATTGGTTTCTGGATTCCTTGAGGAATTATCGTTACATTATAATCTCCAATTGCAACATCTGAGGGAACTACCCAGGTTGTGCTGATTATGCCGTCAGACGAAGCATTTAGTGATTCGGAGTAGAGAGTTGCACCTGTGGCAACGTTGGTGATGTTTAATGTCGCAGTCTGATCCGGTTGGTAATCTATCGCTTGCACTGTTACTGTTTGGCCTCTGTGATACGTGGTCGAATCAAGAAAGCCTACAGAAAAATGGTTTAACGCAGACTGGTTAAAGTAGAGAGTGTATGACCCTGCATAGTCAGTGGTTGAATTGTTCGGTTGAAAGCTGCTGCTCGGGAAAGTGATTTGCGCATTTGCAGTTCCATTTGGATTAGAAGTTCCTAGTGACAACATGTTTGAGTAGTCTGTGCTAAGCGGGCTCGGAAGTACAACAGAAACGTTAGCAACGTACGCGCCGGCGGTTCCTCCAGTGACAGTAACATTCAATACTACACTGCTTCCTTCCTGCGCATATGATGGAATCGCGTCAATTACGTAGTTTGTTGTAACCGTGAATTGGTCAACAGGTGAACTTGCGCCCGTTGTAGTGTCTACAAGCGTTAAGGAGTAAGTGCCAGTCGGAACCGTAGGCACATAAAAGTTTGCCTCAACATAATATCCAACAGCGGTGCCGGATGCAACAATACTTTGGGAAAAAAATATTCGGTAAGTGTCGTTATTATTCGCAACGGTTCCTAGAACAGTTGCAATTGAACCTACGGTTCCCGTCATCGAGCTAGGAAGCACCTGTGTAATGTCAACGGCATTGCTTTGGCTTTGAACAAAGACTAGCGTAACTGGTGCAATAGCAATAGCAAGGCACATTAAGGCTAAGAGGGTAATCGTAACAATTTTTTTATTCAAACCGCTGTGCTCTCCAGTAGATAGCTTTCCATAGCTGTAATGACTGATGATTTACTAAGAGATGATTTTAAACTTTGCCGTTAAATCGTTAGATAGAAACCTGTACAAGCTAAAACAACTTGAAAAAATCTGATTTCAAGCCAAAAATTCGTTTTATACAACGGGATTTTTAAGAGACAGAAGATTAAAAGTATGAATAACTTTCGGTGAAAACTTGGAAAAAAACACTGCAACCATGCTTTTAGGCGCTTTAAAGAAACAAAAATACCATGTGATAGGCAGTCACTCAGCCGTTAAAAGGTGCAAGTGGCTTTATGAATCTATAATTAATGATAGACCATGTTATAAACAGAAGTTTTACGGCATAAAATCGCACAGGTGCATTCAAATGTCACCTTCCCTTTACTATTGCACTCAACAATGCTTGTTTTGTTGGAGAGCTCAAAGCGGAGACTTGCAGGTTACTTGGGACGAGACGAAAATTCCAAGAGTAGACTCACCAGAAGAAATTATTCAGGGAAGCCTTAAGGCACAAGAAAAAATTTTGACAGGATACAAGGGAAACCCAAAAACAAACTGGCGCAAATTCCAAGAAGCCCTAACGCCTAAACACGTTGCGATAAGTTTAACTGGTGAACCAACGCTTTACGAACCACTCGGAGAGTTGATTCAGGCATTTCATCAAAAAGGTTTCACCACTTTTCTTGTTTCCAACGGCACTCTGCCAACTAAACTTTCAAAACTAAGCCAAGAACCCACCCAACTCTACATTTCAGTATGCGCACCAAACGAGCGGGTATACAAGCAGGTTTGCCGCCCTCAATTTCCCAGCGCTTGGACGAGATTAAACGAGACACTTGGTTTATTGCAGAGTTTCCATTGCCCCACAGTGATTCGCATGACACTGGTTAAGGACCACAACATGAACCATATAGATGAATACGCTAAAATTGTTGAAAAAGCCAATCCTACCTACATTGAAGCAAAAGCGTACATGCATATTGGTTTTTCAACTCTCCGCTTGGGCTTTGAGAACATGCCCCAGCACAACGAAGTAAAGGATTTTGCTGTGCAGTTAGCGGAGAAGACTGGGTACAAGGTTATTAATGAAGCACCAGAAAGCAGAGTCGTACTATTAAGCAGGCTAGAGAAACCCATTCAGGTTGGAAACAACTAAGCTGGATTTTAAAAATTTGAATGTTAAAGTTTGATGAAATAAAATATAAAATTTTTAGATGCCTTTAGCGTTTGTTTTCAGCGCCTTTTAACGAACAGAGCTTGTTTTAACTGCTCTTTCACGTCACGCATGTACATTGTTACTAGTCACTCATGTCCATTGTTATATGTCAACGTAGGTTTTGCACCAGATTAATGCATTCTTCAGACGATGTTGAATAAATTTAAATACTTATTTTTTGCCTTATGCTTAACTGCCAAGCGGTTGTTACTATGGTAAGTGAAGGAAGAGGGCGTTTGTTTAGAAGAAAGGATGGCAAATACCTTGTCTACCTTCCTAAAGACCTAGCGGAAGACAGCATGTTTCCATTTAAAGTAACAGACTCAATATTCGTCAAAGTAAGCTTCACCATAGGAGACGGTAAAGTTCTTATTGAGAAATGGACTGGCACCTAATAGCCATATAATTCAAGTTTTTAGGAAATTGAAATAAATAACCGAGCAGTTCATTCTAATTAGATGATAAGTTTGTCCTCTTTAGATATTATTCTTCAAGAAGTAAAAAACGAGCTTATGCAAAAAAACCAAATTCGCGAAGAAACACATGAAAGCATGCGGAAAGCAACAAGCCTATCCAAACAAGCGATACTTCTAATTCACCAGAAAAAATATGCTGAGGCTGAAGAATTCATTGAGAACGCGAAAGAGAAAATTTCAAGCCTTCAAGTTTTATCTAAGGAGCACCCTGAGATTATTTACGGCGGCATGTTTAGTGCAACGCTTCAGGAATATTCAGAAGCACGCATATTTTTGATTCTAGTTAAGGAATCGCGTTTTGCAACGCCAGCGGAGATTTGTGTGCCTTCAATTGATTATGTGCTGGGTTTAGCGGATGTTATAGGTGAATACAGGCGCTTGGCACTTGACAATTTACGCGAAGGCGAAGTTAAAAAAGGAGAAGAATGCCTAGAAGCCATGGACCAAATGTTCATTCAACTATTGGCTCTTGATGAAGCTTACATGCTTGTTCCAGGACTCAGGCACAAATCTGACATTGCAAGAAGAATAATTGAATCTACACGCGGCGATGTGACGTTGGAAATTCGCAGAAAATCCCTTGAAGATTACTTAAAGAAATTTCAGCCCGTAAAACGCAGCACCGTCAAACGTAAAACCAAAAAGGTTAACATTTGAGTAAACCTCTCAAGTTAATGAAGAATTTTTCAGTAAAAAAAGCACACAAGACACAACTTTGTTTATCACATAAGATTATTTTGAATGACAGGTTACCGCCGAAAATTAGAACCATTGCAGGCGTTGATGTCTCATACATTGACAATATTGGCATCGGAGCAATAGCGGTTTTAGATTATGAATCATTGGAGCTTTTGGAAGCCCAAGTTGCAATCTGCCAAGTTAGGATGCCCTATATTCCAACTTTGCTGTCTTTTAGGGAACTTCCACCCGCAATGGCTGCGATCAAAAAATTGAAAATTCAGCCGGACGTGTTTCTTGTTGACGCACAGGGACTTGCGCATCCGTATAGGTGCGGATTCGCCAGCCACCTTGGACTTGCAATGGGAAAACCGACTGTTGGCGCCGCAAAAAGCAGGTTGATTGGTACGCCAGTGGAGAGGGATGGGGAAACCTTTTTGGTTGATAAGGGCGAAGTCATCGGTGCCGTAGTGATTACAAAGCAGGGTGCCAAGCCTATTTACGTGAGCATTGGTCACATGGTGTCTCTTGAAACAGCCGTCAAAATGGTTAAGCACTGTGCTATAAGCCGGATTCCTGAGCCGCTGCTGCAAGCTCACAAGTTAGCGACTAAAGCAAGAATCAGGCTTGCACAGGAAAGCAAAGTAAATATCACTGAAAATTAAACTACTTTTGAGCGTGAATTATTTGGCTGAAGAAATATCATTCGCTGAATTCCAAAAACTTGACTTCCAGATAGGAAAAATAATTGAAGCAACGCCAATACCAAACTCAAAAAAACTAATCAAAATAATTGTTGAGTTTGGGTTGGAGAAAAGGCAGGCGGTTGCAGGTCTACTTAAATGGTATACGCCTGAAGAGTTGGTAGGCAAAAAATGTGTTTTCCTGTTAAATCTTCAAAGGCGCGTGTTGGCGGGGGTGGAATCGCAATGCATGATTTTAGCTGCTGAAGATAGCGAAGGAAACGTTGTGGTGCTTGTGCCTGAGAAAGATATTGCTGAAGGAAGCAAAATCAGCTGACTAACGATTCAGCATTTTTTGCCAGATTAAACTTAGATTGCTGGGGAAAAGTTAAAGTAAATTAAAGCAAGTTACTTGTGTATTTGTGTTGAAGGTTACCTTGATGGCAGTTAATGAAGAAGCACTTATGTGGGTGGAAAAGTATCGCCCGAAAAACCTAAACGAGGTCGTGGACTTACATGACATCGTTGAAAGCCTTAAATCTTTCATGAGAAAACCAAAAACGATGCCTCATTTGATGTTCGCAGGGATACCGGGCACTGGGAAAACGACCCTTGCGCTTTGCATTGCGCATGAACTTTTTGGTCCAAACTGGAAAAGTTTTACCCTTGAGCTTAATGCGTCTGATGAAAGAGGCATAGATACTGTGCGTGAAAGAGTCAAGGATTTTTCACGTTATAGCCGTTCAGGTTTTGGGAATGTGCCGTTTGCTCTGATTATTCTGGATGAGTGTGACCAGATGACTGGCCCCGCACAGACAGCGCTGAGAAGAATAATGGAAACCAGCTCTCGCACATCCAGGTTCATTCTGATATGTAACCAATCAAGCAAAATAATTGAACCAATACAAAGCCGCTGTGCTATATTCCGGTTTTCAAGGCTGGATAAGCAAGCGATGAAAGAGCAACTGCAATACATAGCCAAAAAAGAAAACGTTAACCTGTTACCTGAAGCGGCTGAAAGAATAGTTGATTATTCAGAAGGCGACCTTAGACACGCTATAAATGCGTTGCAGACAGCTTCAGCCTACAAGGAAGGGGTAGTAGATGAAAAAACAGTCTTGCTTGTCATCGGGGAAGCCAGTCCAATGCAAGTTCAAAAAATGATTAGAAAAGCATTATTCGGCGACTTTATTGAAGCAAGAAAAACAATGTACGAAATAATGGGTTCTTACGGCTTTTCAGGCTCGGAAATAATACGTCAAGTACAGCGAGAAATCTTCAAAATGTCTGATCTAACGCCTGAACAAAAAGCCGACTTATCAAACGTCATCGGCGAGTATGATTACCGCTTAACACAAGGCGCCAACAGCGACATCCAGTTAAGTGCGTTGCTTGCGCAATTCGCAAAATTTGGCAAAGCCATAGGGGAAACTTATTGAGAAATGATTTTTTATGGGTTGAAAAGTACCGTCCAAAAAAGATAGAAGAGATAATCGGCAATGAAGAAGCGAAAGCTACTTTTATTGAATGGCTAAAGAGCAAGCGGCGAAGTAAAAAGGCAGTTTTACTTTATGGACCGCCTGGCGTGGGAAAAACAGCAATGGTCAACGCCGCCGCAAAAGAGTTTGGGTTTATAGTTATTGAAATGAACGCAAGCGACACAAGATCTGAAAAAGCGATTAATGAAATTGCTAAACCAGCCACTTCCTTTGTTGCTTTAGACACTTTCTCGGCTAAAAGCGAAGGCAACCTTCTCTTCCTCGATGAGGTTGATGGCATCGCAGGTAACGAGGACAGGGGCGGAGTAAGCGCGATAATAAAAATCGTTGAAGAGTCACGAGTGCCAGTTATAATGGCAGCAAACGATCCTGACATAGACAAGCTGAGACCACTAAAGAAAGTTTGCGTACTGATACGTTTCCAGCAAATCCGAATACCGCTTATAATTGCACTGTTGCAGAAGATTTGTGTGCTAGAACATGTGAAAGCGGAGTTTGAGGCTCTTGAGAGAATCGCCCAAAACAGCAAAGGCGACGTGCGGTCAGCCATAAACGACCTGCAAAGTTTAAGCGAAGAAAACCAAGTTCTCACACTTCAAGACACCATGATGTTGAGTTCAAGAAACAAAGACATCAGCATGGATGAAACTCTAAGAGGATTTTTCTCAGCAAAATCAATTGCGGAAGCATCAAGTTTACTTAGCCGCTCAAACGTTGACTATGATGATTTTCTGCTTTCAGTAAGCGACAATCTGCCCAGACGATACACTGACCCAGATGAGCTTGCAGCCGCCTACGATTATGTTTCGCAAGCCGATGTTTTCCGAGGAAGGATTGGAACTGAGCACTGGCATCTTTTAAAGTACTTCTATAACGCGTTGTCTGAAGCAGCCGCAGTTGCACCTGAATCATACAAGCCCTTTGAATTCATTTCGCCGCCGATCAGGATTATTACTTTGTTCTGGACCAAAGGCAAAAGAACGATGCTAGACGGCATCTGCGGAAAAATTGGAGCCCAATGTCACGTCTCGCATGAAATAGCTAAACATGATTTTGTCCCATTCATCAAGAACATACTGCAAAACCAAAAATCAAGCCCGCTGGCTTCTTGGCTTAAGCTCACCCCTGAAGAGGTTGATTTCCTAATCAAAATGAACAAGTATTAGGGAGAAAGCAGAAAATGGTGGCAGTTTTAAGTAAGAAGGCGTTCAAACTTCCAAGGGTTGAAAAAGAAAAATTTATTCTCTTAATACGTTTAGGCTTGGAGTATAATCGTGAGCAAGGCGTCTATTCCATAAAAAGCTATAACAACATTGAAAAACTCACTGATACAATCGCCAGTATTTTAAACAGTGAAGTCGTGTTTCTCCAAAGCTGTACGCGCTGTGGCAAAGACTTTCCATGTTCAGACTGCAAATACAATGAGTTATGCACCACCAAAGATCTTCCATCCAGTTGTGTTTGCCCTCAATGTTTAAGGGACAGAAAGCAGTTTGAACAGTATCTAGAGAAATTCTAATGTTTGTTGCCGTTTTTACGCATCCATATGTAGCAAACGACGGCTTACTGAAGGACAGCAAAGTGCCACTAATTTTAAATATGCCACTGATAATTAATAATGACAGTGAGATGTTACTTTGGCATCATTTTTCAAGGTAAGAGTTGGCAGACAGGGGCGAATCGTATTGCCAAAAGAACTACGTGAAGTCTATGGAGTGAACGCAGGCGACGAAGCCGTAATAGTTGCCGTAGGCAATAAAATAAGTATACACCTGCACAAGGTTTCTGAAGATCCACTGCAGGATCTAACTGAACTGTCAAAAGAAATATCAATAGGGTTATCCGCAGAAGAGCTGAAAAAGAAAACTGCTGAAGAACGACTAAAGCATTTTCTCGAAACATAAGCTGGTTTACGTTTGAATCAGATTACAACTAAACTTACTTACTTCTTGGATTCCACAACGCTCATCCATGCCGCAGACAAAAATGCAGCATACCACAAAGAATGCCTAAAAGTCATAAGCAAAGCTGCAAAGGGAGAAATAAATGCGGCAACAAACTTGGAAACCCTAGAGGAGACCCTTTTTATTTTGTCCAAGCTCACTTCCGCATCTACTTCCATCCGCGTGTCTCGCGACTATATGAAAATGAGCAAGATCAAGAAGGTTGAGATGAGCAGAGCTGTTTTTGAACACGCCTTGGAAATCATGGAGATTACTCCGCTCAAACACCCAAAAGACGCAATAAATGTTGCCAGCATGCTTGAACTTGGGATACAAAAAATAATCAGCGAAGACAAAGATTACGACAAAACAGAATTAATCCAAAGAGTACATCCGAAGGACCTATAACGGAATAAGGACAAGTTAATACCAACGGCTAAAACAAAAGAAACCCTTTGAAAATGCTAGTGCATTTCTGGAATGAATTACCTTTATTATGCTGTTGAAAAAACGCCCATGTTCAGACTGCAAATACAATGAGTTATGCACCACCAAAGATCTTCCGTTCAGTTGCGTTTGCCCTCAATGTTTAAGGGATAGAAAGCATTTTGAAGAATATCTCGAAAAATTCTAATGCTAACATAGTTTTCCGTTCACGATAAAATCATACAAAGGCTTGTTTGGGAATCTGACCACACTCAATGGAAAAGGAAGGGCTTTCTAGAAATCTTTAATGACAATCGGCTTAGACAACCAAAAAGGGAAATAAAATTTTGAACAGTTTTATGATCATGCAAATTTATTCTAATATTTAGGCTTAAGTCCAAGAGAGAGGCTATTCCAGCTAAACAGGAGAAGCGAATGCTGATTGAGGATCAACCAAATGCTACATGGCTCACCTGTATTTGGAGCAGTACCTTCAAAGAAATAGCAGGTGGGACTGTAGTCTTACTTAAATGGCGCTATCCCAGTCAGGAAGAACCAGAAACAACTTCACTCTTTGAAGGATTGAAAAATCGATTAGCTCCAACAGAAATTGCATCAGATGAAGAACCAAGAGTGAAGGAAATAATAAAAGAAAAACAAGTCATCGTGAAAATCAGATGCCAATATTGTAAAAATCTCTATGATGAGACTTACGACAAATGCCCTTACTGTGGGGGGCGGAGCTGATAGCTCTTAAGAAAAGACAGAAACTTTAAATTGGCTTTATTACGGTGAAATAAGGCTTTTACATGGTTTAAATAAGCCCAAATTTACCTTAATTCGCATTAATATGGCATCTTCAAGGCTTTTGGGAATTAGTTCATGAATTTTATGTGAGACCAAACTAAACTGTGGGTAGTTGTATTTCAATGCTAAAAAGTGAGAGTAAATATCTAAGTGACAATTAAAAAAACATTAGACTTGCAAGATAGCAGCGATTCCTTCAGGCTAATGCTTAGTTATTCTGTGGAATACTGGATTTTAAGCTGACTTAAACACAAGGCAGCGCTCTTTTCCTTTTTCTTTCCAAACCAATATACTGCCCAGCTCGCTCAAATTGTTTTGTCTTTTTTTACAAGTTTCTTCTTTTTGTGGAGAATCTAAGGTGCTACATGTATCTTTTTTCCTTTAAGCAGTACCATTTCTGATACTGGTCCATGAATATTATGGTTTGTTTACATGAGGGGCAGGTTGACACCTGAGGAGGCGGATATTCTTCAGACATTGGAGAAACGGACGCTTTCGAAGATTTTTGATGGGATGAAGACTTATTGTTGCTCGGAGCGGTTGACAAGGCAAAATGGGACGTTCTAGCAGCATACAATCCCACAGCAGCTACTACGAACATAAATGATGCTATTGTGGCATAAGGCGTCAAAGCAGCTATCAAAAGATGTAGAGCAGTTTGAGGACTGATTGCGGCGAAATAAGAGTTTACGTACGCCACCGTATATCCTGCGATTGCGTCCAGAGCCAAAAAAATGATTCCAAAACCAAGGAAAAGGTAGCCTACTACTCTCCAAATATTCAATGTGTTAAGCTCCAAGTCTTAGGTTGGCACGGTTGCTTCTCAAGGCTTTGGATATATTCGTCTAACGCCTTGACTGCTTTATTTCCGCATACCACACTACTATCGCATATATTAATTGTCAATATTCAGCGCCAAAAACATTAATACGCTAAACCTCAACATAACCTTTTCAAATGATACTTAGAACAACTGTTGTACACTTGACCAATTAAGAATAAACAAAAGTCGCATTCTGCAACAATAAAACTGCTGAATTTTAACTGTAAAATGCAAAAGTGGACGTAGCCAAGTACTACAAAACAATTCTTCAAATCGCACCCGTATAGAATTTAGTTACAGTTAAATGAATAACTTAGCTTTATCCCAATAATCTTTTACTGCTATTTGACTGCTATTTGACGCTATTTCTCTTTAATAAGCTGGAGCTTTTTATAATGTTGATGTGAAATAAATTTTAAAACTGCAAACAAATGATAGTATCTCTAGGGTTGGCATGGAATACGAAGTTATCATTGCAGGAATTGAGCCCAAGATAACAAAATTTGAATTTCACGATGGATAGTTGGAAGGCAGATGCGACTACGAGTTAGAAACCTACAAGTTAGATCGGAAGGTATTTCAAATGTTTTCTTTGGCTTGTGTGTCTGTGAAGCTATGAAGTGTTGATCCGTGGATCCATGCGTCAGGGTTTGTGTACTTGAATGCAGGTGCTATCCCTTCTGTCTGTATTTCTTTTCCCACAAGAATCCTTTTCATTTTTGACAAGAGTTCTCTGTGAATCTCTTCGTCTCTAATAATGATATTAAGAATGTCCCTTAGGTCTTTTACATCCAAATTGTAGATTTCACTTAATTCTCTTGCCATGTATCGAAGGGCCTTCAGTTGAACCAGACAATAGTACTTATCAGCAACAGTGTTCTCTAGAATCATAAGTTTATGTACCAACGAAGATAGATCCTCCTTAGGTATTGTTTCTTTTGCGTCAATCTCTCTTACAAGATGCTCAATTACCGTCCAGGATTCACCAAAAAAAAGTTCCTGATCGCGATTTTTCTGTACCTTTTTTGCCTTAGCAATGCTTTTGCTTATTCCTTTGAGGATTACTGAATGCTTCCGACTATCGTATGCTATGTGAAGCAGCAAAGAATTGATTAGCGGGAGATCCACTTTGTCGGCGAGATCCTTGTAAAGTAAATATGCTCTTTCTTCTAAAATGCAAGCGCAGTACAAAAAGTCTGCAACATCACTTTCCTGCTTAATCTTCGCCATTTCTAAGCTTCCTTGTGATTAATATAATCGCAAAGTGATAAACGATTTATGAATTCAAAATCCAGTCGCATGGTCACGTAAGAGAGCTGAGCCTTGAAATTTTTTTATAGCCAAAAAGTCAATTCTGCTGTCTGCATTAAGATAGCTCAATTATTATTGACCAGAATACCGTTTGGGTTTGGGATTAGAATTTAATCTTTCTTGAATTAGTACCCAAACAATCTGAAAACTTCCTTAAGAGCAAACAAATCTTAAAAAGTTTAGAGTTTAGAGTTGATCTGCTATTTGACGCTATTTCTTTTCTATAAGCTAGAGCTTTTTATTAACGTTGATGTCGGCTTTGCGGGCGGTTGCCAAACAGTGCCTTCAGTTGTTATATTGTACTATTTTGCAGCCGCAGGTTCTGCAGCTCCTCCAGTTCTTGCCGTGGCGACCGTTTTCTTGGGCTTGAGTAATCGTCGGATTATGGAAATAATTATCGCAAGAATTATGATGAAAACTACTACGTAGATTAGGAGAGGCAAGTACTGGATTGGTATGATAAGTGCCGTCACTGTAATCTCGACTACGGTTACCTGAGAGGCATCAAAAGAGTAAGACTCTAACGTCACTGGGAAACCGAATATTCCTATTTGCACGATAACGCTGTACTGTCCAGAGGGAAGAGACACCTCTGTTCCGCCCTGAGGCACCGTGCCCAAGTTTTGAACTACTGCCCCGCTTGACGACAGAATCGATGTTGTAACACCATCTGCCGCTTTGCCTGTTACCCCATCCGTTACAGTGATCTTTACAGACTGCTGTCCCTGCCCCTGCTGTGCAAAAGCTACACCTGACATAAGGAGCGTACCGAACAGAAAAATTATTGCAACAAGACATATGCTAACTTTGGCTTTGTTATCCATTACTAAAAACCTTCACTCTACAAAGAACTAACTTGGAAGCTTATATCTTTTTTCTATCGTGCCTCAAAGAGCATATTCTTATGTGGACCGTGAACAGCCCATGCTAATAAGAGGCAAAAGATAAAGACAAATACTTACAATCCCAAGAAGCAACAAGTTATTAGAAAAAGAAATCGATATACAGAAGCATCAACCAAACACACAAAAAACCACCAAAGGCAAATCTTATCTAGCCATTTCATAATTAACACTTATTGCAGAAGGCTCGATTTATGGCTGAAGAACACACACCATTAACCGTCTCACTTTCCCAACTTAAACTAGCTTGCAAAAAGTTACAGTTGGATTCGGGGATACATAAGATGCTCAGCATGCCAAAACGCTCCATCAGCGTCAGCATCGACATCCGAATGGACAACGGAACCGTCGGCGTATTCAACGGCATCCGAGTGCAACATTGGGATGCGCGCGGACCATTCAAAGGCGGAATCCGCTACTACCCAAACATTACCCTTGATGAAGTCACCGCGCTGGCAATGTTGATGACTTGGAAATGCGCAATAGCGGATATACCCTTTGGCGGAGCAAAAGGCGGCGTTTGCGTTGACACTAAAAAAATGAGCAAACATGAGCTTGAAAGATTAACAAGAAGGTACGTCAGCCTAATCTTCGAATATTTGGGGCCGCACCGTGACATTCCCGCGCCAGACATGTACACTGACGCACAAACCATGGCTTGGATAATGGACACCTACAGCCAAATGAAAGGCTACAGCATACCCGAAAGCGTCACCGGAAAACCTGTTGAAATCGGAGGCTCATGGGGCAGAACGGAAGCCACAGGCAGAGGAGTAATCCACTGCGTAAAACAAGCTGCAGAAAACAGCAGCCTAAAACTAAAAAACGCCACCGTAGCCATCCAAGGCTTCGGCAACGTCGGCTACCACGCAGCAGTAGCAGCACAAGAAGTAGGCTGCAAAATAATAGCCGTAAGCGACTCCACAGGAGGAATCTATTGCGCTGATGGCTTAAACCCACCGGATGTTCTTGTGCATAAAGAAAAAACACGCTCTGTCCAAAACTACAAGGACTGCAAAAACATAACCAACGAGGAACTCCTCGAATTGCCCTGCGACGTACTTATTCCAGCAGCGTTAGAAAACCAAATCACACGAAAAAACGCCGACAAAATCAAAGCAAAAATGGTCGCTGAAGCCGCAAACGGACCAACCACACCCGAAGCTGACAAAGCATTATACGAAAAAGAAATCTGCCTAATCCCAGACATCCTTGCCAACAGCGGCGGAGTAACAGTGAGCTACTTTGAATGGGTACAAAACCTGACCCGAGAGCAATGGCCACTTGAGAAAGTCAACAGGAAACTAGAAGCCAAAATGACCAAAGCATTCAACGACGTTGCCGCTATTGTAGAGAAGGAAGAGAGTGACATGCGCACAGGCGCATTAATGCTGGGTGTCGGAAGAGTGGCTAACGCCATAAAAACACTAGGGCTCTGGCCCTAGCAACTGCTATCCTTTGGATTAAAAGCTTTAAAGATGAATGCATTTAGCAGTAAATTAGGCATTGATCGCTCGGCAGGGAGACAAAAAATTGAGCGATAAAACTGGGAACACAAAGCAAATTAATCTATCTCCGCATGCTGAAGAGAAACTTAAGAGGTTGGTACAAAGCGGAATCACCGAAGAGAAAATTATCAAAACATCAGAAATCCTGAAAGCTTGATTTTAGGATATTTCGATCGAAAAATCGCTCAGTCATCCCTTACAGATGAGCTTTTGCTCCGAGTTATCTATGAAGAAACTGATAATAACATCTTGGTGATAACATTATATCCAGCTGAGAGGCGGCGATATGAATAAAATAACTTATGATGGCGTGGGTGATACCCTAAGCATACTCCTAAGCAAGAAACAGATAGCCTATGCTGAAGAACACGGAGCAGTCATAGTTAACTATGATAATAAGGGAAAGCCTGCAGAAATCGAAATACTAAACGCCAGCAAATTCATGGGTGAACTATTATCAACCATCATTAAGGCAAAAACCGGCGAAAAACAACTAGAAATAACCGCCTAACAAATCTTTGAATAATCCATTTTTTTCAATAGAGTTTTTAGAAGCTAAACCTTTGCACAAAAAAATATTTTCCCAGATATTCGATTATCAAACTTAAGACTATATGAAGAGGGAGACATCATATTTTCTGAAAACTGATGATGCAAGCCTTCTTCGGCATTGTTTTTTCTAGTGCAAACGCTTAAAACTGTTCTTGCTATATCTGTTGAACCCCACAAAGGGGAAAACAAACGGACTTGGGAGAGAAAAGGGAGTTGGCAGCGAAAATTTACACCTTAGATTTCTGTTATGAGAACTCGCTGGTTAAAATTGTGGCAAACAGGAATTGCCCCGAAATTAAACTTGCCGGATTAACTGTCGGTCCCTTTGATGAAGGAAATGAGTATGAAGTTTATTTTTGGGTGGCAAAAGAGTTAGCGAGCTCCGGAATGGTCCATTTTCGAGAGGACGATGTTTTGGATGCAACTAAACTTTTTAAGGTGCAATGGAAGGAAGGCGTTCAAATCCCAGGACAAATATCTGAGCTTTCAGATGATTTTTATCCTAAACTTCGCAGGTTTATCTCTGATTTGAAAGATCAAGCCTCAAAGCAATCGGAAAAATACCAAGAATATAATAGAGCAAAGCAATTAGCGCGTGACATCGTAAATTCCAGGCTTAAAAAAATAGTTGCTCTATCTTCTGCTCCAAACCAAAGTGAGCAAGTGATAAAAAAGTTTACAAGCGAAGAAAAAATCCTCTATGAACAACTAGTTAAAATAATCTCTGAATGGAAAACAAAGATTCTAGAAAGTGAAGGAGAAAAGTAAAGATGACTAACGAACAGTTAACAGTGGACCCGCAGCAGCGTTTTCAAGAGTTCTTCAAGAAAGAGAAGTACCGCCAAAGAATCGCCCAGTTAGCCATCACTGGAAAAGGATCAGTAACAATCGATTTCGAAGAACTTTATGGATTTGACCAAGCACTCGCTGAACAATTACTCAAAAAACCAGAAGAATATCTGCAGCATGCAGGAAAAGGAGCATACGAACAGCTCCGAATAGAAGACGCAGAATACGCTGAAAAAATAGAAAAAATTAACCCCAGAATCGTGAAGCTCCTTGGAAAAGAACAACTAAGAAAACTCGGCTCAAGACAAATGGCAAAACTAGTCATGGTCGAAGGCATAATAGTCAGGGCCACACCTGTCCGACCAATGGTCTTGCAAGCAGCCTTCAAATGCAAACGCTGTGGAACCATGAACATGGAAGAACAAACAGGACAATTCCTAAAAGCACCAGCCATATGCACAGCTCCTGACTGCGGAAGAGATGGACCGTTCGAGTTTGTGCAAGAAGAATCAACCTTTATAGATTCCCAAGATCTCCGACTGCAGGAAAAGCCTGAAGATTTACCTCCAGGACAATTACCACGTACATTAGCCGTGAAACTTGTCGGCGACGACATAGTTGATATTGCAAGACCAGGAGACCACATTGCCATAGTCGGCATCGTCCGCGCTTTTGCCCCTTCACTGATGGGAATGGGAAAACTTCGAACATTCATCCTTCAACTTGATGCTAACTCAGTAGAAGTGCTCGGAAAAGAACCCGAAACGTCACCGCCCACACCTGAAGAAGAGGAAAAAATGCGTGAGCTCGCAAAAGACCCATGGGTGCACAGGAAAATAATAAATTCGATAGCTCCATCAATCTTCGGCTACGAGCACATCAAAGAAGCCATAATGTACTTGCTCTTCGGCGGAGTCTCCAAAAGCCTACCAGACATAAACATAAGAGGAGAAATGAACGCTTTATTAATCGGAGACCCAGGAACCGCCAAATCACAACTTCTCCAGTACGTAGCCAGAATAGCGCCAAGGGGACTTTATACTTCGGGCAGAGGAACAACCGCCGCAGGCTTAACTGCCGCAGTGGTAAGAGAAAAAGGCGGAAGCATGAGCCTTGAAGCAGGTGCGCTCGTGCTAGCGGACAAAGGAATTTGTTGCATCGATGAAATGGACAAGATGCGGCCTGAAGACCGAGTTGCTATTCACGAAGCGATGGAGCAGCATACGGTTTCAGTTGCGAAAGGCGGAATTGTCGCCACACTGAACGCCAGAACAGCTGTGCTAGCAGCGGCCAACCCGTCTTTAGGCAGGTATGAACCGAACAGGACGGTTGCCGAGAACGTTCCACTGCCAGTAACTATTCTTTCGCGTTTTGACTTAATTTTCGTGCTACGCGATGTGCCCAACAAGGAAGCGGATAGTAAAATGTCTCATCACATCTTGGAAATTCATCGTAGAGGAGTAAGCCCTGTAGAAGCGCCGGTAGATGCGGAATTGCTGCGGAAATATGTTGGTTATGCTAAAGGGATTAAGCCTGTACTTAGTACTGAAGCGTTAAAGCGGCTAAGCGACTTTTACTTAGCCATGCGCGCGGCAAGCGAAACTGAAGGTTCACCAGTGGCAATAACTGCACGCCAGCTGGAATCACTTGTTCGTATCTCAGAAGCCAGGGCACGCGTTGCATTACGAAAGGAAGTGACGGGTGAAGATGCAGAGGCGGCTATAGTCATTATGAAGAGGTCTCTGGAAGAAGTGGGAATTGACTTGTCCTCGTACAAAGTGGATATTGATTTGATAATGACTGGAAGGTCCAAAAGCATCCGGGATAGATTGCATGTTATCCTTTCAGTGCTGATGGAAATGGAGAAAGTGACAGGCATAGTTGAGAAAGACGCACTTGTCAACGAACTGGAAACAACGCATAAGATACCGAGAGGCGAAGTTGAACGCATGATAAGCCAATTGCTGCGTGAAGGAACAATTTATGAACCCAGAGAAGGATGCTTAAAGAAAACCTAAAAAAAGCGAATCAAACGATGAAACCAGTAATAGTTGTTGCGGGAACTAGGCCTGAAATAATCAAGATGGATCCAATAATCAGAGCCCTAAACAAAACCAAAATCCCATCAGTTTTTGTCCACTGCGGTCAACATTACGATTATAATATGGCTCAGCAATTCATTGAAAACCTCGAGTTGCCAACACCTGACTACTCCTTTAAAATTGAAGCTTCTTCACCTGGAGCGCAAACAGCAGAAATAATGAATAAGATGGATCAGCTACTGGAGAAAATTGAGTCATCAATTGTTTTGGTTGAAGGTGACACGAACAGTGTATTGGCTGCAGCTTTAGCAGCTAATAAACAGGTGGTCCCTATTGGGCATGTGGAAGCTGGTTTGAGAAGTTTTGACCTGCGCATGCCTGAAGAACATAACCGTCGTTTAACTGATCACTTATCGGAATACTTGTTCACGCCAACAGAGAGAGCAAAAGAAAATCTCTTGAAAGAAAATGTTTGGGGCAAAATTTACCTGACCGGGAACACGGCTATTGACGCGGTAATCCAGCATTTGCCTATTGCCGAAAAAAAATCAGCTATAATGGAAAAAATTCCTTTTGAAACGTTCGCTTTAGCAACAGCTCACAGAGCAGAAAATGTTGATGACGTGTCGGTTCTTGAGTCTTTTATGGATGTTTTCTCCAAATCTCCAATTCCAATAGTTTATCCGATGCATCCGCGAACAAAAAAGAGGCTCCAAGAAAATAAGATGCTTGCTCAAATAGAAGCATTAAAGAATGTGTTGATTCTTCCACCCTTGGGATACTTGGACTTTTTGATTTTAATGAAAAACTGTAAATTGATAATTACTGATTCAGGCGGTATTCAAGAGGAAGCCACTGCCCCAGGCATACGAAAGCCAGTGCTGGTAATGCGTTTGTCAACCGAAAGGCCAGAAGCGGTGGAAGCAGGATACGCTAAAGTGGTTGGAACAGACGGGAAAAATATTTTGGCAGCTATGGAAGAAACGGTTAAAAATGAAGCCGAGTTGCCCTATGCTTCACCTTTCGGCGACGGCACAGCAGCCCAAAGAATTGTCGATGTATTAAAGATAAGCTTTACTTAAGATATGTAAGTGGTCTTTTTATCTTCTTCTTTACGTGTTTCTTCAGCTTGCAACGCTCGTTTTTCTTCAATTTGCTGCAGGCGAATCACCATTGTTTCTGCCCGAGCAATTTCCTCATCCAATCCTGCTAGGTCTAAGTCGAAGTTGAAGGTGGATTTCAAGACTTCTAAAACGCTTTTTGCCGAAAGGGGATCAGGAAGGTAACCGCGTGTTTCACCAAGCAGGCAGAGAGCGCTTATTTTTTTGAACCGCGCTAGACCAAGTATTAATCCTGCTGTTCCAACAATTGGGCTTCCTGAAGTGCTAAGTTTTGCGCCTGCTTGCAGTGCTTTGTCTAACAGTTCCTGTGAAGTTGCAGCTATGAAAACTTTAGGTTTCTCTTTTGGCTCCATTCGGTAACCGCCGATTGTTGCGATTGTTTTAACTTTGTACTTTTCTGAGAAGTCAAGCATCCGATCAGCGATTTCGTATTGCCCCTCGATTGTTTGCGATTGGCTATCGCCGGTAAATAGAATTAGATCGTTCGGTCCGTTTGGATTTTGATAGTAGTAGAATGCGCCTCTTAAAAGGCGAACGTTACCTTTTTTGTTGACAAGGACAAAATATGGAAAATGAGGCGAGTAGAGATAAGCAATCTTTTTGGCTTTTAACTGTTTGATCATGTAGCGAAGGGCGATTTTACCAACAAGCCCTAAACCTGGAAGACCCTCGATAAGAATAGGATTGTTTGGTTCAATTTGGGCAAATTCTTTGATGTATGTTTCTTTCATGTTGTACTACTCCTTTTCATTGCCATTCGGTATTTTAGGTATTTATCATCAGGCGAGAATTTGGGTGGATGCGGAATTCTGACGGGCCCACCACAGTAAGGGCAACTTTTTTTGTTAAGTGTATATTTTTCGCAGTTTAGGCATTTGCGTAATTGCCAAACCAACTATTTTTCCCTTCTAAAAGTACCTTGCCCGCCCGATTTTGTGACGTTTGAGATAAGCTTTCTGCTATTTTTTGCAGACGAGATTTCTGAGACGCGAAGTAAATCTCTCTTGTTGTATTCATCAAGTTTAGCGTAAGCGCCATAATCCGTGACAGTTTCTATGGTGACGGGTTCTATGCCACCAGCTTCTGGCCATTCGGGCTTACGCTCAGCCATTTATTACGTCATCCCTTATTCAAGAACCGCTTGTACTTCGCCTTTGATTTTTGCTCTTCCGCCAGATGGTTCAGCTAGTGTTTCTCCGCATACATTGCAGGTTATCTTGTTAACAGCGTTACTGAAGATTAATTGTTCGTTGCCGCATTTTGAGCATTTGACTCTAAGGAAAACGCTTCTTGGTTTTGGGATAAGTTTGCTCCATTCAGACATGCTTTTTTCCTCCATTATTATTGTATTTCTAGTTTTCTGAGGCGTATACCGTCTTTATGCCTCATGTAATTGCAAACTTTACATTTTAACCGCAGAGTTTGTTTTTTGGTTGTTTTCGCAAATTCTCTTTGAAGTGGATATTTTTGTCCACCATAACCCAGCTTTTCTCTTGCGTGGTGACGTTCGCCATGAGCTAAGGCTCTACGCTTTCCAGCCTTGTAGAGGGTTACACTGTGAATTTGATGAGCTTTACATTTCGGACAGTAAGTTTTAACTTCTTTAGGAACGTTCACCTTGTTCACTACCAGCTTTGCATAAAAGAAACATACGCATTCTTATACTTTTTCACCTATCTGCTATAAATTTGGAGTTCAGCCAATCGAAGTAGCACTTGGAGAAAATTCTATAGCCTTCTTATTTGAGCAGTCAATAAAACGCCTAATACTTCTAGGGATTCAAAGGCTTGTTAAAGAATTGACTTACCCGCAGGGATACCCTCTTTTAGCTACTGAAAGACAAAGCAAACAGTTACCTCTTTTAGGGTTCTTGGGGTAATTCCAAAGCAATATTGCACCTACTCTACCGCTGGCAACCGCTTTATAAGGAGTTACCTACGAGAATTAAACAAGAATCTTCGTCTTTCTTCATCCTAAACCCCAATGAAACGAAAGGTTTTGTAATTTATTGCTGGTCTATTCTGGCAGACTGAAAACTGGAAGAAAGGCGCATTCTTTTTAAACAGAAAATGATTTTAGTTGATATCCAGTCTGCAGGTAATGCGTTGATGCAAATTCTTTCAAAACTCAAAGAGCATTCAGATACCATAGTTAAGCTGTTGCCATTGTTTGCTTTCGTCGTTCCGTTGGCTCTGCTGTTTGGGCTGAACCCATTCGATTCGTACCTTAATCTTAGCGTTCAAGATTCTTTTCAGGTAATGTGGAAGGGCAGAACCTTCCAGTTATTTTTTATTTGGTTAATAGCGCTTGAGTTTATTCTCAATTGGGAAATCTTCAAGTCAAAAATAAGCAAGCAAAACAAAACAAAGCTCGCTGCTGTTGCCATAGCCTTGTTACTTCCTACAATATACGTAATTTCTGAATATTATTTTGGGTTAAACGCTGCAATTGCAAACTTATCCCTGCAAAACGGCGTTGCTTTTTATGATTCAATGCCTCTTGCAATTGAATACCTTGTTTTCGCAGGTCTTTTTTGCTTAACTATTTTCCTGTCTTTTGGGAAAAAGGGTTTAGCAGGTTTTGCTTTACCTGCTTTGTTTGCTGCTTTAGTCGGAGTTATATATACTATTGATAACGTTTTTCCTAACGGGGAGTTTACACCATTCCAAATGTTTGTTCCAACAACAACTGCGCTTGCCGCTCGCGTTTTAGGCTTAATGGGATGCACGACTTCGCTTGTAACACAAAATGGTATGCCAACCTTGCAAGCTACAGGACCATTGGGAACAGCTAAATTCGCTATAGCTTGGCCTTGTGCAGGTATTGAGAGCTTTCTTATTTATACGGCTGTGGTTTTGGTGTTTTTGCAGCAGATGCCAATCTCTTGGAAAGCTAAAACAGGATACTTCATCATTGGCGCAACCGTCACATACTTCATAAATGTTATGCGGATAGTCACCCTCTTCAACATTGGCATGCAGTACGGCGTAAACTCACCCCAAGTGCAAACGTTCCACTTCTATTACGGCCCACTATACGCGATAGCATGGATTGTTTCTTATCCACTAATTATTCTTGTAAGCCAAGGTTTATGGCGAAAAATTAAAAGTGGAAAATCAGCTCTAACCACGAAAACCTCAGGAAACCTCAACCAACACGGCTAAGCCCTGTTTAACAAAAATCTTCGCATTCTCAACGGGCAAAGAAGCAACATCCTCAACCATAAATGGCCCATAAGTTTTCATGTCTAAACCAATAATGGCTGGAGTATTTTTAGTGAATCTTAAAATCATTCGTTTATGGCTCACTTCAGCTTCCACTTTAACAGTTTGACCTTGCATGAGACCTTCAGCAAACTTCCGATACGCACCACTGAAAGTGACAAAACTCTCGCACATCTTAGCCTCTTCAACCGTTAACAACTCTGACGGCAACGTTTGGTTTTGCGTGATTGTTTTAACTAATTTTTTATATCTTGTCCAAAGCAGCTCATCAAGCATCCGCTTAACGTTCTGCGACTCACGGTCCAGCAGGTTTACTTTAACTGATTTTTTATCAAGCATCCTGCTCTCTTCGCTTATACGCCTTAGGTAATCTGCTATTCTAGCGTAGAAGTCAGGCGGTAAACCTCCAAGCGAAGCCTCTTCAATTTCTCTTCGCCATGCCGCATAAAGTTCATTGTACATTTAGTTTGCCACCTTAGCTCTTCCCTTACAGATAAGCATCACTGCCGCCGCAACAGGCAACTCTTTGATCTCATTCTTGTATGGACCCAACGTTTCTCCGCCCAACTTAAACTCTGGTGCATCAGAGACCAACACTTTTACTTCGCCCTTTTTAAAAGCTACCGCTCCAGTGAACGGATCAAAATCCTGCAGGTTTTTAGCTGGAAACTCGACTTTTTTTAGTCCAGTTTTACCGTGCAAAGTACCGTTCATCCTAATTAAACGGTGAATATCAGTAGTGACAACTGTATCAATCTTTGAGGACTGCAAATCCCTCACATGCTCAGCCAGTTTTAGCCATGTTTGAACACCGACCTCGTTAATGCTGTCCCATCGACCTTCGTTTATGCAACGTTTAATGATAACTTCCTTATTTTTCAAAAGTGCATTATTCTTTAAACCAATACCTTTCAAATCTTCCTGGGTTGCGTTTAGCAGAAAATTTTGCATTCCCAATTTTAATCGCCTGTTCCAGCCAAAGTTGTGTAGATTAAATTTTTTAGGCGCGCGCTTTCCTCGTTTTTCTTTTGCGTCTTTATCTAGTACAGTTAAGCCTAATCCGGTAACGTAATCAACGATTTCCTTCCTCGCCATAGCATCTAATGAACGTACTGCTTCATTCTCAACATGTACGTGGTATCCTCGGTGACCAGAAAAAAACACATGCAACTCATCTAAAGAAAAACCAAAATCGTCCTCTAACATATCAATCAGCTTGGCGGCCTCTTCGCGAGCTGATTTTATGCAAAGCTCGCAAGGCCAGGTTTTGGTTTCAAATTTTGTTGCTTCGCAGGCTGGGCAGATCTCGGGAGTTATTCCTCTGCCGCTGAAGCCGCATTTGCTGCAGGTGAATTCATCGTGGATTTTGTTGCAGGAAGTTGGAATGTGATCGGCATCTATGTCGAAGACTAAGTCAGCGCCTAACCAGCCTTTTTTGTCCATGTCAAAGTCTGGGTTTTCATAGTAAGCGCAAGAATGATAAACATCTGATGGAACAATTTGTTTCAGCGCTGACCTGAGGCTGCTGATTCCTTCAAAACTTTTGTGCCTAACCATAAACCGTTCCTTGAAGAGCAGATAGCCAAATTCTCTCTGGCTAAGAAGAATTGGTGCAGGAATAACAGTTGAGGGGTCGCGGTAGTATTCGCAGAATTTTTGATAAACGAAATCTCGAGAAGCCTCCATATCCCCTTGCCCCTTTAATTATAATGATTACTTCACCCAAATTTATCTATATACCGCCTAACTAGCCAAAATGTATATTATTTCAGAGTTTATCAAAACTTCAGATAATTTAAAGACCCAGAAGTAAATTAAAGAAGGCCGCACCGAAAGCGAGCATGAAAATAATAAACATTAACCAGATTGCGGTTATCTCTATTTCTTTTTTCTGCTGAGGAATCAGAACGTACACAAAAATGAAAGGCAGGTACCAATTTTGGAAGTAAGGTAGCATAAAACTTGGCAAGAGAAGAAAAAGCGCTGACAGAGAAAGCAAACTGTTCTTGTTAAGCATGTAAAGTGCGTAAGCCAAAGTGACCGCTAGTATCAGCAAAACTAAGAAGGATTGAAGCCCCCAAGAAATTTGCATATTGGATGAAAAAGCGTTGATGCCATTCATTATTAAACGTGGTCCAGTGGCCAGAAAGTACGGCGCGCTTAAATAAGCAGTGAAGATGCTGGCAAACCCAAAGATGGCGCCAGTGATTACAGCTTTATTTTTTAGTAAATTGCTTAGCTTGTTTGTCTGAAAAAGTTTGATTAAACCCACAATGATTAAGGGCAAAAGGAAAATGCCTGCTTCATATTTAAAAAATATAGAAACAGCAGTAAGCAAAAAGAAGTAATCGTAACGCTTCCTCACAAACAGGTATAGGGCAAATAAAGAAAACAGGAAAGCAACTGAATCAAACATTCCGTCAGCAGCGTAAACTACTAGACTAACATAAATAATGTAAACTCCCAAAAGCTTGAGGAGCAAAGCCATGTCTTTTTGTAAGAAATTTTTGAGGAAAAAATAAACGCAAACAGTGGCAAATATCAGAAATATAGCTATCTCAGTTTTGTAAATCAAGGACGGGGCAAAACCCTTTTGGAGAAGAAAACCAAATGGCAAGAACAAGAAAATGCTGCCTAATGGGTATAGTTGCGGCATTTCTGGCCATGTTACAAACTTGTAGTGTGAATTGTCAAGGCTTGATAGTTTGCCTAAGGGTTGATTAAAAACTGAAAAACCGTCTTTAAGAAACAAACTGGAAACATAAGAGTCCCGGGCATTATCTGTATACCAGTTTTCGAATGTTGCAAGTGGATTAGAGTTTACTGCTATGAGAAAAAGCCAAATCATCAGCGACAATAAAAGTAAAATTAAGAGGTATCGGCTGTTTTTCTTGCTAAGAGATGGTAAACTGAGCATATTTGATTTGAATTTAGTAGAGGATGATACCATTTTTAACATTGCAAGCATTGTTAGACCTAAACTTAGCAGGAACACTATTTTTGAGGGCTCGTTAAGCCACGAATATGGAAAGATACTGTTTGGTTCTTGGTCAGATGCTTGGAAATGAACCGTGCCGACATTAGGTGAATCAGAGACAAAAACCGCTTCATAGTAGTTAGCATCTGCAATAAATGAGTAGGTAAAGTTTGATTGTGTTAAAACAGAGTAATCCACGGTGCCATTAATTATAAAAAAATAGGGCCTAGTGGGAAGAATAATGGAAAAGTTTTTCTCGAAAGCGGTTGGGCATTGTACTGAAAGTGAAATGTTTTCTCCGCCACGAAAAGATCCTAAACCTTCCATGTAAGTTTCGTTTGGGCCTAATTGGAAAGTATCGTTAACCAAAGAATATGATTGATCACTCCCTGAATCTCTTGGAAATAAGCTGATGGTGGCAAGGACTACGCTTAGCACTAAGACTATAATAGCCATAAACAACAGAACCTTAGTGCTGGGGCGTTTCATAAGCGGGCATCCTTTAATTGAAAGCAACCAAAGGGGTATTTAATTCTGCCATTAACTAAAATAAACATTGCTTAACAAACTTACGAACGTGAGACCGCTTTTAAAGTGTAAGTCAGGTAGCTTTCGATTTCAGTCCAAGAGAGTTTGGATTTCCCGCGTTTCCGGTTAACAAACAGAATCGGGGTTTCTTTTACGTTAAAATTCCTCAAAACGGCTTGCCTTATGGTTTCTATTTGAATCTCATAAGTATGACTGTGCAAGTTGCTAATGGTTGCTCTTAGAAACTTTGTGGAGTAGCAGCGAAAGCCGCTGGTGCAGTCGTGAGGTTTTAAGCCAAGGGATAACTTAGCGATAAAGTTAGCAATTCGACTAATTACTTTTCTAGTGAAAGGCCAACCTTTTATGTTGCCTCCTTTGCAGTATCTGCTGCCGATTACTATTCCGTAATCAGACTCATACATGCTTGATATGAGTTGCGGGATAGCTTTAGGGTTGTGGGAATAGTCAGCATCCATAGTAACAATATATTTTGGTGCTTGTTTTGAGGACAAAAAAAATTTGAACCCGTCGGTTATTGCTGTGCCTAATCCGCTTTTTTTAGGTCTAACATATAAAAGAATATTACTGTATTTGTTCTGTTTTTCTTGCACGATTTTTGCGGTTTCATCTGGGCTTGAATCATCGATGACAAGTATTGAAGCGTTTAATTTTAAATCTTCAATGTCTTCAATTAAGTTAGAAATGTTATCTGCTTCTCGATAAGTGGGTAGAATTATCCCAACTTCGGAGCTGACCACATTACTATTGCCGATTAATTGATAACTCATAGGACTCCAACCTATTTTACTATAGTGACCTAATAAATCTTAGCCAATAAAACTGGTTTAAGCAAGCTTTTGTTTTCGCTTATAATAGGCAAGCGGATGATAAATTCCGCGGCACAAATCATCGCTGTTTTTGCATACACCATGCGTTTGCAATACGGAGCATTGAGGAGGAATATAGTGTGTTCCAGAGCCTCTTTCTCCTGCAATATGCTCAATTTGATAGCGGGTTAACCTTTCATTATAATCGGAAAAAGTCTTGAATAATTCATTAACAGCCTCTGGCGGCATTCCAATGTTAACAAGAAAAGAAGTTAGTGTGAATCGTCCAATGTGTGAGAGATGATGACTTTTTGATGCATCCTCATATAAAGCGTTAATACACGGTGGAAAAGCCGTTTGAACAACAACCTTCGGCAGCTCCTCATTTTCTGTTTGTCCAATGATTTCTGCCGCCAGCTTTTTGACTCTTTCAGCGATCTCTGCTAATTCAGGCGGATATTTCGCAAGCTTTACTTCTAGCCGTTTTTCTATTCTTCGTCGAATCTCTTCTTCCAGTAATCGTACCACATCTTTTTTGTTTAAGTAAATGTTGCCATGTGATAGAATGCTGTTGGCTAGTTTCCATTTTTTATCATGCAAATGGGCTGCGTTTCTGAGGTAATCGGTGAAGCTGACGGTAAATTCTAAGGGTGCATTCGGACTTTCCTTAGGTGTTAGTTTTATTTTCCAATCAAAATCTTTGGCTATTTTGAGGATTTTTTCTTTTGATTCCTTGAGATTAATTAAGTCGCTGGATGCTTGTTTTGCCTCTGCCAACGCGTATCTTTTTTTGATAAAAGAGTTTTCGGTAGCTATTACTATGAGCAGAGCAAGCGGAAAGGAAGTAATTTCATCGTCAAGATTTTTTAGGAATTTAGGTACCCGAATATCTGTTATCGCTTTGTTTACCCGTTCTTCAGCACGTTTTAGAATTTGATCTGTGCCCATGCTTGCCAAATTGTCTATTTGCAGGTCTAAGGATTTGATGTATTCGGCGGTTTCTTTTAAAAAGGGATATTTTGCTAAATCGTTCTTTGTGAATCCTGCCGATGCCATTTGCAATCTAAGTCACGTTATTCTGTTTCGATTCTTGGTGCCAAGAAGAAGGTTAACTTTCCCTCTTTTGTTTGCTGTTGGAAGTCTATTTTCACAGGCATATCGGTTGAGAATTCAAGCGTCGCAATGTCTGAGGTGGCTGACGCCGCTTTTATAATTTCAGATAAGTAGCTTAAGCTAAATGTTGCTTTGGCGTTTTCTTTTACTTCCAAATCAAGCAACGCATCGCTGCCTTTCTGAAGAGTTATGGTTGCACCCATTAAGTCTCCTGAAGCGGTCAGGGTTAGTTTTTCTGGTTCAGCTTCAATTCGCACGTGGTCGCTTACTAGTTGGGCGTCTTCGATGGCTTGGCTTAAGCCTTGGGTTGTGGTTTTAGCTTTTACGTTGAAGGTTATTTTCGGAGTGGGAACTTCTTCTTCTGAGGCTTCAAGGGTTGGCATTGTAAAGTTACGACTGTACTTTCCAGTTATTATTATTTGTAATCGTCCAGTTTTATCATCTAGGGATACCTCAACTGCCTCGTCTCTTCCAGCACGTTTTAGGAGTTTTAATAGTTCGCTTATGTTAATGCACATTTTGGCTGGCTCTGTTGAGACATATTCTTGAAAAATGGATTTTGGCCATTCAAAATCAATCATGGCAACCCGTGATGGATCCATGGCGCGTAGTTTTAAGCCCTCAGGGTCGATTTTGAATGTTGCTTCATCTACAAGGATTGAGATGGCTGTAGCCATGTCTCTTAAAAGTTTAGCGTCAGACACTTTGAGCTTGAACATGGTATTTTCTTCCCTCGCTTATGCATATTACTGTGAAGTTATATAGTTTTTGATTATACATTTAGCAATAAATAAATTGTCCTATCCAAACCAAAAAAACATACACTTAAAAATAAATTATATGAGAATTGGATAAATTTAGAGTCAAGCGTCGCTTCAAAATAGATGAGCTATTGTTTAACTAAACAAGAGAGTTCTAACAAAGAATCACAAGTAGAAAACAGCGTCTTAGCTGTATTCTCTGAACGTGTAATTGCATTTGGTGCAGCGGAGAAACTGGGTCGAAGATTCATCTGCTCCACGGGTTTGTACCTGCCAAACATAAGCCGTGTTGTTCCCGCATCTTGGGCACTCAATTCGCACGGTTGGCAATGTATTTAATTTCTGCTCTTCTTTACCAATAACGGCTACAAACTGCTGAGGATTATGCTGAATAACCTTCGACGCCACTTTTGGCTCAACTTTTTCGCCAGCTTCGGGCTTTTTATACCCACATTTTGGGCACGCAAGAATTAAAGAAGCCTCTTTACCATTCTTGGATTTCTTTGGCTCAAGACGCGAACCACATTTAGGGCAAAATTCCATAGTCGTTAAACACTACCCGTTTTTGATTCCCTTAGCATTGTGACTTTTAAACCTTTTCCAACTCGGGGCCAAATTCAAGGACTGATTCCAGAGGCAATAAGATGTGCAACGCGAAGAGGCTCGGGAAAACTGCTTCTTATCGACGTCAATTCAACAATCTCTCGGGCATCAACCAGTGAAATTCCAGCTATCCCCATGTAAATCTGCTTACCGCGGGAACAGATTTCATGGATCTCTCCTGCCTCGAGAATCATTCTCCAACGCTCTTCACTTTTAGGCAAATTATTAAGCGCTTTGCGAATGGCTTCTAAATCAGGTTTATCACGCGTTAAGGCAATAACTGGAAGCTTTGTTGCCAAATTTAGCTTTTTGATATCCACCACGTTAAAACCAGCAAACGTTATTCCGTTTAACATTACTAAACGCAACTGTTTACAATGAGGCGAACTGTTAATCATGGAAGCTATCTGTTCAGTAGCATCAAAGCCATCAATTGCAATTCGAGTATGCATTACTCCATCAAGCCAGCAACTACCCCTGAAAACAACACCAACAACAATCACAACGCCTTCGGTATGCGGAACAAATTTTCCGTCGTCCACACCAAGCACGCGGATTTCAGATTTTATCACTCGAAAGCCTTTAACTTCCAAACCTTTCCCCTGAAAGCTATAAGGATATTTTTAGCTTTTAAATGAAACCTCAGTAAACTGCTTCTTGACTTTAATGAACGGGTATTAAACTTAGGCTAAAAGTTAAAGCAAAAGAGAATTATGCTTTTAGGACAAGATCTAACTCTTTGCTAAAAGCGTCATTTGCTTCTCGAATTTTCTCAATAGCCTTAATCAACGCGTCTTCAGGCTTAGCGTCCCCTTTCATTCTAACGTAAATAATGGGGTTTGATGCCAAAGGATGCGGAATATCGTACCCTGCAAAATCCACTGTTTTATCCTCTAAAAGCCTCTTTTGTAACAAGTTACATAGCCCGTGAGTGCCGCCTTCAATTTCTATTTTAAGCTCCTTCTCTGATTTTTTTAACACGTTAATTTTCACTTGTCAGTTCCCCTTTTTTTGCTATAGTGGTTCTTTTCCATAGTCGGGTGCGATTTTACGATTTTCTGTATTGCCGCATTTTGGACAATGCAGTTCATACCGTTGAGGTTCCAGCAGATTGCCGCATCGAGAACAGAAAGCATACACTATGCCTAAGTTCTTGTCGTTGGTTGACAGATGGAAGATGCGGTTTTTTCCACTGATTACTTTAGCTCTGACAATGTCTCCGGGCTTGCATACATCATTCATTGAATCGATATACCTGTCGGAAACATCGGAAATGTGCAGGATGCCGCTAAATTCGCCTGAGAGCATTTTGTTTTCTATTTTAAAGATTTTTACCAGAACATTATCAGACTGAGCATTACCAATTTGCCCCACAACCGTGGATGAAACTTTCGGGACGAGTTCACCGTTGACGAGTGGGTAAACAGAAACCCTTTTGTTTAGCAAGTCGAGCAATGCGCGACCAACAATTTTGGAGTAGATAACGCCGTCTTTAACGTATGTTCCAGAGTCTGGAATAAACTCTTCAATAACACCTAAGCGTTCTCCAGGCACCACTAAATGACCGCTTTTTTGTTCAGGTGGTTTTAGACTCATGATAGTTTCCCTTTTATATTAAATAAGCTAACAGTCGCTGATTGATAAATGCATATGCTTAGTTTCCAGTCGCATCAATAAACCTTTTGATTAATACAGTAGTTCCGCAGGTGGGTTTTGAGTTCAGGCTTATTACCAAAATATGTGTGTAGACTACGTGCCTATAGGGGTCAATTGCATCTACGGTTTGACGGTACAGTTTGACGGTACAAGCCTTAAGTAGAAGAAGCCCCGCGCTCACTCACTAATCACTTTTCCAAGCCAATCAAAAGGTTACTTGCGGAACTACTGCTGTGACAAATTCAGGAAGAAGCGACGATGTTCATTCATCATTCATGGCAGTTTTTTTCCGCAGTTTGCGCAGTAAACCGAATCAGGGCTGATCTGTGCTCCGCAATAGGTGCAATACCTCTTTTGCGCCACGCTATATGCTATTGACGGCTGTGGGGTGGAATAGGAAATGGTTGGGGGTTCGGCTGCTTTCGGCTTCAGCGAATAGAACCCTAACGTTGCAAAAATCCAGGCAATCCATACGATTAAGCTGCCAACAAACACAATCGTGAGAACTGTGCCGATCAAGTACAATGTTCCTGCGGTGTTAAAGCTTTGGACGCCTGATTTTTCCCCGAGTTTGTTGAAAGCACGCATGTAAAGTACAGCACTAACAATTTCGATAACAAAAGCCGCCACAACTATCCCTAAAAAGACCGTGATAAACCCCGCCCCAGAGATACCTGGGGTGGGACTGGTCGTTGAAGAGACTATTGCCGTAAATATAAGCGCAAACCCGATTACAATCAAAGCAACTACCCCTATAACATTTATAAGGAAACCATACAGCGCATTCTTGAATATGCCTGGTTCATCATAGTATTGGCTCAAACTATGCATAGCTACTAGAAACAGGATAATTCCAACCAAAGCGATAATCCCAACGACGATAAACGCAGTTATTATCCCAGCGGGGAACAGAGAGCCGAAGGTTTGGCTTCCCCCAGTTAAGTCGGAGGAAATTATTCCAAATAAGGACAAAAAGAGAAGCCCATACAAAATAACTATGGCGACTGGCACGATAACGGTTATTAGGCTAGCTGTTAAACCTAATTTTCTGCCTGACTCAAACGACACGCTAACCCCTCGACTACTATTTTGATGGTGAGTTAGGGATAAGCTTTTTGGATTTTTCAGTAGTTCCGCAGGTGGGTTTTGAGTTCAGGCTTATTACCAAAATATGTGTGTAGACTACGTGCCTATAGGGGTCAATTGCATCTACGGTTTGACGGTACAGTTTGACGGTACAAGCCTTAAGTAGAAGAAGCCCCGCGCTCACTCACTAATCACTTTTCCAAGTCAATCAAAAGGTTACTTGCGGAACTACTGTAATAAACAAAATTAATTCCAGACCCAAAGGGCCTAAAAATTTATTCAACGCTTACCTTTTCGATAACATATAAGTCTACGACAAATTCATGCTTAATTTTTGTGTGAAAATCAAACATTCGGGGAATAGTCATGAGCATAGCATAAACTGCTTTAACAACGCCATTATGTTGCGCCGCTAACCTTTCTAAAAAGGGGGAAGGTGAAACCTGCAAAAACCCATTGCTTGCTTTAAGCTGCTTGATTAATTGCTTATCGGTTTCTGGATGGTTATGAAGAGAGTAAACGCAATTCCCAACGTCCAACGCCTTCACTAAAAATGCTCTGTCAGCCTCCCGTGTTTGCACTCCAAAAGGCGGATTCTGCAAAACAGTATCAAACCTGCCCATGATAGCATTGATGTCGCCAATAACCCACTGAACTTTACCAGCTAAACCAACTTTCAAAGAGTTTTCAACGGCGGTTTTAATGGCTAACCTATCAACGTCAACTCCCACAGCGTTGTCAGCGCCAAGGTAAGAGGCGCCTAAAGCGAGCCTACCTGTTCCGCAGCCTAAATCCAGCACTGTTTTGCCGATAATGTCGTTGTTCGCATAGGTAGCGATGTACAGCATGGTTGATGCAATCGATTCTGAAATAGTGTACTGTTCAAGTTGCACCTGAGGAGAAGGTTGAAGAGCAATTTCTGAAAGAAACAGCTCTAAATCTAATTTTCGAATAATCCTTTTTTGAGCATATTCTCCCATGAAGATTCGCCAGAAGCCACCATGAACTCGTTAATAGTTAGCACAGGCTTTGAAAATTTTTCTGAAGCGTCAAGAGAAATGCGGGGGCATGCTGTGTTGACATATGCATCGATAGATGGAAACTCCAGGAGTGTTTCAGGAGTAATTTCTCTAGCAGCTAACAGATAAGCTGTTTTCCCATTTTTCTCTGCTAACGCCTTGACGCTTAGGGCTTGGTCTAACCGTTTTTGTCCCGGTTTCAAACCAACAAAAACCCCGAAGGCTTTAGCAGTTTCCGCTTCTTCAATGCATGCCCAACGTTTCTTGAGGATTTTTTGAGCTTCATCATTAACTGCGAAAGCTCTGTTATCGTATGGGTCAGCTATGAAGGTTGGTTTAGAAGTGCTTAAAGCGATGCCTAAAGCGTGGAACATTCCGCCGCCAACGAAAAGGAAAGCTTCTACCTCGTCGGCGATTGATTTCACGTTGCTGTAATTGCAGCCGCTGACTTGCCCAGGATAACTCATTTGCCCACTGTCGCCGATTATTACTGTTTTTCCAGCCCTGATTAAAATTTCTCTCGCCTGGTTTAGCGCTTGCAAATGCTGCACTGAAGTGGCTAAACCAATCTTAGTATAATTACTCAAGAGCGGTAAAGATTGTTCGATAGCCTCGTCAACTGTTACTGTTGCTCTTGCTTCAACATAGATTGTTGGAATCTGCTCATGCTTTACAAGTTTTGAGTGCCCAAAATGCACAATCAAATCTACGCCTAAACTTTCTGCTTCATTAACCGCTATATCGCAGGCGCCGTAGCAGGGGTCAGCGGAAATTATCGGAAGCGCACCGCTTTTTTCGATAATTTTAGCTAAGCGTGGACCTGCAGGTTTTAATCCTTCCGGCAGTTGCAGTAGAACCCGTTTGGCACCAAGTTTAGTTATCTCTTGCTTTATTCTTTCTTCTTCAAAATCAAACCCTTTCATACTTTAATCCGACCACCGACGGGTAAAAAAGAAAACTAAGAAAAGAAATGCAAAGGGCTACACTGTTGCATAAGGATCTTTATGCTAGCGTGGCCATTCCCAGTCTTGAGTTGGCTTCTTAAGAGGTTGCCCACGAGCTAAAGCAGCTTGTTCCGCGAGCCGTTCAAGAATTATCTTTTGTTCTAAGCTGGCAACATTTTTTCTTGTAGCTATTACAGCGTCGTTGTTTACGGATATGCTATCAATTCCTGCTCTAACAAGGAATTCTGCGAAGTCTGGAAGGTTTGATGGTCCTTCGCCGCAGATTGAGACGGTGCATCCGTTTTCGTGAGCGACTTTGATGAGGTGTGCAATTATTCTTTTTACTGCTGGGTCTCTTTCGTCGAAGTAGCCCATTTGGGCTAAACGTTCAGAGTCGCGGTCAATCATTAGTACGCCTTGAGTCATGTCGTTTGAGCCTATTGAGAAGGCGTCGACGAGCTTAGAGAATTCGTCAGCCATTATTGCTATGGATGGCGTTTCAGCCATAAACCAAATTTTAAAGTCGCGAGAGCGCTCTAGACCTTCTTCCTTCATAATTTCGAGAGCTTTCTTGGCTTCCCAAAGAGTGCGAACCATTGGAATCATGACATAGATATTTTTGAGGCCCCATTCTATACGGCATTTTTGGACGGCTTTGCATTCAAGTCGGAAGGCTTGGATATACCATTTGCTTATGTAGCGGCTGCAGCCTCTCCAACCGAGCATTGGGTTTTCTTCGACTATTTCGTATTTTTCTCCACCTTTCAAGCCTCGGTATTCGTTGGTTTTGAAGTCGCTTAAGCGCACTACAACTGGTCGGGGCTGGATTGCTCGAGCAACGGTTGCAATGCCGTCGGCAAGTTTGTCTACGAATTTTTGGCTTTCACCTGTTTCGACAAACATCATTGGATGCTGACCGATGGCGCTGGCTAGTATGAATTCGATGCGCATTAATCCGATGCCTTCGAAGGGCAGGTTTTTGTAATCTTCAATTTTTTCTGGAACACCCAAGTTCATGTAGATTTTTGTGGCTGTTACTGGAGCGTCACTTGCTGCTTGCATAACCATAACTGGTCCATTTGATGGTACTGCTGGTTGAACGGCTTGGGCCATTATGCCTTCGTAAACTATGCCGTTTCTTGAATCCACAGTGTATTCTTTGCCTGTTTTCATTACTTGGGTAGCTGTTTCTGTGCCTACTACGCAGGGGATGCTAAGTTCTCGGCTTACAATTGCTGCGTGAGATGTGACTCCACCTTTGTCGGTGACTATGGCACTTGCCATTTTCATGAAGGGCACAAAGTCAGGGTCAGTCATGCCTGTTACGAGAATATCTCCTTTGTGCATGTTTCTGTTTGCGTCGTCAGGATTTAGGACAACTGTTGCTTTGCCTGCGCCGTAACCTTTTCTTCCAGCCGAAATGCCTCTCACCACTACTTTTAATGTTCCTTCAGCTTTATTTTCTTCAGTTCTTAAGGGTGTTTCCATGTTTTTTGTGCTCCAAACTGTTTCTGGGCGAGCTTGAACTATGAACATGTTTTCTGGGTAAGATAGGTCTTGGTCAATTGCCCATTCAATATCCATGGGTTTGCCATAATGCTTCTCAATTCGCTTGGCAAATTCTGCAAGCGTAAAGATTTCCTGATCGCTTAAGCAGCTTACTTTCTGCTTTTCCTCGGGCACGTCCAAGTGCACTGTTTTGCCTGTTTTGGGGTCACGAAGATACATTATTGTTTTACGCGAAATTCTTCTTTCCGTAATCTTGACTGTGTTCTTGTCCACGACAAAATCGTCAGGGTTAACAGCGCCTGAAACGACAGTTTCTCCTAAGCCGTAGTTGCTTTCGATTACAATTTCATCCGGGCTACCAGTTACAGGGTTAATGGTAAACATAACTCCAGCACATCTGGAGTTCACCATTTTTTGCACCCCAACGCTTATGAAGACTTTTTCATGCTCAAAGCCTTTTTCAGTTCGGTAAAAGATTGCACGTGGCGTAAACAAGCTTGACCAGCATTTAACTACTTTATTGATAAGGTCATCCGCGCCTTTAACGTTTAAGAAAGTTTCCTGTTGACCTGCAAAGGACGCGTCAGGTAAATCTTCGGCTGTAGCGCTTGACCGCACAGCAACGAAAATGTCCTTTAACTCAAGCCGTTGGTTTAGTTCCTTGTAAGCCGTTCTTATGGCAGTTTCAATATCTTTAGGCATCGGAGTTTTTTCGATAAGTTCACGAATTTTCTTTGACGCCGTATCATACTGTTTAGGGTCGTTTGGATTTGTGACCGTTTCATTAATTATTTTATAAATTTGCTCGGCTATTCGTTCTTCTTGAATATATTTCTCATAAGAATAAGCCGTTACCGCAAAACCTGGTGGAACAGGTAATCCGGCATTAATCATTTCGCCGAGGCTGGCGTTTTTGCCGCCAACAACAGGAATATCTTCTTTTCTTACATCATCAAACCATAAAACCAATTCTTTCTCTTTAACTTTCAAGTGTCTCCGTCTCCGGTTCAGGCTTCTCAGTTACATTTAGAGAAGGGGGAATCTTGGAGATAACTATTTTGCAAGGTATTGGAAGTTTTGCGCTTCCTCTTTTGAGGGATTCTTTGGCTGTTTCAGCAGCGGCTGCTTTAACTTTGACGGTTATGATGGTTTGTCCTACCTCTACTTTTGCTGCGGTGCCGATCGCTGTTCCGAAGGAACGCCTCATTCCCTGTTGAAGCCGGTCAGCGTGAGCGCCGAAAATCATTTTGTTTTCTCTCAGGATAATGTGAGGGTATGGATGAACAACCATAAGATAATCATTTATGAGTTTATCTATTAAGACACGGTTTGTAGCCACACGCGCTGCTTCTAAGGCACTATGGCGTATTTGAGCCCGTTCTAAAGCTATTAATTTAGCTTCACAATCAAAGGTGCCCTTCGCATCACCCATAGTGAACTTTACTATTTTTGGTGGTGGAAAACCTCTAGCGTACTCTTTCCTTGTGTAGGCTCGATTTTTCACGTGCCTGTAATTTCGTGCGTGCATACAACGTCCCTTTTTAGCATACTCATCCAGCGGTATTTAAACGATTTGTAACTTCACGGTGAAGCTCCGCGTGAATTTTTTAATTTCTAATCGTCTACTTTAAACATTTGTTCAGTTAAACGGCGGCGTTATTTCTTATATACTTAGTTTAGCTTTTCTTTTCCAGATGTCAATAGAGTTGTTTATTTCAGGGAAAAACTGGAAGCTCTCGTTAGCGGAGCTTACTTCTTACTTGAAAGCTAGAGAAATCAAATTTGAAGTGCAATTTTTTTCTAAAGAATTCTTTGCGGTTAGCGTTGAAGAAGGCTTTGGCGCTTCCGTTATTGAGGATTTAGGAGGAACAATAAAAATTGGTGAGGCAAAGGCAAAGTTTCCTACTCTAATCGTTAAGGAAGCGTTTCTTGAAAGAAACAAGCAAGCCCAGTCAAAAATAGCTGCATCGTTAGCATCAAGCGGTTTAGTTGATGATATGGATAAGTCTGCTGAGAAGCTGTTTTTTGGAGTAAGCGTGTATTGTGCTGAGAAAACGCTGCGTCCATTATCAGGGGTTATTCAGCGGTTCGTCGGAAGCACTGTAAAGGATGAGTTAGCTGGTTTTGGCAAGAAATCTAAGTTTATGGGTTTTTCTAAAGATAGAAGGTTTGCTCAGCTAAGCCATATTGAAGTTTTAAAGAAGAATTTGGTTGAAAACAAAGCGGAAGTGTTGCTGTGTATCGGCAAGGAAGAAACTTGGGTTGCCACCACAGTTGCCGTGCATAACCCGTTTGAATTTCAAAAAAGGGACATCTACAAGCCTAATCAACGCAAAATTTTTGCTATGCCTCCAAGGTTAGCTAGGATAATGGTTAATTTATCCGCTTGTACGCCTGGGAAGGTTTTGCTTGACCCATTCTGTGGTGTTGGCACAATTCTTCAGGAAGCACTCCTTGCGAAAGCGAAGGTTGTTGGCGTAGAT
>CAWJIN010000013.1:0-11795 GCA_963842865.1 Candidatus Bathyarchaeota archaeon | reverse complement strand
CTTCATACATTTTGCTGTAGGGCACTTTAGCCTCTTGGCTTATCTCCATAGCCGTCATTTGACCACCTTCCAGCAAAACTATGTAAGCATCAATTTCGTAGGCGTTTAGACCCATTTCTCGCAAAGCAGCCCGAGTGTTCTCGTTAATTGACATCTTTTCCCCTCAATCACCTTATGAATCGTTTGGAAACCTTATTATCAACACATATGCTCTTAAGCACTTCGAAAAAACGCTTACATGTAAGAAGGCAGAAAAATTGAAAGACATCAAAACCACAAGAAGCATTTGCCCTGAATGCCTAAAGGCTATAGACGCAACCATTTTTGAAGACGACGGCAAAGTCTTTATCAAAAAAGAGTGCGCTGAGCATGGGGCTTTTCAAGAACTTTACTGGTCGGATTACGATCAATATATGCGGGCAGAAAAATTCCGCTATGACGGCGAAGGAGTAAGCAACCCTCGAACCGAGAAAAAGAACGGGTGCCCATACGACTGCGGCATTTGCCCAGAACACAAATCTCACACTGCACTCGCAATAATCGATGTCACAAACAGGTGCAACCTTACCTGCCCTATTTGTTTTGCGAATGCTGCGGCTGCAGGATACGTTTATGAACCTACCGAAGAGCAAATTACTGGAATGCTGGAGAACCTTCGAGCCAACAAGCCAGTGCCAGCCACGGCGCTTCAGTTCTCTGGTGGAGAACCCACGATACGCAAAGATCTTTTCGATTTTGTTCGAAAAGCAAAAGAGCTTGGCTTCAGCCACGTGGAGATTAATACGAACGGCCTTCGACTTTCGCAAAGCGTAGATTACTGTCGAGACCTCAAAGAGGCGGGAGTAAGCACCATTTACCTGCAGTTCGACGGGTTAACACCTGACGTTTACAAGTTCATTCGCGGAGTAGATCTTCTTGACATAAAAATGAAGGCAATCGAAAACCTTCGCCAAGCAGGAATGGACAGCATAGTATTAGTCGTCACATTGGTGAAAGGGGTTAATGATAACCAACTTGGCGACATAATCAATTTTGCCGCCAAAAACTTCGACGTTGTAAGATGCGTAAACGTCCAACCAGTCAGCCTTTGCGGGCGATTGCCACAGAAAGACCGCGAAAAAATGCGTATCACAATCCCGGATTTCATGAAAAAAGTTGAAGAGCAAACAAACGGAGCAATAAAAGTATCAGATTTCTATCCTGTGCCGACGGTTGTGCCGGTTTCAAAAGCGGTCGGCGCACTAAAAGACAGACGATATTTAGAGTTCACTGCACATCCCCATTGTGGTATGGCAACTTATCTTTTAATTGAAAAAGGAAAAATCGTTCCAATCACGCGCTATGGAAACATCGAAAAATTCATCGGGGTAATGAACAAAGTCTATGAGACTGCATCGAAAGGAAGCAAGAACAAGGCTAAATTACGCTTGGTTACTTCAATGCGTCATGTAAAATTAGGTTTCCTAAGAAAATACGTTCTAGGTGTAATAACACGCGGCGACTACGAATCCCTCGGTAATTTACAAAGGCAGGCGATTCTGCTTTCATCCATGCATTTCATGGACCCATACAACTTTGACCTTGAAAGAGTACAACGCTGCCTAATTCACTATGCCGTGCCAGATGGGCGCATAATACCATTCTGCACCATGAACTCCATTCACAGGACTGAAGTTGAGAAGAAACTTGGCGTTCCAATCAAAGAGTGGAAAGAAAAACATAACGTTGAAATAAGCCAGCCATTCTAAGATGTTGAGAACAAAAAGAGCAAAGTGAAAAATTATGGGTGGAAAAAAGAAGGTCGGCATAAAGCAAATGGAGAAGCAGCAGGTCAAAGAAAACGAGTCGAAAGAAGCTAAGAAGAAAGAGAAAGCCGGACCGCCAAAAGAAAGAAAATCCGTAGGAATAATGGCTCCAGACGCAAAAAACGAAAAAATCGTTGGCGAAATAAAGAAAATGAACGTTCTAACACCATACGCTGTGGCTACAAGGTATAACATTCGAATTAGCACAGCCAAAGACTTCTTAGAACAACTTGAAGCAAACGGTGCAGTGCAACTCGTCTCAGGAAGCCATAACTTAAAAATCTACAAGCCTGCAGCAAGCTAAACTTGCTAACAATCAATTATTTATTCTAATATTATATAGATTCGGAGTTAATATTCATTTGACGAAATTTCCAGAAAGAGTTTACACAGTTGAAGAAGTAAAAACCGCTAAAGAGCTAATCGATAAAGGCTACAAACACAGCCTAAAAGTTGAAGGCTCAGCGGACTTTAAAGAAAAAATCAACCAAGCCCTTGAGCTAATCAAAACCGCAGGTTACTTCGAGTTTTTAAGAGCTTACATTAGGAAAATAATTGAAATCGACGGCATAACTCAATTGCGCGAAACAGAAGTAGCCATCTGGGCAAACAAGTTCGCCGTAGAAAACCCAGTTGACGCCGCCAGCCTGTTCATCCAAAAAACCTATCAAATGAAAGAGTACCTGGAGGGTGAACTATACTATGGCGGCAACGCGGAAAAACGCTCAGTTGCTAAACGTGTTGAGTTCCTGCAGGTTCTAAAGGATAAAAGCGGCGACAAAAACGTAAAAGAAGAATGCGAACGGCTACTTCAAATGTGGAAAGAAAGTTCATTAGCCTTTTAAGCCGTTAACAATTCAACCTTTATCGTTATTCCACTTTTAACTTGCTTAAAAACATCCAAATTACTTGTTATTTTGCCAAGTATACTTACGGGACTATAGGGCTGTGACTTACCGTAGAATACGCATAAAGCGCTGCCCATAGGCCAAAAAGCGATAGTGCCAGTTTCCACAGTTGGCTTAGCTTTTTCTTCACCCATTTTAATTGGGATTTCAAAGTAAACTTCTTCTTTCCACAATGCAGCTCTGCCTTCAACTGGAAGCTTCCGAACGATTGTGTCAACGGTTCTTGGCGCTAAAAACCTGACTAATTCACCTTCAGCTTCACCTAAGCCTTCTATGACAAACTTAACTTTTATACGGGAAACGTCTGTTTCATTACTTGCTTCATTACTCAACTGCTTCATGCTCCTTCAAAGAAAATCCAATAAACATCAAAGAACAGGCTATTCATAACGCAAGGTTCAATTTAACTCTTACAGTTCGCAACAGCGGCAAATTGCACAAACCCAGCGCCAATCTGGTTATAAGAGGCTTAGAAGAGTTTTTCCTATATAATCGACTTGTTCAGCTGTGACTCCTGGGTGAATTGGCAAAGAGAAAACCTGTTTCGACGCTTTATCCGTTTCAGGCAATTTAGCGCTTCCAAAGTTCTCGCGGTAAAACGGCATCTGATGCACAGGGTTAACATAATAAACTTCGGCGTCAATCCCTTTTTTCTTTAGCTCATCCACAATCTTGTTCCGTTCTGATTCTGCGCCGTCCTTTAGTCTCGCAGTGAACAGGTACCAGCTGTGCTGTCGGTCTTTTGACTCAAAGGGTAAAATAAGCCTGCTATTTTTCTCTAGGATTTTTGTTAGTTGCTGCGCGTTTTGGCGGCGTTTAGCCAAAAAAGACGGCAGCTTTTCCAGTTGCACGTTACCTATTGCTGCCTGTATTTCGGACATGCGATAGTTGTTTCCAAGAATAAGCGAGGCGTACTTTGCTTTTTCTCCATGAGTCCTAATCATCCGCAATGTTTCAGCTATTTGATCGTTGTTTGTTGTGATTACTCCACCTTCGCCTGTGGTTATGTTTTTGCTTGCGTACAAGCTCCAGCAAGCAGCATCAGCAAAGCTTCCCGCAGGTTTTCCTGCGTATGTTGCTCCATGCGCTTGAGCAGCATCCTCAACCAACGCTAACTCATGCTTCTCGGCGATTTCCCTTATAGGTTTCATGTCAGCTGAAAAACCGTACAGGTCCACGGGCAGTATAGCCTTAGTCTTTTTTGTTAATGATTTTTCAACCGCACGGGGCGAGAGATTATAAGTTTCAGCATCAATGTCGGCGAAAACTGGTTTTCCGCCAGCTAACACGACAGCTTCGGCAGTGGCTACAAAAGTGAAGCTGGGCAAAATGACCTCATCACCTTGCTTTACACCAACTGATGCGATGGCAGAGTGCAATGCGGCAGTGCCAGTGTTAACCGCTACAGCATGCTTCACGCCAGCGAATTGGGCAAAATTTTTCTCGAACTCTGTTACCATTGGGCCAGTTCCAAGCCCGCTTGTTAACATTCCGCTTCGCAGAACTTTAGCTACTGCTTGGACTTCTTCTTCGCCGATTTTTGGCTTGTTGATCGGTATCATTTTTTAGCTCACTTTGTTAGGATACTGGTTACGTGCTACTATTTCATTTTTTCCGACTATTAATGGTAATACGATTATTCAACAGCCATTTTTTGTATGTTTCTGTAGTCGATTACGACGTTGATTTCATGTGCTCTAAGATCCTTATCCAGTTCTGGGTCGCCAGTATCAACCCTTAAGCTTTTCAACCTATCCAACTTGCTTTTAGTCGCAACCACAACAATGTTATCTAAGCCTACTTGACGGATTACTTTGGAGCTTATTTGCTGGTTTCCTCTGCCAAAAATAAAGCCTTGACCCCCAATCGGCGTCACAATTATCCAAGCAGCTTGCCCCTTGGTGGCTTCCAATATTTGTTTTTCGTTTACATCGCTTGCAATTATTCTTTTGTCTTGAAAGAGGTCTACTCCTAACAACGTTTTTTTCTGGTCTAAAAGATCACCAATGGTGCGAGTGGTTGTTCCTGGACCGACAATGTAAACGGTGCCTTTTTTCATTTCTTCAATGATGTAAATTGCTATTGCTGCTTGATTGCGCACTTCATTCTCAGTCATTGGACTTTCAAGTTTGTTTCCCTGAATCAAGTGAGGTTCAAATGGGCTGAGCATGTACCCATAAAGTTCAGCAGAAAGGTGACCTTCCCTGAAAGCTTGCTCGTCCACATCCATTACCTCAGCTTCTCGCAGGGGCAATCCACCCCACAGGTACCAAATGGCTACTCTTGCGGCTGCTTGAGGAGTTACCGCGAAAATGGCGCTATGCATTTTAACACCTGTTGGAACACCCAGCACAGGAACCTTCAAGCCAACGGCGTTTAGTATGTCGCGAGTTGTTCCGTCGCCGCCGCAGAAAACGAGCAAATCAACACCAGACGCCAACATTTGCTTTGCGATTTTTTTTGTATCTTGCGAAGTGGTCTCGCTTTTGCTTTCGCCCTTAACCTCAAATTTGAGACCAAATTTTTTAGCTTCAGCTTCACCCATGTTGCCAACGCCAACAATTAGTCTTAGGCTCTCTTTAGCCGCGACCAGTTCAGCGAGAAAGGTTTCTGCTCTTTTTGACGCTATTGGTTTAGCGCCTAGGGATATGGCTTTGTTCAGGATGGTTTTGCCATCTGTTCCTTTTAATCCGACGGCGCCGCCCATTCCAGCAACTGGGTTAACGATGAAACCAAGGGTTTTTATCGGCAGACTTTTCTGGGAAACGGTCAATATGAATAACCTAAGTTAGTATTAGGTTACTAGAACAAAAAGAAAAACATGTCTATCTTCAGGTTATTTTTTGCCATACTTACGCTTCCGATTTACATAAAAAAACACCAATTCTACATGCAAAAGTGCGGAGGTTAATTCTATGCAGCTCTATGTTGAATCATATTTGGAGCATATTAGAAGCATCTTGTAGACCGGAGGGGTCTATTGAGCACACACAAATGTCCTTAAGATAAAACGGCGAGTGAATGCATAAAGAAAAAATAAAATAATAAAGGAAAAGAGATTGTTGAGGTTTAGAGTGGTTCGCAGCTTATGTATTTTTTGTTAACCTCATCCAGCCATGGGTACAGTTTGTGCAGTTTCTTCATTGATTCTGCAACTTTCTCTGCTGGGTACTCGTATGCTTGGAGGTTGCCGCTGAAGTATTCGTCGTATGCTGCCATGTCAAAGTAGCCGTGACCGCAGAGCACAAACAGAATTGTTTTTGCTTCGCCTGTCTTTTTACATCGTAGTGCTTCATCAATGGTGCCTTTGATTGCGTGTGCTGGTTCGGGTGCTGGGATGATACCTTCCGTTTGAATGAAAAGTTTAGCTGCATCAAAGACTTCTATTTGGTTGAATGCTTCTGTTGTCATTTGCTTTTCTTGAACAAGCACGCTTATGGTTGGGGCGATGCCGTGGTAGCGGAGCCCGCCTGCGTGGATGGGTGCTGGAATGAAGTCGTGACCTATAGTGTGCATGGGGACTAAGGGGGTTAGTTTTGCGGTGTCACCGTGGTCATACTGGTACCATCCCTTGGTGACTTTGGGGCATGCAGTGGCTTCGGTGGCGACAAATTTGGTTTCTTTGGGTGCTTTCTTTGCGACCTTGTCGTGGTAGAAGGGCCACATGAGTCCTGAGAAACTGCTGCCTCCGCCTATGCAGCCGTAAACTACATCAGGATAATCGTCGACCATTTCGAGTTGTTTTTTAGCTTCTAATCCTTCAACTGTCTGGTGTAAGCATACGTGATTGAAGACACTGCCAATTGCATAGTTGGTTTCTTCTTCGTTGACGAGGGCGTCTTCGACGGCTTCGCTGATGGCTATGCCGAGGCTACCCTTGTTGTCTGGGTCTTCAGCGAGGATTTTTCTTCCCGCCTCTGTTCTGCTACTTGGGCTAGCAAAACATTCTGCGCCGAATGCGTTCATCATCATTTTGCGGTAGGGTTTCTGGTCATAACTTGCTCGAACCATGTAAATTGTAGCTTTGAGCCCAAACATCATGGCTGCAAATGCTAAAGCTGAACCCCATTGACCCGCACCTGTTTCTGTCGATAGGCGTTTTGTGCCTTCTTTCATGTTGTAGTATGCTTGGGGTACGGCGGTGTTTGGTTTGTGGCTTCCAGCAGGGCTTACACCTTCATATTTGTAGTAGATTTTTGCTGGCGTTTTTAGTGCTTTTTCTAGACCGATGGCTCTGAAGAGTGGTGATGGTCTCCACATTCTGTAGACTTCTCGGACTTCTTCAGGTATGTCTATCCATCGTTCTTGGCTGATTTCTTGACCGATAATTGCTTTTGGGAATATTCGTGGGACGATTCCGACTCCTGGCTGTTTTGTTGCTGCATCGATGAATGGTGGGAGCGGCTTAGGCAAGTCGGGAACTATGTTATACCACTGCTTTGGTATATCATCTTCTTTAAGTAAGATTTTTCGATTTGGCATTTCTTTCGCCTTTTCATTTTTAAAGCTATGAAACGTACGTTTAAGTTTTATTTAAGGCTTTTGTGTACAGATTTGTACATCAAACACGGTGACCATTAAACAACACATTTATACTCAAACGAACAAAAACATACAAAAGCGAAAGAAAATGTGGAACAACATAAAAACTCAACTGCAACAATATCCTGAACGACTCAAAGTAGCACGCGTCCTCATCGAAAACGGACTAAGCGTCCAAGACAATAAAATATACCTAAACCAAATCGAAATCCCACCAGTACGCATAGCAAGAGCCTCCGGAGTAGACCGACGAACAGTAAACGAAACATTAAACACAATCAAAACCAATCCAGAACTCAAATTGATTTTTGAAGAAATACGCCCAGCAGGACATTCACTAAAAGAAATCGCCAAACACATCAATCTCGGAGTCTTAGAAATAACCCCCGTAAACGCAAAATCGCCAGGAATCTTATCCAACGCAGCCATGATTCTCAACAGGGCAGGATTAAGCATTAGGCAAGCTATCGTAGATGACCCAGAACTCTCACCGGAACCAAAACTCACTTTGATAGTTGAGAAAAAAATCCCAGGAGAACTAATCCCCGAAATACTGAAAATACCGGGAATAGCCAAAGTTTCAGTCTACTGATCCCGTGGCAAAAATGAAACAAAGAAAACGGTAAAAACAGAATAAATGATGCAAAAAACGCTTGCTTAAGCGGTATTAATTACGCCCTGACTAGAAAAACTTATATGGCTAGTAAGATGTTGTTGTTGTTCGCATTAAAGGAGATTACTTGATTTGTCATCATTTCCAACACAAGCAGGCGGAATACCTGTTCTCATTTTAAAAGAAGGATCAAACAGGTCCCGTGGAAGAGAAGCACAACACGGAAACATAACTGCCGCTAAAATTGTAGCTGAAAGTATCCGAAGCTCTTTAGGCCCAAAAGGCATGGATAAAATGTTAGTTGACAGCTTCGGAGACACCACAATAACAAGCGATGGCCGAACCATCTTAGATGAGATGGATATTCAGCATCCAGCGGCCAAAATGATGGTGGAAGTTGCCAAAGCCCAAGACAATGAAGCTGGCGATGGAACAACGTCTGCAGTTATAATTGCAGGCGAACTTCTCAACAGAGCAGAAGAATTAATTGACAAAAATATTCACCCAACAATCATAATTGATGGTTATAGAGCGGCAGCTGAAAAAGCGCTAGAAACCCTTGAAAAAATAGCTATACCCGTAGATCTGAAATCTCAGGACTACCTGAAGAAGGCTGCAACAACATCCATGGGAAGCAAAATCGTTGCTGAATACAAAGATTACTTAGCGGATTTAGCTGTTAAGGCAATGCTGGCAGTCGCCGAAAAACACGACGGAGTCTACAAGGCAGATGTTGACGACGTAAAAGTTGAAAAGAAAACAGGCGAATCCCTCAGTGAAACAAGCCTAATAAATGGTATAGTTTTGGACAAAGAAATTGTTCACTCAGGAATGCCCAAGCGGGTAGAGAAAGCAAAGATTGCATTAATCGACGCCTCTTTGGAGATTGAAAAACTCGAGTTAGACGCTAAAATAAACATTGAAAGCCCCGATCAGATTGAAGCGTTCCTCAAGCAGGAAGAAACAATGCTAAAGGACATGACTAATAAAATTTTAGCTTCAGGCGCAAACGTAGTCGTCTGCCAAAAAGGTATAGACGACATGGCTCAGCATTTCCTTGCCAGAAAAGGAATAATCGCCATTAGAAGAGCCAAAAAATCGGACATGGAAAAACTCGCAAAAGCCGCTGGCGGAAAAATAGTATCTAGCTTAGATGATATTTCACCATCAGACCTTGGGCATGCAGCTCTGGTGGAAGAGCGCAGAATCGGCGACGACAAAATGACTTTCATTGAAGGCTGCAAGAACCCGAAAGCAGTCACCATCTTGATTAGAGCTGGAACTCAACGTATGACTGCAGAGGCAGAACGCTCAATCCACGATGCACTCTGCGTTATCAGAGACTTAATCCAAGAGCCAAAAATCGTTGCTGGAGGAAGTGCTCCGGAACTTGAAATGGCAAGTGTACTCAGAAAATTTGCTGAAACAATGCCGGGAAGAGAGCAACTTGCAGTTAGAATATTCGCGGAAGCCCTCGAATCTATAACTGTAACGCTTGCTGAAAACGCTGGCTTAGACCCAATCGACATACTTTCAGAATTGCGAGCTAGGCACGAAAAAGGAGAAACCTGGGCTGGCATAGAAGTCCTAGAAGGAAAAATCCAAGATATGTCAAAAGTAAACATTTTTGAACCGCTCTCAGTCAAAAAACAAATAATCAAATCAGCAACCGAAGCAGCATCCATGATACTCAAAATTGACGATGTTATTGCCTCTGGCAAAATGAAGGGACCACCAACTCCACCAGGAGGCGGCATGGGTGGAATGGGGGGCATGGGCGGTATGGGGGGATATCCGGGTGCTGGAGAGTATTAAAATATGTCAGAACAAAAAATAACTGTTGGACCACCAAAAATTACTCGCTTTGAGAAAGCAAGAATAGTTGGAGCTAGAGCGCTTCAAATCTCGATGGGAGCACCGATTTTGGTGGATGCAAGTGAAAATACAAACCCGATTAACATCGCACTAAAAGAACTTGACGCTAGAATACTACCGATAACTATCAGAAGGACATTACCAGACGGAACTTATCAAGATATTCCGTTAAAATGGCTAACTTAAACTTAAGTTCAATTTTTTTCTTTTAATTTTTCCAGTTTTGCTTGTGCTTCTTTAAGGGTATTGCTGATTTGTTTCCAGTGTGCTCCTTGCCAGTAGACTTGCCCGCAATTTGGGCATTTCCAAAATTTATCGTAATAAGTGAACGTGTTTTTCTCTAGTTCACCTGAAAGCTGCTCTTTTGGCGCAGCCTTAAGTTTAGTGTCGCATACTGGGCAACGGGACTTTTCCATATCCATCTCCAATGTTAAGCCGTATCGCTTGGCAACTTCCGCCAGCCGTTCGGACTCCGATTTGCCTTCAAGGTAGAGGACATCTATGCTTTTGGCGATGGCGCGTTTGTAAAGCTCTAAATCTTTAGTTAATAAAACACGGTTTTCCTTTTTCGCCAGTTCAAGAAGCCCAGAATCACTCAGCTGAGTGGGGTATATGACGTCATGTCCCAACATGCGTAGCCAACGTGCCAGTTTTCCCAGCATAGCATCCGCTGTGAACTTCACACGTTGCCTCTCCGAATAATTGAGCCGCTGCCCGCTTTAGCAACTATTTCCCCCTCATCGAAAACTAACAATCCGTTAACAAAGGTCTTTACTGGCTTACCTTGAACTTCCCAGCTGTTATACGGGGAATATTTGGCTTTGGACTTGAATTTTGAAGCATCAATTTTGAATTTGAGGTTAAAATCTACCACAGTTAAATCTGCATTCTTTCCCTGCTCCAAGCGACCACGGTCATTCAAACCGTAAATCTCTGATGGTTTCTCCGCTAGAAGCTGAACCGTTTGAGCTAAGGACAACCGATTCTTCTTTACAAGCGTCAAAACAAGGGGCAAGGTAGTTTCTAGACCGGGCACGCCAACTTTAACATTCCAAACGCTGCTTGCGGACTTCTCGCTTAAAGCATGCGGCGCATGGTCTGAACCTAAAGCATCAATCCAACCTGCTTCCAAACCTTTCCATAACGCTTCAACATGATTTTTGCTGCGAAGCGGGGGCGCCATAATCAGCAATTGCCCGTAATGTTCCAGATCAACAGTTGATAATAATAGGTGGTTAGGGGTAACTTCACATGTTACTTTTCGTCCAGATTTTTTTGCTTCAATAATGGCGTTTAAGCCCTCTTCAGTTGAAACATGACAAAAATGCAACCGCACATCAGTTTGCGCACTTATTTTTAGTAGACGTTCGATGGCTTTTAGTTCGACTGTTTCTGAATGCGCCTCTTGAAAAGCGGCAATGCTACTTTTTTTGGCTTGCTTAAGTTTCTCTTCGTTTTTTGTAAGCAATGCTTTGTCTTCAGCATGCACCGCCAGTGGCACGTTCACCTCGGCGACTTCTTTGAATGCGTCATGTAAGGCTTGGTCGTCATCTATGTTTAATCCGCCGATTTGGCAACCCATGAAAAGCTTGAAGCCTACTGCCCCTTCGGAAACGATGTCTTTTGCCTCGGCCAATTTTTTTGGAAATTCAGAGTAGAATCCTACGTTTACGAGAATTTTTCTTTCGGCGATTGCCATGCGGTTCCTTAAGGTTTCCATGCTCATTGTTACTGGTTCGTTGTTAGGCATGTCTAAGACTGTGGTGAAGCCCCCAGCGGCTGCGGCTGCTGTTCCTGTTTGGAAGTCTTCTTTGTACGCTTTTCCCTCGTCCCGCAGGTGAACATGCTCATCTATCAAGCCTGGCAGGACTAGAAGATTTTTTAGATTAGTTTTTTGGTCAGCGTTTGGCATTTGAGTTTCTTTGCCAATTTTGAAGATTTTGCCTTCTTCAATGGCTATGCTGCAATCGACGATTTGCCCGTTGAGGTAGGCTTTGGCGTTTGTGAGGACAGAATCAACAATCAAATAGTTCACGGTCTACAGTGAATAGC
>CAWJIN010000012.1:0-16863 GCA_963842865.1 Candidatus Bathyarchaeota archaeon | reverse complement strand
AACGATTGTTTGGCTGAGTCAGGATAAATCGTCATTTGAGCCACTGCTTCCTTAGCTTTCGCCTTCCACTGTGGGTCGGAATAGTTTAGAAACCACTGGTCTGAAAGTATCTTTACTATGCACGTGGTCATGCATCGGCAAACAACTTGCTCTGGCAAATCGTACATGCTGTCGGCGACGCCGAGCTTACGGAAATCAGCAATAAGCGTATCTTTTACGTCTCTGACGGATTTTCCAGCGTAAGGTCCGCAATTCTGCTTTAGCACTCCACTGTGGAATTCTTTTTTGTATAATGCTTTCGTGGCTTCATCAGCTTTGGAGTCATTCTGGTCCTTGATGCCCATTTGTTGAACTATTTCAACGGCTGGGTACTCGCCGAAACCCTCGACCTTAATTATTGAGATGGGCTTAATCCGCTTAACGACTTCAGGGTCAACGCCAAAATCCTTGAGAACCTCAAGCTTTTCCTGCAAATCCTTGAGTGCCAGCCAATCGTAGGGTGCGTGGGCGGGTACACTGTAAACGACTCCTGTAGCAGTTTTTGGGTCAACAAACCAGCCTGGCAAAATAGGAAACTTGTCTTTCGTTATAGGGTTTTCGAAAATTTTGCCAATAAGCTCCTTACCTTTAAACGAACGTTTTACTTGTACTTTCTTTTCTTGCTCTTTGAGTTTCTCAGCGGCTTCTTGACTAATTATCCAGTTTTCACCGTTAACGGTTGCTTCAACGTACATTGCGTCGGGATTTATCCACATGTTTGTTACACCGTAGATTGTTTCTGGGCGGAAAGTTGCGGCTGGCAAAAACGTGTTCTCGTCAAGCTTGTACTTTATTAATGTGTATTCTTCGGGAGTGACGCCTTCGCCTACTTGGCGGTCATGGTCTCCTGTTGGGCTTTGGTCTTTTGGGCACCACACTACTGGATGCGTTCCTTGTGTGACGTAGCCTTTTTCTCTGAGGTTTTTGTATTGCCACTCAATGAATTTCTGGTAAGTCGGCATTACAGTGGTGAATTCACGCCGCCAATCTATTGAGAAACCTATGCTTTTAACGGCTAAGCGTCCCTCATTAGTGTAATATTGAGCCATATACAAGGGGTCAACAAACTTTTTCAGCTCTGATTCTGGAACGTCGTCAACTTCACGGAGAACGCGGATGAAGTCTTCGTCACCTCTCGCTACTCGCTGGCTGGCTCCTAGAAGCGGTTGCCCCGTCCAATGCCAAGCCCAAGGCCAAAGCACGTTATAACCCTGCATCCGCTTGAACCTAGCATAAGCATCAACACGTGAAGCCGTAAACGCGTGTCCAACATGCAATGGGCCATTCATATATGGGTATGGAAAAGTTACCATTATTTTCTTTCTTTTCGGGTCAGGGTCAGCCTCAAAAACGTGCGCATTTTCCCATTTGGCTTGCCATTTCTGCTCGATTTGCTTGGTTTGGCTCATAAAACTTGTTGATTAATCTATTGGCTATTAAGAGTTTTGCTTTCACGGTTCCTTAATAGTTTGTTAACGTTAGATTGGGCGCTTTTTTTCAGGGGACGAGGGGGTCAATTTTGTTTGAGTTTTTGAGTAGCAAAATGAGGGGAGGGGTACTTTTTTGACCTATTTTTCATAGCTAAAAAGAGAGGGTATGTCTCTGCAAGTAGAAATAGTGAGGAACTTGAAAAAAGTCGAAAAAGTCTTATGTACTTGATTTTAACACATAGAAAGTGATGAAGAATGCAAGATAATACAGAATCAAGAATTAAGCAAGACCTTTTTGCTGAAATCCAAAATTTAGAACAAAATTACGGGGTGATTGAGAGTTTTCTTTCAGGAAAGGACTATGATGCCTTAGCTGTTGGCGGGGCAATTCAAGCTTTCAAAGACAGCTTAAGTCGAGCCAGCGCATTTGTCCTTGCCCTATACAACCTGAAAGGTAAACGAGTTAGCATTCCATGGGAGCCCCTCTTTACAAGTTTAGATTATGCTTTAGCAACGATTGCGGTTTCTTCATCGCCAAAGCAGAAAGCGGCAGTTAAAACCATTCTATCCATGTCTGAAGAACAAATTGGGCAGGTTCTATCTTACTTTTCAGCTCTGAAGGAGTCGCTAAAATAAGAAAGAAAAGTAAGTTGCAAGTTTTTTTCGATATAGAGACCCAGTTTATTTGGGGTTCCAGATCTCCTTCGAAAATGGGTCGGTTCTAACTAAACTGTAAACTGAATGAGTAAACAAGCTGTAAAGACAGCCAGCATTACGGTAAGATGAGACATATGTGACTGACTTTAGCACAGTAGCACTAAGCTCTTTTTGACGTACACAGGACACTAAACGTGGAAAAAGTAGAAACTCAAATTATTGGTCGTTTCTTTCGAGCATACCACCAATCATAAACTTCGCCAAAGCAGTGGACAAAAATGATCATTCCGACAAAGAAAGAAGCATCCGCAATAATGATGTCAATATTGCTCAAGCCAATCATAAATTTCGCTCAAGCGGTCCAAGCTTAAAAGAGTTATTTCGAAATGCGGCTACATTATCAAAATAAAATAAAGCCTCAAATTTTGCTAGAGAAATTCAGTTGCTAAATTGATACCCTGTCCCGCCTTTGTAATTAAAAATATTTTATTTGATGTTCTTGAATTCGTCTAGTAAATCGTTGAGTTGAGCGAATAATTCGAGAAAACGGTATCCTCTTTCGGTTGTAACGTATTTGTTTAGTTTTTTCTCAAGCAAACCCTCAGATATTAAAGCTTTGATTTGGCTTTTAAGTTGGGAATAATTTAGGTTTGCATTGTACATTATGCTTGTTTTATTTTTTTGTTGCTCGCAGAAAAGTAGAATCTCTGCTATAATATCCAATTTGCCCCTTCTTGAGGCATTAGCAACACTCCATTCTCTTTCATGCTTTAGAAGAGCAAACTGGAGTTCCTGTGAATTTAATTTCGCAGTTCCAGGCAAACTGCCTGTCAAACAACCTTCCCCATGCTTAATTTAATTTATAGCTTCTTTAGCTCTTAAACGAATGTGATTGTACATCAACAATAACAACAAATTGGCGATTGTCTCATTAACGCTTTAATAATAAATCGCCGTCTTAGATGGATAACGCTGAGAAACATGATTTACACCCGATTACTGCTTTATTCTGACGGTGGAGCAAGAGGAAACCCTGGACCAGCCGCCATAGCTTATTTAGCGTTATCAGAAAAAGGCGAAGTAGTAAAAGCGGATTCACGCTTTATAGGAATACATACGAATAACCAGTCAGAGTACAAAGCGTTGATAGCGGCATTAGAGTTTGTCAATGCTCTTAAGGTTGAAGAAGTCGTTTGCCACCTTGACAGCGAATTAGTTGCAAAACAGCTTAACGGGGAATACAGCGTAAAAAATTTTGAGTTACAAAAGTTATGGCGCAGCACACAAGAATTGAAAGGTTGCTTTAAAAAAATAAGCTTTGTTAATGTTCCACGAAGCAACCCCTACATTCAAAGAGCAGACGCTCTCGTGAATAAAACTTTAGATGAAGAATCCAAAAAACACATGTAGCTAACGGATTATAACACAACCGATTTCTATGGTGATGTCTCCAGCTAAACAAGTCGCGCAGTTTTTCTTTTCATATCCATCCTCTGCGTTTGAAAATCAGCGCAAGAGTCAAAGCCAATATAACCATTATTGCAATCATGATGTAGAAGCCGTAAGGATTGTTTGTTCCTGGAATGAATCCTGCTTTGAAGCTCGTTCCGTAAATTCCAGCAATCAAAGTTAGCGGAAGAAAAATGGCTGAAATTATCGTGAGAACCCTGATTATATTGTTAGTATTTATTGTTTGAATATTGACCAAGATGTCTCGGATGTTGCTCATTTCTTCCCTGTGGGCATCGATAACCTCGACCAGCTGGATTGTTCTGTCGTAGAGGTCTCCGAAACGGGGAAGGTTTACTCCTTGCACCAGTGCAAATTCTCCCCTTGTTATTCTTCCCATAATCTCGCGAAGCGGACTCAAACTCTGTCTAAGAGCCACCAGTCGCTCTCTTATCTTAACGATTTTCATCCCAAAATCGCTTTCCGCCAGCTTTGACCTTTCTCTATAAAAACCTGCGGCTTCTCGACTTAATACTTCAATCTTTTCGAATACCAAGTCTGAAATCGGGTAATATTCACTCGTTACCATATCCAAGAAAATATATAACATAATGTCAGTAGAGGGCACAAGTGAAAGCGAGAAATAGCCGTGAGCGCCTATTTTTTTGTAAACAGCACAAGTCAGTTCTGAGTAGCCCTTATGCAGCGTTATCATCCATCTTGAACAAACAAGCATCGCCAAGCGTTCCATTTTCCCATCTGAAATAAAACTTTCCCGATTCGGGAAATTAAGAAGGCAGAATACACGATCTTCATGTTCATCAATTCTTGAACGCACCCCTTCTTCTTGAGTAAGCTCTTGAAGGTTGTGTTCATCTATGCTAAAATAGCTCTCAAGCTCGTTCACTTCGGAATCGGTCGGGTCTTGGGCGTCTACCCACAGAACTTCATTTTTATTAATTTCTTCAGGCAAAACCTCTAAATTTTCCGATTGCCATCTGCCTTCTTCATGTTGCTTAAGCAAAGTGACAGTTAGCAACCGTTATCCTCCGAGTAAGCTAATGAGAATTCTCCTTTCTAAACCTAACCACTGTTTGTAGAGATGACCATATTAAATAGTCAAAATCTCTCACAGAAAGTTTTGGTTGCCTTCCGGCAGAAACTGGTTTTCATGCCAAACCTCAAGGAATTTAAGAGTTATTGACCTGTTTATTTTCTGAGCCTCTTGAAGTTAGTACTTTGTAAACGAGGCGGAACGGTTGTGGAGCAACTTTGACAACCAACGGGCGGCGCTAAACCGTGAGCATTCAAAAGGATGTGAAATTCTGGACTCGGAACAACTGCAACCGCAATTTCCTTGTTAAATCGATTATTCCAAAAGCAAAGGAGTTATAACAAACGCCGCGTTCGTAAGCATAAGGAATATTGGGTGAGAAAGTGTTTGTTCATGCAAGCATTCGTACAAGTAACATGGAGAAATCCATTGACTTTTACACCAGACTTCTAGGGCTGAAGCTTCTGAGTCGCCGAGAGATTGAGCAGAACAACGCTGAAATCGCTTTCCTTCAAGACGCAGAGGGCAAAGGCTGCACGCTTGAATTAACCTTCTACCGTAACCAAAAGAATTTCAGCCAACCCGAATATGAAAAGCGATTGTTTGATCATTTAGGGTTTGAAGTTGCTGACATGGGCAAGGCTATTGCTGCTTTGCGGAAGGAAAACGTGACGATTACTGATGAGCCCTTCAAACTTGGATCGAATGGACCAGTAATTGCCTTTGTTGAGGATCCAGATGGAACGCTTATTGAGTTAATCGAAAGGTAAGCTACAGGTTAATCATAATATCGTCATTTTCAACTTTTAATTCGTATGCAGGTTCAGGTTTCTTTGTTGGTCCCTTAACAAAATTACCTGTTTTAAGGTCAAAAGTGGATCCGTGGCACGGGCATACAACTGTTTCTCCTTGAAGTTTTCCTTTAGATAATTGACAACCCCTGTGCATGCAAACATTGCCGATGGCATAGTAATTTCCGTTTACGTTGGCGAGCAAAATTTTTTGGTCATTAATTGTTACGCCCATCATACTGTTTGGTTTTGCATCGTTTATTGATGCTAACTTGATAAATCCCATAACATATCGCCTCCTAAAATCATATTTTTAAAAGCTACTCATAGAATCTTGGCCTAACTTTCTTGCTGTATTCCTCTATAGCTTTGGCTCTTTCTTCTTCCTCTTTATCTTTAGCTTCGGCTTCTTTTTCAGCAGGTTGAGCAACGGACTTGTCAAATTCTCCGTCAACATTCTTGTATGAGCCTTCAAGAGCGGTTATGTAAATTTTAAAATCGCCAATCGTGCTTTCCGCCTGCCTATGAGATGCATGCACCTGCTCAGAAACAAGAATTATCAAATCTAGCATACTGCGCAGCGTTTGCCTATCAGCTTCCGGCGCATGATCGTAATATCTTTGAAAGACGCTTAAAAGATCCATAAACATGTCGTCCACCTCTCTGGATTCCCGCCTAAACACGTTCTCAGAAGTAAGCGATTTAGTTTTCAAGTAAAGCATCAGATTCTTAAGAATAGCTGTGTCGCAAGACAAAACAAAACCCCAGTTAAGTTATGTTTAGTGACTGAATTATATTTTTTGGTCCCGAAATTCAAAAATATTTGGCAGGTTACCCGCTTGTAGAATGGATAGGTGTTAAATCCTTAATCAAAAGCAACATCACAAGCGGATTAATAATGAAAGCGTCGATTTTGAAACAAGAATAATTCGACTAAACTGTTAAATGTAAGGGTAAGATTGGCATTTGAAAGTCTCCTGAAATTTGTTCTCAGACTAATAATCTTACTCATAAATCTGCAGGCATGAGTTTAAACTAAATAAATAATACAGCATTTCAGCAAAGCGACGATTATCCTTAAGTTAGCTTTAATTTTGCCGCCAATCCGCGGGTTCCGGCGCCTAGGCGGAGGCTCATACATTACTTCGCCAATGTTAAGCCCATGCTTTTTAGCAATAACCAGTAATTCGCCGCCAAAGGTTTCTCCGCCCCTTAAGCTAAATTGGGTAATTGTTTCTTTTTTGTAAGCCCTAAAATTTGAGAAAAAATCTGATACCCCAAACATTTTGCCCAGCGTCTTGGAAGCCAGCCTCTCTGAAAATCTGGGAACAACCGTTCGTGACGTGACCACTAAATCAAACTCGTTAAGTTTGTTGGTTAGGCTGAGTATGAAATCTGGGTTATTTTCTAGGTCAGCATCTATAGTCACTACTACAGGAAACCTGGCTAGTTTCATCCCATCCAATAAACCTTTAGTTTGTCCTTCACGAACTTTTGAAACCGCCAAATCTGCAAAGCACTTAGCAACATCAAATGTCCCGTCGGAAGAGTTATCGTCAACAACAATTATTTCATGCGGAAAATCTCTGAGCGCTGACCTTACTCTAAGAATTAGTTCTTTAATGTTTTCTCTTTCATTCCACGTCGTTGTAACCACGGATATGCCTTGGACCATTTCGTTGCCGACACTCATGAGTAGCCATTGCCAGCTTTGGGTTATAAATTATGTTGCTTGAAAAAATTGCAAGAAATCTTTTTTTTGAGCATATTGTGAAGGCCCTTTTCAAGTGTTTTTGGATTTTTCAGTCGTGCTGCAAAGTGGAAACAACATCGTAATCTTAAAATAATTGGAGGACTGATGTGTTAACGAATTCATAAATTAGGTTAAGACTAATAGAGGAAGAAAAAATGAGCAAACAAGAAAAACCCCACTTAAACCTCATCATCATGGGGCACGTTGACCACGGGAAATCCACTACTACAGGGCACTTACTTTACTTAGCAGGCGCGATTGACGAGAGAACAATCAAGGCATATGAAGAAGAAGCCGAAAAAATGGGCAAAGGCACATTCAAGTTCGCTTGGGTACTGGACAACCTCAAGGAAGAACGAGAAAGAGGAGTCACGATTGACCTTAGATTCCTGAAATTCGAAACCAAGAAATTCAACTACACAGTCATCGATGCACCAGGACACAGAGACTTCATAAAAAACATGATTACTGGCGCAAGCCAAGCCGATGCCGCCGTGCTTTTCTGCTCAGCCAAAAAAGGCGAGTTTGAAGCAGGCATTGGTCCAGGCGGCCAAACACGCGAGCATGCGTTTCTAGCATTCACTTTAGGTATTCGACAACTAATTGTTGCAGTTAACAAAATGGATGATATATCCGTTAACTGGAGCAAGGATAGATATGAAGAAATAAAGAACGAAGTTTCAAGAATGCTACGAATGGTAGGCTACAAAGTCGATAAAATCAACTTTATACCTGTTTCAGGCTGGACAGGCGACAACCTGATCAAGAAAAGCGACAAAATGCCATGGTACACTGGTCCAAGCCTAATTGAGGCACTAGACCTTTTAGAAGTACCTGCTAAACCAACTAACAAGCCCTTACGTGTTCCAATTCAAGACGTTTACAGCATCACTGGCATCGGTACAGTTCCAGTCGGCAGAGTCGAAACAGGCACTCTCAAAGCAGGACAAAACATAATTTTCATGCCCAGCAACAAAACCGGCGAAGTTAAATCAATAGAAATGCATCACGTCGCGATTCCAATAGCTGAACCAGGCGACAACATCGGCATGAACGTAAGAGGCATCGCAAAAACCGACATCCACAGAGGAGACGTAGCAGGACCAGTTGACAATCCGCCAACAGTTGCTAAAGAATTCATCGGTCAAATCATAGTTATTTACCACCCAACCGCCATGGCAGCAGGATACACACCAGTACTCCACTACCACACAGGACAAATCGCGTGCAGATTCACCGAGCTAATAAAGAAAATCGATCCACGCACAGGCCAAGTAACCGAAGAGAAGCCAAGTTTTCTCAAAACCGGCGATGCAGCCTGGGTAAGGATGGAACCATTGCACCCTATAGCCGTCGAGACTTATCAGGACTTTCCAGAGCTCGGACGATTCGCCATCAGAGACATGGGCACAACCGTAGCTGCAGGTGTAATAAAAGAAATCACCAAAAAGGGACCGTAAACCCCTCCATTTTATTTTTGTTTAATTAATAACCCGTGTCTTTTTAACTTTAATTCACCATATTTTCAGCCTAACAGGTTAAACTATTCAATTTTTAATTGTTTTGTTTAATTGATAAAAGCATTGTTGTAGTCATGTGACAGTCACAAGCGTATATATCGTATCAAGAGGAGTGGCTTAACTAAAGGTGTGGGTTAATGGATTATCAAAATGAGAAATCCAGCATGCCGCTAAACAAGAATTTTGACAGGGCTAAAAGGGGACGCTTCTGCGAAAAGCTTGATCTTGTAGTAGCATTGAAAGATGTGCCGCTCGAAGTTAGGCGCAAAGAAGCAAAAAAACCGTTATTCTTAATCAGGTACGAGTAAAATCATGATTAACAAGGCAGACGCTTAGTTCAATCGGTAGTTTCTTCTAACTTAACTGTTTTTTTACTTGAGAATTTTTCAGTCTTAAACTGTTTTTTTATATTTTTAAATTACAGTTTCTTGGAAGCGCAAGCAAAATAAACATGCAGTTATGGTTACGTATTAAGAGTTGACTGCATGTCTGGAACTGAAACGTTGATCCCCTTTATGAGTGATAAAAAGAAGAAGGGTGAAGAACCCACCATAATAGTGGATAGCCGAGAGGCGAGTAGTGCAGAAAAGATTGTTAAAGGTTTAATTGAACGGGGAGTCAACGTTAAAACTGAGCTGTTAGAGAAAGGCGACTATATTCTCTCTGACCAGTGTGCGGTGGAACGTAAAACTGTCAACGATTTCGTTTACACCCTTACACGGCGGTACCTTTTTGAGCAGCTTTTCGGGCTTAAAGAGGCTTATCCCAAATCGCTTATCGTTCTTGAGGGTTACCTGCCGATAATCTACAAGTACAGCAATATTCAGCCTAGCGCAATTTGGGGAGCAATGTTTAATTTAGCTAAAAACGGAATTTCGCTGGTTAACACAGCATCGTATAAAGAGACTGTTGATTTTCTTTATGTGGCGGCTAGGCAGGAGCAAATTGTTGATAAAAGAAGCCCAGTTGTGCACGCCTTCAAAAAATGCGAGACGCTGTCGGATGCCCAAGTGTATTTTGTTGCTAGTTTGCCTAATATTGGACGGGAAAAAGCAACAGCCATACTGGATTCTTATCAAACACCGATAAACGCGTTAATTAACGTTGATGATTGGTCGAAGGCTGTGAATGGGCTTGGTCCCGTGATAACTAACAAGGTGAAAGAGGTTTTAAGCACACCTTACAAGGATAAAACATGTGTAGAACACTAGATACCTTTAGGCTCTGTTTAGCAAAGATTAAAAGCTTGTAGTAACTATTAAGACTGCGGTTTGCATGGACAAAGTAAAGCTCGCCTTAACAGTGCTTTCGATATTAATTGTGATTGGTCCTCTCGCTGGTATCGCGTACGTTTATAGGGACAACTTGCTTGGTTTAGTTGTTCCTCCCCAAATTAAGAGCCTTGTAAGCGGCGGCGATTCCACTGGATCACAGTCTCAACCAGAGTTTCAACCGCCCCAAATTGTAGGGCAACCACAATATAATGCTCAAACGGGCGCGGTTACTGTTTCCTTCAACTTTACTAACCCCCTAACAAATGGAGTTTCAATCGATAATCTGTCGGCAGAGGTGCAATCAGAAGAAGACGGTGTCTGCTTAGGCAATATATCGCTAAGTCAACCAATCCAGATAGCGCCAGGTGAAACTTCCACCATAAACGTTTCCGGAGTTTTGAATCAAGCTACAATAAGCCAGTTTGAAGCTCAAAATCCAGGAGTCAACGGCATCAACATTTCCCTTGAAAACCTAAATGCTGACGTTGCAGGCATCACCGTGCATATGGACCAGGTAAATAATGTAGGGCAGCTTCAATTGCCAGGGTGAACATGATGGGTCGAAGCATAAACTGGTTCGGTCTCTCCGCTGGAATCATCACTTTAATTGTGCTTGTTATTTCCTTTTATGTTCCTTGGTGGCAGTTAACGATTGGTCAAAACCTCATAAAAGTTAACGCCTCCCCCGTGAACACAAATTTCGGCTTGTTTGGTGGTGCTCAATTTACGGTACCGTTAATTTGGGCGTTGAACCTCATAAGCATACTAACGTTCACCGCCTGCGGTCTTGTTATGCTGATTTACTCAGTGAATCCGACAAAATCTTACTCTAAACATCTGCTTGGCTTCTCGTACAAGAAGCCCCTATACGTGTTGATATCTTTCGCGGCTGGTCTAATCGTAATTGTAATAATCGCTGGATTCCTTGGAATGAGCATTCCTCTCATGGGCTCAACAACCCTTACTTTGCCGACACAATTCATCTCCAGTAGCCTGAGCATCAGCGCTTTAGTTTCAGGAAGCTTTCAATTGCCCTTCTACCTTGCAATAGTAGCCGCCGCATTATGCATCGCCGCAAGATTATACCACAGGAACCTCGCCAAAGCTCTACTGAAAGCACCTGAAAAAGCAATTGCGCCGCCTGACACTATAGCGACCGCTGCATCGGCATAAGCAGATTTTTGTGCTGGTTTTTTGTCACAAATAGTAGGTAGGTCTATAGGTAGGCGGGTTTGAGTTCAGGGCTTGTGGGTTGACTAAATCAGCGCAATGACACGATTTTTTTTAGGTCATGCGTAATCTATCGAGCACACTGCCTCAAGATAATTAATAAAAGGAAGATGTTATATTTCAGTCCAATTATTTAAAACCGAGGTAAAGCACTTGGTTGCCCCTTTAATACGTTCGAAGGTTATCGATGATATCACATATTCAACAGTTGATATATATCTTAAGAACCACTACTTTCCTGTCCTTGATAATCGTTTGCTATCTAGTCTCAGGGGCGAGCTAGATGCAACTAATGTACTTAGGGACGTTTGGCTTGAACAAATGGGTGGTTTTCCTGAGAGACTCATTGAAATTTATGAAAAAACAAACGACAAAAATGGCACACAACATTACGAGAACCTAATCGATTCTATCGTAATGACTTTCGTGGCAGAGTTCTTCGTCGCTTTGCTTGCAAACATTGTTGCAGACGAATATCCAGAAAATCGCGACAAAATCTTAAGAGCCATCAAACGACTATATCGCAAACCAGCTCACCAAGTAATAGACGCAACGAATGAGATAACCACAAAATATGATAAGTCCATAAGGTATCTTTTTCAAGTTTATGCACTCAAAGAGTACTGCGAAAGAAATCATTTGTCCCAAACCGAATTCATTCGTTTGCGAGAATGCGTAAGGCAAACTATTTATTCTGACAAGAGAGAAACTTTCCCTGTCGAATTTGTTCGATTTTACAACTCATTTCTTGAAAACCATTTGCTTCCAAGCTTGGAACAGAATTATGCTCAAAAAATGGGCTTGGAATTTGTTACAAAGTCACTTGAAACGAATTTTGGCAATTATGTCAGTCTAATGTTTTCCGAAAAGGCTAAAGACATGGCATCAAACAGTGATTCAAATCTCGTTTTTGAAAAAAAGCTTGACGGAATTGCGGTAGGGAGAAGAAGTACTGCAATAGGGCGGGTGGCTATTGTAATAATAGAATCGGATTGTGAGAAAGTCATTAGAGGTGATGTTATGGTGGTTGACGAAATGTGCCCTGATTTCGTTTCTGCAGCTAAACGTGCAGTCGCATTGGTAAGCAACAGAGGTGGCATTACTTCTCACACAGCCATGATTGGTCGAGAGTTAAATGTCCCCACGGTCGTTGGAACAGAAAAGGCAACTGAGATTCTTAAGAATGGACAAACGGCAATGGTAGATGCACGTCGTGGAATCGTTTCGGTTACCTTCTAAAGATTTCAGACCGCTTGGAAATTTGGCTTTTTGCTTTGGTGAGGAATCCTTATTTTATTGACTTGCAAAAGAGATTAGCACAGAAAGTGTTTAGCGTGGGGCTGTCGGCTAGCTTGGTCTAGGCTTGTAGCCTCGGGCGTTATAGACGAGAGTTCAAATCTCTCCAGCCCCACCATGAATCTCACACACAATGAGTAATAACCAACAGGCTGGAAATTGTTCTGTCCATAGCCACAAGAAGGTTAAACCACTTTTAAGTGCTTATCAAAAAGTGTCTCTAAAGTTGAAACTCCATCCAACAATTCCGTGGATGTAACTTCCCTCTCTGGATGCTCATGCGAAGCGGAATCACATATCTTGAGCATCCCCTTGATTTCACCAATTTCTTCTAAGGACAGTAGTTTACTTATCTCGATTTTTTCTAACCGTTCTTCTAACTTCATATTATAAGTCCTATTGTAACTGATTTTGCCTTTGATTATCAACATGTCAGCAGTGAATCGTTCAATCGCTTTCCTAAGGTTATTTCCTGATGTAGCGCGTTCTTCTGAATTGCCGTTGCAGTATTTTTTGGCAATAGAAACATAGGTTTCAAAAGGTGCCTGTTTTAAATCAATTTTAGGGCCATCAACTTCATTCCCAAAAAACTCATAAAAAAGATAATCGCGCCCATAAAATAGGGCCTTGAAATCTTGACAAAAGCGGGCGTTATGACTAGCAATAACAACTTGTTTAGTTGCGTGTACATTATCGAGTATACGTATGAGATTCTTGCTGTGGTCTTCATCCATTGATTGGACAGGATCATCGAGTATAACAAAGTCCCAGTACGGGTTATCTATAACTCTTTGCGAAAAGTAAATGCTCAGACAGAGGCAATTCATATGGGCTTCGCTGAAACAACTAACTGGATTCATATCTTTACCATAAGAGATAGCCTTAATCTGTATCTTCCGATTCTTTTCCTTAGATGAAATTTCAGAAAACTGCGTTTGTTCGTTAGGATTCAATTGTGCATAGAACATTTTTATTGTGTCATTAAGCTTTGCCATTTCGTTTTCAGACTTTGCCTTCTCAAATTTTTCAACTTCGGCAATGAGACTTGAAACCTCGCCTAACATATTTTCGTAAATGCCGACGTATTTTATCTCGTCAAATCGGTCAATTATTTTCTTAAACAAGAAATATCTCTTCAATTCTTGCTTTTCTTTCTCAGATAAGCTAGGCGCTTTTGAAACAATCGAAGATAATAACACTTGGGTGTCTTCATGCAACTTTCTCGTTTCTTTTTGGATTAAGTATGCCAATTCTTCGGCTTGACAAATTAGAGTTTCATATTTGTCTTCGTCGAACTCCAATTTTCCGCTGGATAGGTTTTTCGCATCATCTATTAGCGTTACCAACTTGGCATTGAGCGTAGAAACATCTTTCTCTAATGGAACAATCTGTTCTTTTATTGAATTAATTTTCCGAGTTTCGTCAGAATAATCAGCTTTATCTGCAATTCTATTTCTAATTTTCTCTATTGCAGAGGTATTAAGAATCCCCAAGTATTGATAATAGAAGTTTTCCTTTAATTCAAACAAACCCGCAGTCTTAGAACTAACATTAGATAAGAGTGTTTCAGCTTCCTTTGTCGATCTGATTCTCGAGTCTATTTCTTTTCTTTTTTCTGGCGTTATGGTTTTTTCTTGGCAAAATGGGCATATTGTATCCTCAATTAGATTTTTGCCCGTTTCCAAAAATCTGCAAAGTTCAGCCTTTATGGGTTTCAATTGTTTTATCAAGCCGAAGAGTTGTCTGGTTTCTAATATTAAATCTGCAGGAGACCCGTTTGCAGAGCTAGTTTGAATTGTTTCCATTTGAGTAATTTCAGAATTATCTGATTTCTGTACTAGTTTTTTGAACTCATCGTCTAATGCACTTCCTAGTTCGCTAAGAGGCTTAAAACCTAAAGAATAAGTTTCAGTTATTGTCTTAGCTAACAGATTTTGAAATATTTGCACAGAGAATGGTCGATTTGACATCCCAATCCAAAGTTTTTCAAAACCAAGTTCATTAAGGTCGCCTTCCAACCCGTGAAAATTTCTCTTGTAAGTCTGATATGTGCTCTCTGCTTTCTTAAAGTTTTGAAGCTCTTGCAGATCAGTACGTAATTCGTTCAAAACACCTAAGCCAAGAATTTCGTTTGTTTCTTCATATCTATCTTTGGGGTCAGTTTCAACGTAATGCTTCACTTCAACTTGCGAAAGGATTGGCTTATAAACTTCTGAGAAGTTTATTCCCAAAGAAGAGAAATTATCAGCCGAAGAGCCATTTATGTAGTACTCTTTTTTTTCGGGGCTTACCAATAATTTCTTAATGCGTATCTGTTTATTCATAATTTCAATTAGAAGTTCTACGTAAGTTTCTTGCTCTTTGACACAATGCAGATTGCGAAGAAATTCTCCTTTATATTCACTTTTGCAGAGTGACTTTTTCTTTCGGGAAATTTCATCAAAAAAGAGCCATTCGATTGCTTCCACTAAGCTCGATTTACCAGAACCATTTGATCCTTTTACCAAGACAATGCTGTTTTCTAGGTTTATTGTTTGTTTCTTGTTGAACCCTCGGAATCCAGAAATTGTTATTTCTTTAAGTCTCACTTAGCTTCATCCTAAGAAGTTCATCAAATACTTCTGAAAGCCCTTTTTCATTTTTAGAAATGTATGATTGAATGTATTTCTTATGAATATCACTGCTTAGAGCCTTCGTTAGTTCGTTTAAGATGTCTTTTTCAGCCATATACAATCGATATTGCTATTTTTGTCTTATTAGGTTTTTTATTGTGTGGTTGACTAATCTTGCCTTTCAGCCTGATAACCGCTCAATCATGTTGTTTGGGTTCATGAGTTTGAAATGTGCTAGTTTGTAAGGTCTATTCAATCTGCGCGTCCAATAAATTCCAGCCTTCAATGTATCTACTGATATCGACACTTCTTCCACTCCGCCATCTTTTGTTTTTCCTAATCTCTTGATTCGCGTCCATTGAAAAAGCCATTCTATATGGCGTCTTTTCCGAAGTTATCAAAATATCAAAATTCTCCTTCGGAACCACGACACATTTTCTTGCCAATGGAGATACAAACACCGACACAAAGAAATCTCCCGCTTCATATTGCGCTCTGGAAAAATTGAAGAATCGTTGAGGATCATTTTTCTGTTTCGCAGAATCATTCACTATCCCTGAGTACTCGCCAAGGCTTCTTCCTTTTACTTCTATCTTGAACTCTATCTCTCCTTTTGAAGCCATAAGGTCAAACCCCTTTTCATTGCGGTTTTTGTTCACTTTCCAGTTCCAGTGGTGTTCTTCTAAATGCCCTAACACTGCGTCTAAAGCCAAAAACTCTATGAACCTGTCACCAAGCTTTGACCCCTCAATTCTCGGCGTAAGCTTCACCTTCGTATGTTCCTGAGAAACCATTCTTTACTCATGGTTCTTTAGGGAATCGTTTTGAGCCTATTTCTCGAATATTTCCTAAGTAACTAATTTCGTAGCCCACAATTTCTATTTGTTTTGACGGCGACTCAGTTTGACCGTGGTTAAGAATAAGAATGATGAGGTACTTTTCAGTTAGAACTTGAATTCCGTGGTATGCTACAAGTGCTGAGATCGCTTCAAGTACTTGCTGTTTGTCCTTAAGTTTTGGTGCGAAAACGCCAACTTTAATGTATGCTTTGAGATCTGTAAGCTTCCAAAAGTCATATGTGATCGAATCAATTGTTTGACCTGAAAGTTCAGATTCTAATGCGAGTTCTATCCAATTAGCCCTAGAATATTCGTCCTCAAAACACCAACATAAATCGACTAAATACTCGCTTGTAGGTTTTTTCTCTGAGTCTACAATACCATATTGAGGACCACAATGTACACAATAGTTAAGAAACTGTCCAAAGTCGCCAAAAAACCCAAGAATTTTCTTGGTCCATGTGTTCCAATCATCGTTCCAGCTTAGTTTCATTTCGCCGCAAGCTTTGAGGAATATGTCAAACAGTGTTTCACATGAACGGATATTCACTTCTTTATCTTCGAGTTCTTTTATTAGCCAACGATTCCCAGTTTTGGTTTTGCTTTTCATTTTCCATCTTGCCCGATTTGGTTCCTCACAATTACTTAACTCATTAAACTTATAGAATTTGTCATTACTATTCCAAGAGTAAATTAAATTGCCGAAGGTCATTTATGGTAGAACAATTTACTCTTAATCGGTGAAGGTTTAAACTAAATTTCGTAAACCCGTAAATTTGGGGCTAAACGAGAGTTCAAATCTCTCCAGCCCCACCACAAATTTCTTGAATTGCCCCTGAGAAAATCCTTAGAATCTGAGGTGAAGCGTTTGCCCATGTTAAAAATTATAGGTATTTTTCGTACGTTTTTAGCTGAGGAT
>CAWJIN010000011.1:0-130687 GCA_963842865.1 Candidatus Bathyarchaeota archaeon | reverse complement strand
TAGCTCTTGCTACGACCAGGCGAGGTCGAAGCGGTCAAGGTTCATTACCTTGTTCCACGCCGCCACGAAGTCATGCATGAACTTCTCCTGGGAGTCCTCACATCCGTAGACTTCCGCCAAGGCCCGGAGTTGGGAGTTCGAACCGAAGATGAGGTCAACACGGGTACCGGTCCACTTGGGTTTGCCCGTTGCGCGATCACGACCCTCGAACACGTCTTCGTCCTTTGAGGTTGCCTTCCATGTCGTGCTCATGTCGAGCAGATTCACGAAGAAGTCATTGGTGAGCGTCTCTGGCCGCTTGGTGAAGACACCGTGCTGGGACTGTCCGAAGTTGGCATTCAAGACGCGCATACCGCCAACGAGAACCGTCATCTCAGGAGCAGTCAGCGTCAACAGTTGCGCACGATCAACCAGCAGTTCCTCTGCCGATACGGCGTATCTGGTTTTGAGATAATTACGGAACCCGTCTGCAACCGGTTCGAGCACGCCGAATGACTCCACATCAGTTTGCTCCTGCGATGCATCCGTGCGTCCCGGCGTGAAGGGAACGGTTATATCGTAACCGGCATTCTTCGCAGCCTGCTCGACACCTGCGCATCCACCCAAAACAATCAAGTCAGCGAGCGAAACCATCTTCCCACCTGACTGCGCACTGTTGAACTCCTTTCGGATTCCCTCAAGGGTCTGCAGCACCTTTTCCAGTTGAGCCGGCTGGTTGACTTCCCAATCCTTTTGCGGCGCAAGACGGATACGAGCCCCGTTCGCACCGCCGCGCTTGTCGGAGCCACGGAACGTGGACGCAGATGCCCAGGCGGTTGAAACCAGTTCCGAGATCGACAGACCAGAGGCAAAGATTTTGCCCTTGAGGTCTGCGATGTCCTGCTCATCAATTAGCTTATAATCGACTGCTGGTATTGGGTCTTGCCAGATCAGTTCCTCCGCTGGGACCTCCGGGCCGAGATAGCGCGAGCGGGGACCCATATCGCGGTGGGTAAGCTTGAACCACGCTCGGGCGAAGGCATCTGCTAGCTGATCCGGATTCTCGTAGAAGCGCCTTGCAATCTTCTCGTAAACCGGGTCGAACCGCAGGGCGAGGTCAGTGGTCAGCATGGATGGCGCGTGACGCTTTGACGGGTCGTGCGCATCCGGCACGGTACCGGCGCCTGCGTCACCCTTCGGCTTCCACTGGTACGCACCGGCCGGACTCTTGGTCAGTTCCCATTCGTAGTCGAACAGGTTCCCTAAGAAGTTGTTGCTCCACTTAGTTGGCGTCTGGGTCCAGATGACTTCCAGGCCGCTGGTAATCGTGTCATCGCCTTTGCCCGTGCCAAATTTGCTCTTCCAGCCGAGGCCCTGTTCCTCGATGGGGGCGGCTTCAGGCTCGGGACCCACCAGTGACGCAGCGCCAGCGCCGTGGGTTTTACCGAAGGCGTGGCCGCCCGCGATGAGGGCCACCGTCTCCTCGTCGTTCATCGACATGCGAGCGAAGACCTCGCGGATATCCTTGGCAGCAGCAAGCGGATCCGGGTTGCCGTTCGGGCCTTCCGGATTGACGTAGATTAGCCCCATCTGCACAGCAGCAAGCGGATTTTCGAGGTCCCTCTCCCCTGAATAGCGTTTGTCACCTAGCCAGGTGGTTTCGGAACCCCAGTAGACGTCCTCTGGCGGCTCCCAGATGTCCTCGCGTCCACCGCCGAAACCGAAGGTCTTAAATCCCATCGACTCCAGAGCGCAGTTGCCGGCGAGGATCATCAGGTCGGCCCAGGAGATTTTCCTGCCGTATTTCTGCTTGATCGGCCAAAGCAAACGGCGCGCCTTGTCGAGGTTAACGTTGTCCGGCCAACTGTTGAGAGGCGGGAAACGCTGCGCGCCCCCGGATACACCCCCGCGACCGTCACCCTTGCGGTAGGTGCCTGCGCTATGCCACGCCATCCGGATGAAGAGCCCCCCGTAGTGACCGTAATCGGCCGGCCACCAATCCTTCGAGTCAGTCATCAGCGCATAGAGGTCCTTCTTCACGGCTTCCAGGTCGAGTTTCTTGAATTCATCAGCGTAGTTGAACTCCTTGCCCATCGGATTGGACAAGGGGGAATGCTGGTGCAAAATATTCAGGTTCAACTGGTTCGGCCACCAGTCTTGGTTCGACGTGCCCCGCGCACCTGAAGTAATCATTGGTCTCTTTTTTTCAGTCATAAAAAGCCTCACTACACTAAATAGCGCGAATTTATTTAAGGATTAGCTTATCACCCTTCCTTGAAACCTTGGAATTTACCTGCGATAAAGAATCCCTTCACTACTCTGAGATTGCGTGAATGTGGAACAAATTTTACTAAAATCTGTTTCACGTAGGTGTTTATATTTTCTTGAAGGTCAAAGAATAATGAGGGTGTAGTATGACCGAAGAGAATCAGGAATGTAAGAGTCTTGAGGAAGAGACTTTTGAAGTGCTGGTTCACCAAAACAGGCGAGATATTCTCAGGTTTGTCGGAGAAAAGAAGAGCACAACATTCACTGAAATTTTGAATGCAGTCAAGATTTCCGATAGCCCTTCGCTTGCTTATCACCTTAGAAGCTTGAGCCAGTTCATAAGACAAGAAAACGGAAAATACCGTCTTACTCCGATGGGGAAAGATGCTTACAGCATTTTGCTGAGGACAACAACGTACAACAAGATAGCTTTCCTTAAGCAAAAAACTCACAGGGTTACGTTTGATAATGCTGTAATCTGGCTTTCAGTGATTGCAGCCGCTGTGTACTTAGGGGTAAATCCAGTTCTATACACTGGAATAATTCCATGTGCAGCTGTTATCAGCTTAATTGCAACCTACAGGATAGTTGAAGACGATGAAAGGGAATGCTTGTAAGTCAAGATGTTCGGGTTAAGTCAACCTTTTCTTAAACTCGCATGTTCTTACATTTGTTTGTTGCTTTTCTGTTGCTGTGGCAGCGTCACTGGGATTATGGTTGCTTTTGAGAGGTTTTCTTGCTCATTTAGGATTAGTGATATGGCTTTGCCTTCGGGAACGATTATCTTGGTGTTGTTCTGCAAAGCTGTTGCAATTGTGTCCAGTTGCTTGAAGACTATGGCGCTGTCCTTGAAGTACGTTGTCAAAGCCTCGTTCCTCAGTTTGGTTGCTTGGGCGTCCCCTTCAGCTATGGTGACGGTGGCGGTTTTTTGGCCTTCCGCTTGGAGGATGGCTGCTTGCTTCTGTCCTTCTGCAACTTGAATCGCAGCGTTTTTCTCTCCGCTCGCCAAGGTAGCTTGAGCTATGGCGGTTTTCTCGGCTGCTTGCCTTTCGTTATCTGCTTTGAGGACGGACTCCATGGATATTATGAGGTCTTTCGGCGGCTCCAAATCTTTGATTTCTGCTCGTATGATTTCTATGCCCCACTTCTCCGTCTGCTCATCTAAGGCTGTTTTGAGGCTGGCGTTGATTACGGGTCTGGAAGTGTTAGCTATGGCCATGTCCATGCCGCCTATGATGTCCCTGAGTACTGTTCGGGCGAGGGTGTCTATTTGCTCTGCGAAGCTTGCCACGTTGTACTGTGAAGCCTTCACGGAGATTTCGTCGGGTTTAATTTTGTAGAATACTACGGCGTCTACTCCCATGAAGACTTTATCTTTGGTTATTACATCTTGGCGCTGCACGGGCGTCATGCGTTCGGTGATGTTGACTTTTATTATGCGGTCTACGAAGGGCACAAGAAATGTTATGCCTCCTTGAACGAATCGGTGGTATTTGCCAAGCCGCTCCACTAAGCCTTTTTCTGTGGGTCTAACAATGCGAAGTGAAGAAATGACTGCGTATATGATTATAACTAAGAGTATCACTATTGCTATGATTTCGATTACGTCTACCATACTACCTTTCTCCTGATTGCTTATCCTTCTTAGGGTTATGGACAGATTTAAGATTTGCTTAAACAAAAAAAAGACTCAATTTACAAAAAAGTAAAAGTCAGAAAGCGGCCTGTAGGATTTGAACCCAACCGTTCAAGAACTAAAAAAGGCATATAGAAGGAAAGTAGTTTGGGTTTGGGGACTAAAATTTAATGCTTAATCCCGACTGGTTAAGGCTTCAAAGAAGAAAATTCACATTTGAAAGTCTGCTTAGACAGTTCTGCATATTTTTATAAAGAAAAAGAAAAAAAGAGGGGGGGTTTAATCTATTTTCCATTTTTTGGCTACCTTCACTATGAGGAACACGATTAATGCCACTATAATGAAGGTAATTAGAGCTATTAAGAAGTCGCCGACGCCAAACGTCTGTTTCAAAACCGGAACTGTATAGAGTGCCAAGTTTGACATGTGGGGGATTGCTAAGCCTAAGAGCGGAATAATGAAGTCTGCGACAAGAGCCTTAACCAAATCACCGAGGTACAAGGCTAAGATGAAAGCAACAGCTAAGCCAAGAATTTTGTACGTTGATAGGAAGTCTTTGAATTCTTTCCATAAGCCTTTGGGCGGTTCTGGTGTTGGAGGTTTTTCAACGGCAGCTCTAATTTTTTTTAACTCTTCTAATATTTCATTTTCATTATCCAAGCGAGATACCTCTTGTTTAAGAGTAATCTAACTCTGAGTCTCTTTCTGTTGTTAATCGTTAATAAAATTATGCACAAACGCTAAAAAAAGCAACTAAAAATTACATTTGTCAAATGCAATGGGGTGAGTCTGTATAAATTGTACATTTACTCAATTATTGGGAGAGTTTTTGACCAGCAAGTTTATATGAATAATAATTCATATGAAATATAATTCATACGATTGTTAAGGGCAAGATGCGAACGAAATGAAAAAAGGGCTAACAAAAATCTGCTATCGATTCTTCACCAACCTAGCAAACCCCACAAGACTCGCCGCCCTCGAACAGCTAATGGAGAAACCCATGAGTGTAAACGAACTTGCAACCGCGCTTGGACAAGAACAAAGCATGATCTCACACAACCTTAAGCCATTACTCCAATGCAACCTCATCGCCATCAAAAGGCAAGGCAAAAAACACATCTACACCATCAACGAAGAAACCATGCTCCCCATCTTTGGAGCCATCGAAAACCACGCTCAAAAATTCTGCCCCACAGGCGGAAAATGCCTAAAAGAAGAAAACTAACATGATAAAAAGAAAAATCTTAAACATAAATGAAACCCTCTGCAACGGATGCGGCAACTGCATCCCAAAATGTGCAGAAGGCGCTCTCCGAATAGTAAACGGCAAGGCAAAAATAATCAAAGAGGTCTACTGCGACGGTTTAGGTGCCTGTTTGGGACAATGCCCTCAAGGAGCAATAACCATAATAGAACGTGCAGCGGAACCCTTCGACGAAAACGAGGTGCACGAACACCTCAAGAACAAAACAAACCCCACGCCGTCCACAAGCATCCAAGCCAACTTGACACGGCAAAAGCCTCAGTGGCCTGTAAAACTGAACCTTGTCCCAACGAAGGCTCCGTTCTTCGAAAATGCCAACCTGCTACTTGCCGCTGACTGCGCCCCTATTGCACTCAAAAACTTCCACGACACACTGATGTCTGGGAAACGAGTCGTCATAGGCTGCCCAAAATTCGACGACGCCAGAGCATACGCCCAAAAACTAACCGAAATCCTCAAACAAAACAACATCGCAACCGTGACCGTTGCCCATATGGAAGTGCCCTGCTGTACTGGCTTAAAATGGGCAGTAAACAAGGCGCTTGAATTATCAGGCAAGCAAATTCCAATTAAAGAGTATGAGATAAAAATTGGAGGCGAAATAGTTGAGCTCTAAAGACAAACCCATGGAAAAGAACCCTCAAACATGCCCTGGACTGCGGGACCTGCTTCAGCCTAAACCAGTCTACATTAAATGTCATGTTTGCGGCGGCGACCTGGAAATTTGGAGTGATGAAGACAAAACAGTGTGTCCAGAGTGCGGAGCCGAATGGAAACGCCCCGACAAGACAGCCGCATGCCTAGAATACTGCCAGTACGCTGACAAATGCCGAGGCATCATCGCATCCCGAAAAATCTAAAATGTGGAGATGAGTCTTTTGGTAAAAGTTTTCGTCGTTTATGACACGAAATATGGCAATACAAAACTTGCTGGGGAGACCATTGTGGAGGGCCTAAGAGAAGTTGAGGGTATTGAAACCTCCATTGGCTACGTCAAGGAAATCGACATTGGAAAAATGGTTGATTATGATGCAATAGTGTTGGGCGCGCCAAATCACATGGGTAGACCTTCCAGAACTATGAAGAAGTTTGTTAATAGGTTGACTGAACTTGATCTGAAAGCAAAGAATGTGGCTGTTTTCGGCACTTACTCCGGAAGGGTCAGAGATCCTGACAGAGCGGTGAAAAAACTGGAAAAAATGGCGGAAAAGAAGTTGCCTAACCTAAAACTAATTTCACCAAGTTTATCAATAAGAGTGAATGGGATACCTGGTCCTTTGGTCGAAGGAGAATTGCCTAAATGCAAAGACTTCGGCAGAAGAATAGCAAATCAGCTAAAACAGGAGAGTTACAAATGAGTAAGCAGCATCCGCGTATAACCAGAGAGAAAAAAACTATTGACAAGATGGTTCACATATACTGCAGAGGTCACCACAAGACCAAAGGGAACGAGCTGTGCCCTGAATGCACCGAGTTTTTGTCGTACGCTTTCATGCGATTGGACAAGTGTCCTTTTCAAGAAGAGAAATCTACCTGTGGCAAATGTTTGGTGCACTGTTATCAGCCTCAGATGAAGGAGAAAGTGAAGAAGGTCATGCGGTATTCGGGTCCGCGGATGCTTTTGCGCAGTCCTGGTTTGGCGCTGCATCACGCGTTTGATGGACGCAAGAAGCCTCAAACACTACAAGAATTCAGGAAAAAAAAGGCTCAAGTTCCAACTTAAAGGCGCCCTGCCTCGCCCCGATATTACTGTTGAAGTATGCAATTAAACAAAAGTAAGCGAAAAGCGAATATTTTCGCTAAGGCTAATTAACAAATACGTGAGTCAAAATAAAAAAAATAAGAAAAAGCGTTCAAAAAATAAATGAAATTTTGGAGAATGCTCTTATTCGCCCCAATCTTCGCCTTCAATAGTTAACTCTTGAAGATCTACGCATTCACCTCCATTAGTTATTTTTTTAACTTCGAGTTCGAGTCCGCAACCGGAGCAGCTCAGTACTTCTCCTGTTTCTATGTCACAGGGAACATTTAGTTCTGAATCACAGTCTGGACATTTAGCTTTGTTATCTTTATTTTGAAAATTTGAATTTACAGGGTTAATCATTGTATTTTTCACTTTTTTAGGGATGACTCTTTCCATAGTTACGGATACCTTTTAAATATTGCGACTTTTATGTCACAAATTGCATCATTTGTGTTCCATTTGGCACAATCAAATCTTATCGCCAGCAGACACTTTTCGCTCAAGAACAAGCTCTGCAGGACGCGCTTAAAATATTAAGCAAATCTCTACTCAAGAAGCAAACATAACGCAATTCATATCACAGAGGTTGGCGGGCCCGGTGGGATTTGAACCCACGATCTCCGGCTTTCTTCCGCTTTCAGAAGCGTCCGAAGGCCGACACCTTAATCCGTGCTAGGCTACGAGCCCACCTTTGACAACTCAATAATGCAGTAGCATTAAAGATTTACGACAATTCTTATAAACCAACATAATATTAAACTTGTGTCACCCTAAACGAGGGCCGGTAGCTCAGCACGGCTGGAGCGTTCGACTGATAATCGAAAGGTCGCCGGTTCAAATCCGGCTCGGCCCACCAGCTTAATCTTGGCTCTTTTCTTTCTTCTTAGGGGGCTTAATTTTAACGGTGACTTCTACAGAGCCTTCTTTAGGCTTTTCAGGTTCCACTGCTTCTGCATTTTGTTCCATCGTTGACTGTTTGGTTTCAATGGTTTTTTCTTCGGTTTTCTCTTCTTTTTTTGGTGCTTGAATTTCTGTTTTCTCAGCTGCCTCTTGGGCTTGGGGCTTTTCAACGGGTTTTTCTGGGAGTTCAAGAATATTTCCTTTTGTTGCTTGTTCTATTTTTTTGCTTGCTATCTCAAGGGACTTCACTATTTTTTCTGCTGTTGGGGGTAAATGTTCTCTTGAGTGAGTCGGAGAAGTTGTAGCGTAAATCTTCGAGACCTCGGCGCCGTATAGCATAATTTGGTTTAGGATAAAAATCCATAGCAAAATAATCATTAGTGAACCTGCAGCGCCGATGATTGTGGTGACCGTGAAGGTTTCAACGTATTTGCCGATGATATAGTTAGTCACAGTGAATGCAACACCTGCTACAACTGCGCCTAAGATAACGTCTCTCCAGTGAACTTTTACGTCAGGAATCATTTTGTAAGTTATCGCAAAAAGCAGCGTTGATAAAGCAAATGATAGTAATATTTGGGCTATTGTGATAGAAATTAGAGTTAAAGTTCCATTTATTGAGAGTAGTCTTATTGCTCCAAAGAGAATAGTTGCTATTCCTGTCCAAGCTATCACGATTAATCCAAGAACAGAGACAACGACAAATGGTCCAATTCTTCGTCTAACCATTCTTGTGAAACTTCGTGTTTTTGATGATTTAACTTCCCATATAGCGTCCATTGTGTCACGCAAAACTGCAAAAGCACCGATTGCTCCACCCAGAGAAAAAGCCACTATCGTGAAAGAAACCCAAAGGGATGAGAAGGGGGACATTGAGCTGGCAAGCAGTTCTCTGAATAATCCTGCAACAGATGGCCCTGCAAGTGCAGTTATTTGCTGTATCAAATGTTGGGTCGCTTGAGTTTGACCATAAAACAGCGCAAAAAAAGCTACCACAATTAGCAAGAGGGAAGGCAACGGTAGAACTATGAAGAATGTTAATGCCGCACCCCGTATAGGCGCGTTATTAACCAGCCAGTTCTTGAATGAAGCCTTGAATAATTGAAAAACCTCTTTCCTATTCATAATTTAGCCTAAAATTTATGCGTGCAAGCTTTACTATAAGCTTTTTCAATATTAAGTTCGCATATCTTTATGGGGCACTAAACGGCCAACAGTTCGGTGTTGGCGATTTCTTGGTTGCTTTGGTTGCATTCATAATCGTTGCTTTAGTTGTCTTTTTGATAGTGAAAATTGGAAAACGAGGGCATATTGGTTAATTTCGACTCTGCTACGCTATGCTATTAAGTAAGGCAAAGAACTCTTAGACTGAAAAGTATGGCACAATCCTCTCCCGAAACAGTTTGGAACTTAAACGAAAAAGAACTCTTAACCTTACTGGAATCGGGCTTCTTTACGCCCAAACCCAAAGAAATCCGCTTTTACGCTTCAAGCTTCACCTACTACAAAACAAAATATTTCTGCTCTTCGCCAAACAGTTTCCCAACCATTTCCGTCACTGGAACATCTTGCGCATTAAACTGCAAACACTGCGGGGGCAAAGTGCTTGAAACCATGCGTCCAGTGCTCTCGCCTAAGGAACTGCTTGAGTTATGTTTGAAGCTGAAAAAGGACGGCGCCAAAGGTTGCCTCGTCAGCGGCGGATGTTTGCCTGACGGTTCTGTGCCTCTAAACCGGTTCGTGCCTGCGCTTAGGAGAATTAAGCGGGAGCTCGACTTAACAGTTTTCGTTCATACAGGCATAATAAACCTTGAAACCGCCGTTTCGCTCAAGGACGCTGAAGTGGACGCAGCATTAATCGATGTTATTGGTTCAAAAGAAACGATAAAGAAAACCTACAACCTGAAAGTAACCCCCGAAGATTATGCGGACTCATTGAAGGCTTTGGATAAATCAGGATTAAATTTTGTGCCTCACGTCATCGTTGGCTTAAATGAGGGCAAATTAGACGGTGAACTAGAAGCGCTCCAAATGATAAGCAGAGTTAAGCCTTCCGCCTTAGTAATAATAGCGTTCATGCCTATCCACGGAACAGCCATGGCAAAAACACCGCCGCCCAAACCAGTCGACATAGCCAAAGTTGCATCAGTGGCACGGTTGATGTTTCCAGAAACTCCGTTGATTTTAGGTTGCATGAGACCCAAAGGCGCAATACGCAGCGAAACAGACGTTTTAGCGTTGAAAGCTGGGGTGGATGCAGTTGCGTTTCCCAGTGAAGAAGCCGTAAAATACGCGGAAAGCAACGGGAGCACGATTTCTTTTTCTTCCTATTGCTGCGCTCAAATGTACATGGATGCTGCTGGAAAAATTAAAAAGTAATCGATTTAGCTTGATTTTAACATTTTATAGCCCAGTATAATGGTCCATGCTGAAACAATGAGTCCCGACACGAATTCTGGAATAGCCACATTTGGAACATACTTAAATGCAAACAATAGTATCCAAGGCAGTGCTGCCGCAATCCCAGTTGAAACCGTGAAAAGAGCCATTCGCCCCTGATGAGCAAGCAAAAAAGCGCAGGTTATAATGAACATTGATATGGGCATTAGCGTGAAGAATGCTACGGAAACTGCATAGTGTGTCCTAGAATAGTTCTCGTTAAAAACGCCAATAGCGATAAGCGCTATCGTTGCTGCTGCAAAGACTGCGGCTCCGATTTTGCCAACCCAAGTTTTTCCAAGGTAAGCATACAAGCCAAATACTGCAAAGTTTAAGGCTAAAAGTCCGCTGGCGCATAGCCCAAAGTTGAAGAGTAATCCAGTTATGCCCGCTATCACGCCTAAATCGCTTAAGGCATTGCTTGTCCAGCTGAAGGAGGGGTAAGATGCGATGGCTAATAGAATACAGGTAAACGCAAGCACGGGTGCAAATATTCCCGTGGCTGCTCCGAATCTTTGTTTCCGAATGTTTCTAAATCCAGGCAAACCATTGATTCCTCAGCAACCTAAATGGCAATAACTTGCTTTAAGAATTTGCGTTCTCAGGAATAAGCCGCCTCAATGTCTGCGAAAAAAGAGAAAAATAATGAAATTCCCCAAAATTAAAGCAAAGCCTGTTGGTGTCAAGAATTCTTGGTTTGTTCAATAATCCAGCCGTAAAAAGCGAAAGGTTAATGAGGGAAAGTTGATGTGTATTGCTGGGTTTGCCGGTCAAAGGGCACGGGTTCCACCTGATCCCATTCCGAACTCAGAAGTTAAACCGTGTTCCGTTTCCAGCTGTAGTGTGGTCTTAGGCCATGCGAACCTGGGAAAGCTGGTAGCCCACTTATACCTAAAAAAATGTAGGCAGATTTGGCATAGCTTTATAACTAACCGTTAATAGTTTTTGGGAAGTGGTGTAAACAATTGAGTCTTCTCTCAGGCAACGATACGCTTCTTCAGGTACTAAGCCTAGCTTCATACGGGTTCTTTATAGTTTTAATTTTCTATGGTCAAAGAATCCAAATGTACGTTATGATCCGGGAGGTAGAAAACTCACTGCATAAATTAAAGTTTATAAAAGAGGAAGGGCGGAAAAACGCCCTAGATGCCATAAAAGAAATTGGCAAACCACCCGCTGACCCTACGGCTCGTGTTGACCGCTATTTAGATTATTTCACGATTAGCCCGCAGAGCATGGATCCAGCAGGTGTCGTTTACAAGCTTGATCATATTCTTGATGTTAGGGATACACGGTTGAAGGATGAGGTTAAAATGATGGCGCCAGGATGCGATGACGTCCAAGTGAACAATTTAGAAAACACTTTGGAAGCCGCGATGGCGTTGAACTTTATCTACAAAGTAGTAAGGCACTATTACATTCAAGGCAAAAAAACTCTAAGTCTCTATGTAATAATGCAAATCCAAATGATATTGCCAATGGTTATGAAAGAAGCCGAAGCATACGCCAGCGCTCTGAAAGCCTTCGCTTTTGGACAACCAATCGGCGATGGCGCAGGACCATTAGTAGCGGCAAAACTAATGCACGGCTACGAAATCCGCAAATTGCAAAAAGACTGCGTTATGGCTACAGTCCCACTTGAAGGACGCACTGCTTTAATAATAAAGGCTGAAGGTCCAGGCGGAAATGTCGGCAAACCAGGCGATGCTGTCGAAGCAGTCATTGAAGAAAATGAGGGTAAAATCGCTAACGTAATAATGATTGACGCTGGATTAAAGCTTGAAGGCGAAAAACTAGGCGAAGTCGCAGATGGAATCGGCGCAGCAATCGGTGGACCAGGCGTAGACCAGTACAAGATTGAAGAAAAACTCACAAAATACCATATCCCGATAAACGCTATAATAATCAAAGAGGACATCGGCGATGCAGTATCACCACTACGCAAAGAGATCAACGATGCCGTTGACAAAGTCATTGAACGAGTCAAAGCCCTCATCTTAGAGCAAACCAAAGAAGGAGACAAAGTTATAATCGTAGGCGTCGGCAACTCCATCGGAGTTGGACAATAGGAGGATAAAAAAAATGGCTCAAAACCAAACAGCACCGGGCACCCAAAAAATCTCAAATTACATCATGATGATAGTTTTAATTGTTCTAGTGCTTTCCGTAGTTTCCATAATATTAGCGATCAGCGTCTACTTAAACGGTGTTTCCACACCAAGCCAAGCTGGAACAGACGATTTAACAGCGGGTTTCCTGGTGGTCATTGGTTTAGTCGCTCTGAGCATGTCAATGTTCACACTATCTCAATCACGGAGGCAAGCAGCAGAAATGAAAATTGAAGTACCTAAAGTAATGACAACCATCGAGTGCAAGAAATGTGGAACCAAAACCGTACGTGAATTTCAACGCGGCGATTATGTCTATAAAGACCTTGACGCATGCCCCAAATGCCCCGACACAAAACAGGTGATCACTGCTGTTTACAAGGATATCAAAGAGAAAGAAAAAACATACAACGTCTAAGTTAAAACTTCACAGCCATCATCTTTTAACAGCACCGTGTGCTCGGCTTGAGCAACGGGTTTTTTGCTTACTTCAACGAATACCGGATAACTCATAATCGCTTTTGACGCAAGCAATTCCTTGAATGCTACGGGGTACTGTTCTTTGGGAACCACGTCGGTTAGCCATCGTTCAGCAAAAGGCAATGTTCTAAAATTAGACTCAATGTACTTTAGTAGTTTTCTGGCAGATTCGTTTTTTACTGATTTTGTTTTAAGTAAACGGTAAATGGTTCTTTGCGGGGCATCATCTACACGGCCGACTGCTTCGGGCAATGTGACGAATGGTTCTATGGCGTAAACTTCTCCAGTTTTCACTTTCGTGAGTGACACTTGAGCCACGTTAGGTATAGATGTTCCCGCGTGAATCAGGTATCTTCCAACGGAGTGACCAGTCAGGTTGCTGATGGGTTTAAAACCGCGGTTTTTTATCGTGGTCTCGATTAAGCTGCCGATTTTGCCCACCGCCATGTCGCCATGAATGTTTTCTACCGCTGTTTTCAAAGCTTGTTCAGCAGTGTTTGCCATGCTTCTGCCTTCCGGATTAAAAGAAGACGTGAATGCAGTGTCGGTGACGTAGCCGTCAACATGGACGCCTAAGTCTACTTTAACCGTGGAGCCTTCAGGTATGGTTAGCGTGTCGTTGGGGGGTGAAGTGTAATGTGCGGCTATTTCGTTGATGCTGACGTTGCAGGGGAAAGCTGGTTTGCCGCCTTTTGCTCGGATTAATCCTTCGGTTTTCTCGCAGACATCAATGACTAGCATGTTTTCTTTGACGTATGTTTTCATTTGTTCTCTTGTTTCACGCAGGATCCGCCCCGACAGGCGGAATTTTTCAAGTTCTTCTTTGTCGTATAGCATCTTGCTTCACTTTGCTGTGTTAGATTGGATTATTGCGTGGATGCTTAAATGCGTAACTTACGCTGCTAAGGCGCCTATGGAACTTGACTTTATACTGTATGGTTTTTAGGGCTTGTAGATTTTTGGGTCAAGGATTGCAAAGTTGTTTCCTCCAGCGTGATAGAGCATCCTTGCCTTTTTCAGGTCATATCTTTCAGTGAAGACGCCCATGTCTGCGTAGGCTTCAAGTATTTTGCCCACGAAAACCGTGTGGTCGCCCGTTGTAAATTTACTGTCAACACTGCATTCCAGGTGGGCTATGCACTCGCGTATTGCTGGTGCCTTGACCTTTTTGGCTGGCATCGGTGTTAGGTTTGCTTTTTTGAATTTGTCAAAGCTTCTGCCCGTCAAGGAGCCGCATGCGTAGACAGCTTGCAGTATCTCCAATGTTGGGATGTTAACTATGAATTCTCCTGACTCATCAATCAGGGTGTGGGAGTGGTGTGTTGGCGCGAGGCTGATGGCTAAAAGCGGAGGGTTTCTAGAGGTTGGCATTGCCCACGCTAGGGTTGTAATGTTGGGTTTACCTGCTTTTCCAACACATGAAACCAATACGGTGTGCATTGGGTGAAGAAGCCTGTAAGCTGAAGCGATGTTTACTTGAGTTTTTGCTGACATATAAATCACCTATTATTCTAACGTTATTAGTGGTGAAGTACTCCGCTTATTTTTCTCTTTCTTTTCATCTAAGTTGCTGGATTGTGGGTAAGGCTTATATTTTACCCAATTGATTGGGTAATATGATGGTTGATTTGACTGAAACTACCTATTACAAGGATAAGGTGTACCTTCCACGGGAAGTTCAAGAGAAGTTAGGGCTTGTTGATGGTGACGTGCTACATATTGAAGTGATTGAGAAGGGTGTTGCAAGGTTAAGTATTGCACGCGGATGCCGTAGAGCTAAAAAAGCCCTTGAAAAGTTGGATAATCCACCTGACCTAGGTAAAGTAAAAGGGAGACTTTCTAGGGAAGAAATTTATGAAGATATTACTTGATACCAACATCCTTGTGCACGCCTACAATAAATCGTCTCCTAATCAAAAACAAGCCAGTAAAATAATAAAGCAAGCATTAAAAAGCGAAATAGAAGCTTGCTTGACAGCTCAGGTTATTTACGAGTTTTTTGCCGTCGTAACCAATCCCAAGAGAGCTGAAAACCCAATGGATTTGGATGAAGCTGCAGATTTATGCTTAGACCTTTGGGAGTGCCGTGAAATCGAAAAAATTATGCCCACACCATTAACGCCTAACGAAGTTTTCAAACTGGCAAAGGAATGTAAGTTAACTAAAGGGAGAATTTTCGATTGCATAATAGCTGTAACTGCAAAAGAGAACAAGATAGACACTATCTACACTGAAAATATTAGCGATTTTGAAAATTACAACTTTATTAAAGTTCTAAATCCTTTTACACATGACCGATAATAGTATATTTCAAGATTATTATCAAATCCAATATCTTCTGAGATTGCTATAACATGCTGTTTTAGGGCGTTCTCTTCTCCATAAACGCCAAAATCGATAATGATGCATCTTTTGGTTTTTACGAAAGAGTTTATCTTTATTACCTATCTACAATGGCACTGGTGAGTTTATGGGCAACATATTGATGCACGCAGCAAAATCGGTAGAGTCACCGTTGACGATGGGGAGAAGCGACGCTCACTATTGTGGAACGCCAGCACTGGGCACGCATTGCCGCTTACACTGTCCAGAACATTAAACTGAGCAGAACAAGTTAAACTATATTTTGACATTTCTAACGCGCTTTATGTTCGCTATCGCATTTCTTTTCTTTGTCCATCAGTTGAGCTAAGATGTAGGTGACATAGGCTGAGAAGCTGTGGATGCCTTTCTTAATTGCGTATTCCTCTTTGACATTCAGCCACTCGTTAAAAAAGTAGTCGTAAACCTCAGCCTTTACAGTGATGCTTTTAAAGCCTTTTTTCGGCGTTTTGATTCCCTCTTAAGCTAGTTAGCGAAGACATATTTATATAAGGTTTCACAATAAAGGGGCACCATTAATTATATAAAACCGTTAATTATATATTCAATCGTACAGTAAAACCGTTAATTATACATTCAATCGTACGGTAAAACCGTTAATTATATATTCAATCGTACGGTAAGGTACAGAGAAGGAGTTGATCGTTTTTGCCACGAAAGGGATACAAATGCATAACCGTCACCGACAAAGTTCACAAAGACATCAAAAAAAGAGCCAAAGAAACCAACCGCAACATGAGAGAATACGTCGAATACTTACTTGCTAAGGATAAAGCTGCAAAAGAAAGAAAATAAATGTGCCCATTAAAGTCCTTCAATCTAACGACCGCGTTGCAGAAGTACAATTTATCTGTGTGATTGCTACAGCAAAATAGTAAGAACCAGGGTAATAACAAGAAAAGAAGCAGAAGCCACAAAAGATACAAAAATAACGTGCTTTCAATGCAAAAATGCCAAAAACAGATGACTTGCCCACCGTCATTTGGATTGCTCGAATGAAGTTAACTGGTTCAATTTTACGCGAGAACTTCACGTAACTTTATCACGTAACTTTAGACAATTGTTAAGAAGCAGGTAGCAAAATATTAATTAGTCTTGTACGTCCCTAACGGTTTTTTCGCATTTTCTTGATTCGCATTTTCTATTTTTCTTAATGGAAACCAGGTTAAGAATCAAAAAAATAATAAAGCTTAAACAACCGAGCTATTTCACTCTTAAAGGAGGAAAAACTGGTTGAAGTTAATCTACGTTGCAATAGACGGCATGGGAGATTTACCAATCAAAAGTTTAGGCAACAAAACCCCTCTGGAAGCAGCTGAAACGCCTAATATGGATGCTCTTGCAAAAAACGGCAAAACTGGCTTGATGTACACGGTAAAGAAAGGTGTTGCACCCGAGAGTGATGTTGCTGTTATTTCACTTTTAGGTTATGACCCGTTCAAGTACAGCACTGGCAGAGGCGTTATCGAAGCCGCTGGTGCAGGCTTACAAATGAAAGATGGCGACTTAGCGTTAAGATGCAACTTTGCAACTTTAGGCCAAGGAAAAACCATAATTGACCGCCGAGTAGCAAGAACACTAACCACCGACGAAGCCACTGAGCTGAGCAAGGCAGCTAACGAACAGGTTAAGCTTACATCTTACCCTGCCACCTTTGAGTTCAAAAACACGCTTGGGCACAGGGCAGTTCTACTAATAAAGAGCAAAGGGAAGCCTCTTTCAAGCAACATCACAAACAGTGACCCAGCCTACACAATAGTTAACGGCATCGGCGTAGCACAGGCTAAAGTTGAAATGGTTCTAAAAACCTGCGAACCAACGGACAACACAGAACAAGCAAAAGTTTCCGCCGCACTTGTGAACGAGTTTATCGAGAAAACCCATAAACTGTGGCAAAATCACCCCGTAAACACGAAACGCGCCACTGAGGGCAAGTTGAAAGCGAACGTTGTTTTAACTCGAGATGCAGGGCATCTGCTTCCAAAATTCTTCAACATAAACCAGCATTACCACGTGAAATTTGCAGCCTTGGCTGATATGCAGGCTGAACGGGGCATCGCGCAGTTGGCAGGCATGGACTCCACGCTTTTGCCGCCGCCGTCAGGCAACCTTCAAAAAGACTGCGAATTAAGAGTTAAAGCTCTGCTGGATGTGCTGCCCAAGTATGATTGTTTTTACATTCACCTTAAAGGTCCAGATGAACCAGGGCATGACGGCAACTGCATCTTAAAAACGCAGATTATCTCAGCCATCGACAAGTACTTCTTTGGGCCATTGCTAAAGCAGATTTCTCTAAAAGACAACCTTATCTGCATAACGGCTGACCACGCGACGCCCTGCGCACTAAAAGTGCACAGCGACACACCAGTTCCCCTATTAATCTCAGGAGACAAAATAGACGACGGCAAAGCAGTAAAGTTCTCAGAGAAAGAATGCGCCAAAGGAAGCCTAGGCACTTTAGACCGTGGTTGCGAATTAATGCCAAAACTCATGGAGCTAATGAAAAAATAAAATTAGCGGATCAGCATGGTATTTGCTGGATTTTTCCCTTTAAAGTATTCAAAGTGCCACCATGCGCCTTTAATAAAGGATAATACCTAAAAGATTAAGGTAAAAAAAATGGCTTACCTGCGAGAAGAAAAAGAGAAACTTGAAGTCTCATACCCACTTAATGCTGTCTGGGAAGCTATTCCGAAAGCAATTGCTAAGATTGAATGGACAATACAAGAAACAAACGAAGAGACATATACCCTTAAGATTAAAACTAAAGGCGCCTTCTTGTCCTACCCCTCAAAGCTTACAGTAAATTTGTCAAAAATTGATGAAAAGACTACACGGATGTCCATTGCAGCAGAAACCCCTGTGACCACGATTACATCAGTGGCAGATTATGGCAGGACAAAAGAACGCATTGAAGTGCTCGTGGCAACCTTATCCAAGTTAATGAAGGGCTAATGGCGTTTTTTATTCAAGTATTTGTGAGCGCTTAAAGGCGTACCAACCAATCAGCAGAAAGACAGCAATGTATGCATCAGCTATAATTATCGACCTGAGTGCAACTAGAGACGTTGGTTCAGTGTATGATACGATATTTGTTATGACTGCTGTTGCATTGCCTGACATCAGGGCTGTGATATTTGTCTTGAAATAGGTGACGTTCGCCGAAGGATAAAGCGCATAATTAACTATGTTGGCACCTATGTTGTCTGTGCCTGCACCTACCGAAGTACCGTTGCCGATAAGTATCGTTCCGCTGGCGCCAGTTCCAGGGAAATAATTGACCGTTGGAGACGGCCCAGAAAACTCACCAATTAACGGCGCGGTAAAGAAGAAGGCTAAGAAACAGAATTATGGCTACGATAACTGTCATGATTGTGTTCTTTGATATGGATCCAACGGCAAACAGTAATGATACCCATATGAAAGTGCTTATGATGTTTCCAACAACTATTATGGGCATATACTGAAGATTGTTCTGCGGACCATACACAACAACTGAAGCTATGGTTGTATATCCGTATAACACAATGTAGGAAACAACCAAAATTATGAAGGTTCCGAAAACTTTACCCAGAAAAATCATTGTTCTCGAAACAGGCTTAGTTACCAAGGGCACGATGCTTCCGCTTTCGAACTCGCTTGAAATGCTGTTCACCGCTGTTCCAATTGCAAAAAGCAAGTACAAAAAACCTGAGCCACCAAAGGTTATGGCGTAATCAGGATTAGCCGCAATTTTTGTTCCATTGTATGCGTTGATTGCAACGGGTACTACCAGAATCAATGTGGCTATAACAAATACGGCTGCCAGGATGCCGATGAACTTTTTCTTTCGGATATTCCACAGCATTTCATACCGCACTATAGCCCAGAAACGAGTGAGCCAACTAGGTTTCTCTTTTTTCATGTTCTGTGTCGTCGTCATTGGGCTTTGCCTCCTTGATCTTTAGTGACAAGTTGAATGAATATATCTTCTAAGTTAGCGTTTTTTTGGCTCATACCCACGATCACTCCGCCTGCTCCCGTTACCGCTTTTGAAACGTCTGCTCTAACATCGTTGTAAGTATTTACCTGAACCAGCAGGATATTGTCAGTTCTCCATGTGCCTGAAACAAACCCCAAATTCTTTACGGCTGCAATAACTGCAGCGGAAAGGTCAACTAACTCAATGTGTATCATAGCGGGCCCAAGCTGGTGCGAAACGTTTTCCAGAGTGTCAGAAGCAAGCAGGGACCCTTTGTTAATGATTGTAACGTGATCGCATATTTGCTCAACCTCAAAAAGCAAATGCGAGGACAGAAAAACAGTAATCCCTTCTCTTGAAATTGTTTTAACTAGCTCCCGAACCTCCATCATACCAACAGGGTCTAAACCGATGCTTGGCTCATCCAAAACAACCAGTTCAGGATTATTTAGCAGCGCTTGGGCGATGCCGATGCGTTGCTGCATGCCCTTGCTGTATTTTCCGATGAGGTCGTTTTCTCTGCCTTTTAAGCCGACTGATTCGATTAGTTTAGGGATTTGTTCTGCCCTTTGCTGCTGTGTCATGCCATACATTCGCCCGTAAATATCCAGCAGTTCGGCGCCTTTGAGATGTTTTGGGAATTTGGGCAGTTCAGGCATGTAACCGATACCTAAGCGTGAATCCGCGTCGTCAACCTCCACTTCTTGTCCTAACACTCTAACCGAGCCAGCAGTGGGCTTCAGTAGACCGACTAGGATTTTTATGGTGGTTGTTTTTCCAGCGCCGTTTGGACCAAGAAAACCGTGGATAGTGTTTTTTTGGACTTTTAGGTTTAGTTTGTTTACTGCTGTTAAGGAACCGAAGCATTTTGTTAGGTCGTTGGTTTCGATGGCGTAGTCCATAGGGAAAGGCATCCTTTTTAATGTTTTAGCGGCGTTTGGATATAAACTTTGACTTGCCTGTTTTTCGTGGGTATCTAAGGTTTGGCGTGGACAGCTATGTCACGGTACATCAACATAGCCATTTCAAAGTAAAGAATAAACGCTAATATGAAGCCGGCAATGACGTCATGGGCAAAATGGACGCCCCTAACATGGGAATCACAGCGTATATTCAAGACACAGAAGGAAAGGTTTTAGCCTTTGGCAAGCAAGGAAACGTTAAATCTTTTTAAACGTTCCAACTTTTTTAGGCTGGGGGAGCCCTCTTCATCCAATCGTGCCCGAAAATTTCAGCTTCTCCGCTTTCAATGCCCGCAATTATCCGTTGTGCTGTGTACTCAGGCGGGTCAGCTTTACTGAATGCCTCCTGCGCTTCGGGTGTTTCTTCATGTTCTTGCAGGGAAGCGTCTTTGATGGTGTTCTTATCAAAATCAGTGAGCGTAATGTAGGGGTAAACAACGCTGACAACTATGTTGTCTTTTGACAGTTCTATTCTTGCAGTTAAGCTGATTTGAGCTAACGCACGCTTTAGGGCTGAATATGGACCGTTATCAGGCAAGTACATCAACGCCGTTCCTGAACTTACGTTAACGATTGTTCCGCCTCCTTGCCGTCGCATAAGCGGAATAGCTTCTTTCATGGCAACCAGTGGACCGACAACATCTAAATCAAAAAGGTAACGGAAAATTTCAATGTCCGTTTTCTCGACTGGCACATCATACCCTTGACCAGCATTATTAACGAGAATGTCTATTCTTCCAAAGTGCTCATACGCCTGCTTAACCATGCTCCTGACATCTTCAACCTTAGAAATGTCTGCAGTAACGGCAATTGCTTCGGGCAGTTCCTTGGCAAGTTTATTTAGTTTGTCTTTTGAGCGGGAGACTAAAGCCAACTTGGCGCCTTTGCTAGATAGAATTTTTGCTGTGGCTAGCCCGATGCCTGAGGATGCCCCAGTTACAATGGCAACTTTATCTTTGATGTCCATCTTATCCCTTCAAAATGCGAATCGCTCGTCTTGATTTTATTGCTTCTATAACTGGGTTCATAACCATAAAACTTCCACAGTACAGGAGATTAGCGGTTTATAAAAACAATTCTGCGGCATAAAAGGTCACAGAGCATTGTTCGAGAAGCGACTAGTCAAGGGGAACCCTCTTTTTGACATTTAAATTGCCAAGCAAAAGATGCCCTCTAACTACACTTTAGGAGTAATTCTCATAGCAACCGTGCGTCTATCTACTCCCTACTTTTTGCTAGTTAAACTAGGTCAAAAAAAGTAGTCCCTCCTCCCTTCAGGGGTAACTGTAGAAAACCTATAAGTTACAAGAACCAGCTTTCAAGCAATCTTGGCTGCTGAATTACATGACTTTTTCTTGAAGGGTGTTCAAATAGGATGTTAAGCTTTCAATGCATTGGATTTCTCGACCAACCAGCGCCTGCAGCTCACGCCAAAACTTAATATTTACTTTAATTTTTGCCCGTTCCAAGCTCTCTCGTACACGTTTGGTGCCTTCTCTGCCTCGTCTGTCAAAATCTAAGAGAAGAATAACTTCGCGGGCGCCAAGCTTTTCTATTTCTACGGTTGCTTCAAGGAAGGATTTACCTCCAGTTTTCACTTCCAAGATCCTGCCGTCAACACCTAACTCGCGGAGGGCTTGGGCGTCTTTTTTGCCCTCAACAACTATCGGCTTGTCTTTCGCTGATTCTTCTGTTAGCCTATATATGATTTGCTGGATTTTTTCCTCTTTCTCTTTAAGCCTTGTTGACAAAAGTTTTACCTTGTAATCTTAGCTTGCCGTACAGTTTCCAAGCAGTCTTTAGCTTCCTTGTTATTTGCAAAGTAGCGTCTAACAGGCTCCAAAACGGCTGCAAGTTCGGTTGCAACACTGTTTTTTAGGTCTTGAGGATGCAGTTTGCCCTCTGCATAGGTTGATTCAAGTTCTTGGAAACTTTGGAACTCTACGTTTCCTCCGAATTTTGCTGGGCGCTCGATTTTGAAAACTGGTTTTTCTCGGAAAATTATGTACTTGCAAATGTCTAGTACTGGATTGAATTTAACGGTTTTTTCTGGACAGAAAGCCTTCGTCATCTTCTGCTTTATTTCTTCAGGAGTGTCATAGATGAAAATGCATGTTTCAGGCTTGCTCTTAGACATCTTCGCTGAAGCTACAGCTTCTTTTTCTTGCCCCTCTGGAATCGGCCAGAGTTTAGGCTTCTCTAAACCTTGCAGTAAATGGTGGTGAACGCAAACGGGTTTCCAGCAGCCGATTTTTTCGCCTATTTCTCTAGCAACCACGTTTGCTTTTCGCTGGTCCATGCCTAACTGGCAAATTTTCACTTTCATATGGAAAATATCCGCGACCTGCATGGGCGTGTACAGGTAGTCTGAAACATAACGAGCCTCAGCTTCCTTTCTTCCCGCAATCTCCAGCGTTCTGGTGGTTCGGGCTATGGTTAAGTTTTTTGCGATAATGACAGTTTTAGCCCAGTAATCAATGTCTCTGTAGAGCTCATCAGAATAAATGAACTCAACCTTGCTAGCGGGAACGCCGAGGGCAAGCCATGAATGCCTAAAAAGATCAGCTGCTTTGCGGATGAGAGTTAAATCGCCGCCCAGCTTGTTGTTTAACCACGCGTGCCATGTTGACAAATACGCTTTAAAATGCACGCCTGCCTCGGCGAAGTCTTTCATTTTGTAAGCGCAAATAACGCCCGTTCCCAAATGCGCCAAACCCGAGGGTTCCCAACCGTTATAGGCTATTGGATGCTCTTCCGTTTCGAAGAGGTGACGCAGGTCTTCTGGTGTTATTACTTCTTCTGTTGGCGGTCTACAGATTAACTCAATTTTCCGTTCTATGTCCAACTTACGCTCATCTTCCTATTGTTTCCTAGCTTTAATGTATGTGTTGAACTTAAAAATTTAGTATGTTTTTTCCTAATTTACGACGTTCAGGTTTCGATTCTTTTCGTCAAACGTATCATGTATCTTTTCTCATCAATATTTTTTATGCGACTGTCAATTAGCCCCTTTTTTTTGCTTCGCTTACGACTTGATTGAATGACACAATCTGAGGACTTGCAGCTTTCTTGTTCGTTATGATTATCCAAATTTCATGGTGTTTATCTTTGTTTTCTTCAAAAAAAACTGCCTAAGCCCTCAAAGACTTTACCGCTCCCTAATTGGGTATCTTTATTTACCGTTAAAATAATATAGGATAAGAGAGAATAATGAATTTACAACTAGTAGTTAGACTTGCTGGAATTGCTGTTTTAGATGTTATTTTATTGTATGTAGCTTACCTGTTTTATGATAAAAATCAGATTATTTCACTTGTTTCATTACTTGTAGCTATAGTTATTACCTTAGTTTATGTTCTTTCAACATTATATTTTAAGAATAAGACTTGACGCTCAAGCGAAAGAAACAGAAGCTAATGCAAAGTGAAACCCGAGAACGGGTAATTAGTGTTATTCTGGGTTGTCGTTTGGTTCCTTTTCTGTTAGCATTGCAATCTGATTGTTAAAGAGAGCTTGTGTGATTTGACATTGTTGGATGTGTTTTTGTTTTTTTTGGTTTTTCCTGTTTTTTTACTCCCTGTGAGGTGCTCCACAAGTGAAGCATTTAGATTTTTTTGAGTTGTTTATGGTTTTGCAATATTTGCATGTCCAATTGTCGGTTGGTTTAATTGGTGGGTTTGGTGTTGGTGGTTTTTGTATTGGTGCGTTTAGTATTGGTTTACATGTTTTTCTGTTGGTGAGAATACAGGTCGGGCAGTCATTTTCTGAGTCTATGAATTTTTTTCCTATGCGGCAGTTTTTAATTTGAATTTTGTTTGCCATTTTTTCTCCTCAGAAGCCTAATTTATGTGGGCATTCTTTGCGTAGGTTGTATGTGTTTTTTGAGGTATTTGTCTGTTATTTTCGTTTCTTGAATAGTTTTATTTTGTTGGTTTTTGGGGTTTGTTTAAGACCCTGTTTTGTTAATGGTTTAGTTTCTTCTAAATTTTTTTACGGGCTGAGTGTCTCCCATGTAACCTAACGCTTAACCTCATGGCTGAGCTTTGCTTTTTGCTTGGCTAAGTTCTCTCGGCATGGGACTTTTTTTTGCCCGCGTCTCACCTGTTCCATAATTGGGTAGAACTCGTTCGTCATGGGTGCAAGATTTGTTGTGCTTGCTTCCTCTGTTGAGTCCGTCGTTATGGGTGCTCATTTTTGGTGAGGCGAATAAAAATAGGTGAGAGAGTAATTTATTTACTTCCTTTTCTTAAATATTTTTACACCTTCCATTTCAGTTACGTTTTGAAAAAGAAAATAGTAACTGAAATTTTTTCCGTGAAGAAAAAAGAAGGGAATGAGTGTTTTTAGGTTTACTTGAAGATTTTCCAGACAAGTGCAGCTATGATTCCGCCGATTATCGGAGCGACCCAAAAGACCCAAAGCTGACTCAACGCTGTGCCGCCGACAAAAAGTGCTGGTCCTAAGCTTCTTGCAGGGTTTACTGAAGTGCCATCTATAGGTATTGCCACAATGTGAATAAGCGTTAATGTTAAGCCGATAGCTATTCCAGCGAATCCTTTAGGTGCTCTTTCATGGGTTGAACCGTGAACGACGAGCAAGAATAAGAATGTTAAAACTACTTCCGCAATGAACACAGAAGCCAAAGTATAAGTGGAATACTGGTTTGCGCCTAAACCATTAGCAGCTAAACTATACGATGAATTCCCTGTGGCTATCGAGTAAAGTATGCCTGCACCAATTATTGCGCCCACGCACTGAAAAACAACGTAGAAAACCGTATCTTTTACGCTTAGTTTTCCAGCAACATACATCGATATTGAAATTGCTGGATTTATATGACAACCGGAAATGCTGCCTATCGTGTAAACCATAACTAACACAGCGAGACCGAAAGCAAAAGCTATCCCCAAGTTTCCAACGCCAACAACGATTCCTGATTTTCCAATGTAATAACTTGCAATAACTGCACTGCCGCAGCCCATCAGCACTAGCACCATGGTTCCAATCAGTTCAGCAATGTATTTTTTTATAGGATAAATCTGAGGTGTTGCTGGTGGAGGATTTGGTATTTCTGTTAATTTTTTTTCTACTTCACTCATTATTTGTTGCCCCTTTTTCTAATTTATGTTAGCTCTCTGTTTTCTAAGTTAACGCTTATAATTTTTTCCATTAAGAAAAACAGATTAGCCTACAATTTCTCGCTTACTGAAACATCCATCATCATTAAACCCGAAACCATCTTGGGGTAGAAATCCGTGCTTTTTTCAGGCAGCAATTCATGATGCTGCGCTATCTCAGCAACGGTTTGGGCGCTTATCGGGTTAACAAGAAACGCTATGCTGGCTTCTCCGCGGTTAACTTTATCCACCGCCGCCTTTGTCCAACGCACGTAAAGGATGTGTTCATCCATGTTTAATTGACCTGTTTTCAAAATGTGCTTGAAAATTATATCTCGAAGTATGACAACATCGAAAGTTTTTGTCTCTTTAGAAACGTTAGCGTTCACAAAATCGTAAACACTTTGTTCATGCTTTAGCGATAAACCGTAAGCTTTCAAACCGTCATAAACACAGAAAGCATGCTCGTTAACATGACTCTTCAAAAAATCCTCTAAGGCTTCAACAGTCGGGTTTATTTCTGAAACATCAAAGAAGCATTTGAACCTCACGAGAACTTCATCATTTAACTTGAATTCTGTGAGAAGCCTGTGCGTGGGTAAAACAACAAGTCCTTTCTCTTGAACTGGCACCATATAGCTCATGTGGAAATTAAACGCTGAATCCGCTGTCCAATTTCCTTTACTGCGCATTTCGTCTCGGTAAGCCAATGCGCTCTCGTACCTGTGGTGTCCATCGGTTATCACCATGGTTTTGCCGCTTAGGTCTGCTTGCAACTGCTTTATTTTTTGTGGATCAGTAACTCTCCAGACGGTATGCTTAACTTGCAATGAGTCAGTAACTTGGATTATCGGTTTAGTCTTCGCTACTTCTTGGAGGAAAGCGATGGTTTTTCGTTCTGGATCCGAATAAATTAGAAAAACTGGTTCAAGGTCTTTTTGGACCACGCGAAGCATGTTTAACCGATCAGCTTTTGGAGCGCTGTACGTGCCCTCATGGGGGAACACCATGTTTTCGCTGTATTCATAAAGGCGCAGGGCAGCGATTAATCCTGTGCGCTCGTATCTTTTCCCATCTAAAGTAAATTCTTGGCGTGAAACGAAAACTGCTGGTTCATTTTCTCTGGCTAATATGCTTTCTTTTAGCCACTGCTCAATCCGCTGCTGTGCCATTTGATACTTGTTTTCTTCCATTGGCAGAATCAGTCGGCAATAATTGTACGGTGATTTCTGGTAGTATTCCTTTTGCATCTCCGCATCTATTTTATCGTACGGTTGCGTTATGAGGTTCTCTAAATTGCCTGCTCTTTGCGTGTACAAAATGGCTTTGAAGGAACTAATGTCAACCAAACGTTTCAGCTCGCTGAGTTTTTTCCAGCGCTTCTATAACTGCTTTAGCTATTTGTACACTTGCCCTTAACTGTGCTTCATTAGTTTGGGCGCCGATGTGTGGCGTGGCAATCACGTTGTTCAGCGTTAATAGTTTGCTGTTTTTGGGCGGTTCTTCCTCAAAAACGTCCAATGCTGCGCCTTTAACCTTTCCCGATAGTAATGCTTGGTACAGTGCTTCCTGGTCTACGACTCCGCCGCGGGAGCAGTCAATCAGCATTACGCCGTTTTTCATCATGTTAAACTCTTTTGTGGAAATCATGTGTTTGGTGTGGACCGTTAATGGTACGTGGATTGTGATAAAATCTGCTTGCGGCAACATTTTAGCTAGGGGCACAAAACGGTCATAAACACACTCTTCAACGGGGAGTACTTCCATGCCCAATGAAGCGGCTAGGCGTTCAACTGTTTTTCCAATGTAGCCGCAACCGATTACCCCAAGTGTTTTGCCATTGACTTCTGTGCCAATTAATTTTTCTTTTTCCCATTTACCCTCACGCAAACTTATTGTTCCCTGCACGATACCTCTTGCGAGCGCCAGCAAGTGACCGATTGTTAATTCTACAACGCTCATGTATGAAACATGCGGAGTATTAACTAAGGCGATGCCGAGGGTTTTGGCTTTTTCAAAGTCAATGTTGTCTAAGCCTTCACCTGCGCGTCCGATTACTTTGAGTTTTTTCGCGTTATCTAATAGTTCTCCGTTAACTTTGGTTGCTGACCTAACGATTAATACGTCATAATCAGCTATTATTTTTGGGAGTTCAGTTTTCGGCGTGCCCCATGCCCGAGTGACTTGATAGCCTTTTTCTTCGAGAAGTTTTATGCCTTCTTCGAATATCTTGTCGCTTATGAGGATTTTGATTGTCATGTTAATCCCCAAATAGAATCAATTAGACCTGTGACTTCTCTGATTCCTGACAGGTTCCATTCACCCATATGTCCGATCCGGAAGGTTTTCTCAGATAGTTTCCCGTAACCGTTAGATATCATGTAGCCTTTCTCACCCAGCTTCTGATTGAGTTCCTTAACATTTTTGCCAAGAGTGTTTTTTATGCAGCTAACAGTTATCGATTCATAGCCTGATTCAGAGAACATCTCAAAATGTTTTTTCGCCCACTGCTGCGTGTATTGAGCCATTTCCATGTGGCGCTGGTAAACTTTGTCGTATGTTTCTTCCAGTAAAAGGTCCATGCGTTTATTCAAAGCATAAAATAAGGGTATGCATGGAGTGAAGGGCGTCTGGTGCTTTTTCTCAAACTCGAAGATTTCAACCATATCCGTGTATGTGCCTCTGTTTGGCACTTGTCGAGCTCTTTCGATTGCGCGGTCGTTTACTAACGCAACCGTTAATCCTGGCGGTAGAGCGAAGCATTTTTGGGTGGAAGCAAAAATGATGTCGCAGCCGATTTCTTCGGGTAAGGTTTTGTCTCCTGCCATTGAGGAAACCGCGTCGATTGCGTAGATTATGTTTGGGTATTTTTTGCGTACGACTTTGCCTATTTCACTTATTGGGTTTCTTACACCTGTAGAGGATTCATTGTGGCAAACCGTTAATGTGTCATACTCGCCAGTGTCCAGTTTTGCAGCTATCATTTCCGGTTTGACCGCTTTGCCCCACTCAACTTCCAGAACATCAGTGTCTTTGCCGCATGCACGCAGGGTCTCAGCATATCGTTGGGAGAAAGCGCCGTTTACGCATGCTAACGCTTTTTGTTTAACTATGCTTCTGCCCACTATGTCAAACCAAAGTGTCCCAGAGGAAGTAGTGACCGCAGGCTTGACCTCTACAGGCAACTCGAAGTACCTGCTTAGTTTAGCGATTATTCCGCCGTACAGGTCCGAGAATTCCTTACCTCTGTGACTGATAAGGGGGTGAGTTTGCTCGTTGAGTATTTCTCGGCTGACTTCTGTGGGGCCCGGAATTAAGAGTTTCTTGTGCATTCGTAAATCCTTCCAGCAAGAAGGTTTAACATTTAAAATATAAGGGTTATGTGCAGAGAACAGCGTCTTTTTGTCTTCAATAATATGGTTACGCAGAAGTTGAAACTAATGATGCAAAACTCATGTTCCACATTTTGGAATATATCGAGATTGGTAAGCTGATTCATAAATACTTAAGCCAAATCAGTATTCTGGAGAGAAAGGAGAAGGAGAAGGCTCTACATGCTAAAAACAGAGGCAATCCCATGTTTTTTTCTTATCTTAATGGGCTCCATAGATTGCTTAACCACCGTTATAGGTGTTCTATACTCTGGAGCTACCGAGTTAAACCCCTTCATGGCGGGCATAGTTAGCACAAACATTGGAGCCTTTTTAGTGGTCAAAATTGCAGCGACCCTGTTCATAGCCTTTACATACTTTTTAGCAAACAGAACTTTGGCGAAAAGCAAGAATAAAAGCAGCAGATCTTTCAAATATTCTCATAAAATCTTAAAAGCTGCTTATGCCAGCATCATGGTATTTATGGTTATAGTAGTTGCAAATAACCTTTTAATTCTCTTGGCGTAATCAGAAAGGTAGGGCAAAAATTTGACCTTTTACTTCCCAGTCAACCTATGATTTGCAATTCAGAAACAACTTATTTTATAGTTTGCCGAAACTAAAAAAAGGTTAAGTTGGTTTCAAAAATATTTTTTAGGGTCAACCTTTAACCCTTTATTAGAATTCGACGTACCGAAGGCACATTAAAGGGTGTCTGCCTCTTTTCAAAAGTGCTGCAGCCTTGTATAACTTTTATCCCCAAACCCAAATTACCCTCTCGCCTATTCTCTAACTAAATATCAGCTAAAACAACAAGAATAAGACGCTCAAAATTTGTTTTCAGCGCTTGCGTTTCTTGAAGTAGACCAACAAACCAGCACCTACCACAACCACTGCCGATGTTCCTAAAGCAGCGGCGACAGGTGCATTCGGGAAAGGCTTTGAAAGCTCTGGCAATTTCACTAAGAAAGTAATGTTTTCTGAAGCGCCCATGTACCCAAACGTGTTATTAGCGTAAACCGTAATGCTGTGAAAGCCACTTGTCACGTTCGCCAAGGTATCGTTAATTATGGTACCATCAGTTATGGTGGTGTTATCTATTAGGGTAACGTTTTGTTCTCCATCAAGACTATAACCTGCCCAAGCAATCGCTTTATTTGCTGAGAAAACCAAAGGAACACTCGACCTATTGTACGTCTGGTTAGCTGGCGATATAACAGATATTTTCGGCGGAGTAGTCTCTTGCGCATAATTTAACATAAAAGACGCATTGAAAGGCTCCATGAGCGGGTAACGGTCCTTATTCGCTCCATCTATTACATACGGCGTATCACCGATTCCTGAGCTACCTATCATTGTCGCATCAGGGTACCGCGTCTGATAGTCACTCCAGTAGTTACCGCCGCCAGGATAACCATCATCCCAAATATTAACTGGAAACGCCGAATCGAAAGTAGCATCTCCAGCCTGTGGTTCCGAATTGTTAAAGAAGTTATTGTGGTAAATGGTGTTGTTCGAGGCTCCCCAAAACATAAGACCGTAACTCGAAATGCCGTTAAGGCCTACGGTATCTTCTATGGTATTTCCAACAATTAGATTATTTGTACCAGCATAGAAAACTATGCCGTCATAGTTGTTTATGAGAGTATTTCCAGTAATGTTGTTTGCATCTCCAGTAATGCCGATTGCAGCAGTTGGCTCATCAAGTGAATAAATGCCGTTCCCTGTTCCCGTTATCGTATTATTGGCAATGAGACACGACGTGCCCAAGAAAGCAATGCCGTCCCAGCCACCGATAATGTTAAAGTTTTTTACTGTAACGTTTGAAACGTCATTTAATGAAATTGTCAATACGTTTTCTGGATCACTTCCACTGTAAATAATGGTATGTCCGTTTCCGTCAAGCACCATATCGCTTCTATTCACAGTTATGCTTCCATTTACGTCGCTTGTCAAGGTGTAAATGTTCCCTCTTTGCTGAATAGGTGCTGACGAAGGACTTATGTTGCCATCTGTATTAATGGTGATATTGCCTTGGTATTGAGCCTTAATAGGTTGAATACAAACTACGCTTAAACTCATCAAGCAAATGAGGATCACGGTGACAACGGAAGATTTTTTCATGCTATCTGTCCTTCAATTATGCAGTGAGAGCTAGGCGCTTTAGTACTCAAAGAATTTTCATTGAGAGATAACGCAGGTTTAACGACGATTATGTGTGATGCTTTTAGAAGGAAGAGAACAAGCACTAAGTCGAAATTTTCACTCATGCTTATCCCTTAAATATAGGGCTGTTTCTGCGAATTAAAGTTTTGTCTAGGTTTCTTGGCTCAGTAGGCTTTTTCTTAGTCAAAATTTTTTGACCAAGTCTTCTAACATACATATTATTTTTGGACACCATCATCGTTAATACGCTTCCTCTCCTTCAATTTATGAAAAAACATAAAAAAAAATGGAATTTTTATGTCAACAGCACCGCTTTTTACCTTATAATTGCAGAGTTAGAGACATCATAGTTAAAGTGATATGGGTGCTTAGCTCATCTTAAGATAAAAAGAGGAAACTTTCGGTATAGCCTTATTATCTCAATAGTAGAAAGCGTAGAAGTACGATGTGCCATCAGTAGAAACGTATTCAAGAGAGGGGTAGTAGCCCAAGTATGGGTCCCATGTTGAACTGTCGACGCTTATTGTTGATCCTTGCGGCACTTGAATGTATAGAGGCGCTGTTCCAACATAGTTGCCGTTAACACAAACGCCGGGGTTCACTTGATAGCCATAAACCTCAAAAGCTTCTATTGACATCCAATTAAGCGGTGCACTCGCAATTACGGTATAGTAGCTGGGGCTGCTTGACAAGCCAGTTTGGCTTTGCGCTGTAACTGTAATCGTGTAAGTTCCAGGTGTAGTCCAAGTGTGAGAGACGTCGTTAGGATTGTTTGTCACTGTTGGGGACGAGTCGTCGCCCCAATTAAAAGTGTAGGTTAAACCGTAGCCGTATGGATCTGTTGAAGAAGCGCTGAACTGGTAGGCTGTGTTTATGGCACCTGGATTGGGGGCGTTTCCGCTGATTGAAGGTGTACTAACATAATCGGGGCAGCCTGGGTACAAGTATATGTTGCCATTTCCATAAAGAACCATAGTACAGCCGGGCTGGGTGCCCACATACGTCCAGTTTGCAGTGAAACCGTTGTAAAGAGTTGTGGCGGCGAATGTTTCAGGAGTGAAGCACATGTATGAGGCTGCATCTAGAGCTTGATTTACCGTAAGATCGCAATACATAGCATAGTAGAAGAAAGCGTAAACGAAATCATAATATGTGGTAGTAGGATGCCATGTTGGATCCGGTTCTTGGGATAGAGCAGCTGAACCATAAGGAAAGCCTATGTAACAGTATGGGCCAGAATCAGGTTTCCAGTAGCCATCGCTACTCATATAGCCAGCAGGAGGATTCGAAGTCGGAGATGACGTTGTAAGTTCATGTGTCCAAGCATAAGGCATACCGATAGGAGCACCAGTCCCGCCAGGACTAGGATTAGCGCCATAGCTACCCGTAAAACCATATCCACTTGGAATTGCTAAGTCTGCGGACAAACATGCACTAATAAATGAAAAGTAATTGTTCTCATTCGAAGTTGCACTGTATATCTGATAATCAAAGACATCGTTGATTGGATCATTCTCAACCGCGTTGCTTCCACAGAGCATGAAATGAAATTCACTAGGGTAACTTTGCCAGTTCGGAATTTGATTTAGCACAGATTGGCTAACACTATTATCCAATCCAATGCCATGGTCAAAATATATTGTTGAGACAGAACGATAAATTTGACTCCAATAGGAAGTTAAACTCAAGATATTGCTTGGCGTAGTGCCGCTTCCTTCGTAATTACCAGCTGAATATCCACAAGTTTGGAACAAAGAAGTGATATATGTACTAATCAATGACTGATCGTATATTTCTTGAGGCGTGTGAGGGTTTGGATAATTTGGTGCAATAGCAGGATGATTATCACCCCATATTAAAGCGCCCGATCCTGCGCTAACCATCGGAACGGCTGAAACCACAGCTACCAAAGCTGCAGAGCCTATTAGAAGGCAAAGTATCGCTCCACCAATCTTGCGCACTTTAGGTAAAGGGTGAAAATGCAACAATGCTTTCTTTTGACTGAACCAAATCGGGACAGCCGCGATTATCAAAACAACAAAAGCAGCAAGCACTATGGAAGTGATTGGAAAAATGTTTGACTCAGAGGCGGAACTAGGCGTTTGATTATTTACGCCTCCGATTGAGCTTTCAGCTATGGTGGCGACCTCCGCTCCGGTTGGTGGCGGCAAAGTCGAAAACACTTCTTGCATGTCCCTGACCTGTCCTGTATCAGCCCATACGTCAACGTAAATCCCATAGACATTTCCAGGATAATACTTGTCTAAGCCAACTCCAATACGCCACATAGGATAAAGCGTCAACGGATCAGTGCTTCGCGCATTAGCCGCATTACCAGCTTCACAGAACACCAACTGCTCAACCATCGGCTCAGTCACCTTAAAATTATTAATAACAGCTGTTTCATTGCCCGAGCCTACCGTCCACGAGTAAGTCTTCGCATTGGTCATGGCAATATCTTCAGCTGCCTGTTCAGAAAGATTTACGGTGTTACTACCTATTGGGTAGAGGTCCCAAGTATCAATAAAGTCGTTCAAGAAACCATCCTTGTAACCTAACGATACGCACTTGTATACAGCGTCGGCCCCATTTGATGTGTATGACCACGTGAAAGTTGTAGAATCTCCCAAGACAGAATTTCCTGAGGTTGTGGTTATGTTAAAGTTTACATTTCCAATTGTTGTTGTTGAGTTCTTGGTGGGGTCAGCTTGGTTTAGTGTGGAGGCCAGTTGCCCATAAAATGAATTTGCAGAATAGCCTTTATAATTAAGCAGGAAAGCTTTAGCCATTTCAACCACGCTTGCGGTTGAATTGGTCATGTGAGGCAAGCCGCTGTTTTCAAGTACATCTATCATCTGCAAAGACCCGTTCGTGAAAGTATCAAGCATTTCGATTTGGCTTCCGGCGGATGAAAGGGTGTAGCGTATATTTTCGGTTGGCAAAAGACCCAAGTACGAACCCTTAACGTCCAATGCTGCTTTGGCAGTATACTTCGTCAGGTCAACACCTGCTACTTGGTTAATTATTGTTAGCCCTTTTGACGTGTTGGTTATTTCTTGTGCATGCGCACTAGGTGTTAGTATTGCGTAAGCGCTGAAACTAAGAAGTACTGTAAGTAGAATCGTTGTTAACAGAAGTCTTTGAGGTTTTTTAGCCATTTTTCTTAACCTCCAAATATTTTATGGAAAATTATCGCTTTCCAGTTATTCTATTTAGCTGGAATTTGCATATAAAATGCTATTACGTGTTCCTAATACTAACACTACTACAAAATTTTAGAGTATTTGTGTTTAACAACTGAAAAGTAAGCAACTGAAAACGAAGTTCTTAATAGGCTCTAAATTTTTAGCTTTCTTAGCTAGCAAGCTAATTCAAGCTAGTTTTAAGTGGGCTGGAGCTAATTTATGAAGGAGGAAAAACCAACCGTACAAAAAAGAATCTTTATAGCCTTCTCAGACTTAGCCATCTTGGTAGCCCTAAAAAATCGAGTCATGACAGGTTATGGCATCAACAATTATTTTATGAAAAGAGTCGGAGATGAAGCTAGCCCCAGCACAGTATACTCTAGCCTCGCCTCATTGGAGAGGAAAGGCTGGATAAAATGTGTTAGGAACAGAAGCGGACGAGCTTACTGTTTAACAGAGGAAGGCAGAAAAATATCTGACAACATGGATCATACTGTTGAAGAAATTAAACGGTTCATAGACAAACTTTTAAGAACATAATCAATGCGTTTCGACGGCGGTTTTTCCGATAAAACACCGTAATTTTCCGTAATTACCGGAATAAGTTATAAGTGGTGATTACAAAAAATATTAAAAAAGCAAAAAATTACCAGCAAAGTTACCATGAAAAACCGAGTAATAACGAAAATTACTATTTCCCAACTGTTAATTTATAGTTTAATTAACAATTTACCATGCTTTTAACTTAAAACATCTTTTCCGGATTAGTAAAACATAAATAAAATATCAAAGTATCTAACCAGTTAGAATTCAGAGTTAAAAATAAGAAACGCTTAACTGTTGCAATTAATACTATGAGGTTGAGAGAGGAAAATGAAATTTAACCTATTCCACAAATCCAAACAGCAAACAGAACCCGAAAATGCAGCGGCGCCTTCAGAAGAACCCAAAGAAGAAACAACCGCTGTCTCCGAAGAACCGAAACAAGACGCAACCGCGCCTCAGCAACCTGCGCCAGCACCAGAAACAGTGGTGCTCCCGCAAGAGCCAAAACAAGGAGACGCTGAAAACCTGAACAAAACTTACCTTAAAGCGATGCCCCTCAAAGAATTAACCGACATTGATAACGTAAAAAACGAAGTTAAAAACGGAAATATTATCATTTTACGGGTTACGCCTCTTGCAAACAGAAGCATCGAGGACGTGAAGACCGCCGTAAACCAGCTCTACGAATTCGCTGAATCCGTAGGCGGCGACATTGCGCGCTTGGGGGAAGAGCGAGTGGTTATTTGTCCAAAAAATATCCGGATTTGGCGGGAAAAAACGCCAGCTTCTAATGAGCCAGCTTCTAATGAGGCTTTGCCTACAGCAGCCTAAATGTTTCTAATATTGCTGGAACAACGGTGTTAATGCCTACTTTGTTGTCTAAGTAGTTGGCGAAGCTCATGGTTTTCTGTTTTTCTCCGTGGACAACAAAGATTCGCTCCGGCTTAGGCGTGAGATGAGTCAAATAATTAACTAGTTGTCGTCTGTCTGAGTGGCCTGAGAATCCTTCGATTGATTCGTTTTGCATTTTGACCTGTATGGCTACCATTTTGCCTTCGTTGTCCATCATGGTTACTTCGCTTACGCCTTTTTGGACTCTTCTGCCCATGGTGCCTTCAATTTGGTAGCTGACAAAAATTATTGTGTTCCTCTCGTCGCCCGCCCAGTTTTTGAAGTACTCTATTACTGGTCCGCCTTCAAGCATGCCTGAAGTAGCTAAAACAATGCATGGCTCTCCTTCTATGATGCTTTGCCTTACGCTTGGATGCTCCACGATGGTGAAGTAGTCGCTTTGGAACGGGTTGATTCCTTCATGTAGGATGCTGTGGCGGACTTCTCTGCCTAAATATTCTGGGTAGGCTGTGTGGATGGCTGTTGCTTCGCTGATCATGCCTTCAATGAAGACTGGTGCTTCCTTCATTGCGCCGCGTTTCATGTAGCCGTCTATGATGAGCATGATTTCTTGGGCTCTGCCGACTGCTGGTACTGGGATTAGGACTTTGCCTTTGTGTTCTAAAGTTTGATTTATGATGCGTGTCATAGCTTCTTCAGCTTCAATCCTGGAGGGCATGATATCATCTGCTCCACCGTAAGTGCTCTCAGTAATCACGGTTTCAATGCGTGGAAACTCTGTTGCTGCAGCTTCCAACAGCATCGTTCGGGCAAACTTGTAGTCGCTCGTGTAGACAATGTTATGTAAGCCTTCGCCGATGTGCAAGTGAACCATAGCACCGCCTAAAATGTGACCCGAATTATGAAGCGTCAAACGAATGTCTGGCGCAATGTCGGTGACAACACCATACCTAAGCGGAATCGTGTGCAAAACGCATTCGCGAACATCTTTTTGGTCATAATGTGGTGTAACACCCTGTTTGCTGGCTACATCCAAGTAATCCAGCTGAAGCATAGTCATCAAGTTTGAAGTTGGTCCAGTACAGTAAATTGGTCCATCATAACCATACTTGTACAGGAACGGTGCTAAACCGCAATGGTCAAGGTGAGCATGGCTAATAACCACCGCATCCAAAGAATCTATCTGGAATTCTGGGCAATCAAACCTTGGAAACGCTTCAAAAGGCCGATTTGAACCAGGATTAATGCCGCAGTCTAACAGTACACTGCTTTCTCGAGTTTTAATTAGGAAGGCTGAACGTCCAACTTCTTGTGCTCCGCCGAGAACTGTCATGCGTAAGTCGCCTACTTCGTAACTTTTTGGTCTAAAAATTCTCTCGCCTACGGTTCGGAGGATTCTTTCTCTCTCTTTGCTTTCAGAATGCAAGTAATGGCGCATGTGAGTAACAATCTTGGATTTAATCGGGGGGCTTCGCAGAACATGTGGGCGCCACCTTGTTTTCTTAATAATTTCCTGCAAAACAGTTCCGTTTCTTCCAATTACCAAGCCGGGCTTTTTGGTTTCAATTATTATTTCGCCGAGGCTTGGGTCAAAGTTTATGTCAGTAATTTCAGCTTCAGGATCGATTAGTTCTCGAGCGATTTTTTCTGCCTCAACCTCCGGCATTCTTACCGACGGGTCAGGCCGTATGACTATTCTTTTTCGGATTACCCCTACGATTTCAGCCACTATGCTGCTTTGATCAACCAAAATCTCAGGTTTCTTAGTGTAGACCGCGAGCATGGGTCCTTCGTATTCGATTCTGGTTACTTCTGCTTCTCTTGGAACTTTCTCCAAAATGTATTGGCTGATTTCTATTTTTTCTCTGTCTTTTTCTTGGGTTCGAGCCACAGATTTTAGCTTCCTGCTTTAAGAAGTTGGCTTTTTTCGTCTGCTGATAGTTCGCGGTAACCGTTTTTGTCGATTACAGTGATATTGTAGTTGTTGCCGCTTGCTACATCCCGTTTCATGGCTGCGTTGACAGCTCTAACAGTTATGGGTAGCAACTCTGCAATGCTCATTCCTTCATGGTAGTTATCTTCAAGTATACCGTAAGCGATTGGTGAACCTGAACCTGTTGAAACTGATTTTTCCTCAGTTAAGCTTCCATACGGATCCAAATTGTAAACGTGCGGTCCAGTGTCATCTACGCCGCCGACAAGAACCTGCGTCGCTAAAGGCATGTAGCGTGCAGAAAACAGCAAGTTAGCGACAAGCCTCGCTGCCGCGCTAACCGGCATTGGCCTGTTCATGTTTATCTTGTATAGCTGCGCGTTAGCCGTAAGTATATCCACGACTTTTTGAGCGTCTGCCACGGTTCCAGCGATAGTCATGCCTAAATGATCGTCGATTTGGTATATTTTTTTCCCGTATTTGTGGGCGACGTAGAAGCCCATGGTTACTCTTGTGTCTGAAGCTAATATTACGCCGTCTTTGCAGACGACGCCTATTGTAGTTGTTCCTTTAAGGACTAATTGACTAGCTATATTATTTTGTGACATAGTTTTGTGCTCCCCTAAAACCCCAATTTCGCGGATAGCAATCCACACTAGGAAGTAGCATCATGTAATCTTTCCGTGGGATTTATTAATATTGCGCTTCGAGGTTCTGGTAACTTGCCGTCGGTTGGGTTTGGTTGTTAACTTCGTCGGATAAGTTCTTAGGGTTTCGTATGGATTAGGCTTTGTCCATGTTAACCAGAGGGGCTTTTCAAATCAGAAAGAATGGGATACTCTTAATAGCTGAACGAAATACATCGCATTATGCAACAACCGAGTTCTAATACATGGTGAGGGAGAATAGAACTATGCCTCGATTCATGTTTGACACTAACGTTTTCGGTAAAATCCTACTGATACAAGTGCCTCATAGTCTGTTAACTGATAAACATGAATACTTTGTAACGCACATACAAAACGATGAATTGAATGCTGCACCACAGAGAGTTAAGAATAGATTGCTAACTGTTTTTCAAGTTATTCCTCAACAACTTATACCTACAGAAGCAGCCATTATTGGTATTTCAAGAATTGACATGGCAAAAATCGGCGATGGGGGACTATACAATTTGATTCTTAGTGAGCTTGGCAACAGAAAACCATTGGAACCTGAAAACAACAGGAAAGATGCGTTAATAGGAGAAACCGCAATAAAGAATGAAATTATTCTTGTTACAGATGACAAAGCGCTTCTAGATTCAGTCGAAGGGCACGGTGGAAAAGTTATGTCCTTCGATACTTTTCAGAAGGTAATCACAACTGAAAACTCCACTGGTTAGCTCTTTTACCCTGACAGCTTCTATAGCAATTCGCATAAGTCTTGTTTTAGCTTTCATTACTCGCTAAAAGTCGTTCTTTTCTGGCTAGTGGCAAGGCAGAACTCTTTAGGCTGAATGCAGTTAACAATTTCAACCAACTGTTCTTTTTCCCAAGAATATTGAGTCGTAATCAATAACGGTGATTCATAAAAGATTAGTAATCTATGCGCAATCATATTTTGGAGTAATGTGGATGGCAAAGCTTGTACCGCAAGTTTCTGTTTCTCCGAAAAGGAAAGCGCGTAATACAAAAAGCGCATATTGTTCTGAAATAGATAGACCTTGCTTTTTTGGCCAAATTGAAACTGAAGTGAAAGAGTGGTTATTTGAACTTCAAGACGATGACAGGTTAGATGTTGCGCTCAAAGCATTCAAAGCCATCGACCAGCAGATGAAAATTGGCGCGGACGTTCGGGAAGTAGTTGGACAAGTTCTCAGAGAAATCAGAAGTGATTTCGGAAACGTGAAGGAGGAGATGAACGGTGCAGTCAGTAACGTTAAGGACGCAATGGATAAGTCAGTCAAAGACTATCTGAAAAATGCGGTTGACGAAGCAAAGGTTTGCAGGGAAGAAACTGAAAAATTCATAAAACAAAGCATGGAGCAACAAGTAACATTCCTAGTTGGGAAAGTGGAGCTTCTTCTCAAACAAGGAAAGAGCATTGAGGAAATTCAGAAAGCGCTGAAAGAGGACACGGAAAAATTTGTTAAGACCCTCATAACGACTCAAATGGAGACTGTCGTAGATAAGATTGAAACCCTCTTGAAACAGGAGAAAAGCATTGAGCAGATTCAAAAAGAGATGAAAGAAGACACCAAGAAGTTCGTGAAAGAAACTGTTGAAGAACAAGTCAAAGGGCTTGTAGACAAAGTAGAGCTTTTGCTTAAGCAAGGCAAAAGCATCGACGAGATCAAGACTGAGCTCCAGAGTTCTTTGGGTGAAATAAAGAGCGCAACTGGTGACCTAAACAGTGTCCTACAGAGTCTAAAGATTTCATCATTCAAAGGTGAGAAAGCAGAATTAGAGCTAATAGGCATGATTAATGAGACTTTCTTGGCTAACAAGAATGTATCTGTGGAGCCTTTGGGTGGTCCAGATGCTACTGACATCATCGTCAAGTTTTCTTGCCAAGACCTAGAAATTGGCCGTGTCTTGATTGAAAGTAAGGCAAGCGATACATGGAGCAATGAATACCTGGAACAGACTAAGAAAGACATGAACCGCTATGGCATTGCTACTGCAATTCTGTCCGTCAATAAACCTCCAAGGGGTGCAAAAGTCAAAGGCTACACAATAGACGATTCTTTGGGAATAATTATCATAACAACACCAGAGATTGCAGCATCGACACTAGCAATGTTCTACGATCTGTACCTAGCAAATCATCGCCTAGGAAGGAAAACTATCAATTTGCAAGCCATTATGGACGATAAAGACATCGTATGTCACATAAACGACAACATGAACTGCCTAAACGATTGCAAGAAAATAAATGATTCAATCGACAAATCACAGCGAGACATTCACCTATCCGTTGCCGCTATAATGAACAGACTGAAGGATAATAACGAAAAAATCGCGCTGTTGCTTTCAAAACATACGTGAAAGCATGTGCGAAATAAGAAGCCAATCTTCAGCAAAAGCAATTGAGATATTATAATAGTGAATTATCAAGAAACTTCAGGAATAAAATATGGACAGTGCCTTATTCTTCCTATCTTTTATCTTCTTGATTTCTATTTTCGCAGGTACTCTGTGTTTGATTCTTTCAGAGCCTAAGAAAAAAACATACTCACGCAAAGCCACAGAAGCAGATCAAGAGCGCCTATATTTAGAGAGCTTCAAGAGCGCTCGCATTGAGAGATTGAAAAGAGAAAGAGAGGAAGCGGTAAAGATCCACGCATCCACTGGGCCAACTCAACAATCTGAGGCAATTTCTACAGATCAAAGCCATCTCAACCAAAGATTACCCATAGAAAAAGCGCGTGTGTGTCCTTTCTGTGTGCGTGTGCAAAATACTAATTATTGTACCATGAGTCAGGACCCTTGTATAGGAGACTGCAAGGGTGAAGTCAAAGACTTGCCTTGCCCTTCAGCATCATGCAATAACACAGTTCAGCGGTTCACAATTCTGCAAGGGAAATTTAAATGCTGGCATTGTTATAAGGCATACAACTCTCAGTATGAATACGAAAATTACGAAAAAATAGTTTACGCGTGGGCGCATAAGTATCGATACAACCATGAGGAAGATCGAGTTGAATATGAATTTACAGTTACGTGTCCTTTCTGTCAAAGCACTGATTGTACTGTTCTGAGTAAAGGTCATTATATCTGTCCAAAATGCAAAGGCGAAATCAAAAACTTGCCTTGCCCATTTGTATCATGCGGAGGTAAAATTCAGCGGTTCACAATTCTGCAAGGGAAATACGGCTGTTGGCATTGCCAAAAGGTATACGCCTCTCAGTATGAATATGAAAATTACGATCAAATACTCTACGCGCAGAATCTGAATAAAGAATCCCAAACTGAAAAGAAGAGCATTATAAATGAAAGAACTGCCAGACCGCTTTCAAAAAAGATACCATGGAAAAATGACAACGAAGAAAAGATAGATGCTAATACTCTTCAACATGATTTCTTGAGTTACTTTCAACATCCGCCGTTTCCTCAACGCTTCCCTTTTACAATCAAGTTACCGAAACGGTACTGCCTCGAAAAGGGGTGCATAATTGACTTGGAAACAACATCATTTTCCCCATTGTCTGGGCACATAGTTACTATGGGAGTCTTGGAAAAGGACAAAGCCATAGTTTATCAATTAACAGTTCCTAATTACGAAGAATTTCGAGTTTTTTGTTTTCAAAAGGCAAGAGAAACTCAAGAACCGCGTTTCTCCTATAATGCCCGCTTTGAAAGTGAATTTCTTCAAATGGAACACTGCTGGGTTGACCTAATGCAGTATAGACGGGTTGACCGATTTTCAGTGTGTACAAGAGGATTAAAAATTGCGAAAGCAAAAGAAAGCCAGATCATAGAAATCGACAACTTTAATTACAAAGTTCGTTCCGAGAGTAGCGATCGGTGGTATGCTGTTGATCTTTCAGGAGAACCGTGGAATTGGAGTTGCGAATGCGACTTTTACAACACTTTCTTTGAAAGATGCAAACATATTTGGGCTGTAGGTTTTGCTTTCAAAGGGTTGGATATGGAACACGTGAAAAGGGCTGATTTGTTTACAGAGTTTCGAAAAAGCTTGGGTCAATGCACTTCCTCTGCATTTGAAGAGCCAGCCATAAGAGGAGGGTCTGTCCCTCGAATCTGGCAACAGTGGCTTGATACAAATAAACCCGAAATTCTTGCAAACATAACGCTTCATTGTTTGTCTGACTTGTTAAGAGAGAGGCAATTGGTGAAAGAATGACAACTGAAGAACAGCTAGCTGAAATCAAGCTATTGCTTAAGAAACTCCAAGAAGATTGAAAGAGTATGGCAGAACAAAGTCGTGCTATTGTCATTTGCGTAATTTCCTAAATTCCCCCTTTTCATAGGAAATAATCAGATGGCTGTTTTCTTTTGATGAAGCCTTAGATGGTTGTAGTAACCGACAATTTATTAAATAAACTCACACCTATGAAAATGGTAAATTGGTGATAACGTGGTAAAATTTTACCTTGATACAAATGCGTTAATTTCTCTTTCTGGATGCTCATACAAAGAATTATTAGAATTAAGTAAACATATTGAAGCTAATAAAATTGAGTTGTTTACAAGCCATGTCCAAATTGACGAGATGGATAGAAGAGACGCAAGTATTTACGAAAAGTATGAACATGCCTTGAAAAAGCTAAAGGCATTTGACGTTAACATAAGCTTGGTGGAAACCAATCAGGCAGTGATAGGCATATCACGAATTGATATGTGTAAAATCGGCAGTGATGAATTAGGAGAAATCGATAGCGCTTTGAGAAGAGAAATAGAGCTATGTATGGGTAGTAAATCAAAAGGAAAAATTAATCTTGCATGTGATGCGTTAATAGCTTTATCATCGCTGGACCATGACTATTTTATTACGGGTGATGATTGTATGTTTAGAAGTTGGAATAAGATTATTGAGGGCAATCAACAAAACAGAGATAAAATTTTAAAGAATTATCTTATTCCAAAAATTACCCATCGTAAAAAACCTAAAGGTGTTTTTCAAGCGATTGTGAATCCTCTATAAGCTACCTGTCCCACGGCACTTAACAGAAAAATCCATCCCACGAGAAGTTACCAGAACCCGCTTCGAGGTTCTGTGAAGTCTTCGGTTAATGTGGGCTTTGAACCCTCGACCCCCAACTTAGGAGGCTGGTGCCCCTGTACAATTATTTGGTTATCCCAGAATTTGGCAACCTAAGGTACGTTTAGAGTATGCACTATAGAAATCGGAATCATTCGTTTTCTAGTAGTTTGATGAATTCCTCTTTAGGCAGTCCCGTATCTTTGATAATCTTGTTAAGTAACCCTCTGCCTATTTCTTCACGTGCATGGACAGGAACAACCGTAAGTCTTCCATCCGCATGCTTGAGTACAACATGACTGCCTTGTTTTCTCACAATTTTAAAACCTAACTTTGAAAGAACCTTAATTATCTTTTTGGCTGATTGTGGCTTCAAGCTCATTAAGCTTGAACCTCTACGAACTGAACTCCAACGAGTTCGGTGTGTTCATGGCCTTTCGGGCCTTCAACTTCCAAACAAGCTTGGATGGCTTCCTTGATTCTTCTCATAACTTCGTCCAGTGTTTTGGCTTGGGTGTGGCAGCCAGGTAACTCTGGAACAGAAGCAACATAGTAGCCATCTTCATCTTTTTCAACCACTACACCGAATTTCATTTTATCACCAAATAGTAGTGTGAATGATAAAGTATTACTAAAGCCTTCTTACGAGAGTTGCTTTCAATTGAAACCTTTCAAACCAAGCGCCTATCACAAAACATGGCGGGCGGGAAGGGATTTGAATACGTAACTGGCGAATACAACGCTGGCGGCAAAACATTCAGAAAAAGCAAATAAGGCAAACACCGTGAGATTTGCAAAAACACCGCAGATATTATTAATATTACGCCCCAAGTGCTGTGATGATATGAGGCGACGGCTCCGAACCATATGCTGTAAGAAATCGTCAATCAATGCTGACCCACAAGAACCCACAATTTCTCAGCCTTAATTTTTTATTCTTCTCGGAGTTTTTTCTGGTATTTTACGGGGTCTCCGAAGACGCCTTTCCCAAGCCCCTTCATCTCAGCTACTGGATTAAAAGGTTTTAAAAGCAAGCCCTCTTCTGTTTCGATAAACTCTATTATGATTCCATTTTCAATGTTGAATTTCTTGCGAAGCTTCTTAGGAATAACTATCTGTCCGCGCATACCAACTCTTACTTTTTCTGACAAACCCATCATCATCAAATATATTTAATCAGAGAAATAAGTTCTTACCTAAATGAAAGTAGTCTGATTACTAATGCCCCGATAGCGGAAGGCGGGAGAGGGTATCAATTTAGCTAGTGAATTTCTCTAGCAAAATTGAATGCATTCATCCGTGTGGTTTCTGGATGAAATTGGCTGAACTTAAAAAGTTTATTTCTTTGAAGCAGTGAATTGATAATTAAATGCTGGAAATGTAGAATTAAATTTCCAGTTTGAAAAATATTGAATGGGATAAGATTTGAGCGAACGTGTTGAAGTGAACCCGAAGATTCTAGGCGGAAAACCCGTGATTAAAGGTACAAGAATTCCAGTTTACTTGATACTGGAACTATTGTCTGCCGGCTATGATTTTAAACGTATAATCAAAGCGTATCCCGCTCTAACGGAAGAGGACATTAAGGCTGCAGTTAACTATGCCGCTCAAATCGTTAAGAATGAGGAAGCTTTCGATTACGCGGTGTCCTAAATACCGAAATTTTTAGCTGACGAAAACATTTCGCCTCAAACCCAGGAAGGCGGGAGAGGGTATCAATTTAGCAACTGAATTTCTCTAGCAAAATTGAAAGCAGAGGACAGAGGGTCTTCAATATTACAGTGCCTATTTACTAAACAACGACTCAGAAAAAATGAAAATTACAAAACTATGACATACGCCATGCACAGGACAAACAAAACTACGTACACTTCACACCGAAACTGTTCACGCAAATATCGCTCAAACACCATCAATGGACTCGACATCTCAGGCGATTGGTGGCCGCAGGCTGAGGTGGTCGACCGAAGTCTTCCAGCTTACACCCCGGCTCCATCAAACCCATCTTTTATGGGAGCCTTCGTCCCGGTTAAACGGGAATGGCTGCCTCTTTTCGGGAGAGGCTTCGAGCTTAGATGCTTTCAGCTCTTATCCACAACAGCGTGGCTGCCCAGCAACTGCCTTATCAGACAACTGGTTAACTAGAGGCTACAGCGTCCCGTTCCTCTCGTACTAGGGACCCTTTCCCCTCAGGCAGCCAACACTCCCAGCAGATAAAGTCCGACCTGTCTCACGACGGTCTAAACCCAGCTCACGTTCCCTTTTAATAGGCGAGCAGCCTCACCCTTGGCCCCTTATGCAGGGCCAGGATAGGAAGAGCCGACATCGAGGTACCAAGCCGCGGGGTCGATGGGGACTCTCGCCCGCGACGAGCCTGTTATCCCTAGGGTAATTTTTCTGACACATCCAGCACCCACCAAGGGAGACATGGATGATCGCTAAGCCCGGCTTTCGCCTCTGCATCCCTTACTGTTTGGGATTCAGTCAGGCTGGCTTTTGCCCTTGCACTCTACGGAGGGTTTCTGTCCCCCCTGAGCCAACCTTAGGGCGCCCTTGATATCTTTTCAAGGGCGTGCCGCCCCAGCCGAACTGCCCACCTACCGTTGTTCCAGCCCACAAGGAGCTGGTGAGAAACACGGTTGCAGAAAGTCGGTGTTCCATTGGCGCCTCCCCCAGGTCCCAGAGAACCTGAGATCGACGGCTCCCGACTACGCTCTGCATCCACAACCGTATTCCAGCGGCAGGCTGCAGTAAAACTCCACAGGGACTTCTTTTCCCGCTGGGAGATCGTGGACTGTTCGTCCACGTTATGTGGTTTCACCGGGTACTACGCGGGGACAGTGGGGCCCTCGTTGATCCATTCATGCACGTCGGAACTTACCCGACAAGGCATTTGGCTACCTTGAGAGAGTCAGAGTTACTCCCGGCGTTTGCAGGCCCTTGGCCCAGTTGGACCCAGGTTTCAGGTACCTGTACTGGCCAGGATTCAGAAGCCGTTCACAAGCTTTCGCTCTTGCGGCTTCCTGTGTTTTTATTAAACAGTCGAGACCCCTTTGTCACTGCGACCTGCTCTTTACAGCACAAGGCTGAAAGAACAGGCACCCCTTATACCAAAGGTACGGGGCTAATTTGCCGAGTTCCCTCGCATTAGTGTATACCCGACACGCCTTAGGTTCCTCGCCTAGGGACACCTGTGTCGGTTCTAGGTACGGTCACAGAGGATCCTTCTTAGTGCGTTTTTCAGTGGCTCCAGAGATCAGCTAAACCTCCCTAAAACGGGATGCTATTCCCGATTTCGCCTAGTTCTCGCCATTACGGCACTCCCCAGGTTTATACGGTTAAACAAGGCGAAAACCTTGCTCAGCCTACCCCGAAACGTCAACACTAAGCTTGCGTCGCCGCATGTACCTCCATGGTTCCGGAATTTTAACCGGATTCCCTTTTTCGGCATAATCGATTAAGTTATGCCTTAGGATCGACTTACCCCCGGCTGACGATCGTTGCCGGGGAACCCTGGCCCCTTCGGCGGAGAAGATTCTCACTTCTCTTTGCTGTTACTACCACCGGGATTCGCAATCCTAACCGGTCCACTGGACCTCACAGCCCAGCTTCTGTCCAGCTAGGACGCCTTCCTACCAGCGCAGTGTGTGCTGCGTTCTGAGGTATCGGTAGCTGGCTTAGCCCCGTCAATTTTCGGGGCCGTCAGCCTCGGCGGGTGAGCTGTTACGCTTTCTTTGAAGGATGGCTGCTTCTAAGCCTACCTCCCCGCTGTCTGAGGCTGACGACGCCCTTTGGTTTGACATTTGGCCAGCATTTGGGGACCTTAACCTCAGTCTGGGTTGTCCCCCTCTCGGTCCAGGAGCTTACCCCCTGTAACCCGTTTCCCAAGGTCTTTGGTGCGGGTGGATTCGTAGTTTGAAAGGAAAGTGGATCCTTTCGGGTCCTTGTTTTCCAATCAGTGCTCTACCCCACCAGCTGCCTCGCTCGGGACTGGGCTCAGGCCCACTTCGGAAGGAACTAGCTATCACCAGACTAGATTGGTCTTTAGCCCCTAGCCCCAGGTCTGGGGAACGAATTGCACGTCAGAACCCTTTCGAGCCTCCACTAGGCTTTCGCCTAGCTTCGCCCTGCCCAGGGCTAGATCGTCTGGTTTCTAGTATGTATAGTTATGACTCCGGGCCCTTTCAGACCCTGCACCTGGCTCCTTGCGGAGTTGCGTGCTTGTTGGTTTCCCTGTGCTTACGGGTTTTTAACCCTTAGGCTTGCCTTAACTATAAACTCCCCGGCCCGTGTTTCTAGACGGAACGTGCAACCCTGATCCCCTCTCCTCGTACTGCCGCTTCACAGCGGGTTCCTATGGAGAGGATCTGCTCTTCTGGGCCGCACACGTCTATAACCGTCTGGTTTCAGGCACTTTTCACCCCCATTCCGGGGTACTTTTCAGTTTTCCGTCACCGTACTAGTGCGCTATCGGTCTTGAGGCGTATTTAGTCTTGGAAGTTGGTGCCTCCCAACTTTCCGCACCAAAACCATGGTGCGGTAGTCTGGGACTCTAGCTCTGCTCTTTCTGGCTTACGTTTACGGGGCTGTCACCCTCTGTGGCGGGTCATTTCAGACCACTTCAGCTTAACCGGTGAAGAGGAAGCCAGGCCCTTAACCCTACATCTCCCGTACATTTCTGTGTGGGATTCGGTTTGGACTGTTCCCATTTCGCTCGCTGCTACTAAGGGAATCCCGTGTTTGGTTTCTTTTCCTCCCCCTACTAAGATGCTTCCGTTCGGGGGGTTCCCGCTCCGTGAAGGAGCATATTCTAGGAAGTCCCATTCAGGTATCCCCGGATCTAAGGCTGCATGCGCCTACCCGGGGCGGTATCGCGGCTTGCCGCGCCCTTCTTCGGCTCTCAAGCCGAGCCATCCTCCAGACGGCGTGGCATGTTTCGGGCCATTGGTGGTGTTTGTTTGGCGTTTGGTGAAACACATTTCAATATGTTGTGTGGCGTCGTTGATTGTTTGTCCTATGCATGGTGTCATTTTGATCTTCGCGCGTGTCGTGGCGAAGTCAGTTCACCCTTCACTCCTCATCGATGAGGTGGGGAGTTGCATCTATTTTTATGGTATAACCCATATTGCTGAACTGCATTAGAAGCGGATTTCGCTAATATAAGGATTACGTCGAAACATAATAAGGTTTCTTGAACAGCGGTTTTTAGCGTCTCGTGACATTTTTGAGCGGTTTAGGCTCAAGTTCACGTCTTCACGCGGCATGGGTTAGCTGCCGAGTTGCATCGGGAAGTAAAGCTTAGGCGTGTTTTAGGGATATAAGTTTGGCGGCGAATCTGGAACATAATTGTTGCATTGTGTGTTAATTGAGACTTGTTTGTGTGAGAGAGCTTAGCTTTGGGGCTGCTGAATTTAAAAATTTTTTAGTGCAAAACAGCGTTTGGTTTGGGCTTCTTTTAGTGAACAGGGTTTGGTTTTGGTTTTTTTGCCCGTCAGGCATGTACATTGTTACTAGTCATGCATATTCATAGTTAAGCGTCACTGCAGCGCCAAATATTAGGACGGCTTGTTAGCTTTTATGCTAGCGCAATCAGTTGCAAATAGTAGTCTCTCTCCCTTCTGTGAAAGTGTTTTTTGGGTTGCTTTTTTGGTTCAGAGTTTAAATTGGTTGCAGGTTACGGGAAAATTTGGGAATTTATGGGAAATTTTGGGAAAATCTGGGAAAAAAAGGCTAGCGTCAACATGACCTAACCAGGCTCCCGTTTGTGTCTGTGCACAAGAGGTTGAAGAAGCCGTTGTGAATCCTTATTTCTCCGTTCCATCACGCTTGAGCAGGGTTATTGCCGTCAAGAAATACGAGGATAAGTAACCTAAAAGTGATATGCGAAAAGAGCAATGATAAAATAACTGTGGTTAAGTCTACTGGACAAGGAGACCTTGACGTTTATGGTGCGTGTGGAATACGATAAAAAAGCCGACGCGATGTACATCTGGCTCAGAAAAGCCAAGTACGACATAAGCGAAGAACTTTCAGAAAACGTGATTATTGACCTTGACAAGAAAGGGCGCATCAATGGCATCGAAGTCCTAGACGCATCCAAAAACATGGGAAAAGAGCTCGTAACCAAAATCTTGAGCACTGAAAAAATAGCCACGATAGCATAAACAATCTTCCTTAAAATGTGGCAATCAACTATTTTTCTGCATAACCTACCTTCTTCATTATTTTTAGAACCAAACACAAAGAAAACTTGCAGGTTCAGGATTCGTAGTTTTTTCTTCCATATGGAAGGAATTCTTTCCAGTCATACAACCTGCATAAACCTTATAGGGTTTTACTTAATGGCCTGGGTCTCAGCAACAAAAGAGGTGAAAGCCATCAAAGAACTTACCCCGCTTAAACAAGCTTTAAGGGAACTGGCAGCACTCGGCAAAGAAGAACACGAAGGGCCACTCATAGACCTCGCAGTGCTATTATCAAAAATTGTCAGAACATACGAACACAAAGGCATCCAATACACACTAGAAAAATACGCACCAGAACTAATCAAACCCCAACAAGCCTGGCTTGTTTTATGTGAGCTCAGCCTCCTTGCGTTCACTAATAATTCAAATGTTCAACCTTAGAGAGAATTTTTAAGGTTTAATCGTCATATCTCTAAACATGCCAAAGGAAGAGTTCAAATCAGATGATACTGTAAGAGAAGCCATTTTAGATTACTTATACCAGGCATGGATGAACCCGAGAGGGATGGATAGCCATAGATTGAAAATTAGTCAAATCACCTCTGACTTGAAAAAGAAGGGAATAGAAAAAAAGTATGTTATTAGAAACATGCATTACCTTATTGAAACTCAATGGGTTATAGAAGACATAAAGGAATCCCAATATTACACCGGAAAAATGAGCATTCCAACTGAAAAGAAAACGTACCGAATTTCCAAGGACGGCATTGATTACTTCGTAGGCTCGTCAAAGTTCCAAAAAAGTAATAGGTTTGCTGGGATAAACATTAGTGATGTTAGGAATAGCGTGATAGTGTTGGGAGATAATAATTTTGTCAGGAATGAATACAAGGAATTGTATGATTCTCTTGATGACTTGGGCCGGCACACAAGAATGAGCAGTGAAATTTCAGATGAGGATAAAATTAACTATCAAGCTGATGTAGACACGATTAAAGCCCAATTGATAAAGTCAAAACCCGACAAGGATATAGTTGGGAAAGCCTGGAGCGCTTTAAAGGCTGTCTCTACAATAAATGGTGTGATGAGCTGTTATACCAAGATAGCGCCTTTAATAGAAGCTTTGCTACACCACTAAAACAAGCCATAAAAGAACTCGCATGGGAAGGCGAAGACCAACACGAAGGCCCACTCATAGACCTCACAGTCCTACTATCAAAAATCATCAAAACATACGAACACAAAGGCATCCACTACACCCTACAAAAATACGCGCCAGAACTAATCAAACCCCAACAAGCTTGAATAGTTAGACCTGGTACACTCCAGATAATTGAGGAACAGGAATTGTGGCTAAACTGGCTAAAGCTGCTCGAGCAATAGAAGACCCAGAATGGGCAAAGTGGGCACAGAGCAAAACGGAAAAAACCCTTGAAACGATGCCTGAACTTAAGCCGCTGCAAGATAGACTGCTGTCCCTTGGCGGCGATTGGGTAGCACTTCAACCTGAGCCTGACCTCAAAGCTCTCTTGAACAAAGGGCAACTCGTCAAAGGCAAGGTTGTTTTCAAACCAATGGCACCGTGCCAATGCCATAGCAACTGTGCCCAATTCTGGGATAAGCATCCAAAAACTTGCAGAATTGCAACTGGGTGGGCCTTGAGCGCCGACAGTATTTGGCGACAGCACACGTGGATTCTCAATGGCAAAGCTGTTATCGAAACTACCGAGCCTAGAACTTTGTATTACGGCATTGTACTCGGAGATGAAGAAGCCAACAGCTTCTGGTGGCAGAATCGTTAACCTCAGATGAGTAGGAAGGCTAGGTTGAACTCGGATTAATCTTAAAAGAATTCTCGATGATAATATAATCCCAGTTGGCTTTGACCAGTGTCACATTTCCCCAGTATAAAAAAGTAAACGAGCATAAAAACCTCCTAACAAGGGAATGCTGAAATGACTGATAACATGGAAATAAACTTCAATTAGACAAATATCAGAAAATTTAGATTAAATTTATAGCTTAGGATATATGATAGAAACATTGGCAACTATGATTACAAAGTCGCTTAAAAGAAAGGAAGTCGAATTAGGGTTCATTCAAATACCTATAAAAAGTAGAGCCGAACTTTTAGGAGAGCTTACAGCGCCATTTGAAACCAAGTTGAATAATTTTCCAGCAAAAGTTGACAGACAAGGAAGACTTCGGTGCTCCAAGTATCTCAAAGACAGATTTCCAATTAATTCTGAAGTGTCAATAACAAAAAATGAAAATGGTTTTGAAGTTGCGTTGAATGGACAAAAGCAAGAACCTTCAACCTCAACCTCTGAGAACGTACAGATGCTCGAGGATACACCGAAATTCTGTTCTTCTGAGATCAAGCGAGTAACTGATTCTGGTTCAGTATACACAAGCGCTTCGAGCATAAGTGAAACTTGGTACAAGGTGCTCGAGGGTGACTGCATAAAATACCTGAATGAAGGAGCAGTCGATAATACACATTTAACCTTCTTTGATCCTCCGTATCTTCAAGGCAAAGAATATCGATTTTTTGATGATAAACAATCCGACGGCAAATACTGGAATTGGATAAAAGCGATTGTTGAAGGCGTTTATAAAAATACTTCGGACGGCGGGGCAATATATTTCATGCATAGGGAGAAGAATGCAGAAACTGTACTTCGAATACTTAGGGAAACAGGTTGGAATTTTCAAAATTTAATTATTTGGAAAAAGAAAACATCCGCTGTTCCAATTGAAACAAGGTTTTCAAAGCAGTATCAGATAATCGCATATGCTATTAAAGGCAATAAACCAAGAGTTTTTAACAAAGTGCGAATCGATCCGCCGCCTTTACCAGAGCACAAATATCAGCATGAAAATGGGGTTTATTTGACGGACGTCTGGGATGATATTAGAGAACTTACTTCAGGATATTTTGCAGGAGATGAAGCCCTTAGGGACAGCGAGGGAAATAGAATTCATGTGCAACAAACCCCTGTAGCGCTGCTACTAAGAATAATCTTGTCATCAACTTTGCCTGGTGATGTAGTTTTTGATCCAACAGCGGGCACCGGAACCGCCTTGGTGGTTGCAAAACAGTTGAACAGAAATTCTGTCGGAATAGAAATAGACCCTGCTCACGTTGAATTAATCACCAGAAGAATAGAAAAATTGAGACTTGCAGATGATATTTCTTCCCAGTACAATTATTATAAATATACACCAAATCTAAATAATATTTGGAAATCAGAAGGACGAAGTTCAATCAACCAGAAGAAATTGATTTAAATTCAACCGTTTAAGGGTTCCAATATTTGTTTTATGTAAGTATTATAAACAAAGACATCCAAATAGGAACCGCTGGTAACCTATGCAAACGACCTTTGAGTTCAATACTGATGCTATTCCTCTAATCATAAAAGAAATTGCCTTAGCTAAGAAATACGTAAGAATAGCAATGTTTCAGATTCATCGAGAAGAAGTTTTCAACACTTTAACTAATTTACTAGCAAACAAGGTCCAAGTAGAAATATTGACTCTTCCATACGATAGCATTAATAAAGATGTAAGACCACAAGTTGAGGCTAGATTTAGGCAACTAGCTAAAAATGGTGCAATAATCTACTTTGACAAATGGAATGTAGGCGACCCTCGTGAGACTAGAACAGCTTTTGGACGGTGGTACTCATTTCATGGAAAATTCATCGTTACAGACAAAAGCGCTATCGCATTGTCAGCCAATTTCACTCAAGGAGAGGAATTGGACGCAGCCATAATTTTTAGAGATAACGAAAGCAAGATTAAAGAGTTTAACATTCAATTCGAAAGGTTACTTAAACTATTTGTTATTAAAGAAAATGGCTTCGAGGGTCAAATCAGAAAAAAAGTTCTTGATATTGTTCCAGTAAATGGAGAGCGACTGTTTGAATTACCGGAAAAGGTTGACGCAATTCACAAGGACCACTGGATTCTTCACTATCCCGTAGAACTATGCCCTCCTGTCGAGACTCCCGAAGACAGACTTTACATTACACCTTTCGATTGTAGAGGGCGAACACTTCTTAGCAATATAATTGAAAACGCAGACAAGTGGGTCTACATTTCAACTGAAAGTTTTACTGATGAAGATTTTTCAAAATTCCTGATTAACCTTACTATAAACAAGGGCATCGTTCTTAAAATTATGACTGGAGCAAGAAGTCGTGATTTTACCGACAGGTTGGAAAATATGTTTAGAGAGCTTCTTGCTCAAAAAATTGAAATAAAAACGCCAGTTGACCCGATTCATGCCAAGCTTGTAATCACTGACAAAGCTTTGGTGGTTAGTTCAATAAATTTAAACAAAATGAACTTAGGGCACTTTAAGACCAAGAAATTCTGGAGAGAAAACACAGAATCCCTTTTGGTTTGTCAAAATCCTGATTTAATCGCCACTGCTAAAAGAAAGTTTGAAGAAAACTATTCTAAAAGTATCAACATCCAGGATTTACTTTGTGATAAATTGGAAGATGTAGTTAAAGACGTTTTTCAAGGGGCTTTTCAGTTAAGCCCAAATCCAGAGGTGAGAGCTCTATTTGCCAGATTTATTCTGAAAAGGGAAATTGAAACGAAGAAGACGATAATTAAGGTAGGCAAATTAACGAAGAAACTAATGGTCCATTATGGTAGAGACCGGGTTGAGAAAGATGACTTCATTTCTGCTCTGGTCTTATACTATCTATCTGAAGCAAAAAATGATTATAACCAACTCAAAGAAAAACTCAATGAGGTTGACGATACCATTAACTTAAAGGATGTATTAGGTAGATTACTCTTAGTTAATTTAATTGAGAAAGAGAATGAGTACTATAAAATTAACCTCAATGCGCTGGCTTTCTAGAACTCTGCCTGTCGTGCGCCTTCTGTTGGCTGTTGCTCCTTAAACCCTTTGCCAAGCTTCTAAGCCCATGGAGGCATCGCCTGCAAAACAACCTGCAAAATCGCCAGCAAGAAAGAGCAAACAACCATTTGGGTAGTACCCTTTTTGTGTAAAGTTTTATGTGTTGGTGTAATCTGGGCAACTTTGGGGATGCCTCGATAGCTCAGCCCGGTAGAGCGGCTGCCTTGTAGGCGTTAAATTGACAATTTAGTTTCAACAAGTTTTATCAGAATAATCAAGCAGATAGAGGTGGAGAGGGAGAGGTTTGGGTGAAGGTTCTTTCTTGTAGGAGTCATTTGGATTGTAATCGGGAGTATTGGTGGTTTAATCTTATTAGCCCTGAAAATTGGTTGGAAAGAGAGCCTTTTTTGACTTTAATTTTAAATGGCAAGGATGCCACTGAGAGGGTTGGCTCAATTGTCATACCGCTGAACGGTGAGTGGCGTGAGCGTATTCTTAAGGCGCCATCTGGTTCTTTAAAGGGAATGAAGGCCATAAAAGCGCATGTGTACAAGGTACGGCAAAGCGGTGAATATTGGATTTATTTTGGGAAAGTAAGCGACGGAGTTTACCCTGTTAAGCTTGAACCAGAGCAACGTTAGCAAGAGAGTTTACTCTTTGTGTTCGGCGATATATCTCTGAATCCAAGTCCAGTCTGGATTATAGTGGTTAAAGAAGGTTGCAAAGTTATCTTTTAGCCATTCGTAATAGTCATCTTCGGTAAACTGGCAGAAAGCTTCGATTAGCTCTTCCTTCTTGATTGATTTAGGAATAGGTATATCCTCTAGCTTGTAGTCAAGAAACTCTTCCACAACTTTTCTATCTAACAAGTTTTATCTTCCTAAAGCCGCTTTCTTCTAACTTGTCATCTTCGTCAAGCTCTTAGTTCTCCGGCGATTTGGTTTGTAATAAACTTACCGTCATTGACTGTGGTAATAAATAGCTAAAGCTCTAGCAGGAAATAAAAAGTAAAAGCATTTAGTAGTAACTTTTATTTGGGTTGTTTTTTATGTGTTGGTGTGTTCTGGGCGATTTGGTGAGTGCCTCGATAGCTCAGCCCAGTAGAGCGGCTGCCTTGTAAGCAGCAGGCCGCGGGAGCAAGGCCCGCTCGAGGCTCCACAAAAATTTAAACTTCAGGTTCGGGCTCTTCTTTGGCTGCCTTTGGATCCTTGCCCGTTAACTTGTATTCGCGGGCTTGGGTTTCTATGATTTCGTTTTCGAAGAGTTTGCGCAATGATTTGAAGACTTTTTTGGATGGCTCGCCTGTTTTGTCAGCTAGTTCCTGAAGAGTTAATTCTTTTCCTTCAGTCTTTAAGGTCTGATAGACTTTTTCGTCGACTTTGTTCAGTTTCACTTTGACCACTGCCTTACGCTGTTTCTCTGTCTTATGGCACAGGAGCTTTTTCAATTTTGCGGTTCTAACACCGAAAGAAAACAGGGGACCAATTAACGCGATTTTAAAAATCAAGTATTGAACCATTAAATCTACGTTACCAACTCAGCTTCGACAATAGCGTCTTGACTGGTTGCATGTTTCCATTTGCCATTACAGAAGGGACTGAACGCGCAGGTAACGCATGAACCCTCAACCCCTAATTCGCAGCAACTATCTGCCTCAGTCTGCGTCATTCTATGCCGCTCCATGTTCAAAATCAAGAACAGCAAATATAAGCAAACCTTCAAGCAGAGAATGTATCGAATTCCGTAATATCCTATTAGACCATTAAACCAATCATTAAATTAACAACCAAAGCAAGAGTCCGAAGACTGTGCAAACACCAAACATTCCAAGCCACATCTTGGCAGAACTATACTCAGCCATCTCCCATCACCCCGTACTAACGTCGGATGCGTCCATAATCCACAGTTTCAAATCAAAATTTAAAGTGTATTTCGGACGCATGCATATGTCGAAAATTGAAACAGCACAACCCTCTCACGGTGAGGTGCTGAATTACCTTTTTTCCAAGCAGTTTAAAAGAATAAGTCAGGCTGTCTTTTTCTCTCTGCGCCCGTTTTGAACCAGTGCACGAAAAGAAACACCAAAAGCTGAATAGACAAAGAAGCAACAGTAACCAAATGGCCGATGGTTAAGGGGGAGTCTCAGTCTTTTCTCCAGTCCTCTGGGTTTTTATAGGCTGTTTCGGGTCCTTCCTGCCAGATTGCGTCGTAGACCTTTAGGAATTCTTTGCTTGAGAGTCTCTTGTGCTCCTGGATTTTAGCCATCGCTCGAAGCGTTTCATCATCAGGGTTCTTCCCATTTTTAGAACGCTTTAGCGTTTCAAGCAATCTATTTTTGAACATTTTTTCGCCCCAGAAAAGTCCAAGTTTTTTGCATGTTTCCTTTTTTAACCATGCATTTTGGAATTGGAATATCAGCGCCGTAAGATTTTTCAAGTGCCCGTCTGCATTTTTCAGCCATTTCCTCATCGTAATTTTTGAAGAATTCTTGGTTCAACATTTCCTTTTCCTCGCAGACCTTTGAACATAATGGGGAAACAGAAAATAAAAACCATGTTTCAATCCTGCGCATATGCATAAAAAAGAAATATTGCTGGAACCGTTGCCCTCTCTCCAGAGAATATATCGGCAACTGGACGGTTGCACTATAGAAAAGTTATTTATCTGTTAAGTTTTAACTGCTGTGATGGTTTGCGGTTTCTGGTCCTGTATTTCGCCTCTTTTTTCTGGATGAGCACCCTCTTTTGGCTACCTAAATGACTAAGCAAATAACATTCCCGTTTGGTCAATTTCTATAAAATATTGCGCTAGCCTGCCGGATAAGCTATTTTGGGTATGTTGAAAATCAATCTTGCTCTTTGGAAGCATCATCCGTTTTAGCGTTAAACGCGTGTTTTTTCTCAGGCGAAACCTTCAACCCGTGGTACTCGTACATGATTCTTAGCGCGTCTCGGATGGCTTCGTTGCGGCTGTTGTACACGCCTTTTTCGATTAACATGTTTAATAAATCAAGATACCTTTTCGTAAGGCGAATTGTGATGCGTTCTCTCTTGTTGCCATTAGACATCAAATTGTCACCATTTAAACACTGATTTGAACCCAATTTGTTTAATGCAAGAATCCTGCCATATAAGTTCATGGCAGATAAACCTTCACTTTTTGTCTGCCAAAAATCATCAATAAACTTTGTGAGATGAGATGATTAAAGCTTGCCCCAACAGAGCTCCCCCTCATCTAGCTACTCAAAAACCAAAACAAAATTGCCCCATCATTACCAGAGCTTCATTAACCAGTAAAGAGGCATGCCAGCAAGCACATCATATTTTCTTGGCATCTCTGACTAACAAATAAGCCTATACCGTTAAATGCTGCCCCATGAGCACTCGAAACCCGCTTTCTCTTGCAAGAACCGAACAGTTCCCAAATATCTCGTTGAAAAGAGAAGGCAAAACTTTAGCGCCGATTTTAGACCTAATAACCATCTGGAACGTGGCTTTGTCAGCCATGACTTTTGCGGCTTCTTTCACCATGGCTTTCACCGTTTCCATACCTGCACTAACAGGCGGATTCGAAAACACACAATTGAACACTAAATTCTCCACGGGCTCATACAAGTAACCATAACGCACCTCAGCGTTGACTATCTTGTTTAATTCAACATTCTTTTTTGCCAAACGCACGGCTCTCGTATTCACATCTGTCATAACCACGCTGAGCTTCGGATTAAGAGCGGCTGCAACTATTCCGACAGCACCATAACCGCAGCCAATGTCAAGAACGCAGCCTGTTTTCGGCAGAACCATCGATTCGATTAAAAGCCTTGTGCCCGGGTCAATTCGTCTCTTCGAAAAAACGCTTGAAGCGGTCAAAAACTCGAAGCCCTTCCCGCACAGGACGGTTCGAACTAAACCGAACCTCTCTTTTGATTTGGGCTCAGCAACAAAATAATGGTCTGTGCTACGGTTGGGCTGATTCATGCTCACCACCGCTTTTCCAAACCTTCGGATAAGTGCCTCTGAGCATCAATACTCTCTCCAAAGAAGCAACAGCACCATGCTTCAAATCTAACATTTCCTCGGTTGAGACAAGCGCTTTTGCTAATGCTACTGCTTCGCCTTTCAGCGTGAAAATCGCTAAAATAGAGCCTTTCTGGATGCCGCTTGTAACCTGCAGTACGCCTGGAGCAGTCAAGTTTGCACCATGACACAGCGCGTCAACAGCTGAATCCCGAACCACAATTTTCGGAAGCAAAGCCAACGCCTCTTCCATGGGCACAATGAATTTGTGAAGGATCACCTCATCTTTCTTCTGCTCCCACTCCCCAAACCAGTACGCAACATCATGCAAAGTAACTTTCGAAGCGCTGTTTTCAGTAAATGGTCCTGAGCGTGTCCTGCGCAGCTCCTGCATGTGGGCGCCGACGCCTAGGATTTCGCCGATGTCAAAGCAGAGTTTACGTATGTACGTTCCAGCCTCACAGCCAACTTTGAAGAGAACATTACGCCCGTCAGTTTCCAAATAATCAATGTAGTAAATGCGCCTGGTTCTAAGCTGCCGCTTAACAGAAGAACGTAGGGGTGGGCGCTGATAAATTTCATCCTCAAACTCCGAAAGAACCGGCTTAATCTGCCCTTCCTTAGCGTCGCCGTGAAGCTTCATCACGCAGACGTATTCTTTGCCGCTGTAGAGAAACGCTTGAACCACCTTGGTAGCGTCCTCTAAGGTTATGGGTAAAACGCCGGTTACTTTAGGATCCAAAGTACCTCCATGTCCGATACCGTTTAGATGCATGATTTTTTTTACCCATGCGGCAACTTCGTGGCTTGTTGGACCAGCCGGCTTATCCAGGTTTATCGTGCCGTATTGAATGCACTCTTTGGCTGGTCTTTCAGAGGGCACATGCCCATATTTTGGGTTGGTTGTGTCCTTGGCTTTCGTCAACAGTTCACGTTTGATTTCCCATGGGGGAACTGTTCTGGGCATATGGCTGTTTTTCTCCTGACTGGTTGTAAGAAAAATAGGTAAGAGATAATTAAAGATTAAACTATGCGGTTTTAACTGCTTGAGTCATTTCTTGCAGTTTGCCTGCAGTGTCCAAAACTTGAGCTACTTCCTCGTCTGATGCGCCGCGTTTAACCTCGATTTTATCTTGAAGAGGCATAATATGGTTTATGTTGACTCGTCTCCGCTTGACTCCCGTAACCTTTTTTGGGCCAGTTACTAAAACGAAGCTTTTATCCATTACATCTATTACGACGCATTTTTTGCCGTTCTCTCGACCGACCTGTTTCACGCATATTCTGCCAATTTCTATAGCGGGCATCCTTATTTTAGTCTCCTTAAAAACAAAATACAACAACCGGCAGATATAAGCATAACATAACTTCAATCAAAATTGCAGAATAACCCAAAAACTACGTGTTAAAATGGTGCAATCCAAGTTTTTTGTTAAAAATGAAATTTGCCAGCGTGGTCTAAACCCCACAATAACCGCCGACTTGTTGTAAGCACTTGTAAAAGCATCTCCTTGACATTATTTCAGACAACGCTTGGCAGCCGCTTAAGAACCCGCCCGATGCTGCTGTAGAGCGTGTTCCTCAACTGGGAAAAAATATTCTCTCACAATAAAATATAATGTTATGTTGGCACTCCACGCTACAAATAAACAACTATAAACATTCAAGCTGAATGCAAAAACTTAAACTGCACTATGTTATCAGTTACGTTGCTGGTGCCGGGGTATCCGAGCCAGGTCTAAATAGGCGGCCAGATCAAGATTGCCTAAGATATGGAGGAGGACTTAAGATCCTCTGGCGCAGGCCTTCGTGGGTTCAAGTCCCACCCCCGGCACCACTAAATTGAAAATACCATTACCGCATATAGAAAAAAAGCGGCAAAAATCGAGTTTTATTTGAGTCAATGATTGTTCCAATGGCGACTTAGGTAGTTAGCCATCGCCGCGCCAACTAGAGGTCGTTTTCGGTTGCCTTCTCTTATCCAAAGCTCCTGAATTTCTCTGCCGGTTAATGATAATGGTTCTAAGCCGTTTTGTTCATTTCTTCTTTCTGTTTTGATAGATACTGTCTGAAAAGAGCTACCATCATGAGACAAATCCCAATAACGATAGTAATATTTTCAGGTTCATTTTGGGTATTCGCTGTCACAAAGCCATAGCCAGCGCCAGATAAGAGAAGCAAAAGGCCAATAATGAATAAAATGGCTCTAAATAACGCTCTTTTGTTTCTGTCCTTGGCTCTCGGTTTAGTCAGGTTTTCTTGCATCAAACATCCTTATTCTCCTCATGTGAAATGGATTCGGTTTTTTCAGGTTCACCTTCCTTAAAAGTGTAGTTTTTAATTGATAGGCTCAGAGCTACCAGCACTAGCGATAAGGCAATTCCAATGGCAAAGAGCACATTAAACGCCGTTGCTGAGGGAAGTTGCCCAACTACAATAGTTTGTCCGTTAACAACTCTGGTTAGCGATATTGTGTAGGATGCCATAACCGCTGTTGCAAGGACAGGCCCGATGGCGCTTCCAAGATTTCTCAATGTGGTGTTTATTCCCAAGCCTACAGCAGTGCAGTCCTTTGGAAGAGACACGCAAATCATATTTACGATAGGCACGATCGTCGACACTATGCCTGCGGCCGAAACAAGGGTATCAATAGTGAGATAAACATTCGAAGACCTGTTTATTATAAATAGAAAAAGGCCTAAAGCAAGAACAAGTCCGCCAGTCACTAACACAGGCTTTGGACCGGAACGTGTTACGGCTCTTCCCACGAGGGGTCCAATGGCGAGCATAGCAATTGTCGCTGGGGCAATAATTACTCCAGTTGCAACAATATCTAGGCCAAGTCCAAACGGCTTTGGCATCTCTGAGTAGTAAACCACCCCGAAAAAGATCAACAGGGTTGCGAAGCTGGCGATAATTCCTACGAGGTTTGCTACAAGGACATTTCTGATTTTGAGAAGGCTTAGTTGGATCAGTGGGTTTTTGGCCCTGTTTTCAAAGATGAAGAAGAAAACTGTTAGAGCAATGCCTGATACTAGGAATGCGATTTCTCCAAGGGATACCCATCCAAGTGATGGTCCCTCGGTTATGTAGACTAGGAGCAATGTTAATCCTGTCATTAGGCTTAAAGCGCCTGTATAGTCCACTGTGGTTTTCGTTCTTACAACATCTTTCTTCATTACTTTGGCTACAATGGCAAAAAGAACTATGCTTAGGGCGAAGGCTGTGTGGAATGCGTACTGCCAGCCTAGACTTTGCACTACATAAGAACCGATGACTAATCCAGCACCTGCTCCTATGGCAAGCGTTGCACTTACTATTCCTTGGGCGGTCGCTATTTTTTCTTTGGGGAAGGTGTCGGCAATAACGGCAAGGCCAAGAGGAATTACTGCTAACCCTATCCCTTGTATTCCTCGAGCGAAAAGCAGGAAATAAATAGATGGGGAGAAACCTGCTATTCCCACTCCAAATATGTAAAAGACCAGTGCAACTAGAAATATTCGTTTCTTGCCGTATAGGTCGCCGAGTTTTCCGAATATCGGTGCTATTGCGCTTCCTACAATGAGGAATGCGGAGGTAATCCAGGACGCAATTGTCGCTGTTGTGGATAAGTCTTTCTGGATAGTGGGTATTCCTGGAACCACCATTGTCTCTACATAATTAGTTAGAAGCGCGACCGCCGTTACAGTTATGAGAAGTTTGGTTGTGTACCCTGAATTCTTACCTTTCGCTTGAATGTTATTGCTCATGATTTTTCCACCTAAATTAGACTTTGGTCATGCCGCTAATTTTTTTGCATTCCCTAGTATTGCGCCTTTTACATAAGATTTATACCCCACAAGTGGGGTGAAAATGTCATGCAGCAAATTACAATAGAGATTCCTCTCGATAACTTGCCAAAAGGGGCCATTCCGGCAGAGTTGCTGTCAAAAGCGTCAACGATTCGTTTTCTACATTTGAGTTCAAACGGTTTCATTTTCACTTGCCGTGTACCCAAAGGCGAAATGAGAAACCTGCTCAAGTTTCTAAGTCAGCATTATGAGCATGTGCAAGAGGGCACCGTCGACGTTTCACAAGAAGGAGAAACGATGATTCGGGTAAGTGGACAATGGTGGGACCGCGATGAAGAAACTTTAGATAATCAGGCTCAGCACAAAGCCACTCAGAAATTGAGAGCACTTTACCAAAGTCAAACATATTTTCTGCGATCGCCCGAAATTAGTGACAATTGTCTCCGAATAACGTTAGTGGGTGACCCTGAATCGTTGAAAAATCTTCTCGAAATAACCTTCGAAAATGCCAAAATAAATTATAGCGTAACAAAGCTTTGCGGTATTGAAAAGAGCATTGATTCCCCGTTCGACAGGCTCACCGTTCAGCAGATGAGGGTTCTTAGACTCGCCTACGCTGAGGGCTACTACAACATACCAAGAACGGTAAGCACCGAGCATCTTGCGCGTCTGCTGAAAATGGATAAAGGAACCGTTGGTGAACATTTAAGAAGAGCCGAAAAGAACCTGATGGACTTTCTAATGACTTAATAGAAAGAATCAATACAACTTTTTAGAGCTATAAAGATTAGTAAAAATAAAACTGGATGTAAAAGTGAAATTCTGTTTAAGTTAAGGATTACTCCAATGGCGTCGTATATAGTCAGCCATCGCCGCGCCAAGTAAAGGACGCTTTCGATTCGCGCGATTGAGAAGAGGACTTAAGATTCTCTGGCGCAGGCCTTCGTGGGTTCAAGTCCCACCCCCGGCACCACTGAGCAGCCTTAGTAGACCAAAGTGCCCAATTTTTGAGTTAAAGAAACAAAACTAACGCAATACTTCATAGAATTCTTGGCAAAACTCTTTGGGAGTCATTACTTTACCTTTCAGGTTGGGGAGTCTCTCAAAATGGTCTTTGTTTTCCGTGAGCAGCACATCGCAACACTCGAATAGAAAAGAAGCAGCGATTGCTACATCTTGGTATTCTATCGGTTGCCCCTTTGAGATCAAGTAAGCATTTAGTTCAGCAACAAGCTTTGCTATCTCACCGTTCAATGAAACCCAGCGGAATTGACCAAGCACTTTTTCTGCCTTCTTTACCGCGACTTTGTAGTCCTTCCTTAGGTATGATCCTGTTAAAATTTCCGAAATGCTAACGGTGCTTATAAGGGCGCTATTGGTGCTGGTTAATTGTTTACATAGCTCTATTACGTCTTCTTTTCCTCTATCTACGTTTACAATTATCGAGGTGTCGACGAATAAAGTTTTAAGTTCTCTTGCAGCAGCTTTCTTTTTCGCGGGCAATTCAGGGAACCAGCCCAAGACGCTTGAATCTGCTTGTTGAGTCGGCGCGTAGAGACGCTAGCACTTTTTCGAAGTCCTCGGGCAAAAAGTCAGTACAATCTTTCCACGCTTCTTCGTTTGCTTTTTCAATCACTATCTTGTTGCCTTCCACTACTCTCATCTTCAATCTATCTCCCTCCGTTATACCCACTTCTTCACGTATTTCTTTGGGTATTGTGACTTGCGAATGCCTTGTAACCGTGACTGAAGCCATCTGTCTCACTCTTAATATTTATTAGCAATTCCCACTAATAAGGAATTACTACAATTATGTAGGAAACTTGCAATAAGGCGTAATGCTGCAAAACGGCATTCCCAACTTTTAGTGAAAAGAGCGAAAACTGAAATTATTATCTAAGATGTGGAGGAGGATAAGATCCTCTGGCGCAGGCCTTCGTGGGTTCAAGTCCCACCCCCGGCACCACTAAAAAAATCGATTTTCGGGCGGTAATTTCAAGCCTCTGGGAAAAATCGTCTCATGAATGTAATTATTGCTTGATTTTCTCGGGGGTTGAGTGATACCTGCAATCCATAACTTGTTGGTTTGGGGATAATCCACCCTTGGCGGATAAGGTCTTTTGCGATTGTGTCTATTCTTTTTGTCCCATGTTTTCCGAGATCTGTTTCTCTAAAGCCCTTTTGCAGATTCTCAATGGCTGTGTGACTTGCTCCCCAGTTGCCTCTCTTGTGGAGCTTGAAAAGTATCGTCGCTTTTGTTTGGTCATCGGAAAGCATAAGTTCACTTTTGATACTTTCAAAGGTTACTCTTATATACTTTGGCATTATTTATGATTCAGCAGGTCTTTCGATATGGGAACGGCTTACAAAGCGGATGAAACACTTCTGCTCAAATACTTAGGAAATAGCCCAATACTGAGAATCATTGATTTCTTCTTAGACAACCCGCTTTCCGATTACTCCAAAAACGAGGTCGCAAAAAATCTTGCTATGAGCAGGGCAACGTTTTTCAAGTATTGGAAAGAACTTGAAAGGTCGGGAGCTCTGATGGTAACCCGTAAAATCGGAAGAGCAACGCTGTACAAGCTTGACAGAGCTAACGACATTGTGAAACAATTGATTAGGCTTGATATGACTATTTCAAGAAAGGCAATGGAAAAACAAGTTGAAGAAAGCGAGAAGCCGATTGCTATTAAAACAGGCTCCCACTAGATATTTGTTTGATTCTGTTTCAAGCCTCCTATGCAGCCTTAGCACCGTTATTGTAAAAATCGAGGAAAAGCTAAGGGTTTTTTTAGATCCAGCTTTTTTTCGTTTCTTGTATTGCGTCAAAATGGGGGTCGTCTGACAGAATGGTTGCTTGGTTATCCATGGCTGTTGCAGCGATTATGCAGTCGCCCATAGGTATATTTCGGTATTTACTTCTGAGCAGACCTGCCTGTTTGGCTATTGGTGAAGTTAGACTTTGGATCTTCAGTCCGCTTTGGGTTAAATTCGCATATAGCAGATTTCTGCTTCTTCTTTTCCGATTTTTTCGCAAATTGCTTGAATGGTTTCGCTGATAACGATTGTTGGTAGTATGCCTTCTTTGCGTTGTAGGAGGTCTTTCAGCTTTTCTGTGGCTTTTTGCTGGGTTTCAGTTTTGTCTGAATAGAAATATTCCATGACGAATCGGCTGTCAAGCACCATTTTCAAGCTCTAATATTCCTCTCTAAGCATGTCTATGTGTTTCTTCATTTCTTCTGGCTTTGCGTATTTTGAGTAGATGCCTGCGCATTCTTCTATTTTTCTGATTGGTGTAAAAATAACTTGACCGTGCTCGGTTGCTTCGACTAAAAGTTTGTCTCCTTCCTTTATCACCAGTTTTTGCCTAACTTCTACTGGTATGGTTGTTTGACCTTTTCGGGTAACCTTTACAACGCTGGTCATGTTTAATCTCAGTACGATTAAAGGTCAGTACTACCCTAAAAGTTTTATCCTAATTTAATTGCGAAATACTACTTAACTAAGTCAGTGATTCCATAAAAAAATTGCCTAAGATATGGAGGAGGACTTAAGATCCTCTGGCGCAGGCCTTCGTGGGTTCAAGTAAACGCAGAAGTAATGGTATAAACTTTTAAAATACCAAAAGCGGCGAAGTCACCCCTGCCCACCTTCCCTTTTTTTGTTTGCTACGCATCGTGCAGAGTTTTTGAATTGTCCACGTCTTATACTTCAGCAGTGAAAAATCGTAGGGGGTCTAATAGTCGGTGAAAACGCGTGTATCTTACAACGCTGTAGTCCCGGCGTATTTTTCAGCTTCGGCGCATGCGCTGTGTATGAATATATAATATCCTGCGGATCTGGCTGACTCGACGGTATGAGCTGCCATTTTGTCATAAACGTTGTGCCAATTTTGATTTAGGATAGATGTGGGATCAGTTTTGGAAAAACTTTATTAGCGCAGAGGTTTCCTCATAGCTTTACTAGGTTTAGAATGAAGAGTAATTTGAAAAAGACGATAGCTGTTGTAATTCTTGCAGTCTTAACTTTGTCAGCTTTTAGTATATTATTGAGTCCGAGTGTGAGAGCACAGTCTTCAGAAGTTAAGATTCTCAGTTACAGTTGGTACGTTGCTCCCTCAACCACTGTTCTAGCAATGTACCCTGGCGATTTGGTTGCCGTCGGTGAGATACAAAATGTGGGTTCAAGCGTCATAGGCGTGTATGCTATAGGATTTGCATACAATTCCAGCGGAGCGGCTTTAGATTCGAACCAAGCTTATTTTTTTATGAATGCTCTACTTCCTGGGCAGAAGGCTCCTTTCTACGTGGATTTTATCCCTGAAAACAGCATTACTGAAGATCAAAGCTGGGTTCCTTCGGTTAGCAATGTTTCTGTTTTAGTAGAATCCGTTTTTGATATTAATACGACTCAATATTCAGGTTTGACGTCAACTGTAACCAGCGCTTCTAACGTTGACGGCACGTTCACTGTTACAGGAACCGTTCATAACACTGGCAGCGAAACGGCTGGTAATGTTCTTGTTGATGCAACGTTTTATAATTCTTCCGGGACGGTTGTAGGTATGGATTTTACGGGTTTCTTAAGTAGTTCACTTTCGCCCGGTGCGTCCGTGCCGTTCACGGCAACACCCACAGATAATCCAGCTGAGTTATCAAATGGTGCAATAACAAGTTATTCTTTACTGGTTCAGTCCGAGCCGGTAACGCCTTCTGCGTCACCCTCACCTTCCCCGTCAACTTCGACACCACCTACGTCTTCTCCTACTGTTTCGCCTACAGCCTCAGCTTCAGTAAAGTCTTCTGGTTCGTCAGGGTTAATTTACGCTGCTGTAGGCACAGCGGTGATTGTTATAGTGGCCGTTACGGCTTTAGCTTTTCAAAGAAAACGTCACAATCTACCTCCCCCGCCTCCCCCATCCAGCAATCTACCTCCCCCGCCTCCCCCATCCGGATAACAGCTACCCACCGAAGTAAATTGTTTAATAAAATTCGGGATTTGGCTTTTGCGCAACGTGGAACAGAGCAGGGTATTCTTTGACCTCTTCCATTGTAGCTGCTATGTTAACTTTATCTTTAAGAAACATGTAAAAACAACTCGCGATAATTATGAATTATTAAGGGACGAACCCTTTGAGCAAAAGCCTAACAAAGAACCTGATCGTTACCATTTTATGCATTGGTCTTATTCTTCTACAGGTTTTCTTTCCATACTTTTATTATTCGTCCTCGCCTAGGAACCCGAATTCAACATTTAATGTGGGAATAACTTATGTTTATGAGCAGGATAATGTGAGCCAAATCTATGGGCAAGTTTCTCAAATTCACAGCTTGGGCTTCAAAACAATTCGTGTGGATCTCGTATGTGACCCGTTAAATGCGGAAGATATTTCTAACAACCAGACAGATGTTTTCTTCAGCGCGGCCCTAGCACTAATCCTTTTTGGAAGATTCCACTTTTCAAGTCTCTGGGGAAGAAGCATGTAATCCAACTGATCAGAGCTGATTCCCACAATGAAGAAACACTTGGGAAACTGAGAACATTCCTGAAGGGGAGTAAAGTTGATTTCCTGTTCATAGATGGAGACCACACGTATCAAGGCGTCAAGCAAGATTTTCAGATGTACTCTCCTCTAGTAAGAAAAGGCGGGATTGTGGCGTTTCACGATATTGTCACGCACGACGCAAGCTCTGGCGTTGAAGTAGACCGGTTCTGGAATGAAATTAAGCAGAGCCACCGCCACATCGAGATTATTGAGGAGCAAAATCAAAAATGGGCTGGAATAGGCGTATTGTATTTCTAGTTCACCAGCGTTTTTCCTGTCAGTAAGTGTGCTGGCTTGTCCCGAAATTAAGTTACTGTTTATTTTTGGGTTGGGTCCTATATCAAATGAGTACGTTCAAGCTTAGGAGGTGAGCCCAAGCGGGACAAGATGAACACGAGACCCTTGAAACCCTCTTCAAGAAAATAGACTTAAATTTGCCCACCGTTTTGCGCGGTTGCTTTCACGCTTCAACACATAAAAAAGGGACAAGGCCGCGCGCTAAAGCATAAGACAATTCACGGTTAAAGACAAGATGAAAGCATGTGAACAAATATGTAGTTGAAGCGAGTAAGCCAATATGCCAAAGCTTATAGGTAGCATGCTGAATAGCCAAGAATAGAAAAAAATGTTAAAGCCGAAAAGAAAAGTTTTACGCATCTCAATCATCTTAGGTTTACTTGGTGCAGCGCTGCTTTTGCTTGTGGCGAGCAGTTTCTTTGTTTCTTCTGCAGCCGCATCCACTCAACCTGAAGCATCAGGAAACGGAAACGTAATCATAGCAAATTTTAACGTCCCGGTAGATCCTGGCTCATCTACCTTCATGTCCCGTGTCGTCTCCACTGCGCAAAACCAAAAAGCAGCCGCCATCGTTATCGAGATGAATACTCCTGGCGGAACCCTCAGCGACATGCTCTCTATCATATCCTCCATCACAGCGGCGAATCAAACAGGCATTCCAACATACACTTTTATCGTTCCCAATGGCTTGGGCGCTTCTGCTGGCAGCTACATAGCTATGGCAACAAACAGTATTCTCATGGCGCCAGGCTCAGAAATTGGCCCAAGCACACCCATCGTAGTGGGCGGCACAGCGCTGGAGCAAAACCATACTGAAGATGCAATGATTAAAACAATGCAGGGCCTTGCAGCGAGTTGGGGGCGCAACACCACTGCGGCTTTCAACATGGTTTATGCTGATCAAGCATATACAGCCAATGAGGCCGTAGCGTTTCATGTTGCAGATGGCACAGCAAACTCGTTATCCGACGCGCTTAACCAGTGGGGCTTGTCTGGAAACCATCAGGTGGTCCTAAGTGAAGACCTCTACGAGCAAATACTTAGCGCCTTGAGCAATTCAACTCTGGATGGCATTCTCTTCCTCATTGGAGTCGTCGCAGTTGTTCTGGATGTTTTTCACCCAACCATTGTGCTGACTGTTTTAGGTATTATCGCTATTGTTGCGGGCTTGGTGGGAGCGGAGATAATTGGTGCCTCGACGCTCGGTTTAGTAATACTGGTGGTGGCTGCTGGACTGATCGTTGCGGAGTTGAAGCTGGGACACGGGTTCGCGCTCATGGCAGGAGTAATCCTCGGCGCCTTCGGCATCTATTATCTTTCGTTAGGATTGGACTATTCGCCTTCGCCGATAACAGGACTGGTGTATATTGAGCTTAGCCTGCTGGTAATGTTTGGAGTACTCATTGGCTTGTACATCAGGTGGGCGATCGGACCAATCAGGCGGCGCTCCAAACTCACGGGTTCCGAAGCCATGATAGGCAAAACAGGCGTGGCTATTACTGACCTCAAACCTAAGGGAGAAGTCAGGGTAGTGGGGGAAAACTGGCGCGCTGAATCATTATCTGGAGATATCGAGCAAGGCGAGAAAGTCAACGTTAAAGCTTTGAAAGGCTTGGTTGTCATGGTTGAAAAAGTTCAAGAACAAAAAGCACAATCACCAAATGATTCATCAACTCATACCAGCGTTAATGAAAGCAAATAGCATTCATAACATATACACGCATGCGCACGCGCGTATGCTTCTCTGGATAGCAAATTAGCAACTGTGAAATTTTCTTGTTTTTGTTATTCACGGACTTTGGCTAGGCTGCGCGGAATTCGGGGTCGAAAGTTGAAAATAAGTAATATTAGACAAATTCAGAGCGTCACCATAGCACAATCGCCAGAGCGTTTCTCGTGTACTATGCAAAATATATAGACTAGCGAGCGCTCCCTTAAATAAGGAGTTCATCAATATATTATTGCCTGAGCGAGGTTGATTATTAGTGGCGAAAGGAGAACATCAGGGTATCCCCTCGATGCAAGTTATCATAGCTGCTTTGAACGAGGAAGAAGGCATAGGGCTGACCATCGCTGAGCTTATGGATTACCTTGTTTGTCCACAGGTTCTGGTAGTTGACGGCAGAAGCACTGATCGAACCGTTGAGATAGCCAAGGATATGGGTGCCGAGGTTGTTTTCCAGGATGGATTAGGCAAGGGTGATGCGTTAGCTAAGGCGCTTAAGCACTCGGATTTGGCAGTTGATTACGTTGTCGTCACGGACGCAGACTATACGTACCCCGCTGAACATATTCCTGAAATGATTCAGATACTTGAGAAGAATTCACATGTGGGCATGGTTTGCGGAAACAGGTTTAGCAGGGATCTCCACCTCGGCGAAAGACATAATATACTTTACTTTGGAAACCGTCTACTTTCTTTCACTCACAACTTACTAAACGGAGTCCAATTAGTCGATCCGTTGACAGGGTTGCGTGTAGTGCGTGCGGGAATTCTTAAAAACTGGAATGTGAAATCCACAGGCTTTGACGTTGAGGTAGAGCTTAATCATCACGTGGAGCGGGAAGGTTTTGGCATCGTGGAAGTCCCCATTAAATATCGAGAAAGATTGGGCGAGAAGAAACTAAGAGTTAATAATGGTGCTGAAATTTTGAGGCGCATGATTTTAGAGACAGCATATTAAACCCTAAAGATGAGGTACGCTAAGCCTTATCCGTGGGGGTTATCGAAGGCCACCTGATGCTGAAGGTAAACTAAACAGTTCGTTGTACGATGCTTACTCCACTCTATTTCTCTCGCATAATTTTCCTTTTTCTGAGGCCTAAGGCTTGTCTTTATCGGCTCTTTTCGAGACATACTGAGTGTGTATTAGTTGAGGTTTTTGGGTCTCCAAAAACTTTTGTCTTTAGGTTAACCTTTTTCATTCCGTGCCACAAATTTTTGATTAACGTTGTGAACCAAGTGCTTTTTGGTTTTGAGTGAAGTTTTATTTTTATCAGCTTCTTCTTTGGCTTCGGCTAAACAATTATGGCATTGAAAATACTTATGATGACCATGCGGAGTATCTAGGTACAAGCCATGACGACTGCACTTCACCAAGTAAACAGGTACAGCACCAGAATAGCCTGCAGGCTTAACCCAACGTAGAAAGATATTACCGAAAACTTGAATACGCAAACGTTGACGAACACTTAAATCTGGAACCATACCGAAATTGACTTTCAACTGCTTTCTCCTCAATGTTTCTTGAGACATTAAGGCTCCTCCAAGCAAACTAAGATGCCTTTCGCACCCGTTAGCAAGCGCTCTCTCTCTGCGTATAATACCTCTTTGTTGACACTTAAATTTTCAGCAGAAACAGCGCATCTTCCACTGGAGATAGCGCTTAGCTGGTTTCGCACCATGAATCACTTCTTATATGGTCCCATTAGAGAGCCATCATACTCTTTCTCAACTTCTAGCCGAGGTATCTTTTGAGAAACGAGGAATAGTTCCTTCTGAAACCGCATTTTACCGATGATTGGCGCGCGGCGGGTTAAATAATTTGTGTAAAATGGTTATAATTCTTATTTTCGGATTCGGGGGCAGTTTTGAGGTCCGCAGCTCTTTTTTGCTTCTTTTGCAGTAGCCGAATGAGAAGCACACACACAAAATCATTAAAATTTAGCATAGAAAAGCCAACCCAATTGCACCTTCTCAACCACATTAACTTCTACTCACTCATCGCGCACCCTTCAATCATCCTTGCAGCAATACCTGGGAATGCTTAGAACGCACAATTGTTTAGCCTACTCACTTTCCATTGCTCGCGCTCTATCTTCGCCCGCGCTCAATAGGTTAGGATGTTTTTGTTTCTTTAGCTCTGTCGTATAACCATTGAAAATCATCCCAAAAATCATTTCCATTGCTTTTCCTGTAAGTTGTTATCATTGGTTGAGCATGTTCATAGGATTTTATTAGTGAATCACGCCATTCTTTGATGACCAATTTTTGGTCAACTATCTTATTGCGTACCATAATTCCAACAATATCATAATTAAAGCATGCAATTTCTGCGTCATCTATTTCTTTTTGTGTCCATTTAGTAAAGTCGCTTTCTGAATTTCCTATTAATGTACGACGAGCCATACGAACTTTTTCATCATACAATATTGAGGTTACGGTCGAAAAGGCTTGGGCAACTGTATCTTTTCTAATTTCTCTTAATGAATACAAAATAATTAATCCAGCAGCCAAAACTATAGCAGCTGCCATTAAGGCTGAAATTGAAGCGATGTCAACCCACGACAGGAACGAAACTCCCCTCAAATAGTCTTACGCAGTTGTTTATCCCTATAAGCTTAAAGGTGTTTCAGGTAATACAACAAAAACAAAAACGTTCTCAATATACCGTAAACAGCCAAAAATTAACATTCAAGACACGAAGGATAATAATAGTAGCGCTCATGGTTGTTCCGAAAATGGTTAAAAATGGTAATAATTCGCTTCTTGGCATTCACAACCATCTTGGTCTGTACTCGGAATCCATGCGCTCGAAACTGAACTAACCTTTGAACCATGAATTAAAACGCGGCGCTAACTTTGTTTTGGCTGTGACTTTAGAGGCCTGCCGAAATGCTTTAGCTTTCCAGCCTTTCACCAGCAGAGTTAATAACGAAAGAAAAGCATATTTTAGGTTGAAGCACTTTTAGTTTCAGAGGGCTACAGTTACATTGTCTCTTTCTTATAAGATTGACACCGAAGTTCCTCCCAGCTACTACGGAAAACTATTTGACTTCATTTACGATCAATATTTGGCTCCTCAGAAGCTTCGGTTCTCCAACCTCTCCAAAGAAATAACTCCAAACGGTAACCGCATATCCTACGTTGTCCTCGACGCGCATGGAAGGCAAATCCTGCAAGTGGAAGTAGTAGGCACTGACTCTGTGAACATGACCATAACGCCCCTGGACGCGCAGGTCTCCGAAGAAGCAATAGCAGAAGCCCGACAGGACGTGGTTATTGCTACGCAGATGTTCGAGGAAAAAGCCCGCAAAGCCACATGGTACTTCGCGTGGCAGGAAGGCGAAAAAATCGTTCCCGAAAAAGTTACGCTTCACCAAAAAAGCTTCCAACGCATCTTTTTGGAAACCCAAGTTCTCCTCTCCTTCGTATTCATAGTCTTAGGCATGGGATTATTCATTGTTGTTTACGTGTATTATCACCAGTATTTCTGGATCGCCCCGATAATCCTAATCGCGTCACAGTCCGTGTTCATTTTCTACTCTGACAGAATCATTGCCAGATCAGGCGACTGGACCATCACCAAAGACAACCCCATCATACACTTCTTGGAGTACCAGCCGCCAATCGGCTCACTCGGCACGCTTGACGACTACAAACAAATCCCTCCCGAGCAACTGGTAGCCCTCAAAAAAGAAGTCTACGAAGAAATAATAGCGAAGCACGGCGAAATCGACTGCAACGAAGCAGAAAACGTCTTCTCCAAATACAACGTATCCTGCAGACAGGGCAGCTTGTCAGCCAAAAAAATCGACGTCTACGAACTAGTGAAGAAGGTGGCCGACCGCTTTGGCTACAAAGTACCTAAAATCGTCATTTCAAACACAATGGTTCCTAACGCCGCCGCTTCCGGGCCCAGCCCCAAACGAGGCATAGTCCTCATAACCACCGGCCTGCTCGTACAGCTTGACGAACCTGAAGTCGTAAGCGTTCTAGGGCACGAGTTCGGCCACCTCAAAGGCAGAGACCCCCTCATCCTCTTCGGACTATTAAGCGCCGAGTTCATATTTCGATTCTACGTCCTACTCGCACTGTTCCCAGCAATATTTTTGTCTTTACTGTTCTTCGTCTACTTCTTCGCAGTCATGACGCTCATATTCTTCATAGCCAAATTCTTCGAAGCCCGCGCTGACCTAACGTCCGCTATAATGATGGGGCACCCCAAAATCTTGGCGAACTCATTAGAAAAAATCGGTTTCCGACGTCTCTTATTCGAACGCACGCCCAGTTTCCGCCTCCAAGAATGGGTCGGATTAGACAGTCACCCTCCCATATACTGGCGAGTAGACCGCCTAGAAAAACTAGCTGAACCGGTACAGGTCAAGCATCCCCTTGTGCAATCCATCAGAGAAGTGCTCAGAGGATTCCGCGCAACCCTTTAAGCAACCAACATGCAACCTCATTTATCCAATAAAGCCTGTTCTAAGCTCTTGACTCTTGAGGGTTAACCTGATTCACCGTCATATTTGGAGCGGGGGGTGCACGTTACTCCGGTTTTTTTGTCTCATCTGTCTTTTTTTCTTGACGTAGACCAGCGCTACTGAAAAGGTTACGACTAAGAGAATTGACAAACTGACGTATGGAAGTAACAATCTGCTTTCATTATTTGTCTTTGTATTGGTCTCGGCTGGCTGAGTGGTGCTGTTAAGAGCTTGGACTGTCAAGTCCTTCAAAATTACGGCGCTATCCACGTTGTTTGCTATTAACATTATCGCTTCATTGCTGGTCACTGCATCGTAAGGAGCAGCCACAGTTTCTATGAGAGTGCCATTTGTGTTGTATAAATTAGCAGTTATTCCGTTGCCAGATATACTTTCGTTGACATTGTACCAAGTGTTTTCTTTTATGTTCTCAGAAGCGTTCATGAAAGCTGCATTGATCCCTTGTGTTATGTTAGACATTTCATAGTCGTTCAGTGCACTAACGTTTAAGCTATAATTTCCGCAACTATTTTGAAGGATAAAACAAAACTGATCATTTATTGTTTGATTAAAATCGTCTGGTAAAATTAGAGGCTCAAAGCCTGCGGGCACATTTACTGGTACTGTTTCTGTTTCCGAAGGTACCGGTACCGGTACTGTTTCTATTTGCCTGCGAAATCCTGGTATTATTACTGCGTGTGTGCTTCCTGGTATTGTTATTGTTTCTGTTTGAACGTTCGATATTGTAGTCCCGGCTTGTAGTACAGTAAAATCGTAGCTAAGCGAAACACCTGTCTCTAATGGAATGCTAAGAAAATCGTTAACACCTTGCAGTAGGCTAAGTTCAGAAGCTGCCGTGTTTACTTGATTAAATAAATAGGCTGCAAGGCTTTCTTGCACATATACATAGTTATATTCGGGGGTCCAGAGCTGAAGAAGTGATTCAGGTCCGACAAAAACCATGAGTGTTTCGCTGTCGGCACCAGCATAATTTGAAGCACCACTCCAACTTGCTGTAATGTAGTATGTGCCTGTTGAAGTGAAGTTCCAAGCCAACATGTACCCGCCAGCATCATCTGTAACTGTGGTGAAATAATCAGAGGAAGATCCGCTGCTAAGGTATACAGAAACGTTTTCCCCCGAATACGTTGGTGAAATTGAACCTGAAATCGTAAGAGCACGCGTATTTTCTCCAATACTTGATTGTTCTTGAGACAGATTGGCACTTGATTGCTCTTGAGACAGACCAATAGTTATAGACGAAGTGTGTAAAGGCATGTTCAAACTTGATGAAACCTGTCCTAGTGTTAGTTGCCCAGTGTTATTAAGGGGAATAATAACAGGTTCTGCGTTAGCTAGAGAGCCCCATTGGTCTCCAACTTTCCAGTCTTCGGCAGGGGTGCATTCAGCTGTCCAATAAGTTTTATTGTTGTACACTAAATCGGTGGGTGCCATTCCAGCGGTATGATAGACCGGCGCGTAGGGTAGGTAAACTCCAACATTCATGTGACTGGGATTTATGCCTGTATAGAGAATTAAAACAACATCTAAACCTCCAGCCTGCATGATGGAAGCCGCAAGGAGTGACAATCCAAGGCAATCTCCAGAATTGTTTACAAGAGTTTCAACAGGATATTCTACACCGTTAATAGCATATGGGATTTGGTGAACCAGCGTTAACACGGCATCAGCAAACTGTTCGTTGCTGTAGGGCAAATTGCGAGTAATGTTTTGAATGCTCGCCGCGATGGGTTCGACAACTTGAGGCGTAACAAAATTTGCGTAATCACTGGCACTATATACTGTATGGCTCATGTTACCATAATAATCGTAGAGTGAAGGCGTTACTGAAACATACAAGGTATGGTTGAGAACCCCGTATTGAGCTTGAAAAGCATTGGTCTTTTCACAGTTGGCTACAATAGAGTTAGGCGTTATGAAAACTAGTAACAAAATGCTAATTAGTAGAATGATGGCTTTCTGGTGCTTAAAATGCATGTAACCCCAGCAAGTACTTTTTCCATACCGTTTGCGCTTTGGATAAAACGCGTTATAAAAGGTCGCGCTATTTATATTTTTTGCGTTTCGGACTTTGGGACAATAGTCAGTTGGGCTTTGATCTTTTTCTAATGGCATATTTGTGGAAAAAAGCGTTTGAGAAGAGAGTTGCATCTTGATGATGCTCCTTATTCTGCCTTGCAATCACTTCAGCCTTCTCTTATCTAAAGAAAAGCCGCTTTCACACTTTCACTCACATTTCTCCACACAATCTCAAAACGCATGCGCGCACAAGCAAAACACACGGCGTGCAGTCATTCAAATTTCTTGCCGCATTTTTTGCAGTATTGGGCATCAAAATCTCGCTTTGCTCCACAATTGGGACAAACACCTATGCTTGCTATCGGTTGTTGTTTTTCCACACCTTTTATCTTTCTATCTCGGTTTTCTGCGATGACGCCAGTAATCAGCAGGGCAATTCCAACAATTAGCATAGGAATGGCGTAGTTTTGATAGGGCTGAAATGCCAAACCAAACTGACCAATCCAGGTCGTTTGATAGTACAAATACACGTAAATACCCACTAAAAGGAAAAGCAAACCAAAAACGTAACCAAATAAACTAATCGTTTTCCAATCCAGATATCGCATGTGTAGTCTTTTTTCTCGATTTGCATTTAAGTTTTTATCCAATTCATTCACCATGTATCTATATGTGTTTTTACGTAGGCTGAAAGGAAAGTCAATTTATACATGTTTGCCTTTTCGAGGGAAAAAATGCAGTTTTCAGTTTAATGCGGATTTTCCAAGTCTGTGTTTTTGTTTAAAATTTTATTTTCTTAGTATAACTTTTTTGGCTGGATTGTTTAAGGTTTCTTAGCTGCCATAAGGCGTTACCGATTTTTTCGTTAATTAGACATGAGCGCTCTCAGTAGCCCGGGATAGGTTCAAACTCTCGTTCGAACATTTTTCAAGCACTATCAATTTGCGAGCAAGAAGCAACTGGATTGCGATTGAAACCGCTACGTTTCCATCGCTTTTTGATAGCGTACCTGAGAGTTCGACCATTTTCAGCGGTCATGTTATACACATGTTATGGCGTTCCCGAAAACCAAAAGCCCACAGACATTAATTTCAGGAATGCCGCTTAATGTGACGTCTATTTAGGAAAATGGGCTCTCGGCTGGTCCTGTGGGATGCGTTTAAAATATTAAGCAAATCCTGAGCACGCTGGGGCATTAAGAGAAGGGTTATATCTGAAAACCGTTCAATAATGTAAGAATAGTGATGAGTTTGGAAAGAAAAAGTTACGATTGGTTTGAGCAGCGTCGTAAAAACAGAGGATTAGAACTTGCTCATGATCAAATGACAAAGGCTTTTGATACTGTAACATGGCTGCATAAAGCAACAAAAAGCTTTGCAGAAAAAAACTTTAAAGAAGCACAAATATACATTGATAACTTGTATAAAACAGAGGAAGGCGTTGACCAGCTTCGAACAGACGTCTTCATGGAGTTATCCAAGGGTGCAGCTTTGGTAGCAGATTATCGTGAAGACCTCTTACACCTTGTTAAACGGTTAGATACGCTTGCAGACGACACTAAAGATGCTGCAAGATGCCTTGAAATGCTCTCTGAAGCAGAAATCCCGCAGGAGCTATGCGAAAAAACCGTTATTATGACTGGAAAACTTGTGGACACGGCACAGACATTAAGAAACAGCATAGAAAAAATCTCGTCAAACCCAACAGAAGCCATAAATGAAGCAAAAAAAGTCGGCGAAATAGAACACGCAATAGATGATGAATACCTTAAAACTAAAAGCTTATTCGTGAAATACGGCGCAAACATAAACTGCGGAGCCATGGTAATATTCGACGACCTGATAGAATTCATCGAGCAAGCAGCAGACATGTGCGCCGACACAGCAGACTACATCCTGATACTCTCAAGCAGAGAATAAAAAAACCTTTACCATTTCTTTAATATTTTGTTTTAGGTTCAAAAAGGAAAAACTATTTTTAATTGAATCCATGCAAACTTTTTTTCTTATGAGTTTGTGGCGGGCCAGCGCAGGCGAGTTAAATAATTGGTGTAAAATGGTTATAATTCTTATTTTCTGGTTTGGGGGCAGTTTTGAGGCTCGAAGCTTCTTGCTTTTTGCAGTAGCGCGCATGCTTGCTCCTTAATTGGTTAAAAATGGTTTTAATTTTGCTCCTTATGTTAGGGTCGACCATCGGGGTCCTATTTCTGAATGGAAATTGAAAGCAAACCCGATTATCAAAAGGGGGATAAATACCATTTATGACCATTTTAGGAACAGAGACTGTGTGAAAACTAATTTCGATTTCAGAAAATTGCTAAGTTTATTGCGAAGTGGTGGGGCTTAGGAACGAGTTTTCAAATATAAGACGCAATTTCTTGAAACAAATTTGACTTTTCACACAGTCTCAACAGCCATGCGCGCTAAGAAGCCTTAAGTCAAGGTCAACTAATGTACAGTCGTTACCCCTCCGCTTCCAAGGAAAACAGGCAAAATCAAAGAGATAAAAATTTAGACTGAAATTTCCTCGGTTAAACCAGCTTCAGGATAAGTGAAGAGGTGAGCCTTTTCAAGGGGATAATTTATTGTGACTTCTTCGCCAATTTCGGCCCATTTTTCTGCTAATGAAGGTCTGTTTATTATCATGCGGTCTCCGTTTTCAAGTCTTATTTCGTAACGAACCATAGTTCCTTCAAATGTAACCTTTTCAATTTTTCCAAGTAATCCGTTTTGGGTTTTGTCGTGTCCTTTTTTCATTTCGCAGGTTTCAGGTCTTATAGCTAAAACTATTCTTTCGCCTTGCTTTATGCCTGGGTTTATGGCTTTAACTTTTAATCCCTCCCGTAACTCTACTTCCGAGTATCCGTTTGTCTGGGTGAGGTAGCCTTCTAAAAAGTTGGACTCGCCAATAAAGTGTGCAACAAACAAGCTGTTTGGATCCATGTAAAGTTCCTGCGGCGTTCCGACCTGTACGATTTTCCCTTTCTTCATAACCGCAATCTTGTCTGAGATTGACATTGCTTCTGCCTGGTCATGGGTAACATGTATAGCTGTTAGTTTGAGGTCTTTCACCATTCTTCTGATTTCATATCGTATTTCGTTTCTTACTTTAGCATCCAGCTGACCAAGGGGTTCATCTAAAAGCAAGGTTTTGGCGCCTGCAGCCAATGCGCGGGCAACTGCTATTCTTTGCATCATGCCGCCGCTTAGTTCGTTAGGGTAAGCATCTAATCGTTCATCAAGCTTTACTAATTCAAGCACCTCATGCCCAATCGCATCAGCTTCTTTAGCATCGTAATTTTTAACTTTTGGACCATAAAGAACGTTGCCCCACGCAGTCATATGTGGAAACAACGCGAAAGTTTGGAAAACAAAGCCAATGTCTCTGTCTTCAGGAGGAACCTTATCAACGCGTTTATCGCCAATGTAGATTTCACCGCTGTCAGGCTCAATTAATCCCGCTATAAGCCGTAATAGCGTGGTTTTTCCGCATCCGCTTGGTCCAAGCAGAGCAAAATATTCTCGGTCGCGTATCGTTAAGGTAACGTTGTCTAAAGCATAGATTTTTCCGTACTTTTTGGTTACGTTTACGATTCGGACATCAGGCATAAGATAACTCTCCCTTTGAAAGTGGTTTATTACTTTTATTAGTTATCATTCTAAACTTTTCCTTTTCGAGTTAAAAGTCTCAAAACTAGCAATATTATGAAGCTGAAAAGTATCAAGAAGCCGCATGCTAAACCAACTGTTAGCGAGTTAACTCCCTGGATTGGGGCTGAGACGCCTCTAAGTGAATTAACCCAGTTAACAATCAGTACAGGTGCCGTCTGCAAATGGGTAGTTACCGCTAAAGTTGCACCTGTTTCGCTTACACTTCTAGTAAAAACAATTATTGCACCTGAAAGAATAGAATATTTTGTAAGAGGCAAAACAATTGACCTGAAAACAGTCAAGGGTTTGGCGCCTAAGGTTTTGGCCGCTTCCTCCATGTCAATGCTTATTCGCTCCATCGCCGCCGCCATTGATCTGACAAAATACGGATAAGTAATTGCCAGGTGTGCAAAGACCAATAAGAGAAATTCAGGCATGCCTGAGATTCCTTGCCAGAAAAACTTCAATGAAATTCCTAAAGCAATGGATGGCACTATTATCGGGACGTTAATTAGTGAGTCAAGGATTGCTGAGGGCAATTTGCCGAATGTTTTACGCGCAATCAGTATCGCCATAGGTATGCCAAGTATGATTCCTAAAACTGTGACTATAGCAGCTAAACTATATGAGAGAAGCAGGCTATGCCAAAAACTTGCCCATATTCCTGATCCAGTGAAAGCTTGAATTAAAGTGGTTCCGGTAGCGATTGCTTGAAAAGCTGGCAGCGCCACGAAAAGCGAAGGAATCAACACTATTACTATGAAAACCAGTAATGCAAGGCTGTTACGTGTTGCTGCTGGTTTTTTGTAGCTTAATTTCTTTTCGAAACCTGGCAAGCCATGACCAAAGGGTAGCTTTATTCTGTTTCCTACGATGCGTATTAAAGCGAAAATAGCTAGTGAAACAGTAATTAAAATTAAGCTCGTAAATACTGTTACTCCTTCATAGGTGGCTTGAGGAATTAAACCATTTTTAAATTCATTGCTTAAGGTTTGGAGGAAGACTGGACCATTCAAGAAGGCTCCCGCTACAATAAAGGTGGCTCCTGTTTCTGAAAGAGACCTAGCAAATGCGAGCGAGAACGCTGCAATTAATGAGGGCTTAATAATGGGAAAAGTCACTGTTCTTGAAGCTGTTAACGGTGGAGCACCAAGAGTTCTTGAAGCACGTTCGTACTCCATCTTATAATCAAGCAGTGAGCCTACAATGACTCGAACGACAACTGGTAATGAAAACGTAAACTGCAGAAGCATAACAAGAAGCCAGCCTGGAGAAACAAGTGATGAACCAAATAGCGCTGATATTCCCCCGCTTGAACTCCAAAACAGCAAAAGTGAATAACCCAAGGCGGCTGTTGGCACTACAAAGGGAATGTCTGCTAAAGTGTCAAGTACGTTTAGCCACCTCGATTTTCCTCTGGTGATAAACCAAGCCAGTGGAACGCCGGCTATTAGGTCCAGTGCAGAAACACTTAACGCTATTATGAAGGAATTTTTAATTGAGCTTAGAGCTGTGTTCATTAAGGCGGGTTGGTTTATGACGTTTTGAACTGTTCCGATTTTTATCAATATGCCAATTATGGGTGGAATAAGAATTATTGCAAAAAAGACGATGATTGCAGAAAGGTAGAGGGAGTACTTTACATGTTTCTTAGAAGACAATGCGTTAAGTGTGTTCCACAGTTTGCTAAGCACGGTACAACTCCCAATTTTAAGCGCGCATTTTCTTAAAGGGAACGTTAATTGTTTAAGTATATTAGCTGTTACTTTAAACACGCTTTTTTTCCATATTTTTTCGATAAAGTATATAGTTCAATGCTAAAACAATAAAGTACAGACGGGCGTGGGCTTTTTCAGCGTTAAATAGTGATAGAATCTTTCAATTTTAAAAACAAAATTTACTAGGATTTTGGAACAAAAAACATAGGATAATGAAAAAGCTTTGAAACTGAAATGTATATTGATGAAAAGCATGCGCGGTTTCATCAAACGGCAACCGATGATGTGATGAAAAAGGCAATTTTCAGACATATCTACTTGGCTACAACGTCCTCCACATAAAATCGCAGGTCAACAGCCACTTTCTTCAAAGCTGAGATATTAATTGAAGAATTTAGTCAGAACCTGGGCAGACACCGAAATCGTGTTCGATGCTCCGATAGAGTTGACTCTGCAGTACTCCTCAATTATCCCGAACGTACCGTTCAAGGTGGTCTTGGCATAATGTCTATAATGGCTTATCCATGCATAAAGATACTGCGTCAAGAATTTTATATATTAAATTTAGTAAATCCATAAAATTTATAGTCTATATAAATATAACTAATATATGATGCACCATAAAAAAGGTACCTTGGAGTCAAACGTGTCTAAAGAAGTAGAAAAGCAAAACGAAGAGCAACGCAAACTTCAGGTGACAGGCGGATCAACATTCATACTCTCAGTACCCAAGGATTGGGCGATTCGAAATGAGCTTAAAAGAGGAAGCTCAATGGTGGTCCGCGAAGAAGACGATGGATCCCTATCAATAGCGCCTTCAAAGTTTGTAAAGAAAGAGAAGCAAGATGAAGCCTTCATCAAAGCATCGTTAAACGACAATCCTGACGCCGTCATGAGAACAGCAATTTCCGCCTATTTAGACGGCTTCAACATTCTGCACATTAGAGCGCAAGGACAAAAAGTGCTCTCCTCAAAACTTCGAAACCACCTCAAAAATTTTGCCAGACAATACTTGGTTGGAACAGAAATCGTGATAGACACCCCAACCGAATTGACTCTGCAGGTTCTACTTAATTATCCAGAACTCACAGTTCAAAATGCACTAAGCCGAATGTCAATAATAGCCTCCTCCATGCATAAAGAAGCCATAGCAGCACTAAAGAAGCTGGATTATCCAGCTGCCAAATCGGTAATTGAAACCGACCGTGAAGTCAACCGCTTCGGCCTATACATAGTGCGGCTGCTGAAGCTGGCAGTTTCAAACCCAAGAATCGTCAAAGAAATCGGAATAAACAACCAAAAAGACTGTTTAGGGTATAGGCTTATAGCGAAATCCGTTGAGAGAACCGCAGACCACGCAACCAAAATCGCTGAAAACACTCTTCTCCTAAAAGAGATAGTAAATGAGGAGCACCTAGAAAAAATAAGTCAGTTAAGCGGTTTGGCTGATTCAATGTTTGAGAGCGCAATGGATGCGTTATTTAGATGTGACTTTAACTTGGCTGAGAGCGTAATTGAAAAGATAAATCAAGTACATAAATTGGAGAAAGAAACTGTTCTTTATTTGCAAAATGCCAAGATCGAAGAAATCGTGAACTTGCGACTAGTAATTGAGAGTGTTAGGAGAACAGCAGAATACGCCAGTGACATTTCCGAAGTTGTGCTAAACTTAAACGTTGAATCAGTTCTTAGATAATTTTTTTAGCGTGCGTATTCTCATGATAGAGCGTGTCGCGCTAAGCCAGAGTAGTTTTCAAAGCTTCCTAATTGCGCGTCTGCTCTTTCTGTTTCCCAATTTGATATTGAATTGTTGTCCTTTCGTAGCCAAAATACGATTGATTTGATAGTATTTTGAGGATTTGATGTAGCCCGGGATAGGTTCAAACTCTCGTTCAAACATTTTTCAAGTACTATCAATTTGAGAGCAAAAAATAGCTGGATTGCTATTAAAACGGCTACGTTTCTATCGCTTTTTGATAGTTTACCCGAGTTCGACAATTTTCAGAGGTCGTGTTATGTACATGTTATGGCGGGCTCGAAAAGTAAAATCGTGAAGGCACTATTTCCGTAAATGCTCCTCATAACAAACTTTATTCTTGAAAATGAGCTTCTGTTGGCGCGCGATAAATAGGGGACAAATGAAGGCTGTCTGAGATTCCAAAATCGACAAAGACTTTTCTTATTGAGAAGATGAAAATTTAAATATCGGTTACGTAAAATAGCGTGAGTTACGGTTTAATAGAGTATGTTAGAATACCTTGTTTTCGTTGCCGCCTTTGCGACATTGGTTGCCACCTATGTTTACATAAGCTCGATGTTCAAAGGTGGTGCCAAGCCGAATAGGGTTTCTTGGCTTATGTGGACAATCGCACCTTTCATCGCAGCCGCAGCGGCTATATCCAACGGGGTGGGCTGGGCAGTTTTACCAGTATTGATGTCGGGTGTTTCGCCATTTCTGATATTTATAGCTTCGTTTGTTACAAAGAAAGCCTACTGGAAGCTCGCATCGTTTGACTATGTTTGCGGGGCATTATCAGGGCTGGCCTTAGTTCTTTGGTATGTGACCAAAGACCCGAATGTAGCGATAGCCTTTGCAATTGCGAGCGATGGATTAGCCTCAATACCAACTCTCACAAAGGCATGGAACCATCCAGAGACTGAGTCCGCTTGGCCGTTCATAGTCGGAGTATTCAATGCCTCGACAAGTTTCGGGGCTGCCACAATGTGGACTTTCTCGGAGTACGCCTTCCCATTGTACCTGATAGCAATAAACGTCATGCTTTCTTTCTCAGTGTATAATAAAAAGATAGTTTCGTTTCTAGCAAAGTAACTAAGGTATCAGACATACGAGGTCTACTGGTCTACTTTAAGAAATGCAAGCCCTAAAAATAAGTTGCTTTTTCATTTTTTTTCAATCGCACGCACGCTAAGAGGTAACGCACTTCTTAATCTTGACCTTTAATATAAAATGAAGGATTACATTCTATAGTTGACAGCTTGTTAGGCTTTTAAACGCAATTAAAAAAGGGAATAGTGGATGTACTTCTACGTTGTCTGGGTTTGTTGAGTCTTTTTCTTGCGGCGTCTGAGCCATACTAGGATTATGAGGGATAGCACTATGATGATAATAACAACTATCACTATGGCCCAGTCAACTGCACTGAAAAGCTCATGTGCAACGGTTGCCGTCGCCGTGTTTATCACCGAGACCGAACTGCTGCCGGCATTTGTAACATAGACATATGCGCCGTCGGGTGTCACAGCCACACTGCTAGGATGACTTCCAACAGTTAGCGTCGCCGTCAACGTATTCGTCGCCGTGCTTATCACCGAGACCGAATCGTTGAATTCATTTGTAACATAGGCATATGCGCCGTCAGGTGTTACAGCCACACCGAAAGGCTCTCTTCCAACGGGCACCGTCGCCGTTACCGTATTCGTAGCTGTGTTTATCACCGAGACCGAATTGCTGCCTTCATTTGTAACATAGGCGTATTCGCCGTCAGGTGTTACAGCCACAGCGCCAGGCTTGCTCCCAACGGTTGCCGTCGCCGTGACTGTGTTCGAAGCCGTGCTTATAACCGAGACCGAATCGTTGACGTAATGTGTAACATAAGCATACGCGCCGTTGGGCGTAAAAGCTACACCGTCAGGCTCGCTTCCAACGGTTACTGTCACCGTATTCGTAGCTTGAGCTGGTTGAAGCAATAATGCGAAAGCGCAGAAAAAGAAGAAGAGGACGAGAAGGATGCTCACAGTTCTCAAAGTCTTTGTTGGCCCTCGCTTCATTCTTTCACTTCACCATAAAACCCAGTACTGTCTAAAATTTTCCTCCGAACAAATTGCATATAAACTTTTGGTCGGTTATTTTTAAGATGAAACAGGGAAAGCCCGAAGCAGAAACGCCCTGTTCATCGATCAATAACCATTTTTAACCATTTTCGGAACAACCATGCGCGCTATGTTCAGAGTTTCTTGACGTACCATGAAACGGTGTGGTCAACTTCAAATCCAACTTCCTTGTAAAGCTTTTCTGCATTTCCTTCCTTAACTGCCTGTAGCGTGTGAAGGTCGTTTCTCTGTTTTATTGATTCCATAACGGCATGGGCGGTTAGAGTTGTTGCGACGCCCCTTTTTCTATATTCTTTTAGTGTTCCAACGGTGAATATTGCTCCAGTCTTAATCAAGGAAAACAGCAAGCTGGTGCCGACAGGTTTTCCATCGATGTAACCCACAAAGTATCTTCCTCCTTTTTGCATGAAACCCAGCATAAAGTTGTCGAACTCACTCTTCCACTCGGTTGGAAATTGGAAAGCTTCTAACGTAACCCTGCTAGCAACATCCACCTTACTTTCGGATATTTCCCTCACCTCTACCTCGTTACTCAGTTTCTCTTCCAATTTTCCTCCTTTGAACACCATCACTGACTCCTCGCCTTCTTTCTCAAATCCATGCCTTTCAAGAAGAGAAGCGAATGTTCTTGGACGGGTTAAGGGAGTAATTCGATAACGAACAACGCCAGAGCTTGCTGATTGAAAGTGTTTCGTTACTCTGTTCAGCAAATCTTCAGCTTCGTCCTCTTTAACGTTGATATCTGAAGCAGAATTACATTGAGGTATGGGAAAAACAGGGTAACATAAAACGACGGTCCCTTTCAAATCCTTGGCTTGAGGAAAGGTTAAGACTAATTCGCGCCAATAACGTTCAAGCCTTTCCGTATTTTTCAACCTGCATCATCGTATTCCTATCTTATTCCTCAGCCTTATGAATATTAGGGTAGCTTGTTAGCGCGCTGCTTTGTCCCGAAAATGGTTAAAAATGGTTATAATTCGCTTTTTGTTTGTTTAACCAGTTTACTGTTTCCATTCAGAGTTCATGCTTTGACGTACAACCTAATTGCGGAGAGTGGACTTTTAACCACTTTTAACCATTTTAGGAACAAGCATGCGCGCTTATAATTTTTTGATGAGGTTGCGCTGGTGTGGTTTGAATCCCATCGCTGTCCATGCCGCAAATGCAGCGGCGTTTTGGACGTCGACGTTCAAGTCGGCGTATTCGACCTCACGTTCTTTCAGCCATTTCAAAGCCTCTTTCATCAGCGCCGCAGCGATTCCTCGACGGCGATAGGCTGGAATTACGTACACCGCTCCGATATGACCTATCTTCCGAATTTCCACAATCGGATTTTGATCTTTGATACTGCACATAAGGTATCCAACTATGTCTTTGTCTTGGGCGACGAGCACCAGGTCATCTCCCGACGTGGATTTTTCGATTTTGCCCTTTATAAAAGCGAGGCTTTGCTCAGACGCGTTTTCCTTCAGGCGGTAGAGCGGATGATAAGAAACATGGCAAAGAGCCAAGTCGTCGTTGAGTCGAGCCACCCGCTCTGAATCTTCAGGAGTTGCTATTCTCACGAGCATTTCAAATCCCCGTAAATATGAGTTCATCTCCATAAAAAGACTTCTTTTAGAATAAAGAGCTAAATCCAACCGTTTTAGACTTCTATGAATACTGCAAAATTGAAGAACGCTTAGCCTATAAAGTCGAAAGTTCACGCAAATCAATTTTTACTTCATGAAAAAGTCTAAATTAAATACCTGCAATGATCAGAGTATAATAAACAGCTTAGCAAATTAAAGAGGAAAAAAAATGAGGCTGTTTGAGCCAAAGATTAAAATCATGAACGGGTTGACTTATGAAGATGCGGATTCTTTGCTGAGAAAGTTTAGTAAAACTTATGAGAATATGGCTGATTATGTGAAGAGCCACGGTGGCTACCGAATAGCAACAGAGGACACGGAGTTTTTCGGCTGCTGGTTTTCAGGCAGAAGGCTTATTACACTTAGACCTGATGTAAAAGGTGCTCGTATGGTAAGCGTGCTCGCTTTTGAGATGACAAACGCTTTTCAAAATTATGAACATTTAAAAGTAGATAAAGATGCTAGAAACGGGCTACTTAGTATGGAACAGTTTGTCGAAAGGCATGAAACAATCGAGTATAACGGGCAGTTGATGCATTATCAAGTTATTAAGGAACTCAGTAGCGTTTTCGGAGAACTGCCAAAAGAAATGTTTATTCTGAATATTCCACCAAATAAGAAGGACTTAACATCTTGGATCTTTCCTGACCTTGAAACAGTTCTGAAAGCTCAGAACGATGCTGGTCATTCAGATTTTTACAGACGCTGGTACCCTTATCAGAGAGGCTTTTATAAAAAAAGTTAGAGTACCTCTCTCTTGATGGGACATAATTTAAGAAAATTCTCGTAAAGTCGAGAGAATTAGGCTTTAATTTAAGTAAAACGTTTGAAAATCAATTAAAACAATTAATGACTCAATATTCAGCATAAATCAAGAAAATACTAGCTAATATGACTATTAATAATGTAAAAAGTAGCCCGAGAGAGATTCGAACTCTCGTCGGCGGGTCCAAAGCCCGCTATGCTTGACCACTACACCACCGGGCTGCAAGCCTTCTTGTTTGTTAACGCTAGAGTTTTAGGACATTTTTTATCCTAATAAGCGTTCTTCATAAGAGATGTGGGTCGGTATTTTGTTTTTCATTAACATTTTTTTTAGGCTAAATCTCCATCAGCCAGATGCCGCTAGTGCATAAATTTGTTAAATAAAGTGTGCAATAGGTTTATTAATACCACAAAGCTTAAATAGAACTAACATTCCTTTCCTTAGTTTATGCGGGCCGAATGTACTGTTTTCTAGCCAGATTGGCCTATAGTGACGGTTCTACGCATGTTGAAAAGGAGTCGAAAAAATGAGCAAAAAAGAACCTAAAACACAAACGCGCTTGTCTGACAAGTGCGCAGAGTGCGGTAGCGAAAACCTCGTTCACGATTACGACACGGGCGAAACCGTGTGCGGTGACTGCGGCTTAGTTTTGTACGAGCAAATGATGGATAAAGGGCCAGAGTGGCGTGCGTTTACTCAAGAGGAGAAAGCGTCAAGAAGCCGAGTTGGAGTCCCTACATCTTACTCTGTTCATGACAAAGGGTTATCCACAGCCATTAGTCAAGTTGACCGAGATGCCTTCGGAAGAAAACTGCCATTGTCCACAAGGCTGCAAATGTGGCGTCTTAGGAAATGGCAAATACGCAGCCGAGTACACTCATCTGTTGACCGAAACCTAGCTCAAGCCATGGCAGAACTTGATCGTCTCTCCGACAAAGTCTACATTCCACCACCAATCAAGGAAAAAGCCGCTGTAATTTACCGAAAAGCCTTAGACAAAGGTCTTGTTCGAGGAAGATCAATCGCTGCTATCGCTGCTGCTGCGCTTTATGCTGCTTGCCGTGGAAGCGGAACACCACGTACACTGCGGGAAATAGCTGAAGCTAGTCTCGTCGATAAGAAAGACGTCGCAAGATGCTACAGACTATTGCTGCGTGAGCTGGATGTTCGCATGCCTATCGCTGACCCACTCACTTACGTGTCTAAAATTGCAGAGAAAACTGGAATTTCAGGCAAGACCCAAGGTGCAGCCATCCAAATTCTCAGAGACGCAAGACGCAAACGTGCTGCTGCTGGAAAAGACCCGATGGGTTTAGCTGCTGCTGCCCTCTACATTGCTTGTTTGCAGAACAACGAGAAAAAGACTCAAAAAGACATCGCTGAAGCTGCTGGCGTAACTGAAGTAACCGTACGCAACCGCTACAAGACGCTTAAGAAACAATTGAATCTTGAGTTGCCCGATTAAACCCTTTTCTTTCAATCAAGCATCAGTTTCTTCTTTTTCTTTTTCTTTTTCAAGCACCATAACTACGGTTCCAATGTAACCACAGTTTTCACAGTAATATTGTTCACCCGTTAACCAAACAGCTAGACTGCTTGTCAGCTTTAACTTTGGGCTACAACATCTCGGACAATAAATCTGCGTTCGTTTTGGATGCTTGATCGACTTGAATACTTCGCGAATATCATCTACTTTTTTCGTCAATTTACACCACTGCTCCGACTTTGCGCTTTATTGCACTTCGATATTTTCTGTTGGATAACCTATTTTCATTAAGAATTCGCGCACTCTGTCTCTGTGATCTCCTTGCAGCATGATTTGCCCGTTTTTGCTGGTTCCTCCGCATGCACAATACGTTTTTAGTTTTTGTGCAATGCTTGGCAAATTCGAGTTTTTATCTTCCATACCATCAACTATAGTGGTTGGTCTGCCAAATTTTCTAGTTTCAAGTCTAATGCGAATTCTCTGCTGCTCTTTTTCGATTTCTCCACAAACGCATAAGTCCTTTGGAAGCCCGCATGTTGAACAAACTTCAGCCATGACACTCTACAGAGAATTAGCGTCTGCAATATATAAAAGTTTCAAATTGAAAATAGGTTTATCTTAGTTGCTATGGTTTTGGAATATTTTTATTGTTGCCGTTGAGAAGAATTTTCAAGTATTAATTGCTAATTGCCGCCATTCGTTCTGCTAATTCAGCGACTTGTTCTCTAAACTTATCCCTCATGTTGTTGAAGCGCATGGCTGCTGAAGGATGAATAATTTCGATGTATTCTATACCCTCTAATCGTGGGATATCCTTTGCCGATGCACCAAGCAGTACGATTATTTTTGGTTTGATAACGCTTATTTGTGTGTTTAAGTAGGGTAAGCATGCCGCTACCTCGTCAGCGTAGGGTTTTCTGTTCTGTGGAGAAATGTGCTTGACAATGTTTGTTATGAAGACTTCTTCACGTCTTATGCCATTCTCAGATAGCACCTTAGTTAGGAATTTTCCTGCTCTCCCAATGAAAGGCCTGCCTGTTTCGTCCTCGTCAGCTCCGGGGTTCTGCCCTACCATCATGACCTTCGCGTTTAATGGGCCTTCGCCTGGTACACCATGTTTTGCATCTTGCCAAAGCCTGCATTTTTTGCAACTATAAATTTGCCGATTTAAATCTTCAAGCGCCAAAATAGTCGCCTTGTTGTTGGTTTATGACAGCCACACAACCTTAAAAGTTCGCGCTATTAATTTAAATGAATTAAGTTCTTGTTCAAATTGAGCAGGAGCTCTGGTGAAAACAGATAACGCAATAATCGGACCCAGACAGTCATACCGAGAGGGAACGGGTAAGTTGCGAAAAACCTTTCAAGTTTTCACAGGAAAAATAGGTCCCTGTATCTCTGGTATTCTTACTGCTTTTAATCTAAAAACTTTCATCCAGCTCCCTTCTTATGGCACTCAAAGAAATAAAACCCGACGAGTCTGTGCTAGGGCTTTTGTGAAAACCACGTTACCGTTCTCTTTAGCCCTTCTTCAAAGTTCACTTTTGGTTTCCACCCAACGAGCTTCTCCAGTTTGTTTGTGTCTGGGCAACGCCTTTTGGGGTCATCCTGCGGCAACGGATGGAACGTAATTGGTGACTTGCTTTTAGTTACTGCTTTAATATTTTGCGCAATCTCCAGAATAGTCACTTCCTGAGAGTTGCCAACATTTACGACTTCGCCCTTCGCATTGGAAGCAGACATCAGCAACAATAAACTTGTAACTGTGTCGGTTATATAGCAGAAGGAGCGGGTTTGTTTTCCATCCCCATAAACTGTTATGGGCTGATTAGTCAAAGCCTGCGAGATAAAACGTGACATAGCCCTGCCATACAAGCCGTCCTCTCGCAAGCGCGGACCATAGGAATTAAAAATCCTCGAAACCCTCACATCCAAACCATACTGCCCGCAATACGCCATCAACACGGCTTCAGCGAACCGTTTTCCCTCATCATAGCACGATCTTGGCCCAACAGGGTTAACTTTTCCCCAATAACTCTCAGGCGTAGGAATAACCTCTGTGTCACCATAAACCTCTGAAGTCGAAGCAAATAACAACGTAGCATCATTTTTCCTAGCTAACTCCGCCATACTAAAGCTACCTAAAGCGCTAGTCTGCAAGGTCTCAATCGGATGCGCTTGATACTCGTCAGGAGACGCATGTCCCGCCATATGAAAAATAAAATCAAATTTTTCCCTGCTCTTGAACGCTGCAAACATCAGCCTCTGCAAACTTGAACAATGGGTTTTTGGTTAAGTGGTCAATGTTTTTAGTCCTTCCAGTGGACAAGTCATCCACAGATGTCACATCAGCGCCAAAACCCACCAGCACATCGCAAAGCCAACTGCCAATAAACCCCGCGCCACCAGTTACGAGCACTTTTTTTTCTGCAAAAGCGCCTCCTTCAACGGTGCTCTTTATCTTTTCAAGATCTTCGCTGATTATTTTATCCATCATATGTTTGGTCTCTTACAAAACTGTTGATATGACAATTCTAACGCTTCCCAATACCTTTCAGGACTGCCGATATCCAAGTGTGCATAGCTTTTGTCCAGCTTTACAGCGTACACCTTCAAGCCCCAATCAATAAGCTTCTGGATTGCGTCAGTAAGCTGGATTTCTCCATTCTTTCCAGGCTCTGTCGTTTCTAAGGCTTTAAAAATAATGGGGTGAAAAACATACATTGCCATAATTGCCCAGTTCGTCTTGGGCTTTTCAGGTTTCTCAACCACCGACTTTACTTTTATTATTCCTGGTTCTACCTCGTTCCCTTCAACGATTCCGTACTGTTTTGGATTCTCAATCTCCAGCACAAGAAAAGCCGCGTCCGCATTAAACCGTTCATAGGCTTCAAGCAGCCTCTTTATGTAATCCATCTCTTTCGATATTATGCAGCTATCCCCCGCATGTACCAAGCAACTTTCGTTCTGCACGAAAGGTTGAGCCGTTAAAACTGCGTTTCCAAACCCTTTCGGTTCAGGCTGATTAACCCACATAGTCGTTGAAGTCTCAAGTTTCTCGTAAAAAACCTCAAGTTCAGACGCTTGTCCGTTTTTGCCCATGCCTTCAAGCGCTCTAATACACTCCGAATCAGGAGTGAAATGGTCTTCTATTCCCCGTTTTCCTCTGCCCACAACGAAACAGAACTCACGAAACCCAGCATCATATAATTGCTCAAAAACCATCTGTACCACAGGTTTCACTGCCAAGTCACCCTGTGTGGTCTTAGTGAAAATTGGAAGCATTTCTTTAGGCTGCTCCTTAGTGGCTGGAAATAAACGTGTTCCCAAACCTGCAGCAGGAATTATAACCTTGCGAATCATCAAACATCCTCTCGCCTTTCTGTTCTTATATTAACCCATATATATTTATGTGATAACTTAATCCAAATTAAGAATCAATTGAGGGTTTGCCTTTGCCTTGGGCTGCTCCTTAGTCGCCTAAAACAGGCGCGTTCCCAAACCTGCAGCCGGAACAACGACTTACGAAAATTTTTTCCCCTCTTTCCACCATAACTAATATATACTCACTGAAGATTGAAAACGAATCATTACACAAAATTGAGGAATCAAACTTATGGAAAAACCTAACATATCTGTTTTAGGCATAGGCTACGTAGGCTTGTGCACCGCCGTTGGATTTGCCAGCAAAGGCTACAACGTAATCGCCTCGACTCATGACGCTGAAAAAGCAGCCAAAATAAATAAAGGAATCCCACCATTTCACGAACCCAACCTTCAAAATCTGCTTGAAAAAACCGTCCAAAACGGCTATCTAAAATGTTTAATTGATCAAACAGAAAAAGCCGTCCTCGAAACAGACCTAACCTTTAACGCCGTGGGAACCCCCAGCAGACCAGACGGCAGCATAGACCTGCAATTCATAGAAACATCGTCACGGGACATGGGAAAGGCGCTCCACACAAAAAGTTCATACCACGTGATAGTAATAAAAAGCACCGTTGTTCCCGGAACAACGCAGGATCTGGTCAAACCAATCCTTGAAAAAGAATCAAAAAAGAAGTGTGGTCCAGACTTTGGTTTATGCATGAGTCCAGAATTCCTACGTCAAGGCTCCGCCTTTGAAGACACAATGCACACCGACCGCATAGTCATAGGCGAATACGATAAGAAATCTGGTGACACCTTAGAAGACCTATACAAAGACTTCTACGCCAAAAATACGCCCCCAATAATCAGGACCACCCTCTCAACAGCTGAACTGATCAAGTACGCCAGTAACTCCTTACTCGCCACAAAAATCAGCTTTATCAACACCATCGCCAACATATGCGAAAAAATCCCTGGCGCAGACGTAAAAACCGTAGCCACCGCCATGGGACTAGACAAAAGAATCGGCCCACTATTCCTAAACGCTGGACTAGGCTACGGCGGTTCATGTTTTCCCAAAGACGTAAAAGCCCTCATGGCACACTCAAAAAACCTCGGTTACCCACTAAAACTATTGGAAGCAGTCGAAGACGTAAACAAAACTCAACCCCTAAAAGCAATCCAATTCTGCAAAGAACAACTCGGCAACCTAGAAGGCAAACGCATAGCAATTCTAGGCTTAGCATTCAAAGCAGACACAGACGACATGAGAGAAGCACGCGTCATACCCATAATAAACCAACTAACAAAAGAAGGCGCTATAGTAACCGCCTACGACCCAGTTGCCACGCCCATCGCAAAAGCCATCTTCAAGAACAAAATTCAATACGCATCCTCAGCAGTCAACTGCCTCAAAAACGCAGACTGTGCCATACTCGTAACTGAATGGGACGAATTCAAAAAACTCACCCCTGAAGACTTCACAAAAAACATGAAACAACCCATACTTATCGACGGCAGAAGAATCTACAACCCCGAAACATACAGCAAAAAACTCAACTTTACCGCCATAGGTTTAGGCAAATAACCATTAGCAAGCATCATAAGCAGGCTCTAATCGTGTGTGCTAATGTCATGAGAACTGTGTGCAACAAGCAACAGTAAGAACTATCGCTAATTCTACCCTATTAAACCAAAAGTGATAAACAGTACCTACCAGCAACAGTTAGCTTAAATGCTAAAGGCAATTGGGAAAGACACATGACCAAGGCTTCAGAGATGGCGAGAGTTTCAGCTAGAGGCGGCTTTAACCTTATGTGGGGTTTAGTTGCTTCTACTGTCATCTCAGCTGTAGGCACCATAGCTATCACTTACATTCTGGGTGCAGAAAAGTACGGTTTATACTCAATTGCCCTTATTGCACCAACCCTAATCGCCACATTCCGAGATTGGGGAGTCAACTCAGCTATGGTAAAATATTCTGCGCAATATAACGTCGAAAACAAGGCTAAAATAAGAAGCATCTTTTTTTCAGGCTTAGTGTTCGAGATCATATTAGGTTTATCGCTTTCCCTCCTCTCATTTGGCCTTTCGCCCGTCTTAGCCTTAAGCTTGCACCGTCACACAATAGTCCCCTTAATCCAAATCGCTTCTTTCTTTATCATAACTGGCGGGCTAGTGAACGCAGCAACTGCCGCATTCACAGGCATGGAAAGAATGCATCTTTATAGTTTCATGCTGATAATCCAATCAACAGTCAAAACTGTTTTGATAGTTGCGCTGGTACTCTTAGGATTCGGCACTCTTGGAGCAATAGCAGGTTTCACGACAGCTTCCCTGATGGCGGGGTTAGCTGGCATATTCCTGATGTGGACAATTTACAAGTCCCTGCCTAAATCAACTAACAGCAAGCTAGAAATAATGGCAACAATTAAAACCATGTTTAATTACGGTTTACCAGTTTCAATAGGTGCCATTCTTTCAGGATTCCTAAGCGTATTCTACAGCTATGTACTAGCATTCTATGTAACTAACAACGCTACCATCGGGAACTATAACTTAGCCGTAAATTTCTCTGTTCTAATCACTTTCTTCGCTACTCCCGTAACAACCATGCTGTTTCCTGCATTCTCCAAACTGGACTATAAAAAAGACAGCGAAACTCTAAAAAACGTCTTCCAATATTCAGTAAAGTACGCCTCGCTCATTGTCTTGCCAGTTACAGCCATAGTGATTGCCCTCGCACAACCAGGCATTGGCACTATATACCAAAATAGATATACTGAAGCGCCATTATTTTTGGCATTGCTTTCAATAGCTTATCTTTATACTGCTTTCGGAAATTTGAGTGTAGGCAACTTGCTAATGGGACAAGGGTTCACAAAATTCAACATGAACCTCACTATTCTTACAGTCGTGATTGGTTTCCCCATGGGTTTCCTGTTAATTTCCCGCTTCGGCGTCTTAGGATTAATTGCAGCTTCCATAACAGTCGGTCTTCCAAGCTTATTCATAGGTTTACGATTTATCAAAAAGCACTTCGAAGTATCAGTAGATTGGGTATCTTCCGCCAAAATTCTGTTTTCTTCAATAATAACCGCAATCTTAACATACCTTCTCATCTCTCAACTGGCTCATATCTCTCAACTGGCTCATATCTCTCAACTGGCTTCCAACCCGATAAGATTAGTAATAGGCATAATTGCGTTTGTAGTTATTTTCATTGCTGCAACGCTGGGTACTCGAACTATTAACAGAGCTGACTTGTATAATCTTCGGGAAATTATTAATGTGCTCGGGCCTCTTCGTAAACCGTTGGGTTTTCTGCTAAATCTTATTGAAAAATTGATGGCAACTCTTCACTTGATATAATCGAAACGAATCAAACCAAACTGTGCTGGATTTGCAGTTAAGCTGGAACACCTGCTTTCTGCTTTTAGATGCCAATCTTGTTTTCTTTTGGCCTTTTTACACGTGCTGTTTCTCTTCGCCAACTTTCTTTGAAATCTTTGGTTGGGGACGGCATTGGGTATTCATATCTTCGTTTTTGAGGTCTAAAATGCCTTTTACTGTGCCGTCGTTTAGGTATTCAAGGTTGAAACCCATTTTCTTTGTAAGACTTAAAGCTCGATAATTATCGCGTAACATTATCGCATAGACTTCTTCGACACCTTTTTCCTTGGCTATGTCAAGAACGTAATCAACCATTTTGGTGCCCAAGCCTAAACCCTGCCAGTAGTCAGTTACGATAAAAGCCATTTCACCACTTTTTCCATCTGACTCTATGCTTAAGCGTGTTACCCCCAGTATTTTTCTTCGTCCATTTTCGGTTAATTCTGCGATAATGGCTATTTCTCGGTCGTAATCAATGTTGCAGTAGCGTACTCGAACTTCGTGTGGTGTATCTTTAAGTATCTGGAAGAACCGGTATCGGATAGCTTCCTCAGAGAAGCTTTGGAACATCTCAAGCCACATAGGCTCATCTTCAGGTTTTATAGGTCGCAATAGCACTTCTTGACCGTTTTCAAGAGACCAAGGCATCTCGTATTTTTTGGGGTAAGGACTAATCACCATATGTGCGTGAGGTTCAAATTTCTTGCAAACATTGTTTCTGTCGATTACTATTGTTGCATCAAGGATGCAGACATCTTTCTCATTTACTAAAAGCGGATTGATGCCGATTTCTTTTATCTGCGGAAAATCAATGAGCAACTGAGAAAAGAGTAACATAGTTTCCTCAAGCCGTTTAAGATCAACGGGCGGCGTATTACGATATCCTTTCAGAAGCTGGTAAACCTTTGTTTCCTCCATCATGCGACGTAAAAGCGTGGTATTTAATGGTGGAAGCCCGATGGAATAGTCCTTGAAGAGCTCCACACCTACACCGCCCATTCCGAACAGTATCACTGGTCCAAAGACAGGATCGGTTTTTCCACCTATTATTAATTCATAGCCATTTTTCTCAATCATAGGTTGGACTATAACGCCGTTTATTTGGGCATTCGGATTGTAGGCATTTGCCCTATGAATTAATAATTCAAAGGCTTCACGTACCGTGCTTGGCGAATTTATGTTTAAGATGACTCCGCCTGCATCACTTTTGTGGACAATTTGGGGTGAAAGAATTTTTAACGCTACAGGAAAGCCAATTTCTTGTGCCAACGCAACTGCTTCGTCAACATTGTGGGCAACGACAGTTTTTACGACTGGAAAATTGTAGTATTTGAGTACTTTTTGTGCTTCACTTTCAGTTAATGCTTCACGGTTTTCAAGCGAGGCATTTCTTAGTATATCCATGATAGGGCGCTTGGGTGGTGAAGCATCAACCGGTAACTCTTCAGGAGTTTCATAAAGAAGCACAAGATTGCGCTGGTAATTGTACATGTACATGTATGTTTTGATTGCTTGCTCAGGCGTAGAGTAAGTTGGAATGTTATTGGCGTTAAAAATATTGTTTGCTTCTTGCACAGTGTCAAAACCCATGAAAGAGGTAAGGATTGTTTTGTTCTGGTATGCTTTGCCACGAACAAGTTCAACTATGCCTTTCGCTATCTCTGCCGGTTCTGAACCTGCTTGCTTGGTAAAAATAACTAGTACTCCATCAATAGTATCATCATTTAGGCAAGCTTCAACCGCAACTTTATAACGGTCAATTCTGGCATCTCCAAGAACATCAATCGGATTGCCTTTGCTCCAGAAAGACGGCAAAACACCGTTAAGCATGCCCATTGTTTTCTCACTCAACTCAGCCAATTTGCCACCTCGAGCAATCAAAGCGTCAGTAGCCATTACCCCAGGTCCACCAGCGTTAGTTATTACAGCAAGTCTCGGTCCTTTCGGTAATGGCTGGGTTCCTAAAACCTCAGCAGCATTGAACAAATCAGCTATCTCTTCAACCCGAACTATGCCTGCCCGTTTGAATGCTGCATCGTAAACGTCATCTTCTCCTGAAAATGAACCAATATGAGAAGCAACGGCTTTTGCGCTTTCAGCAAATTTGCCTGATTTCACGACGATTATGGGTTTGGTTCTTGCAAAATGCCTTGCGGCACTCATGAACTTGCGAGCTTCGGTTATTCCCTCTACGTACATGAGTATACTCTTAGTTTTTGGATCAGAACCAAAATAATCAATCAAATCGCCAAAGTCAACATCAATCATTGAGCCAACTGAAACAAAGTTGCTGAAGCCAATGTTTTCATGAATTGCCCAATCAAAGATCGCTGAGCCTAAAGCGCCACTTTGAGATAGAAAAGCAATGTTGCCTGGTTTAGGCATCTTATTCATGAAGGTGGCATTAAGATTTATTTTGGGACGAATTACGCCAATGCAGTTTGGACCAATAACTCGAATACTATGCTTCCTTGCGACCTCAAGAATTTTCTCTTCCAAAGCCTTTCCTTCAAGACCTGTCTCCTTGAAGCCTCCAGAAACAATAATTACGCCTTTCACTTGTGCCCGTCCACATTCTTCCATAACGTCAGGAACCGTTTTGGCAGGCGTAGCAATTATGGCTAAATCAACAGGTTCAGGAATCTGATCAACTGTTTTGAATGTTTTAACTCCTAAAATCTCGGGCTTTCGGATATTCACGAAGTAAACTTTGCCAGCATAACCCAGTTGAGTAAAATTTTTTACTAAAGCATATCCAACTGAACCTTCAACGTCACTGGCTCCAATGATGGCTACATTTTGCGGGTTGAAAATCTTGTCAAGGTTTAATGTAACCATTTCTTAATGAACCCTGGAATTATTGGGTCGTGGAAGCATAATTAAGTTTGTTGTGTCATCATTTTTTTCTGACAAACTCAGCCTTTCTACTTACTGGAAATACTTTTTAATTTTATCAATCGAAGGAATAGCAACGCCATTAGCGGTTAACATCTGCTCTGTTTTCTCGACGCTGAAGGAAGCGGTATACGCACAATTAACGAGAGTTGTCACCGTTTTGCTGGTTGAACAAAACAGGCGAAAATGCAAGCGACATCTTAGACAGCCTAGGCTTGAAACGATACTGTTGCAGACGGATGCTGCTATCTAACGTGGAAATAGTAGACGAAGTTCTTCGTTTCTACGAAGAAGCAGAGAAACGAAAAGAAGCAAGAAACTTCTAATTTTCTTTCCAAACGGAACCACAATTTTTTGAAGACAGGATCGATATCAGAGTTAGTTATGAACTTAGGTTTTTGTTTCACCAGAAAAAGGATGTGCGCGATAAATTCTCGATAAATCGTTTAGTAACCCTCGGAGAACTCTGCGCGGTCTTCAGTGTCTTTATAGGGTATTTAACATAATTGATCACTGATAATTTCTTGTATTTCTCCACCGCTTTCGAAGCTATTTCTTTCACTTCAAGAGGCGTGAAATTTTCCGTTTTTATTAGCGGCACTCCGCGTGGCTGTCTTACCTCTGCAAAAGCACGTGGCGTTAGATCTTGCTGAATATATCCGTTTTTCTTGCACACATCGTAAACTTTAGTGCCGTAATTCGGCGTTGCCACAAAAAGGTGCATGCCAACATCATATTCCCTCTTAAGACTCAGAGCAAACTCAACAGTCTTCATCATATTCTCTTTCTTTTCACCAGGAAAACCGATGACGTAAAACCCACCTGTTTTTAGACCTATACTCTTGCACATTTTAGCAACATTAACGACATCTTTTAATCGTAGGCTCTTATCGATAAGGTTGTCTAATATATACTGGTCGCCAGATTCGACCCCGAAGAAGACACTTCGGCAACCTGACTTTTTCATTTTAGTTAAAAGAGCGAAATTTAATGTATCTGCCCTTACCCCATTTGGTAATTCCCAGTTAATCTTAATCCCTTTTTCAATTATAGTATCAACAATACCCTCAAATCTTTTTGCATCTAGTGTCATATTGTCGTCTTCAAAGAAAATATTTTTAATTTTATATTTATTCACAACATATTCAATATGGTTAATGACGTAAGCAACGGAATGCGCTCTGAATTTCTTTCCCATATGCAAATGCACTGCACAGAAGTGACAGTTGAAAGGGCAACCTCTACTAGTAACCATGGGTATCGCCCTCTCCTTGAAGCTTCTATAATCTATTTTTTTAGGATTTAGATATTGCTCCATATCCACCAAATGGTAAGCAGGAAACGGGAGCTCATCTAAATTCTCGATAGGCGGTCTTGGAGAATTTAGAATTACTTTTCCCTCTTTGCGATAGGCAATTCCTTGAATCTCTTCTAAGTCTTTTTGCCCTTGCGCATAATCCGCGATATCTAACATCGCGTATTCTCCTTCACCGATAACTGCAATGTCAACGTTCACTGCTTCATTCAAAAAATCTACAGGTACAACGCTGGCATGTGGACCGCCCACAACGGTTAGAATATTCGGGTCTACCTTCTTTACAGCAGTTGCTACTCTCATTGCATGGTCCACTTGACTAGTAAAAGGATTAGTTATCCCTACAATGTCTGGTTTTCTTCTACAGATTTCCTCTTTAATTCTACCATATGGCATGCCTACCTCTGTTGCATCTCCATTTTTGGAGAAAACCGAATCGGTCATGAAAGAATTTAATACTTCAACATTGTGTTCCTCCTTCTCAAGTACTGCACCAATGTACAACAAACCTAACGGAAGGTTACCAGCCGGCAGGTCTGACCCAGGGTAAAAAGTCTGAGGCGGATTGATAAGAAGCACTCTCATGCTCTTGTCTCCATGCCGACTCTACATGGTGATGATGGTAATAAAAACCGTCGAACAAATACTATTATGAATTAAAACAAATTCTGAATAAAACTAGCGTAATTACTAAAACATAATAAGACAAATATCAAATAAAAATAGTGCAAAGATTATAGCACGTGCATGAAAGCTTACATAGCAGACATGAAGAGCAGAGGCGTAAAGTTTGATAATAGAACACCGTTATTCCTGCAAGAAAGGGTAAAAACCGACTAAGATCGCATAACATCATGGCTGTGATGAAGGACTTAGCGGTAAGGTCTGGATTTGTCACTGAAGACAACAATGGTAACGACTTTGATCCGCTTGGGGTTTAGAGTTGAGATGTTGGAAGATTATTAAAATAGAATTAGTCCGACAAACCAAGAAAAAAACAGAATTTAATTCAGAATGTTAGCTTCAAACTTTTTTCACCTTTAGGAAATAGGGGCAATACTCTTTACAGCGAGTGTTGTCACAAAATTTAATTAGCTAATTAAGCGACTTATTGATTCAAGAGATGTTAGAAATGGTAACACTTATTGACATCATTTCGCGTGTAGTATTCCTTATAATAACTACAGTTATTTTCGCTATTGCTTTGTTAACCTATAAACGTTTGCGAAACAAAAAGACGCAGTTACTAACCATTGGATTTGGATTGTTCTTTATTCACGGCGTACTCTCTATCCCTGAATTATTCTACAACACCTTCAATATAGAGTTCACGGATAGTCTTCATCTTATGATAGACGCTGTAGCTCTCTTGATCATACTCATCGGAGTTTTACAGGACTAAGGATAATGTTCAAAGACGAAATCTTAGAAAATGAGCGGAGAAGTAAAATTTATGCGACTATAAAGAAAAATCCAGGTTTGCACATAAGGGAGCTTCAAAGAATTTTGGGCATTCCCTTAACGAGCCTTCAATACCATTTAATCTATATGGCGCGTAGAAATGTTATACTTGAGGAAAAATCTGAGCATTACACACGATATTACGCTGAGCCGCTTAACTCTGAGGATAAAAAATTACTATCGGTTTTACGGCAGAAGAGGCTGAGAGAAATCGTTATGATAATTCTTGTAAGCAAGAAAGCAAAGTACCGATTCATAGTTCAGACTTTAAAGATGTCCCCTTCAGCAATTTCTTTTTACCTAAAGTATCTGTTAGATAATCGCATTATTGAAAGGACCAAAATAGGCTATGAAAACATATACATCTTAAAAGATGAAGATAGAATTGCAAAAATTTTAATTGCCTACCAACAAAGCTTTCTCGATTCACTAGTGGATAAATGGGCAAGCACATGGCTAGAAAATCGTTTTGGTAAGGATAAGTCCAAAGAAGAAGAGCCTGAATAAACCACCGTTGCCTATAGATTTTACACTATTATTATTTGATTAGTGCTTTTTCAGTGATTGCCTTAATCTTGTTCAGTATTTGTTTTAATTCTTTTAATTCTTAAAAGCAAGTTTGCGGAAATCAAAAAAACAAAAAGTGCCAACAATATTTTTATGTCGGACTCAACCTAGATTCAACATGCTGGGGTGGCCGAATGGTTCAGGCGACAGCCTGCAGAGCTGTTATATATGGGTTCAATTCCCATCCCCAGCTCTTTAACCGAACCCTCAGCTTTTCTTTTTGGTTGCTTTACCGAAATGAATGATCAGGCGCGCTTCCTGAAAGACCCCAAGTCGACGGACATAATTAGAACACACCGCGCGCTATCTTTGCCTCAAAGCATATTACGCATTTGGCTGACCAGCATGCTTCATTTGAGGAGGGAATACATCTCAGCAGCGAGCGCATATTCTGCTAATTTTTATAAATAGTTTTATATAAACTTTAGAACAGATTAAAAAGAGCGTATAACCTACTTTCCAGAGGCCTTAAAATTAGTAAATGTGAATCCAACATCTATTAATTCGTTAGAGGGGGAATTGAAGGCGATGAGCAATCTTAGGACACGAATCAAAAAATTGGCTTGGCGTTACATAAAATATAATATCATAGGCTTAACCGTTTTCTTAATAAACATCGTTCTTTATGTAATTATCTTCCCTTTTTTTGGAGAATGGTCCTATATTATCGTTAGCGTGGATGGCGGGGTTATGGAGTTTGCATTAATCACCTACATTAACAAAACTAAAAAAGGAATAATATTTGAGGCTTGCCCTCCAATTGATAGCAAATCAAATGACTAAATGAATCATCCTCCTTGTAACGGATACTTACACCCAGATTTAACTAAATCAGCTAGAGAGCTAATCGAGAAATGTGGAAGAAAAATTTAAAACAAAACCTTTAGACGTAGCTTATCCCCGAAAGTGTCGTACTTGCGTTTTCTGGAGGGCTAGATTTTGTCCACTCCTCGCTTGTAATTTTTTGGAGTAAAAAACAAACATTGTTTATTGCTTAAATATGGCTATGTTCTTTTTACTATGGAACATTGCTTTTGAATGTGATAAAGATGGGTAAGCCTGCTAGGAAAGGTTTTGGAAAAACAGCATTGAAATGGCTTTGGCGCTTCATCAAATTTAATATTGTAGGGTTCACTGTTTTCCTCATCGGAACCGCCATCTTCGTGTTTACTTTCAGCAGTTTTGGGGCTTGGGCATGGGTAGTAGCCAGCGCCTCTGGAGGCGTACTGCAGTTTATCTTAATCAGCTACTTAAACAGAACAAAGAGAGGAAGAATATTTGACAGTTGCGAACAAAGAAACCATTGAGAAAACGAAGACAAAAAATAATTGTTCTCATCCAGAACACTATATGCAATTTTCTGTTTTCTACCAGAACAATTTTTACATGCAGTAAAATCTGATTTTGCAACTCTTTAATCCTCAAAATTCCTCAACATCTACTACGCAACAAGAATTATTTTCATCATTTTATCGGTAGATTCAAACATTTTCTTGGAACTTCAGCCTGTCAATAGATTATTATTAAAAAAAGAAAGAGATTCAAGAAAAACCTAAATGGACAAAGCCAAATTGCGTTGGTTCAAGTCCCACCCCAATTCTAATCTTGGAAGGAGTATTTTAAAAATTAGGGGTTCTCTTTGTTGGCATGAATTTTATGGTTGGTGGTTCTTTTTTTCATGTAGAATAAAACAGCTAACACTACGGCGGCCACGACAACTGCGGCAAGTACGACGCTGGCGATGATTGTTTGAGAATTGATTGAGATTAAAGGAGTTGAACTTGGCGACACCGACGGAGTTGAAGTAGTGAAAAGAGTTGAAGTTGGGGAAGTGACAGGAGTTGAAGTTGGGGAAGCGGCAGGAGTTGAAGTTGGAGTAGTGACAGGAGTTGGGGTAGTGATAGGAGTTGGGGTTGGGGTAGTGGCAGGAGTTAGAATGGTTGTTGCTTCAATTCTGTAGACATAATACCCGACGGGAAACGTCCAAGTTCTCACTATTTGTCCTGCAGGGTTCACTTCCACAAACACTGCGCCCGTGTTAGCGAAGTCCCAAGATAGGTCTCCTCCGTTTTCTGAGTTTTGCTGAAATTGATGTGTTGGATCCCCGAAGTCAGCTATAAAGTCACCATTTGGAAGAATCAGGGTTGCTCCTCCATATTCGTTCCAGTATTGCGTTGGGGCTTCCCAGCTCCAGTCTACGTATGCCGTCATGCTTGTTTCGTTTAGCGTCACTTCTAACATGCTGCTTTGGCAATCATCAGGATTAGTGGTATTGGCGTAATCGTTGTTAAACATAGTGAAGACATCTGGAGCCACCTCTTTGACATCGTGACAGCCGTACCATAAACTGGGCGGCAGACCATTAGCACCAACAAGGGTAAAGTTGCCAAATTCGCCGCACGCCCAAATTATGTTTCCCGTAGTTTGATTAATCGCATAGAAAGTGTTTGTGTTCCGTAAATTTAGGTAAATAATGCTATTGTTGTAGTCCCAGTCAAGACTGTTCGCATGAGTGAAATCTTCCACTGTTTGCCCGTCGACTGTGGTGGCGGTTTCGTTGTACGGAGAAGCTTCGCTGAGCGGTATGTTACCGTAGGTGTCCCAACTCCAAAGGACATTGCCGTTTGGGTCGAGCTGTACAATTCTGTCATAAAGAATCAGGTTGGTTCCGACTTGTCTGACGTAGTCTTGCAGGGTGAGAAAAGTGTTGTTGATTGGATCGTATTGAATATCATGTTCCCCCAGAACATTTGGAAAGTCTACGGTCGTGTCTGAGGTTAAATTCCATAAATGCGTAGCATAGGTTCCCCAGACAGTGTTAGGTACACTTGTTTCAGGTTCACCTTGGAACATCAGGGTGTCAGGTGCAATGAAGTAAGCGGCGTTGTAGCCATCCGTGCCCGCAGATTCACGAAAGTTTAGCACGGTGCCATTGGTATCCATAACCACTAAATAAGAACCGGTGCTTCCTGACAGGTCAAACGCCAGCTCGCCATCCCACGCACTTCCGGTTGTGTTGATGGTGCATGGTAAGGTAAAGCTGCTGCCTGTTTGAGAGTGGGTTAATGGCAAAAAACTTGAAAGCACAAGACATAACGCAGTCGCCAACACTGCTGCCATAATTGTTTTTTTGCTTCTGAGATGAAAAATTGTTTTTTTCTCCTTTTGAGTCCTTTCTCATTCCGCTCCATTTAGCCTTTAAAAGATCGAAAAACTCAATAATTAAGAGAAAAAATCAATTAATTAAGGCTTTACCCAAATCAAATAATCGATTTTACCCAAATTAATCACTTATTGCTTCATAATATTGCGCTTCCCAAACCTATGACCACGGTTCGTCTCAGTCTTCTGGTCGCATTTTGTCCATTTTATCGATGCGGCTCCTTTATCGGTTAATCTCCCAAACTCTTGCCTTTCAGATAACCCATAAGCCATAGAACCTGACGCTTGCATTTTCAAGCGCATCTTGAAATTGGAAAGAGGCGGCTCACAAACTTAAAAAGCGCAGCAAATTTTCCATGCTGGTAAGCATCGCTAATAAAGTTCTGGAAGTTAAACTGTAAAAATAATAATGCTTAATCGGGTCATGTCAACTTTCTAACGTTGCACTCAGCAGGTCTCCGGGTATCGCGTTTTTTCAGCGTTCCCGCTTGAGGCTTCAAAAAGAAATTTTGGATCAATTTCACTAACGAAAGATGGTAGCTAAATGAGAGGGGGTAGGTTACTTTTTAGCTGGTGAAAATGGGTCTAAAAATTAGTTGCCTGTAGGGTAGGCGTAGTCTTTGTTATGTAAATCACTTCAAAAATGACGGGTTTATAGGCAAAAGCCAAAATATCACTTGCCCAAAAAGTTATAGTTGATTGCCAATGAAGTTGCGGAAAATCGCTAAGGTTACTGACCGGTACTTCTTGGTTCTATGCATAATGGGTGCCTTCGCGATCTTAAGCTCCACAATGTCAAAGGATCCGGTGCTGAACCCCTTTGCCATAAGCCTAGGAACACCCGCTGATTTGACTGGTGTTATTGCGGCTGCATCCACTATCCCAGGTATATTGGTGAGTCTTCCGGCAGCTTCGCTGTCAGATGTCTTGGGCAGAAAAAAAGTTCTCCTATTCTCCACCTTTGTTTTCGCTTCCGCACCATTTCTCTACCTGTTTGTGACGGTGTGGTGGCAGCTGGCGCTTGTACGGTTCTACCACGGGTTTGCCACAGCGATTTTTGTTCCGGTTGCTGAAGCCTCAGTTGCTGAGCGGTACCCTGCAAAGAGGGGCGAGCGCATTTCCACCTTCGATTCGGCAACTTATGTAGGAAGAGGAGTGGCGCCTTTCTTGGGCGGCTCCATATTGTTCGTGACCAATTATGGTTACCATACGTTATACTTGGCTGTTGGCATTGCAGGCGTAACCTCGTTTATTATCGCTTTGCTTTTGCTCTCTGAAAGCAAGACTGCGCCTGCACAGCCCGCGAGTGCAAAAATTGAGACGGGTAGGATGCTTCGGGGTTGGCTTGAGGTCGCCCGTAACAGGGGTGCTTTGATTGTAAGTTTTGTTCAAGCTTGCCAATACTACGTTTACGGTGTGGTGGAGTTTTATTTGGTACAGTACATGATTCAGGTGGCAGGCTTTAACGCGTTGGCTGTTTCTGTGGTTATGGGCGTGCAGATTGTGTCTTTGATTTTATCCCGACCAATAATAGGGCGCTTTTCTGATAGAAGCAGCAGGAGCATACCTATAGTTCTAGGCTGCATTATCAGTGGCATACTCTTGTTTTTCATTCCATTCACCACACAGTTTCCTCTGTTGCTGGCAATTTCAATCGGGTACGGCTTTGGCTTTGCAATGGTAATCTCCTCAACCGCGCCTTTGATGTGCGAACTAACCCCCCAAAGCTTAGTAGGCACATCAATGGGTTTTTTGAGCACCATGATGGATGTTGGGCAAGTTCTTGGACCAATAATAAGCGGCGTAATCCTCGCATCAGTTTTGCAGTACAACGGAATGTTCATATCGCTAACCGTGTTGCTGGCTGTTTCAGCCGTCGTCTTTTCCCTCTCAGGCATAGCCAAAGCTAGGGAAGTACAGAACAAAAAACGCGTATTGCCAAATTCATCTTAAATGACTTGTCCAATCAAGCTTTTGATTGATTGCTAAAGTATTTTTTAAGCGGATTCCAATACCACTCTATCCAGCCCTCGGCTGTTTCATCTGCTTGCTCTTCTGGAACGTTCGAGTGCACCATAACAAGTTCTGTTCCCTTAGGTACCTTATTGAAACATAACTCTAACCTTGAAGGGCCAGAGCCTTTTGGAAAATCGGTCGAAGTCCACTCCTGAACAACACGTTTTCCATCGTCAAGCTCAAGGTATTTCCCAAAAATGTACCCGTCCCAAGCCGTGAACTTGCCGCCGACCTCTGCTTTGCCCGTGGCTTTGCTGCCTGTGAATTGGCTGTGTTTTTTCGGGTCAACATAGGCCTCGTAAACTTCTTTGGGAGAGGCTGGAATAACCACTTTTTGCTTTATGGTTTTAACTTTTGTTTTCATAAAAAGCGTCACCTAACAAGCTAGTAGCTCAGAGGGGTTTTTAACTGTGACGCCGTACGGTTGCCTGTTGTGTTACCTGCGCTTGAAGGCAAGGTTCAGGTTGATTCACGCAACACGATGATTCTCAGCTGTAAAAAAGCGCTAAAGGGGGAGGGGTATACGATTTGCTTGACCGTTTCAGCAGCAAAAAGCCATTATCCATACGCATATACCGAAGGCTTTTTCAGTCACGTCCAAAACTAAACGTTAAAAGACGCTTTTAGCCTGGATATTATGAACAATATTTTTTAACCTTTATCTTAATAGCAATTATGAAAGGAGCAAAGTTATGGTTACGAAAGGTCAACACAGATTAGGCAGAACAATACGGAAGCTTGAGGGAAGCGTTGAGCTTAGCGCCAAAGAAAGCAAAGCGAAAGAAGCAGAGAAAAAATACAAACAACAAGCTCAAACATCGTTGGGTTACGCGGACGATTCGCCGATCCAAAACTTGCGTGACCCATCAAAATGGAAAAAAGACCAAACAAAACCTTGAGCCGACTCAAAAAGAAAATTTACTGTTTGATTTTTAACAAGGCAAATTTAAGCAACCAGTTAAAACGAGTTGCTCAGCGAATCGAACGTTTAACAAGGATGGAAAGAGATTTGGGAATCCATTTTGGGATATAGGGGTTTAGGGTGGCTTGTTAAACGTTGATTCGCCGAAGCATTTTTTGATTTCTGTTGGCTTTGCGTACTTCAGCAAAAATATAGAGTGCTTTTAATGTTCTTAAGAGTTTCACAAATAATCTATAGAAACTAAAAGTTAAACTATATTTTATAGAGGTAATTTTATGAAGCGCCTTTATTGAGAGCTTATGAAAGTATTTTTTACTATTTTCTTGTTAAACTAGTTAGCGTTTTTTTAATTTTCCACATCATGTCGGGTTATTTAGTTACAATCAAATGGTTTTCTTTAAGTTTTTTAAGGTGGAAACGTCTATTTTTATTGTGCAGAGTTTATGTCGGCTTCTTCAGATATTGAAGGTGATTGGAATTTTAGGGTTTTTGATAAACGCTTGATTGTAGTTAAAGCTAAAAATGATTGTGCATGCAAGGTTGCTGTTTTAGACGTTTTAACAAACTTGCCATTTGCGGTTGAGGTGCCGGACATGATTTCGATGCAGGAGCTAAGCGTTGGTAAAGAATATTTAGCTAACTTGAGAGTCTACACATCAAAAAATTTGGAGGGCGTAGACGAGGACTTTATTAATTTTTTTGAAGACTTAGACGTTGACCAAAGCATTGAAGACTTCATTAAAGCGTACTGGATTCACCCAAATAAAATACGCTTCGAACTAATCGATGTAGAAGAGCCGTAACTTATCGCAATACCATGTTGACGAATTTTTCAGGATTAAACAATTCCAAATCCTTATACGTTTGCCCAATCCCGATGAACAAAATCGGCTTCTGAGTTACGTATGTTACGCTCAACGCTGAACCTCCTTTGACGTCAGCATCCACCTTTGTCAAAATTGTGGCGTCTACGCCGACTGCCTTGTTGAATTCTTCCGCTTGCATAACCGCGTCGTTGCCGATCAGTGAATCAACGGTTAAAATAGTTAAGTCAGGACCAACAACACGCTTCACTTTAACAAGCTCATTCATCAAGTTCTGATTAGTCTGCATCCGACCAGCTGTATCGATTAAAACAATATTAATTCCATGCGATTTAGCGTGGCTTACAGCGTCAAAAGCTACTGCTGCAGGGTCACCACCATAACTGCTTTTAATGACGCGAATGCCTAAACGTTTTCCATGCTCTTCCAACTGCTCAATTGAGCCTGCACGGTAAGTGTCAGCGCAAGCAAGCACTACAGAGTAGCCTTTATCTCGGAAAAACTGTGCAACCTTGGCGATTGTGGTGGTTTTTCCTGTGCCGTTAATGCCTACAAACATTAAGATAAATGGCTCTTTCTTCTTGCGTTTTTCATCGGCCATGTTGAGTAAATCAATTTTTTTGTTAGTTTGCATGACTTCTAAAAGAACCTGTCTGAGGTTTTCCTCAACGATTTTTTTCCGATCATCTAGGCGTTTAACTTGGACACCTACTAGACGCTTTTCAAGGTCGTTGCTGATTTTTTCTGCTACCGGAAAAGCCACGTCGTTTTCGACTAGGCTCATTTTGAATTCTGATAAAATAGGGTTTAGGTTTTCAGCTTTAAGTTCTGTTGTTGTAACTTTGTTTACTAAGCCTTTGAAACCGGACTTGAGCTTCTCAAACATCGCTTCAAGATTTCCCTTCTCTTGCAGCAAGCAAAGTTTCAAGCCTGCTTCTGCCACTGTTTATTCTGTCAGCCACTTGGATAAACTGTTGCTGAGCGGCGTTCATGGTTTTTTCCAGTTCATCCAACCGTTCTTTCAGGATTGTTCTTGCTTCCGGCAGGGTTTTTTCTATGGATACGCCTGCCCCCATTCCGACAATTACCTTGTTTGTGTCTGCAAGTTTAACTTTCACGTAAGCGCTTCCGCCGATTGGAGCCAAAAGTTCAGCGTTTTCTTTTTCTTTGTCAATTCCATCCAAAGTCATGTTAGCATAGGTTAAGTCTGTTAAAGCGGCGTTGACCATGTTGATGCGTTGTTGCAAGGCATCTGCAGTTTGTTCTAGATATTGCATTTCCATGCTGAGTTTGCGAAGTTCTTCCTCTGCTTTACTTCTTTGCGCCAAGTGCTTATTCTCCACTTACGATTTTCTTTAAGATTGGGTTCTCAATTTCGTCTGCAGAAACTTCTTGAACATCAGTTATTTTAATGTGGCATCTTTTTACTCGGTGTCTACTGCCTAATTCAGCGTAAACCTTCTCCACTGCATGCTCACTTTTGTCAGCTAACAATTCTCTTACAAAAGGAGTTGTCAGTTTTGGCTTATTGATTTCGCCGGTTACTTTGAAAGCCTTCATTTTTCATCTTCCCGCACAACATCCAGCGCATTCCCAATAATAAACATCTCGGGTCCAGTTGTCATAGAACCAGCCACGGCAGCGTGTGAGTTAGCAAGTAAGCCAGTTCCAACATAAGGGACTCCGCAGTTAACTGTGCCAACATCGACTGGAACTTTGAAAACGTTTTCTAAGATTTTTCTTTCTTCATCTTTTAGCAACGGGTGAGCTAGTACGCCTTTGTTTGTTGCAACAGCTAAGGAGCCGACATAGGGTAAGCCTGCGATTTCTGTTGGCACCGCCTCCACCCCCAAGGTTTCGGAGATTTTTTTTATTTCAGACCCTTTAAAGCGTGGATCAATTACTGCGCCCTTGTCGCTGGCAAGGACTAGGTTGCCGTAAGCTGTCTTTTTTGTTTCCATTACCGTGATGTTTCCTTCAAAAGCCGCTTTTATTTGTGCTAATTCTTCATCTCGGATATAGTTTGGAAGCAGCATTCCGTTCGAGTTTGCGCATGCCAACGCGCCTGCAAGGACTGAGCCGCCGATGGATGTGTAGACAAGTTTGGTTTTTAGCCAATCGGCGAACTCTTGAGCTTTTTTCTTGGGAACCATTCTTGGAATTACCACTATGTTTTCAGTTGCCAGCGAGTACACACTGATGCTCGCGCTCCCAACTATGCTGGATAAGTAAACGGTCAAGAATTAATTTCTCTCCTAATGAAACGTCCTAATGGCGAAGTTTCACGCATACTCCTTTTTTTAGATTGCGGTCTATTTTTAAAATTAAAAATTGCCTTCTTGCTTGCTTATTCGTATTTTTGATATGAATGTGGTGCCGTTTCCAACTTGACTTTCAAAAGTAATCGAGCCATTCGTTACCGAATGAATGAGCATAAAGGGCAATCACGCCTAAGATCGTTTTAGTAACTTAGCGGTTGTTGTTTCAATTTGTGACAACATTATTTTATATTCTAGAATCGTAACCAGATAAAAAGGAAGAGGAAGGATCAGCTAAGAGCCCTGTTGTTGGGCGGGTCTGGCTGCTAACATAGGATAAGGCGTCTCATATTGTTTTTGCGCCTTGTAAATGTTAGCACTTGGCTAAATCCGCTTAATCCTCCTTTTCCCCTAAAATCCTGCAAGCAACGCAGAGTGACGAAGTAGTTGTTGGTTTTGGATGGTTAAATATAGTCTCTTCCGAGCTACTGGAATAAAAGAAAATAAAGAATTAAAATTAGAAGCAGCAACCAAAAAGTAAACTCTCCACAATTAATCAATAACCGAAGAAGCACCAGAACCCGTTGAGACTTATAAATAATTGGAAAAGCGGGTCTAAACGATAATCTTTTGAGAGGTTGTAATTATCGATGTTTTAACTGTTCTGGAAAAGGGTTGAAATATGCAAGGGTGAAATATGCAATGTGCTAATTAGAAGCGAGTGAAGGCTTACTTTGAATTTTATTACATAAGGTGTTTCAAGGGCGGCCTTGCTTTTTCAAGATTCTATTGAGTCGCTTCTTCTTTGGAAGTTTAGGTTTCTTATTTCTTACCTCTTCGACCAAAACATATTCCCACATCTTCCATTGTTTTCGCTTCTTTTAAGGTTTGGTGTCAGTCCATTTAATGCCATATGTGAACGTATGAGGTTGCAGTAAATTCTTTACCATCTACAATGTTTGTGTTCACAAACAATCCCAGTCCCTTTCCCTATCCACTTTTTCAAGATTTCAAAAAAGCTAATTGCATTACATAAGTTGTGACTGCACCTATACAATCACAAGAAACTATAAAGTACTCAAAACAACTTCTACTAACAAAGCTGGTGAATTTTCAACGACAAAAAAAGTCTCGTCTGAAAAGGAGTTACTTACCGAGAAGCCGAATAGCGAAAGGATTCTCAGAAATGTGCCCTTTGAAACAGGATTCCATTTTTCAACAGAAAAGGGAGTTTACACAGGCATAACAGCCGTTAGCTTACCTGACTTTGCGTTGAAGCTGGAAACCATCGACGCTAACTCAATTCTCTTTCACTATCCCCGTGGAGACTTCCAAAAATGGATACAGAATACACTCGGCGACGAAGAATTAGCCAACCGCATGTGCTTCATACAAGCCAACCTTTCTGGTGAAAAGCTAAGAAATCAATTACTCAAAATAGTGCAAAAACGGATCTCTGAGCTGAAATAACCCTAAACCCGTCACGTCAACAATTACCTGACGATAAGACCGTTTTGCGGGAGGGCTGAGCATTTCAAAGGGCCTTTGCTTCGTATTTTTATGCTTAAGAGTACGGTTCGCTGTTTTCTTCGACGCTTCCTGAAAGTTTAACCTCTTCCAGTTCTGACATAATCTCTACGTTGTAGACTCGCCAGACGTCTTCTCGCGTGATTATGCCTATCAGCTTCGTGCTGTCTCCTGGCTCAACAACTGGCAGGCGTCCAATCTGGTTACTCGTCATCTTGCCAAAAGCAGTGTAAAGACTTTCATCAGGAATCGTTGTGATCAGCTCTTTAGTCATTGCGGAGCTTACCATTGTCGTAGTTCTCTGCTCTGGATTAACTTTAAGAACGTCCGTAAGTGTAACCATACCCACAAGTCTGCCGTTATCATCCAACACTGGCATACCTTTTATTGTGTTCTTGGCCATTATCTCAGCGATCTCTGAAAGCGGTGAGTTGAGGGTAGTTGTGATGATCTTTTTGGTCATTGCATCTTTGACAAAGAGCTTCTGCATTAAAGGAGTAGAGTATTCACTTCTATGGGCTGGCGAATCAGCCCTTGATTGAACCTGGCTTCTATAGATCGTATACTTTCCTGCGATTACATATGCAACGGCAGTGGCTATCATTGAGGGAACCAGCAGAGCAAATCCTCCGGTCATTTCGCTAACCATAAGTATGACGGCAATAGGCACCTTGCCTACGCCTCCGAAAAACGCCATCATCCCCACTATAACAAATGCGGCAAGGACAGGACCGAAGTTTGGCAAAAGCCCGTTTAGAAATATCCAGAGTGCTGCTCCTAGAAAGCCGCCTATCACCAAGGCTGGTGCGAAGATGCCTCCGCTTCCTCCTGAACCAACTGTAAGAGACGTCGCAACTATTTTGGCTACAATGATTATTGGAATCAAAATTATAGGGAGTAAGACAAAGTTTCCGCTCATCAGTATCTGAAGCCAACCATACCCCATGCCAAGCACTTGCGGGAGAAACATTCCAATAATACCCACTAAAAATCCTCCCAGAGCCGGCTTCAAGAAACGGGGCATCCCTAGGCGCTGAAAAAGAGCCCGCGTGCCGTAGAACCCCTTGACGTACACAATGCCGACTAAACCGCAGATTATACCCAAAACAGCGTAAAAGGGCAGAACAATCGGGTCGTTGAAAGCACTTAGGTTCAAATAACCAAATATAGGCGTCCACCCGACATATGACGCGAATATACTGTAGCCCATTATTGAAGCTATGAAAGCTGGCAGCAACGTCTCAACCTCAAAATCTCCCATGTAAAGAATCTCAGCGCTCATTATGGCCCCTCCAAACGGCGCCTTGAAGATGGAGCCGATTCCTGCACCTATGCCGACTGCAACTGCGATTCTTCTGTCATGTACACTGAGCTGAAATCTCTTGCTCAGGAAGGAACCGAAGCCTGCCCCCATCTGCGCTGTCGGACCCTCCCTGCCTGCACTTCCGCCAGAGCCAATCGTTATTGCTGAAGCCACAAGCTTAACCAAAGGTATTCTTGATCGAATATCACCCTTTTTATTGTGAAAAGCATCTATTGCTGCGTCAGTTCCATGTCCCTCGGCTTCTGGTGCCAAGCCGTAGACGAGTATACCACTGCAAAGTCCTCCAACAGTAGTTACCAACGGAATCAAGTAAAGATGGGACGAGATTACGCCTAAGCTTGCGCCTTCTCCGGCTGGCGTAGGAGCAAAAAAACCAGTTACTTGGCCAAGCAGGACCGCGCTAGCGAGCCTAATTGCCTCATAGAAAACAATACTTCCCACTCCGCAGACCACCCCTATCAAAAGAGCGATCGGAACCCATTTTCTAAGATAACCAAACTCGCTGGAGGCTCTGGGTGGCTTCACTTTTTTATCCTTCTTGAATACGCATGCACTTTGAAGTCGGATATAAACGGAACGCCACTGAATAGCTAAACGGTCTAAAAAATGGAGATTTCAGCTCTTTTCTTTGAGCGCATGTGTTTTCCTGGTTGGGTGCGAACAAGGAAGCTATTGGTTGACCAGGCCTGTTATGACAACGGCATATTCTGTTTGAGAAAACTATAGAAATATGCTTGCAAATTATGGGTAGGAAGGACTAACATGGCTCACGTTATTCGCTCATTAAAAAGACTCACTGTTTTCTTAATATTCATAGTAATCTTAAGCATAGGCACGCTCATCGTTTTCCACCTGTTCATTGCTGAACCCATAAGCTTATCCAAGCTAATTGAACAAGCCGTAAACATAATCATCATTTTAGGTTTTTGGTTAGCCGCAATAATACTTATACGACGTTCTAAACCGCTTATGACTCAGCGAATAGGAAACCAAGCCGCAACAATGCTGCAGTACGCACTGCTTGCAATAGCAATACTAGTAATGACCTTCGGAATCCTAAACATTTTGGAAGTTTCTGCAACAGAACTTCTAACCGGTGCAGGAATAATCTCAATCACCGCAGGTCTTGTCATATCCACATTTGTCGGCAGCCTCTTGTCAGGCTTCTTAGTTTTCACTACTTACCAGTTTAAAGTAGGCGACGACGTCATGGTCAACAGTATCCCTGGAAAAGTCACAGAAATGACTGCGCTCGTTATGAGAATACAGACTGATGTGGGGCAAATTACCATTCCAAACAGTGCAATTGCTTCAGGAGGAATAATCATAACCGCCGTTCGCAAATATGAAGAACCATTAAAGGAAGGCAGATTACATTACGCTGTAGGTGACCGAGTCATCACATCATACAATAATGAACAGGGCATAGTCAAAGCAGTAACGCTATTACAGACGATTGTCCATTTGGATTCTGGAAAAGAAATAACATTTCTAAACAACAGCGTCCTATCAGGCGCAGTGCCCATAGCAAAAATAACCCAAGCACCAAGCCAAACGGAAGAAAAAACGGTGCACTCTTAATTAGCTGGCTATTGGCTTGTCAATGCTAAAGCAGAAAACGCCTAATATATGGCTTGGAAAGTTAACAAAGATTCTCTTTTTTGCCTTGCGGTTGCCTTCCTTTCTGGAGAAATATTCTACATAACAATGTCCCGTTGTATAGTAACAAGTAAATTGATTGCCGCTTATACCGCCATCATTCAACCCTTGAACTTGACTTGCTTCCAGTAACGGCTAAATACTGCAAAGCGTAATTCCGTTGATGATTAAGCGTGGGGAAGAAGACCAAATGGAGAACTTCTCAGAATTAGTACTAAACCTAATTGAAGCAAGCCGCAAACATGAACAATACCGAGACAAAGAATGCATAAACATGATTGCAAGCGAGGGACTAAAATCGCCTGCAGTCAACCAAATGCTCAACCTCTCACATGACCTCGCATGCAGATATGCTGAAGGCGAAAACGACCTTCAAGGACACGTTAAAAAACGGTACTATCAAGGCCAAAGATACATATCCAAAATCGAAGACTACACAACAGACATAATGAAAAGCCTATTCAAAACTGACTGGGCAGATGTACGCTTAGTTTCAGGCACCCACGCGAACCTAGCGACATTCAAAGGCTTATCGTTAGCCTCAAAAAGCAACAAAATGGTCGTCACCCCGCTGAGCTGTGGCGCACACATCTCACACGATTACACGGGCTTAGCTGGCAATGTGTTAGGTTTAGAAAACATAAATCACGTTTACGACGTAGACGAATTCAATATTGACCCAGACAAGTCAGCCTACGTCATACGAGCCGCCAAACCAGGCATAGTCACCTTCGGCGGCAGCCTCTTCCTGTTCCCACATCCAATTCAAGAATTAAGAGCTGTCTGCGAAGAAGTAGGCGCATACGTAGCCTACGACGCGTCTCATGTTCTGGGTTTAATTGCAGGCGGCGAATTCCAAGACCCCTTACGAGAGGGCGCAGACTTCATAACCTCTTCAACCCACAAAACTTTCCCAGGGCCACAAGGCGGCGTCATCATGGGAAGCCCAACCAGTCCAGCGCTAGAGAAAGCAGTGAAAAAAATCCAGTTCGCCATTTTCCCACTTAGCGCTTCAAGCACCCATCTGGGCAGGTTACCAGCGCTTGGCATAACCGCCTTGGAGATGAAGCTTTTCGGCGCTGAACTAGCAAGGCAAACAGTAAAGAACGCGCAGACAGCTGGACAATACCTGTATGAGAACGACGTTAAAGTTCTAGCAGAGAAAAAAGGCTTCACTAAATCCCACCAAATCGCGGTTGATATCCGCAGCTTCGGCGGCGGCAAAAAGATTGCTCAAGACCTCGAAGACGCAAATATAATCGTCAACAAGAACCTATTGCCTTACGATGACCAAAGCAGCAAAGACGACCCTTCAGGATTAAGAATCGGCTACCAAGACGTAACCAGACGAGGCTTCAGGGAAGGCGACATTAAACACTTATGCGACCTCATGCTTGACGTGATAAAAGGCAGACGTAAACCCGCGCAAGTGAAAGAAGACGTACTATCGTTCAAGAAGGAGTTTAATCAAGTGAAATACGGCTTCCAAAACGTGGAAGAAGCATTAACCTACATCAGAAAGGCTTAGGCGACCTTCACTGTTTCCTCAAAAACATCACATGGACAAGAATCCTCTAAAAGCGAAAATTAAGCCTAAATATTAATAAGCCAACATTCTCCTCTTGAAAGCTGAAAATTACCATGGTAGACCTATTCTTAATCTACGTTGCCATAACAGCAGTAGTCTTTGTAGCATTTTTCGTATTGCTTCCAAGGTATGGACCACACACCATATCAAGGTTAACATGCCCAAAATGCAAGAAAAAATTTAACTATCATTGGGTTCCAGGAGCCAGCTTCATTTCCCTGTACCGTGGGAACACACGGCGCCTGCATTGCCCTTACTGTCATGCAGTATCAACCTTTAACATAGCATCCACCAGAATCAGCAAACAACAAGCCGCCGCCTTAAAAAACAAAGCTTAAGCATGCCAAAAGGAAGGCAAAATCCAGTTTTTCAGAACATTTAATATTCTTGGTTGCCAATCAACTTAAATCTCCAATCTTGATAACCACTTAAAGGAGTTTGCTAAAATGAAGGTATTGTTAAACGATGGCTTAGAAAAAGAAGGATTAAAACTCTTCCAAGACGCTGGCATAGAGACAGACACGCAAAAAAGAGACCAAAACAAGCTAATTGCCGAGGTAGGGCAGTTTGACGCGTTAATTGTGCGAAGCACCACAAAAGTAACCAGGGAAGTTATCGAAGCAGGCGCCAAAGGAAAACTCAAAATCATTGGAAGAGCAGGAGTAGGCTACGATAACATAGATGTTGAAGCCGCCTCAGAAAATGGCATAGTTATAAAATCTGCCCCCTACGGTAGCACCAATGCAGTGGCAGAGTTAACCATCAGTTTAATGCTAAGCATCTCAAGAAATACTTCTCAAGCTCATCATTCACTTAAAAATGGCGTTTGGAAAAAAAGGAAGTTCAAAGGAACCGAGTTGTCTTACAAAACGTTGGGTATTTTGGGCTGCGGAAGAATCGGGCAAAGGCTGGCAGAAATTGCGCGTCGCGGCTTTGACATGGAAGTAATCGGTTATGACATAAAGCCATGTCTTGAATCAGGCATAAAGTTCATAACAAAACAAGAGGTCCTAGCAAAAGCCGATTATGTTAGCATTCACACAGGCGGAAAAGAAATGGTTGTCGGGGAAAAAGAGCTCGCCTTAATGAAGCCAACTGCTTATCTAATTAATACTTCAAGAGGCAGCAACGTTGACGAGCAAGCACTATGCAAAGCATTAAAAGAAGGAAAAATCGCTGGTGCCGCAGTAGATGTTTACGCTGATGAACCTAAAAGTGAAGGCGCTGAATTCAAGAGCAAACTTAAAGATTTAGATAACGTGGTTTTAAGCAGTCACCTTGGCGCATCAACAATCGAAGCCCAAAGAGAAACATCAACCGAAATAGCACGCGTAGTTTCAGGTTACCTTTTAGGCGGAGACTTTTCCGACGCATTAAACGCAGGTGAAAGCATAGAGCTGGAAGAAATACCAGTTTACACATTGTTTATTCATCATCGTGATGTACCAGGAGTTTTTGCTAATATTGACAAAGTCTTAGCTGACAACGACATAAACATTAGAGCAAACTACTCAAGGCAAATCGGAAACAGCGGCTATGCCATATCGGTGTATGTGATCCACAAAAAAGTTAGCCCAGAAATAATAAAGAAGCTCAAAGCAATCCCGAACATTTGCAACGTAAAAGTTTAAGCCTAAAACGCCTGTTTCAAACAGGCATATAAACCAGTTTTCTTTTTTACAGTAGCCATGCGACTTGGAGTTCTGTTTTCAGGCGGCAAAGACTCAACGCTTGCCCTTCACTACGCTGCGGAGAAAGAAGAAGTCGTATGCCTCATAACCATAATTTCAAAAAATAAGGAGAGCTTCATGTATCATACTCCAAACATTGAGATTTCGGCGCTTCAGGCAGAAGCCTTAGGATTGCCTCAAATAACAAAAACAACCCGAGGCGAAAAAGAAAAAGAACTCGCAGAATTGGAAGTTGCAATCGCTGAGGCAGCAAGAAAATATCAGATAGAGGGTGTAGTAACGGGTGCAGTGGAGTCAGTCTACCAAGCTGAACGCGTTCAGCATATATGCAATCAGCTTGGACTTTGGTGTTTCAATCCGCTTTGGAAACATGACCAGAAAGCCCTTTTAGAAGAGCTTCTTGAAAAAAGGTTTAAAGTGATTATTTCAGGAGTTTTCGCTTATCCCCTTGACGAAAAATGGCTTGGAAAACAAATTGACACTAAACTAATAGATAGGCTAGTTGACCTTCAGCAAAAGTATGGCTTAAGCCCAGCTGGAGAAGGCGGCGAAATTGAAACAACAGTTTTAGAGGCACCTCTATTCAAAAAGAAAATCGAAGTCCTTGATTATAGTGTTGAATTTAAGGGAAATTCGGGAGTATTCATAATTAAGCAGGCTCGGCTGGTTTCCAAATGATTCTTGTTGTGGACATGAATTGGAAGAAGGATTCATTGAGCTTTTACGAGTTTGTATTACCCATAGTCACAATTGCTAAAACACAAGATGAATGCATCATAAAACATTTCCTTGAAGTAACCAACCAGGACCTAAGTCAATGCAACAGGATTATTCTTTCGGGCACAGCACTCAAGGATACAGCGACTTTAAGTCAACCAGAAAAGTTCATGTGGCTCAAAGAAACAGCAAAGCCAGTTTTAGGCATCTGCGCAGGCATGGAAACCATAGGCGTGATTTATAACATGCACTTGATCAAGTGTGTGGAAATAGGCATGACACAGATAAAAATGCTGAAAGAAAACCCGCTTTTCTATGAAGACTTCAAGGCTTACTCACTTCACAGCTACTGCGTTGAGCCGTCAGGGGATTTTGAGGTTTGGGCAAAATCCGCAAAATGCATCCAAATCATTAAGCATAAAATCAAACCAATCTATGGAGCGCTTTTTCATCCCGAAGTGAGGAATCCTGAAATAATCAAACGTTTCATCCTCTTGAAAAGTTAGCGCTAATTAGTTACCGCTGCAAAAATAAGCAATTTTAGTCTAGTCTGTGTATAGTCTCTTTGCTTCTCGTGAACGTGTACGTACATAATTTAATCAGGGTTTTGATTCACTTTTTGCACGCTGCAACTCTGTCAAGTTTGATACAATCTTGCATCTTTACTCACTCAGCGCTCAAGTAAGATAACAAATGCACTGAAAACACATTGTATGACTTAAGACACTGGTTTGCAACAACTGAATATCTGAAGTCAAGAGACATTTTTCACGTCAAATACCTCATGGGTCACAGAGAGTGCATCAACAAAGCTCTTAGTTACACAGAGACAGCTGTAAGCAAGGGACTTAATACTTTTTATAGTGAGAACGTTATGAGTCGATTTTTAAGCTGAGGTGTCTGCGATTGAGTCGAAAAAAAGGGTTTGCTGAGGCTCAACTTAAATTTAGGAGAAAAAGAACTCGTTCCGAAAAATGCAAAACGCTTTGATTGTATTTTTGAGCCTTCTCAGCCCCTTCCAATTCATCGGAAAAAACTAAAAAAAGGGGGGAAAGTTGTCAATATTTGTTCTCGCCTTTTATGGGTGTTTTCTGAGGAGTAATGCGCCGACTATGGCGATTGCTATGATTATAGCGATTACTGCAATGATTACGTACGTCAGTACGGATGATGTGGTCGCTAGGCCTGAAATTGAAACGGGTGTTGGTGTTGGTGATACTGCTGTTATTGCAACGATTGCTGATGTTTCTGCACTTGAGCTGAAGTATGAGTTGGTGCCGGCAAATGTAGCGTGGACAGTGTATACTCCTGCAGTCGTTGGGGTCCATTGATAGAAGAAGTGTCCAGCGCCATCACTTGTAACGGTGCCTAAGTTGACTGTGGTGCCTGTGCTGCTGACCGCTGTAAGTGTCACTGGGACGCCGATGCATTGTGGTGGGTTATTTAGCAGCGTTGAGTTTTGCATGTGCAGGTAGTCCATCCAGACGCCCATGTTTGCGTCAGAAATGGCTGGCGTATTTGGCTGTGCAGCCGAATTATCTATAACCGAACCCTGAATCAAGGCAGTGGTGCCAGCGGTAATACTGACTGTTGGTGCAGTAACGGTCGTCGTGGTTTGGCCTTTGCCTATGCAATAGAGGTTTCCATCGTAAGTTCCTAAACCTAGAATGTAACCATCAGCAGCAGCAATCGGATAAACTCCACTGTCTAAAGTCCACATGACTTTTCCTGTGGTAGCATTAACACTTACTAGCATTGCATCTCTTGGAATAGGGTTGAGTTGATATCCAATGGAATAGCCTGCGTAAGAATAGATTAAACCGCCTTCCATGACCATGCCACTATAGAAGGGCACTACATTAGCAGTGTACTCAGTTGAATAAGCAGTCTCAAAATTGTGCCAAACTGTCTGTCCTGTTGCCAAGCTTAAAGCAGCCATTGTACCGTCAGGGAACTGAAGATATACGTTATTGTAGTCATTAGTCTCGGAGGCGTAAACGGTCCATTCTGTAGCCCATGGAGAACTTGAGAAGCTGGAACTTGTCCACAATGAATTGCCAGTAAGATCAGAGTAGCAGTGGAACGTTGCATCTACTGGATCCCAGACAATAAAGTCGGATACGCCACATGTATTGAATGCCTCGTTAGCCACGACCGGATATGTTAGGGTTAAGTTCCACAGTAACTTGCCGTCGTTTGCGCTGTAACCCCAGTACTGGCTGGTGGTCCTTAACACAATGGTAGATAGGTCTGATGATACTGCAAAAACAGATGCGCCTGCTGATGGCGGTGGGGTTTCCCATGTGATTCCTGTTGGCCAATTGTTATTGACAACTTGCGACATGTTCCAAGCAAACAAGTTGCCCGCATAGGTTGTTCCATAGGCGAGTGGGGTACCGTCGACAAGTAGAGTACCAGAAAAGAAGCCGGCTGAGGCGTTAACGATTGAATATATTAGTGTTCCAGTTAAGGGATCGTAGTAATTCCATGTAGCGCCATTGCTGTAAAATAGGTACGGTGTATAATCTGATCCTTGGGAGCTCGCGAGAATTACGCTAGGGTTTAAACTGCTTTGAGCATATGCATTTCCAGGTAAGTGTATACCGTAGTAGATAGGTGGTAAAGTCTGAGAAAGGATTTGCGTATTAAGTCCCCCAGGCATTGTATACAATACTTTTCCAGTTGTTAAATCCACGCATTCAAACTCGTTAGCATTGGGAACATTAAAGAGTACTTTGCCTTCAAGAACTACAGCCCCGTTGATTATATTAAGGGCACTTTGTGAATAGCTTTTACTGCCATATTCTCCGCCTATTAAGCCTCCTGAAGCAATCTGTTGGTCCCAAACTATGTGCGCACTGCTAGGTCCTGAACCATAAGGCTGCCATAAACGAGAAGTGACGCCGGAAAGCAAACCAGGGGGTGTACCAACGTTCCCCTGAAGCCAATCGCCTGAGATTGCGTCCCATTCTCTGTTGTTGCTGTTTATTGGGTAGCTCCAGTAAACGTTTGAGTTCGGTAGTTGTGCCCATGGATAACCGTCGAGCAGACCCGCGTTCACTGCAGCAGTCTGTACCGTAAAATAGGCTGTGTCACTAGTGCATGCTGAATACTGTACGGTTCCAGTACTGTCAGTTATGTTCTGCGCCGGCATCGTGAAGCTTACACTCCAATTACCCGCCTCATCAGGCGCATAAAAGAAGTATATATCGCCAATTGACTCCGTTTGTCCTGCAGCAAATACTCCTGTTCCGTCTACTGGTTTGAACGAGTCTGTTGTCCCGTCAGGTTTTGTGAACGTCACAGTTATTCCGGTATAGCCTTGATATGTTGATGAATAAGCATAGTCTACAGGTACAGGATAAATCCATAGATTAACAGTTGCATTTTGGCCGACTCCGACAAGCAGCGGCGCAACGCTGATGTAACCTGCAGTTTTCTCCGGCTGAGGAATACCAACTTGAGCTGAAGCCATCGAAGCCATTGAAGCAATCGAAACAGCAAATAAAGCAATCAACGAAATAGCGAGGATTTTTGTTGTTCTTTTGGTTTTTAATTTTATATTAAACATATTTTTTTCTCCTAGTATTTTTCTCCTTTCATTTACCTCAAATGTGAGGTTGCATCTTAGCTAAAGATCGAGAAGCTAATAACAAGTCAGTGATGGTGGGTTCCAGAGCTAAAGATTTATATTTAGCCAAAAGAGACAAAAAATAATAGCGAGGAATAAAAATATCTTTTGATGAAGAAGATATCGAAACATTAGTCAATCTGGGACTAAGTAGTTCTAGAGCAAAAACCTATTTCATCTTACTTTCTTTGGAAATTGCCAGCGCAAAAAAAATCGCCCAAATTATGAAAATGGATATGGGGGATGTTTATCGTCGACTAGAGTTTCTAAATGAAAAAGGATTTGTAGAAAAGAGCCTAGGTAATCCAAACGAGTACAAAGCAATCCCTCTCAAGGATTCTGTTAAACTCCTTATTGAGGCGAAAAATAAAGAATACACCGAAATGCAAAAAAAAGTTGAGTTATTGTTAAAAAAAAGAGTTAACCACGCCGCAATAAAAGAAAATAAATACAGTTTTTCAATCGTTCCACAAAATGAAGCACGCAAACAATATATTTTCAGAGCGAGCGACAGAGTAAAGAAAGAATGGATTGTATATACCCAAATTGAAAGATATCCGGTCACAGTGACTGGTTACTTTGAGTCGCATAAAAAAGCTTTTGATAGAGGAGTAAAGTATCGTGTAATTCTCGAATTAAATAAGCCAACAGACGTAATAGTGAAGTTTCTACAGGAAACCCAGAAGCAGAATCCTGGTTTAGAAATAAGGTATACTTATACTAATCTTTTAGTCTCATTCGGAATTTACGATAAAAAAGAAATGAACTTTTCCACAGAAGGACTCAAGGGTCTTGCAGATAGCCAAGTTTTGGTTACCGATAATCCTCAGTTGGTTAGAGTGGTCTACGATTATTTTGACTTGCGATGGAAAACGGCTATGAGAGAATATCCCAAAAAAGAAAACAGTGAAATCGATAAGGATTCTGTCTAAACTTCTCCAGAACCCACCTTTCTCAATAGGTCTTAAGTTTGCTTTGTTATTGACAGTAAGCAATCTACCAACTTTTCAGGTGCTGACAAGAACGGTGAATGACTAGTATTCAAGGAAAAAACCCTAAGGCAGGGTGTTGCTGTATACATTGTTTTTTGGTCGTGAGGGAACAGGCATTGGTCACGGAGACATTCTATATAGACGCGAGGGACTCGCCCAAATTTTTCGTTCGAAAGGTGTACAGGTGTTTTAAAAATTGCCATTGCTTCGGGGCCTAAAAGTGCCTTTGAATGGGCAATATCGTCTGCCGAGCAATCATTATAATAAGTATCAGCGATTATTTCGTCCTTATTTGTAAAGTAGCTTTGGTCTTGCGATAAATTGAAGCGAGGTAAACACGTCTCAATGATTGCCGCTTGAGACTCGCCATCCCTTAACAAAGCAGCGGTCAAATATACTAAAGTCCTTATTTTGTCAGGAATCTGTTCTGCTACCTGTGAAATGATAATGCCGCCCATACTATGCCCAACAAGAATTACTGGCTCACTTTGAGCCTCGATAACACTGCAAACTTTATCAACGCAAGATTGAAGCGTCACTTCTTGAATAGGCGTCTTATCCTTACCATGCCCCGGAAGATCTGGAGCCTCCACCAAATGCCCTTTTTCCCGCAAAAGAGGAACAACTTTATCCCAACACCAACCGCCATGACTACCACCATGGATCAATACGTAGATAGCTATTCACTTTCACCTTCTTTAGTCCTAAGTTCAGGTAAGTGTATTAAAAGTTTGCCTGAAAAAGAAGCGACCTTTGAAATCAATTCCTATCTCTTCTTAAGCGTGCGCTTCGATACCTTAACAATATTGTAATATTTCTTAATTATGGACTCAATAGCGGAAAAAGCTTTCACCAGCCTCCAACTTAATTTACCCCGCTTTCAGCTTCACCGCACCTCGATATCTTGGCGCACGCTTCATTAATCCATAGACAAAACAGCCTATCACAAAAGGTAACATAAATAATCAATAAACTTAATTACTAAGCAAACCAAATTTAAAGTATATTAGTTTTGTAGGTTAAATGAAGTGATTTTAACATGATAAACAAGTTGCCGATAGAAAAGCTCAGAAAAGAATGCGATCCTAATCTTATGCAATGCGAATCAACCCGTGACCTTACTCCATCAAACGAAATTATAGGCCAAGAAAGAGCCGTTCGAGCCTTAAAATTTGGGCTCGGCATAAAAGACCACGGTTTCAACATGTATGTTGCAGGCTACCCTGGAACAGGCAGAAAAACCGCAGTTAAAAACTTCGTAGAAGCCCAAGCTAAAATCCAACCAGTTCCACCCGACTGGTGCTATGTCAATAATTTTGCTAACCCGTATGAGCCAAAAGCCATTCAGTTGCCAGCTGGAAAAGGAAAAGAATTCCGCGACGGTATGAAAAATTTTATCGAAAATGTTGTGCGGAATTCGCTTCCTAAAACTTTTGAAAGTGAGGATTACGCTACAAGAAGAGAGACCACAATTCAAGGGTTAGAAAATCAAAGAAAACAGTTAATTGACGAATTAAACCAGAAGGCTCAGCAGGAAGGCTTTGTAATTCAAAGTACACCTATTGGCCTGCTACTTATTCCAGTGTTAGATGGCAAACCGCTTAGCGAAGAAGAAATGTTGGCGTTGCCTCAAAAGACGAAGGATAGGCTTCAGGAAAAAAGGGAAAAATTAGAAACAGAGTTAAGAAACACAATGAGGCAATTAGTCGATATGGAAAGGAAAATACATGAAGCACTCAAGAAGCTGAACAGGGAAGTGGCCCTTTATGCCATCGGTAACCAGATTGAAAGCCTCATGGAGAAGTACAAGGGCACACCAGAAGCCGTAACCTACCTGAAAGAGGTAGAAAATGATATTCTTGAAAACCTGCAACAGTTTGTGAAGAGAGGCGAACCCCAACAGCAACTTCCTTTTCCAATGCCTTGGTTGAAAGAGGACGTATACAAGAAATATGAGATAAATGTAGTTATTGATAACTCAGATACTAAAGGTGCTCCTGTAATCATGGAAACCAACCCCACTTACCACAACCTGTTGGGCAGAACAGAGAAGGAAGCTCAGTTTGGCGCTCTAATCACTGACTTCTCTATGATTCGGGCAGGAGCCGTACACAAAGCTAATGGTGGATACTTGATTATTCCAGTTGAAGATCTACTGAGAGACCCGTTCTCCTATGACGGTTTGAAACGAGACCTTAGAGACGGAAATATAGCTATAGAAGAACCTGAAGAGCGTTATGGTTATCTTAGTGTTAAAACCCTTAAACCTCAGCCTATTCCTTTAACAACCAAAGTAATCCTAATCGGTGACCCCGACATTTACCAATTACTTTTCCAGTTGGACAATGATTTTAGAGAGTTGTTCAAGATTAAAGCCGAATTTGACAGTGTGATGGATAGAACTGACGATAAAGTAATGCAGTGTGCCGCTTTGATATGCACGCTCTGTGAAAAAGAAAAACTCAAACACCTCGACGGTACAGGAGTAGCCAAAATAATAGAATACAGTTCAAGAATTGCAGACGACCAATACAAGCTATCAACGCAGTTCTCTCACATTGCTGACATAATTCGCGAAGCAAACTATTATGCTTCACAAGAAAACGCCGAGTTCATAAACGGAAACCATGTCAAGAAAACCATAGAAGAAAAAGTTTACCGCTCAAAACTCATCCAAGAAAAAATTCAAGAAATGATAACTCGCGGGTTCTTCCTAATAGACACTGTTGAGGAAAGGGTTGGGCAAGTAAATGGCTTATCCGTTATGGGACTAGGCGACTTTGCCTTCGGCACCCCCTCACGGGTAACGGCAAGCATTGGCTTAGGCAGAGAAGGAGTAATCGACATTGAAAGAGAAGCTAAAATGGGCGGGCCCATACATACAAAAGGTGTCTTAATTCTCAGCGGCTACATAAATGACAAATACGCTAGGGACAAGCTGTTGAGTCTTTCAGCAAGACTTGTTTTTGAGCAGAGTTATGGAGGGGTCGAAGGTGACAGCGCTTCAAGCACCGAATTATACTCGATTTTATCAGCGCTTTCTGGACTACCGATAAAGCAGAACATAGCAGTAACCGGTTCAGTTAATCAGAAAGGCGAAGTCCAAGCCATAGGCGGAGTAAACGAGAAAATTGAAGGTTTCTTTGAAGTCTGCAAGCTTAAGGGTTTCACTGGACAGCAAGGAGTGATGATACCGGAAAGCAACGTACAAAACCTGATGCTTAAAGAAGAAGTTGTTGAAGCAGTGAAAGACGGCAAATTCAGCGTCTACTCAGTCAAAACAATTGATGAAGGTATAGAGGTTCTTACTGGAGCAAAAGCTGGGCAAAGAAGTACTGATGGAACTTTCGAGGAAGGAACAGTGAATTACCTTGTAGACAAGCAACTTAAAGACATGGCAGATAAACTCAAAGAGTATCCACCCTTCCAGACGCAAGAGAAAAAAGCTGAAAGTTAAACCTAAGACACAGAAAGAAGTTTTACCCCTTCCTTTTTCCAGCCGCTACAATTGCATGCAAAGGCTTGTTTACAAGCGTGCTGGCTTGTATAGCCTACTTTTTGATAAAGAAACTCAAAAACAAAAATGACCTACCGAGAGCTCAAAGGTAATTAGTGATTTTGAATCTTGATTCTAAGTTATCAAAGCTTATTTTGCCAGCCCGCTGAAATGCAGTCAGGGTTCAAAGTTGGTAGCCTCAAAGCGCAAACATAAACGCAGATCCTCTATGATAATCATATTTCTTCCAGCAGTACTCTTCATGTTCCTCCTTGGATGGTGCATGTACTGCATCGGCGACCAAAAAAGACCAAACAAGATACAGCATAAACCACGCAAAGAAGACAAAGACAACGTAACCATTATGCCTATAGTTTATGAAGAAACACAAGAAATATATAAATGAATAATGCAAAAGCAACCGCTTCTTTTAATCATTCGCAACTCTACAATTTGTATTTTTTAGAAGCTCGCACGCTTGTTGTTGCAATTACACAATCACAATTCCATTTATACTCCGCAAAGTCTTCTTAATTTGCGAGAAAATAGCCATCCAAGAGGTACACCCTGCTTGGCGGGTCAGCTGTTAAACGAGGCGCGGGTTGCCGTACCCTGACAATTCAGGTCCTTTTTTTGATTCGCGTCTTGGGTTAACAAGAGCGATCCGCCAAGCCTACTTTTGGTTACTGCTTGCATGGAATCTTTCCGCCTTTTTGTATTAAATTTATTAAGGGACAGAGGCAATGTTATTTTTCGTGAGCCGAATTGAGCTATAAAGCAAACATGCATCCTACAGTTAGCAAAGCAGAAATCGAAGTATTCAAAGCATTAAGCATGGCTGGGTTAACCAGCGGCATGGTAACACAGAAAACAATTATTCTCAAATCAACCGTTCCTGACTTTTGCTGGATGAACAAGCGTAAAATCGTTTACTTAGATGGCGCACCAGTGCATTCGAGCGATAAACAGCAAGAGCACGATAACCAAATCGATGAACTTTTGAAAGCTCAAGGCTGGGATGTACTCAGAATTCCCTATCAACCGCCCTTAACAGAAAAAGGAATGCAAGAAATTGTAATAACAATAAAGCGTTTCTTAAACGTGGATGAGGAAACGTAGTTTTCAAGGAAACTGGATTGTTTACGTAGTTTAAACGCATGAAAAGATATTTATCTGTAAGAGATAACCATTTTCCGAATGCTCCGGTAGTATAGTCCGGTCAAACCTTACTAAGACTTCTTATTAAGGGACTAAGTATAGCGGCCTCTCGAGTCGCGGACCCGGGTCCAAATCCCGGCCGGAGCACCATCTTAACTATTCTCAATTCTTGCATTAAAGATAAATTTAAATTATTTTTTGATGGGATCTATGACGTTCAATTTCAGTTTAATGGATAGGCGTTTAAACACTTCATCATGCGAAATTATAGTTTTGACTTCTTTTGAGTTCATTGTGGCTACTACGGTGGCATCTCTCCCTCCTAAGCCATCGCTATAGCCATGTTCAATTAAGCTTTCCAGAGCCTGAGTCAAACTTTGCCGGTCGAAGTCTACAATAGTCAAGTTTGATAAGTTTGTGAAGAGTTCGATTTTTTTCTGGCTGCTGATTCTGAAAAGTGCCTGACTAAGTAGTGAGCCACTTCCAAAACTATTAATGTGTTACAGACAATTTCTTCTGAAGTTAACGTTTTTCGCATTATGTCAAGTACTTGTTCATGTTCGGGCAAGCGTTTGTCAAAATAATAACACCACATGTTTGAATCGATGAAAATCATTTCTTAGCCACTTTTTTTGGTTCCCACATTTTCTTGAGTTCTAAGGGGTTTATGGTCGGAGTGCCTTCTTTGATGCAGCCTTCCATTTCTCTAATGAAGTCATCAGACGAAATCGGAGCCATGATAATGATTCTTTGCTTCTCCAATTTCAATCGAGCCTTTCCCCCAACTCGTAACCCCATCTTTTCACGGGTCTCCTTTGGAATTAGAATTCTACCCTTCTCGTCAACAGTTACTTCTTTAACAGCCACTTTTCCCACCCTGATATTTATTCCCACTGTGGGAAATATACATCTTGCGGTGATGCGACAATTTTGGAGAGATTATCGAAAATGAGCATTAATGCTTAAGATAAATTTTGAGACTAGCCAAAAGCGCAATTTGATGGGGTCTATTGATAATTAGAGCCTCTTCGAGTCCCGGTCCCATGTCCAAATCCCGGCCGGAGCACCATTGCACTTAGTTTCAGAGTGAGGTTTTTTCTTACTGAATCTATTGCGATAAACATGCTTGCTCTTTTAGAAAATCTATCAGTTCGTTTGTGTCGTAGACAACCTTTTCCATTCCAGCTTCTTGCTCTCTTCATAATATTTTATGGCTTTTTCCAAGTCAATACTTGAAATGTCAACTCCAGAATCTTTCAGCTTCTTAGCAAGTTTTTTCATTGGCACTCCATCAACCTTTACTTTACTCAAAAGCCTCACATCTTAAATGGAGTTTTATACAAAGAAGTTATTTATATGCTAGTGCTGAGCACAACTCTTCCACGGTTCGGTTAAGTGTTAGCTCTGCCATGTTTTGGCTGTAGTCCATTATGCGTCTTGAACTGTCAAAAATTAAGCGCAACACCGAAGCCATGTTTGGGTCTAGCTTTTTGCTTGACATTAACATTATTAGCTCATTCTCGAGCGGAGTTAGGGATTCGCGTTTTGAAATTAGTTTCTCAGCGTCTTTGTATTCTCTTTTGAAGAGTGCTTTTATGGCGTCTTCGTACAGTTGGTTTGCTTGCGAACTGAAATCGACCAGCTGATTGTATAT
>CAWJIN010000010.1:0-141597 GCA_963842865.1 Candidatus Bathyarchaeota archaeon | reverse complement strand
TTCAAGAAAAGCTAAGTGTTTTAGGAAATCATCGTAGGAGAGGTTTGTTGATTTCCGCCAGATTACTGTCCTTAGCTGAGCTTTTGAATTGAAAAATAGATATTCTAATATTTCAAATCGAATTTGAACTGCACTTTTCCTAATCTTAGCCATCCTTTGGATACACCAGTAAATGGATCAACTATTCAGTGGACAGTAATATAATAATCGCACTTTGCCGCTAATTATACATGCAAATAGACTCTAAATTATTTGGGGTCTGTCTAAATCTCAATTCTTCATCTTTCCCGATCAGACTGGGACGGCGACATCATCCCCCGAAATAATGCATCGTCCCAGTGTCTTTAAGGGTTTAGGTAGGAAAAGTAAAAATGACAAAATGAGTAAACCAAAAAAACCGATCAAGAACAGCTAACCAAAACCCAAATTAGAAAAAATAAATTTAACTAACGTAATTTTTGGATGTTGAAAAACGCATATGAACAATCAACCATTAAAAAGTAGCAAAGGCTTAAGACACCTAAAACAAAAATGCAAGACCTCAAACCCCGAAGAAGTCAAAGCTATACATCGCATCATTGAAATGCTACAATGCAATCAAAGAAACCTTGATAGAAACTTATGCAATATATATGCGAAATATTGGAGCTAACAATGGAATCAACCATTCTACGACAGATACGACAAAAAGCGCAAAGCACCCAAAGAAGAACTAATCGACTTCATAATCAATCATGCCCGACCAGTAATGAAATTTAAACTAAGCATGGAAAAAGACTTAGGAACAAGACCAATAGAACTATTCTGGCTAAAAGTCGGAGATGTAGACCAAGAAACAGGCATCGTCAGCATAACAGGCGCAAAACACACCATAGGCAGAGAAGGCAAACTAAAAATTGCAACACTTACAACTACTAAAAATTTACATCGAAAAAAACCAATTAAACACAAACACCACATTTTTAACAGAACAAGAGACAACCTGAGCCAACATACCGACACCCCCAGAAACAGAATAGCCAAAAATTACGACAGACCAGAACTCAAACAAATACAACTATATGACTTTAGACGATTTTTTGCCAGCAAAATTACAAACTATCAGACAAAGAACTTCTTAGTAAAACAACTTTTAGGACACAAAGACTGCCGAAGCACAGAGAAATACATTAGCCTATTTGACAACAAAAAAGCACATGGATAAGCATTATAGCCAACCATAGACGAATAGAATAGAAATGCATAGAAGAAGATTGCATCAGTATAACAAGCCGAACCAAACGGAATAATATGGTTCAAAAAAACACGTTAAAAACCTATCGAAAAAAAGACAGAAAACCGAAAATAAGCGCTTGAGCTCACCCAAATGCGAAAAAATATATTTGTGCTTAACATTACTAATAAGACCACTCGATGTTAGATACTATTGACCTAAAAAATCTTATATTCACACAGACTTGGTATACACCTTTTGCCAAGAAAGACTTATTCGATTCAATATTAAATGAGCTATTTTAACTCTTTCCATCACTTACATTGAACCTTTGTGGTTTTATAAGATGCATGGAGTTATTCCCATTTTGAGAATTATATGGATTTCGCGCTTAAACTCGACTACTTTTATATTCTTAGAATACTAAACCCATCTAAACCACGATTACTCAGAATTCCAAACTAAAAACTGAATTCGAAAAGAACGTTAACAAAATAATTCCTAACGCGCCTTCAATCTTCAGCAACAGCGACCCCTTTGCAATACACATTGATATTCTAAAAACTGATGAATCTGGATGCGAAATAGAAATCATTTGCCATCCCTTCTTGTACTGGAACATCACGAGGTTTAAAGCCAAAATAGATAACATTGAAAAGCAACATGCAATACTTACATGCGAACGTTACCTCAAAACATTAGCAGTGGGACTAAACGCTAAAGACATTGACAAAACAGAATCCAACATAGCACAGTTCAGCTTATTCATGGGAATAAACCAAAATTGGATGTCATCTACGTACGCTTTACAACTTCAAGAAGTTTCAATAACTTTAGTTGCCAAGAAAAAAGGTATTGACCTCACAAAGGAAAATGTCGAAAAAATTCTTAATAAAAAAATTCAGGAAAAGGAATTCTATAGTCTCCAATACGAAGCATTCACCAAAGAAGTTCAACGCCTCTATGGTATTGAAATACCCCTTATGCCATCATTTTTAAGAAAAATGAGGCAAGCAGTTCTCCATGAAGGATACAGTCCTAAGGAAAATGAAAAGGAACTAATTGTTTCAGTGACAATAGGCTTACTCAAAGAACTAAAGAAAGTTTATGAAGCAGACAAAATCACACAAAGCTCTCTTTAACAACCAAATTTAAGGTTCGCTCTGCTCGCTACGCTCTTAACCGCTCACACCTACTAAAACAGGAACATAACGAGAACACTAAAGGAGAAAAACTTAAAGCAAAACAGTCGTTTAACGACAAACACAAGGAAAACCGAACACACGTCTAAAGCACAGCGGTTCCTATTATTTTCTAATAGTAATTTATGATAAACCAAAGTCCTCGCGGCGTGCAAGACCACCATTAACAAAACCAATCTCTAAAAAAAAGGTCATTGAGTGCAAACTTCTTAAGCAAAAGCTAGCAATTAAAGCTCTTGTATAGCCATGTGGTGAAATAATGCGTTACTTTGATAAAGACTATGAGCGTATAGAGGATATAAACTGGAATGAATATTTAAACAAAATTATAGATAATTTAAGATTATTTTATAATTCTCAATCGCCCCAAAAAGAATTACCCCAAAAAGACCAAGACGAACTTTTTGTGAACAGTTTTTTGCCACCTTGTCAGGTTGAAGTTTTGGATTCCGATTACGAAGCTGTCTTGTTAGTAGTTCACGATAAAGAACGTAAAGATAAGGAATTTTATATAAAAAAAATAATTAAAAACTTTGGGGGAAAGCGACTTTATCAAAAAATATAAACTGCTTTTACCACCAAATTTTGCTAAAACTGAACCTGCGACATCCCCGAACATTTGGATAATCACTGAAAAAGATTTTTTCGCGATTGATGCTGCCGACTCAGATGCGGTAGCTGAAAGGATAATCGGGAAAATAAGTGTTAGAATTAACGCAAAATTCAGAGACAAACAAATTGCATCAATCGAGCATACTACTGCTTCTTTAAAAGACTATATTAATAAATCAGAACCAACCGACAAAGTTGAACTCACGGAGATTACTAAAAAAATAGATACAGCCCTACAAGAGATTAAGCGAATTGATGAACATGACAAGAAAATATTATCGGTGGAAAAAGATATTGTTGGAATGCGTCGTTTAGTAGGGGAATCAAAAGAATTTCAAGAATGGAGAGCTTTGACGTTTGATGTCCAAAGATTAAAAGACGAGCATGTAGCAAGAAAAGAGTTTGATGCGAATATAAGGCGTCTTGATGAAAAAATTGATTCGGTAAATACCGTATCGGAGACCTTAGAGAAATTAGGTTTTGGTCAAAAAGAACAGTTCTTGATATTACACTTGCAATAATAGCCACGGCTTCTACAACGATTGCAGCGTTGCTAATTGCAGGAATAATTTGAAATGCAGTACTAAATTTGCTCGGTTACGTAGCGCGCACGCACACTCACCCTTCGATTTCTTCACCATTCTCCAAATCTTCCTCAGAAACGAAACCAAACGGGATAGAACCTAAACTTCTAAAAAGACCATTAACAAACTGACAAATAGTAATAACTTTAAGATACCCAAAACCTTCCCTAAATCTTAACATACCAACATTGTAAACACACATCAAATCGTCACCAATCTTAACCGCTTGAAAATAAATAACGTAAGGAACAGTAAACAAACCGTTGCGTACAACAAACATGGTGCAAACATTACCAAGCTTAATTTTATTCCATTCGCGCTCAATTCTGCGCCTAGATTGACGGTTCATAGCTTCCGCTAACCACCTTCAAACTTTCTATCAGTAACAATTTCCCAAAGAGGCTTACCGTCCTCACCAAACATACTCACTACTTCACCTCGACGAGAAATAGACAACTCTGAAAAACGCCTAAATACCGAACACGAACCAAATCAGCACCACAAATGGGACACTTATGATTAACCTTAACGTCTTTAGCGGTAATCAATTTAAGTTTACGATAACTCACAACGCCAAACCAGCTAACCGCATGAGACTTCTGCTTTTGCCAATGTAAACAAAAAAAGAAAAATTTGCAAAGAAAACTTTATATGTATATTAAAACATTAAAATTTAAACAATCAAGGAAACTAATGAAAAGATTGGTAAATATGAAAGTTCAGATACCCGTGGCAAATAGAGATGCCACATTGGTAATAGAGTCTTGCTAGCAGTCATAGGTGGCATAGACCAACAACGACTCGATAAAGAAGGTCAACTTTACGTATGAGTGCTATGTAGACTTATTGACAAAGCCTTCGAAGAGTACAATGCAGCTAGACAATATATTGAGGAAGAAATAAAATCTGGAAACAAACTCGAATTCATGTTTGCAATAATAAATCATCTTGAAAATTGCATAAACGCCACAAATAGAACAGCTAAAACTTTTGAAAGTGCAGAAAGTAATGGAATCTTTCAGCTTATGAGTGAAGACTGCAAAAACAAGATTAGAAGCAGGAACGTCTCACGGTTTGAAAAGGACGGAGCACATAGAGCAAGACATTCAAGAAGGCAAGATTCGAGGTTCTCTTTTCCTTATATTAGACACGAATTACGAAAAAGCCTGTGAAAACAATAGGTGCGTAGCCCTAAAGGATTTAGTGGAAATCATTGAAACATATCACAAGGGAATGTTAGAAATCATTAATCATTTGTAAGGACGAAACTAAAATCGAAATCAAGCAAAAATAGCGCAGGATTAAGGATTTTTTAGAGGATAGGTCAAAGCTCTAAGTTCCCTAACCATATCACGATAGACTTCGTCAACCTTGTTAATAAACTGTAAAGCCATATTCCGAAAAGTCGGAGGGTGTTTCAATCTCCCCTTTCTCCCCTTTTACCAAACAATAAACCCTATTACGGCCGAACTTTCCATAGAAAAAGCCAAGTTCAAAAACAACATTTTGCCTTGGTCTGTAACAAAGTCCCCCTTGCTTAATCCCTTTTTGAATATCTTCATGAAGCTTTTTTTCTATTCCTAAATGATCTGGAGTCACAATAACGAACGCGTAACCTACATCGCTGGCTTCTTCGAACTTCTCAATAATAGTTCTACCACGATTCGGTTGGTCATGAAGGATGATCGGTTCTTAGACCAAGGTTAATCAAAATATTTGCTAATCTCTCCTTTGGCAAGTCATCATGACCGTGAACAATAAAAATTCTATTTGAATACTTTTTACCACTTTTATCTTCTCTTGCCATCTCTTCTTTGCTCGCTTTAGGCAAATCACTCAAAGTTGTCACGGTTCTGCCCCAACCTTCGCAAACTGGGCAAGGCTTATATCCGCTCAGCATTCCCGTGTTTGGGTCTTTACCTGTCTCATTACAATATGAACAGCGAGTAACAACGAATTTAGAATTATTAATACTACGCTTAGTAAGCCCCTCACAAACTGGGCAAGGCTTATATCCGCTCAGCATTCCCGTGTTTGGGTCTTTACCTGTTCCACCACAGTACATACAATTCTGGAATACCATTTCTTAATGCCACCAAGTTATTTCTTCTTAGAATGACGAGGCTTAATGCTTTTTCGCTACTTCAGGATAACTGAAAAATTCAAGAGCTGTATCTAACTTAACACTACCAAAGACTTATAACTAGTTACACACAAGTAAATGAACAGGGATTGAAATGACTGAACAAACCAGCAATAGGAAATTACTTTGCCCTAAGGCTGGGACGGCGACATCATCCCCCGAACAAACAACAAAAGTCCAATCCAATAAACGTTGTTAACTTAATTTTACGTAGCATTAAGCAAAAACGCCTCAGGCAGTTGATGATCCTCCTTAAAGGGCAACCTCCCCGCACGTAAGAACACAGAGACCAAAACCTGTGCGTGTCATTAGCTAACAATCGTAATTTGTCAAAGGAACACTCGTGACACAAATTGGCTGTTTGAGTTATTCGTAGACTTTCTTTCTATGTCTTGTGTCATAAAGTAGCACTATTTTCTCGTTTTCGCTTATTGTATAGATGACTCTGTAGTCGCCACTTCTAATCGACCATTTACCAGCAAGATTTCCTCTCAAAGGCTTCCCTACATAAGGGTCAGCTTCAAGCAGTCTTATCGCTGAGTCTATTCTCCGCTTTGTTTGGGTATCAAACTTGCGAAAATCTTTTTCAAAAGTTTTCGTAACCTGCAGTTTATATTTCGCCAGTTTGTCTCAGCTCCTTGAGGAACACATCGTAATCTCTAACTCTTCCAGCTTTGACATCTGCTTCAGCCTTTTTTAAACAGGACATAGCTTCTTTATCTTCCAGTATGCTGAAAGTTTCGACTATTTCCTCAAGTAAACCGCTTACCTTTACCAGTAAAGCCCTATCTTCATCTGTAAGGAGAACACCCTCAGACATGAAACCACCAAAGGTAATACTGCAGCTCAAGACTTTAATATATTACCCCGAATTTTCCTAAAAAGTCAAACCAGTGCAAACGTAGAAAGAGGAATGTAACCCTAATGCTGGGACGGCGACATCATCCCCCCGAAAAGTACCTATCAGCCCAGCATGAAATAAGCCTTCCTAAGAGCAAAGAAGAAACAGTTTGGCAACGATGAGGGTTGTTGTTTTCAGTTGTTCCGAAAGCGAAATTAAATTTATTAACGGGCGATTTCCAAATTTAGTCGGAGAAGGCAAAGTGAATTTTAGTATTGGAAAGTATTTTAAAGCGCTTAAAAGAGAGCTTAAGAAAGAGATTTCGGATTACTATGTTACGATCTTTTCAAGAAAGGCTGGTGCGCCCATATGCATCACACTATGTATATTAACAATCGTATCCTATGCTGTATCACACTTTTAGGACACGATAGTAAGCAAAGCATACACATAGTCATATTGCAGTTTAAGCAAACGTTCCAATAAGCTGTCGCCAAAATTTTGCTCAATATATCAACATGATTTGGCAGTTTTAGATGATTTTTTTCCAAAGAAGTTAAAGCTAATATATAAATTAAAAAATGAGTATATATTTAGTTCTTGGTTTTTTCTTTTTTTTCTACATTTCCATAAGTAACATACAAATTCGTTTTACTGTTTTAGTTGATCCTATTTGCTTCATGGCTGATAGCACTTTTTCACAGCCAGGATTCTTCTGAGTCATTTTTCCATTTGGTACACAAATAGGTACAAACTTGTATGCTGGTTATGGACATATGGTTTTTTATTGTTTTTTTACATCCAAAAAGCAGGCTTGTACATAGAAAAACACCATTTCATGTTGAAAGTGCGGGTAGTTGAGTCTATGCACATCTATGTTGAATCATATTCAAAGCATAGTAGAAGCATCTAGTAGACCTGGGTAGGCTTGAGCACAAATAAATACCCTAAGACAAAAGCCAAGAGCTAAATACATACAAAAATGAAAAAGGAGTCTTTGCTTTCTTTTAATTCAGCACGATTATGTTTGGACTTTTTCTTCTCTTGATGACTAATCCAATTATTACGGCTCCAAGGATGATTGCTGCGGCTATGACTGGAAGGTATTGGCCCATCGCTGCAAGTGAAAATGCCGGAGTTGCTGCAGGCGGTTTAGCTTTTGCGATAGGCGTGCTTGTTGGTGTTATGCTCGGTTTTGGCGTTGGGGTTGGTGTAGGTGTGGGCGTGGTTGTTGGCGTTTGAGTCGGTGTGGGCGTGTAAGTTGCAGTGATGGTGCCTGTTCCGCTTATTGTTACCGTTGCTGAAGCAGAATTAGCATTGTTAAAGGTGATTGATCCAGTATTGGAGGACCAAGAGGAGAAAGTGTAACCGGCGTTAGCTGTAGCCGTTATGGAAAGGGAACCAGCATTCTCCCAAACATTAGAACCAGTTGGACTAGTTGATCCGCCTCCAATCACTGCAAAAGACACCGTGTATTGGTAATAATACGTGAAGTTGTAAGAAAAGTCAGCAGTTGCAGTTCTGCTTAACACGTCATTTGAAATCCACTGTTCAGTCCCAGTGGATCCCCCCAGCGGGTTTGGTGTAAGAGACCACGCAGTTGAATCATCCACAGTGAAAACGTTCGAACCCGCCGCAAGTTGAGTTTGTGTTTGTACGCCATCTAGATAGTAGTTGAATGTAGGTGCAGTAGGTGATCCTCCTCCACTAACCGTATAGCTTAAGGTGAAGGTCCAAGTAGTACCTTGAGCTTTGGCTTGTATACTCGCGAATGCGCAGATTGATAACGAAATTAGAAATGCGATTATTATGATTTGTAGTTTCTTCATGTTTTTTCATCCTCATGTTTCTTATTGGCTACAATTTGAGGGTATCATGATACAAGCGCGGTTTCCAGAACCTGAAGATTTCAAAAAATGGAATATGCCAACCGTTGCTGAAAAGCAGAGCATACTCGCTACTGCTAGGTTCTCTCCTCGCAATATGGCTGCTGCATTTTCGGCGTCGGAGCGCATAACCTCTGTTGGAGTAGTCGACATGAATTTTCACTGAGAAATTAGCGCTTTAAAATTTAGGATTTATGAAAACATAAACAATATTTCCAATCAACAGAGCTCTCGTTTCACATCTTTTCACCCGTAACTCTATCGAGTTGAGATCAATCAACGTAAAATAAGCGCTTTGCTGTAAAAACACAAAATAAAAAAATGGAGTGTGTTTGTTGGGTTTTATACTGGCGTTGGCGTTGACGGTGGGGGTGCCATTGTTGCTACGGGTTGTTCTGGTTGCGGTTTTATTTGGAAGAAGGCAATTGCAATTAATAATACAGCGATCCACATCAGAATGGCACCTATGAAAATTATTGTTAGAAATGCGCCTATGATCAGCAGTAGCGATGCGGTTGAGAATAATCCTACGCTTGCTTTTGTTGAAAGAACTTTTAGTGATCGTCTAGCAAAGAAACCCGCGACTATAGCGAAAACCCACAGGACCACCAGCACTAAAAATAACGCGCCAAGTAAAGGATACGACATCATTCATGGGTAAGTTCGATGTGTTGGGTGTATGCCTGAAACTGATGAAATTGTTGACCATTTACCGTTCCAACTGGATAAAGATTCTTTAGAAAATTTTTGAATATGGTTGTGTCAAAAAAAATGTATAAAGCCGCTGCCGCTGCCACTACTACACCGACTATGCCCGCAACGAGACTGTAAATTGCATTACTGAAGATGCTTCTTTCTTTGTAATAGTTAGCTAAACCGTTCAGTGCGATGAAAACAAGTACTACGCCTACAAGGCCAATAACGCCAAAAGTATAACTGGAAACCAATGTGCCTACGAGTATTAGTATTGCGCCTACGCCACCCAAAGTCTTGCTTGATTCAAGAGTCAATCTTTTGCCTCAGATTTTCTGTGGTCTTTTATAGAATAAAAGCTTTTTCATGCTTATTCATCGACTAAGACAGTCGGAATAATAAGTATGAATCAAAAAAATCAAAATTTTTTAAGGATAACGCAATTTGAGCTTAACTGGTTTTTATTTTTTCACTGCTCAGTTGACCTTGCAGTATGTCGTAGTAGGTTTGTAGGTAGGCTTTGCCGTTTTCTGTTATAGCGTAGACTTTGCGGAAACGCCCATCTTTTTGCTGTTTTTTGCTTTCAAGAAAACCTCTTTGTTCAAGAGTGTTTAGTGCGGGGTAGAGTGCGCTATGTCTTAGTTTTATGTTGAAATCTGCTTCTACTTGTTTTTTGATTTTATATCCCCATGTTGGTTGAGCTTGCACTATTCTTAATAGCTGCATGTCCAGTAAGTTTCTGATTATGTGTTGTACAATTTCTTTTTTGTATGTTTCAGACATGGGTTTTTTCCTGTTGGCTGTTGTATGGATTGGTTGATGTTTCGATTTATTTAGTTTATGTTAATTTTGTTTTATGTTGTATTGCACTGTTATGTTTTTGTATGCTTTGGTTATGTATGAAGCTTTATATTATGGTTTATTGATATTAAATACTCAAGATATGTCCGAAAAAGGACATATTGTATATGCGTAGAACAGCAAAACTGTTCAACAAAAAAACAGGTCAGGAGAAAGAGAAAAATGTTAAGAGCGATAAACTCACTTATTAAAAACAGGTTTTAAAAATAACGAAACTTATTCTATATTGGAATACTCAATTGTAACAAATCGGTAACACGGAAACGATGAATTGAATAACCAAATATTGAGTTTTGTAGACATTCGCTGGTCCGAAGCACCGTCTACCCCTTGTTGAAAACTCTTGAAAAAAAACACTTACGAGAAAACAATAATTGATATGCTTGAACCAAGAATTTTCAACCAAGAATAATGAGTACAGCAAAACATGCAATGAACAAACCATTTTCGTTCTTGCGGTTGATCAATGGATTTTCGAGCGAGATATCGTAATAAACCTATATAGCAGAAGCTATCACAAGCAAACTCATTTTTCCCCACTATCCTATTTATGGCGAGGACTATCTACCCTGTCAAGAAGTGACGTTGTAAGAAAGCGTTTAATTTTGGAATTACTCCAGAATTTGGCTTCAAGTTTTCCAGAGCTTACGCAGCGTATTCAAATTAAAACGCAATACTTTCATGTATGAAGTGCTTTTGAATGAACCGAGTAGTCCCTAAACCTGATATGACAAATCGCAGACCAAATCAATGAACTTACGTTAAATGAAGTGGAAAATCTAGCAGTTACAATAAAGCCTTAATGCAGTTAAGCTAAGAAAAAATTATTACTTAAATGATTACGTAAAGATGTCAAAACGATTTTAGATGAATGCCAGGATCCAATAACAAACTGCTTAACATTTCAAATAACGCTCCAAGGAAAATCTTAAAAGAGTTATTCGGATCTTTTCCACAGTAATAAGTAGCCTTTCTTTTATTCTCATCTTTTGCGATATCTCAAAAATTCAAAAAATTACTTACCAAACTTATTAACAACCGTGTTTTAAATATATCGACACTTATTCTATATTGGAAGACTCAATTGAAACAAATCGGTAACATCGGAAACGATGAATTGAATAATCAAATATTTGAGTTTTGTAGACATGTCGCTGGCTCCGCAAGTGTCACCGCTATAGCTCACGTTGACAACTATTCAAACAAAACAATTAACGAGAAAACAATAATTGACGTAATGCTTGTAACCAAGAATTTTCAACCAAGAATAATGAGGTACATGAAAACATTCAATGAACAAACCATTTTCGTTCTTGCGGTTGATCAATGGATTTTCGAGCGAGATATCGAAATAGGCCTTCTAGGAGAAGCTATTGCAAGCAAACTTATTTTTCCCCACCTTCCTCTTTTTGGCGAGGACTATTTACAGAGTAAAGAAGTGACGTTGAAGAAGCGTTTGATTTTGGAATCACTTCAGAATTTGGCTTCAAATTTTCCAGAGCTTACGCAGCGTTTTCAGATTAAACCGCAATACTTCATGTATGAGGTGTTTTTGAATAGAATCCGAGTTTTCCCTTTACTTGCCTATGACATCGCAGATCTAGTCAATGGACTTACGTTAAATGAAGTCGAAAACCTTGGCGGTTACAATAAAGCCTTAAAGCAGCTCGAAGCTGAAGAAAAAATTTATTTCTTAAACGATTACGTAAAGATGTCAAAACGATTTTTAGATGAATGCCAGGATCCAAGAATCAAACTGCTTAACTTGTCAAAAAACGCTCCAAGAACAATCTTCACAACATTATTCGGGACTTTTCCTCAGTTAATAAATATTATTTCCCAAAATACTGAGGCTTTTACGAAGTCTCAAAAGATTAATTGGAGAAAAGTGCCTGATCCACCCTACGTATTTATAGATCCTCAAAAATACGTTTTCTTCCAAACTTCAGAAGGATTGGTTGCATTATCAGATAAAATTGACATTAAAGGTTACGTTCAAAAGATGCTTGTGAAAGATCAAAGCGAAGACATTAAAGTTGAATCCATCGGCGGAATGTTAAACGACGTTTACTTGATTAATGTTCAGGGGAAGGACAGCGAAAGGAAGGTAATAGCTAAACGCTTTAAGGACTGGTCCGGATTCAAATGGTTCCCGTTAACGATATGGTCTCTTGGTACAAAACTTTTCGTTATTACAGCCCAAGCTAGGCTTGCGAAGGAGTGCGCGATAAGTGAGCTTTTGCACAATGAAGGTTTTAATGTACCAAAGATTTTGCATGTAAGTAATGCTGAGCGTTTAATTTTCATGGAGTACATTGAGGGAGAGAACCTTAGCCAAGCTATCAAACGCATAGCCATGGCGACGGAGCACCAAACATTTGAAGAGGAACTTGCCAACATAGGTAAAGCAGGCGAAATACTTGCAAGCGTTCATTCTCACAATATTGCTTTAGGCGACACTAAACCAGAAAACATGCTGGTTAAACAAGATGGCTCTATTTACATGATCGACTTTGAGCAAGCCTCACAAGGAGGCGACAAAGTTTGGGATGTAGCTGAATTCCTATATTACTCTGGACATTACCTTCAACCGCTTAACGGAAACAGTAAAGCTGAATCGATTGCAAAAGCGTTCATCAAAGGGTACTTGAAGGCGGGCGGAGACGTCAACGTCATTAAAAAGGCGGGGACTCCCAAGTACACACGGATCTTTAGCATATTCACAATGTGGAACATAACTTCAACTATTGCAAACGTCTGCAAAAAAACAGAAGCACCAAAGTGAAAGCGCATGGTAAAAGACCAAACGACGTTAACTTTCTATGGCGGAGTAAACGAGATTGGCGGAAACAAAATCCTGCTTCAAGACCGAGACACCAAGGTTTTCTTTGATTTCGGGATGTCTTTTACCGCTAAAAAACAGTTTTATTCGCCTCCTTTCCTTTCGCCTAAAAACGAGAAAAGCCTTCAAGAACTCGGAATCCTACCGCAGATTCAGGGAATATACAAGTTTGACCAAACTCCGCCTGAAACAAACGCCGTGTTCCTCTCTCACGGGCATCTGGATCATTCGGCGTATTTGTCATTTATTAAACGGGAAATTCCAGTGTACTGCGGCGAAACAACACAAACTATCCTGCGAACCCTAAGCGACATTCGGCGTGCTGATTTGGAATTCAACGTTGCAGACATCAAGTTTAACGTTTTCAGAACAGGCGATAAAATCAAAGTTGATGATTTAGTTGTTGAGCCGATCCATGTTGACCATTCAATTCCGGGCGCCTACGGCTTTCTGATTCACACTTCAAACGGCACAATAGTTTACACGGGTGATTTTCGAGATCACGGCGCCAAGCCAGAGATGACTCAAGAATTTGTGGAAAAAGCGCGGGAAGCTGAGTCTGTGGCAATTGTGACTGAAGCCACCAACATGACAGGCGCAACAGTTTCCAACGAAGTGGAAGTTGAAGCGAAACTGGACAAGATTGCTGCACAAGTCGATGGCATCTTGCTTGCAGAATTTGGCTACTCGGATGTTGACCGCCTCAACACGTTTTACCGAATGGCTAAAAAGAACAATCGATGCTTGGCTGTTTCACTAAAACAAGCATATTTGCTGGATGCACTTCACAACGACATACACCTGCAGGTCCCGGCGCTGAATGATGATGGTTTATTGATTTTTCGAAAGTCGAAGAAGCGCTATGACAAGTGGGAAACCAAGCTAATTGAACGCTTTGACGGGGATAACAAGATTTTTGACGTGTTCGAGGTTTCGAAGCAGCAGTGCAAGATGGTTTTAGCCGTTTCCTTTTACGATTTTGAGGAGCTTAACGCTATTCAGCCTGTACCCGGAAGCTGCTATGTTTTGTCGGCGTCTGAACCGTTCAATGAGGAAATGGAAATCGATTACGAACGCTTGGTTAATTGGCTTAGCCATTACGGTTTGCCGCAATACCACGTGCATGTCTCAGGTCACATGATGCCATTACAATTGAAAGCAGCGCTCAAAAAGATAAATGCTAAACAGGTTTTCCCAATCCACACCGAGAACGCTGAGTTGTTCAAGAGGTTTATGGGTAACGCTGGTGGTCAAGTGACGCTTGTGGAAAAATCTCGGGAATACCAGCTGTAGCTTGTCAAGAGAGCATTTATTTTATTTCCAAAAGAGGCTGCATTCAGCTCTGGCTTTTGTCTTTAGGGCATTTGTGTGTGCTCAAGCTACCTACCCGGTCTGCTAGATGCTTCTAATATGCCCCAAATATGATTCAACATAGTTCAACATAGACTCAACTACCCGCACTTTCAACATGAAACAGTGCTTTTTCAACATACAAACCTGCTGTTTTTGATGTAGAAGAAAAGCAGTAAAAAAGAAAAAACAAGAACTAAATATACACAATTTTTAATGATGCAATTCAGGAAATAGACAACGGATAACGAATCAGCCTGACCTCGGCGGCTCCAAAGTTTTGGGCTGCTTGCCGTGGGGCTTCATTAAGGTGGTAGGTAGCGTCGAGTTGTTGGGTAGCCTTTGCTTTCCTCTTTAGCTTATGGCTCTACTTTGCTTTGCCAGCCTTCTTAGCGCAAGCATCACTGCAATACTTCTTCTTACTATCAAACGTAGTATAAACCTGCTTACAAACCGGACACTTCTTCTGCACTCAAATCGCTTCACTTTATTTAATAAAATGCTTTTATGGGTTCTGTAAAGTCTTCGTCGGTTTAGATGTTCATGTAAAAATTCATCGGTTATTTGATTGCCTGAGATTTCTTTGATTAACGCCTTCGACCCCATGAAGGCTTAGACGGAAACACCATCGGAAGTGTGCGGAATAACAATAGAAAGCGAAAACAAATGGAAAACTCTGATAGAGAATGCAAGTCAAAGTAAACAAAATTGATATGTTTTTGATACAGGACTATTCTGGGGTTTAACAGACTGGAAGGTCTCTGATTACTTTAATCAAAGCCTTAGACTTCTTAATCTCGTCTTCGGCAAACTCTATTCTGCCATCATAGAAGCAGGCTTCATGGGAAAGCCCAAAGCGAGCGCCTAATCTTTCACTTAAACCGATTTTGGCAACGCAAGGGTCTTTCTTTTCAAGGTCACGAACATAGCCGAAACGTTCTCCATGACGTTCAGGTTCAGGGTAGCCTCTCGCCACAAGGTATTCGTCAACTGCTTTTATGACAGCCAAGAAGGCTTTATCGCATGCTTCACGCTTCGCCATCGGAGCAGAAGACTTAACTTCACGTTCCGCATGTTCTATTGCCTCTTCAATCACGCCCATCCTTCAGCCACTTCCTTGCTTAGTTCATATAGAGCAGACAGAAGATAAAACCTTTTTGGGAACTGATTTTTTTGTTAAATGTGCAAAAGTTATGTCGAATGGCACAAATGGTCTTCTTAAAACTATCAGAGGTCTTGGGAAAGAAATGGAGTATCTTGAAAGCGTTTGTTTCATAGGGTCAACGTCCTAGATAAAATTTTGTGTATCTAATAAGTCAGCCGACCAAAGTTTACTGAGAAAATCAGCCGACGAAGACTTTACAGAACCCTTTTATAGCTAATAGCTTTCGCTCTAGAAGTGATTTCTTGTGGTCTGTTCAGAAATCAAGTTCCGACGGGGTTGGATTAAAATTTAATCCCCAAACCCAAACTACGCCTACGACTATTATACTCTCTCTCTACTTTCCCACACCCCCCGCCTCCCCGACAGACAAACAAAGACAAACAGACAGACAAACATGAACAAACGCAACTCAACTAAGGAAAGGGGTGAGGTGAGGGGGAAATCTGTCCCATTACAATAATAATCATGTCTGTGTGTCTGTGTATGTCTGTCTCTGTGCCTATGTAGTTATCATCGCTTTTCTGATGGATATTAGAAAATTATATTTAATCAATTAATAGAAAAGTAAGCGAGTGGCAATCTCATGTTTAGACAGGCTTGCTCAAGAATAAGCACAAAAGTTTATGGTGTAAGATGTGACACACCAACTACAGGCAATCAATCGTTATGTTCACTGGGGACAGGTTTTATGATTGCACCAAACGTAATTGTCACCGCCGCCCATTTAATACACCAACAAAATGATGTAACCAAACCTAGGCATAGTATGTTTCGGGTCATACGTGCGCCAGACATCGGTCAACAATTAGAGACCGCGCAGTTAATAGCAGAAGAAGCAGTTAGGGATTTGGCACTTTTGAGATTGGAAAACGCGCGCTCCGCACTTTCGGTGACTCTCCATAGTACAATTTTGCCGCAGGGAGTTTCTTGCGGTTCACTAGGTTTTCCTCTTGCTATAATCGACCAAAGAGGCTTTATTCTAACTCTTCGCTTTCAAGGTGCAAACATATCATCATATGCAAATTATCAAGACCCCTCTGGAATAAGTCTCAACTACTATGAGACCGATTCGCTTATGTATAACGGTTCGAGTGGATGCCCAGGGTTCGATAGAGATAGTACTGTTTTCGGCTTGCATTCCAAAGTTCTTTTAGATCCAAACATGAAGCAACAACAAGGGATTGCTCCAAACCAAACTGATCGACTTGCTATCTCATTATGGGTACCTTCGATCGACATCATATCGTTCGCGCGCAGCAATGGAGTCACAATTTAACGGTTGCTATCCTATTTTTAGCGCGCTTAAATTATTCTAAATATTGATTGAGAAGAAATAGATGTTATATCGCAGTTGATAGCACATGGTTAGTGTATGTCATATCGCTGTAGCGCTTGCAAACAAACAATAAGTGAAAGAGTCTACGAATACTCCACAAGCCATTTTAACGTACCTCTTTGTATGACTCACCAAAAGAAAGCAAGAATGACGCACACTGATTCTGGAACCAAAAGTCTAGATGAAGTAATTTTTAGTTCTAGAATGCTAGACAACTCAAATTCAAACTCAAAGCAGGAAGAAATGAAGTTAGAAGTACTTTTGAAAGATCCGAGAGCAATTAAAATTGCGAAAGGCATCCCGATCGAAAACAGAAACGAAGTCATCGAGAAATATATAATTCTTGGAGAAATGGTTGCTTCTCACGCTTCCATAAGCACCGACAAAGAAACAGTCGCGGAATTCTTTTCACCCTTGAAAAACGACATTGACACAATAAAAGAACAACTTAAACTAATTATTCCAGCAATCGCCAATCCAGCAAAAAAAGGAAAAATGACCGTAGAAACGGTCTTTGACAGTCTAAAAGAACACTTTATGGATGACACCTTTGAAGATGTCTCAAGTATAGAAAAGTATGCTGATATTTTGGCAACAACCTCTGACTCAAAGATTCCTATTCTAATTGAACTGAAAGACTACTCGAATACAGTGCCCTTGAAAGAAATCGAAAAATTCTGGAGAGATATTGAAAGACGAGGCACGAAATACGGTATATTCATATCAATGCGGTCAGGCATATCTACATGCTCAAGTTGCATAAGCGTCAAAACCGAAATGAGCAAAACGGCGGTATTTGTAAACAACAGCGAACTAAACTTCTCTGGACATATTTTTGCATATTACGTTGTCAAGAAAATAGCTGAATTAGAATCAATAAACAGAAAGGATTTAACAGGAGAAAAAATTAGTCAAGTAATAGCAAAAGTAAACACACACATTCGTGATCTTCAAAGCTATGTAGAATCAATCGATAGAATAGAAGATATTGCCGATGGTCTCAGAACAATGAGCAAAAAGAAGCTTGACGAATTAATTAACTGCTCAAATATAATAAAGAGAAACATGAACGAAGGAATTAATGAAATATTACTTGACCTAGAAAAAGTCGAAGTTCAATAATTCGGACTTTGCGATGTGAGCTATTGAGTAGATTTTTCATTTCAATTTAAACAGAATATTCCTTATTCCTTGCTTCCTGTATAACCTTGCTTTTGTCTTTATCGTCTCTTTTTCGGATTTTCATTATCAGGGAGATGTAGTATAATTCGATTTGGATTTCGTTAAGATTAAGTCTCAATAAGGATATGTTTTGTAGCCAACGAGAAAAAGTCTGAATCTTCGCAAAAGCAATACAAATTAGGAATGCAACTATTACAAGAATAAACCAAAACCACCATTGATGTAAAAAAGAGATGGGCATTTTAGTTAAAATCACTGCCACAACGGTTATTATGAAACCCATTATCCCCGCCAAGAAGACCGTTTCAAAAATGTTCAAGTACCAATTCATAAAATTATGCAAAGCATCCATCATAGTTCTCAAATACTCATCAGGAGCGCCAATGTACTTTTCACATCTGTCGATAGATGTCGGACGATAAAGCGGTTTACATTTCTTTGAAAAGAAGTAAGTTGAAAAGAAGTCAGTAGGATTTTTGTTTATCCATGTTTCGACAGCCTTCTTGAGTTGCTCTTTTTCTTCCTCTGGAATTTGCTCTTCATTAGCTTTTGACACTTTTTTCATTCCTTTTTCTATTTCTAAGGTTTAATTTTTTTAAGATGCCTTCAAGCGCGTGCGTCATTTTATCACTCTTGATAAAATATCAATGATGGTCAAAATACCCAAGATAGAGGTCAAGCCGATTAATACTGTTGTTAGATTATTCAAGCGTTTAGATTCATGATAGAGAGACTCTGAAACACCAAGATTATACCACTCGCGAACTTGAGCAATTTGATTGTTAATAGCTTCGTATTGTTGTTGTAACCCGATGAACTTGAGTGCAGTGTCTCCCCACTGAGGTGTCTCTTCCATTTCTTTTTCTACCTTCTGCCTCGATGCTAAAAGCTCAGATAGCATTTGTTTTGTATTTTGCATGTCGAAGCCTAGAGTTTCGTTTTTTGGATTTGACTTTTTTTTCACTGAATTTCACCTTTTGCGGTTAACGATTATTATTAGTTCACTACCTTCTACTTTAAGAATCCATGCTAATTTATCATATTCTGTTAAGCGCGCGCTGGGAAAGAGAGAGTTTAGTTTGAACTTAGATTGTTGGAACTCTGGGATTCCAGTCTCGCCTTTCATTTCTCAGATACTTAGCGAATAAGAGAGCCTCTTCATTAATTAAAGTCTCAAAAGTCTGTTTTTTGATGTAGAAAAAAAAGCACTAAAGAAGAAAAAACAAGAGCTAAATAACACTCAAAAGAAAATACTATTGGTGATTTGGTGAGTGAATTTAGCTACTATAAGGGATTATACAAGGTTAAGGTTTTAACTAAAAGTGAAGGCTACTGGATTGTTGAGGCGTTGGAGGATTTTGAGGATTGTTCTGAAGGCGAGGGAATCACCGTTAAAAAAGGCGAACAGCGCATTGTACCGCCAGACACTTTGTTTAAACAAAAAACGTTACCGCCAATGGTTAAGGAGCACCAATATGAGCTGAACATGGAGAAGAAGCTTAAACGTATGATTGCTGAGGATGAAGCTGAAAAGAACAGGGAATAGAGCAAGCCATGGGTTTATGTAAAAGAAATTATCTTTGAAAATTAATTATTACCAGTAAAATGCTTGAAGATTTTGATTTACTTCTTGAGCAATTCAGCGTTTTTCTGCGTGGTGAGACAATTTAGGTTTCAGTATCTCGATTTTGTAGTTTAGTACTTATAATGCTTAGTAGTTTGTCTGGATTAACTGGTTTTCCAACAAAAGCATCTGCACCTTCAAAGCTATCTTGTAAACCTGTTTTGCCAGTAAGCATTATCGTCAATGTTTTAGGCGACGCATTTTTTATTAACGGAAAAAGTTCATTACCTTCCATGTCTGGAAGGACTAAATCAACTAACGCAACATCATAGTGGTTGATGCTTAACTTTTGTATGGCTTCCTTGCCTTTTATCGCTACTGTTACCGAGTAACCTTTTCTTTGGAAAATTTTGGTAAAAACGCGTAAAATAGCTATGTCGTCATCAACAATAAGTATAGATGGCTTGATAGTAACAAACAAATAATAAAACCATCCTAAAGTGTCTCTTTATTTTGTCGCGTTTATAAGGTTTATGAAAACATTAAATCACTCTTCTATCTAGAAAATTTAAACATGGCAAGGCTATATTGCAAAAACATCCAGGAAGACGGTAGAACAACGATGGAAAACCGCTCTAACTACATAATAGGGCACTCTCAAATGTTATAGATTCAAAGCTTAAATGATACAACCTGCATTTTCACTTCCAAAAGAGGAACAAATCAGTTGACTAACCAAAAAATATGCGAAGGCGACTACGTGCTAATTTACCTAGACGCACGCAGAACCTACATGATAAAAATGCAAGCGGGACAAACCTTCCACACTCATAAAGGCTACTTGAAGCTTGATGAGTTAATCGGCAAAGAATATGGCGAACCCATTAAAAGCAGCCTCGGCATCTACTTCACCACTCTAAAGCCCGCATTAACAGATTACATCATGAAGTCTTCACGCAACACGCAAATTACATACCCAAAGGACGCAGCGTTAATTGTTATGTTCAGCGGAATTGGACCGGGCAGCAGAGTTGTTGAATCAGGCACTGGAACAGGCGCATTAACCACAGCTCTCGCACACTACGTTGGACCAACAGGAAAAGTCTACACTTACGAGTTACGCAGCGAATTCCAAAAAAACGCCACCAAAAACCTGCAACGCTCAAAACTCATCGATTACGTTGAAATGAAAAGCGGAGACGTAACGTTAGGCATCGAAGAGAGAGATGTGGACGCGGTAATTTTGGATTTGGCAACTCCCTGGCTTGTGGTACCGCACGCTTATGAAGCGCTCAAGCCTTCGGGCATAATAGTTTCGTTTAGTCCAACCATCGACCAAGTCGTGAAAACCACGGAAGCCCTGAGAGAAAACGGCTTCGTGTTCATAGAAACCGTTGAGTGCCTGATGCGGGCAATGCAGGTTGAACGGGGAAAAACAAGACCTCAAACGCTAATGACTGGGCACACAGGGTACATTACTCATGCAAGAAAAATCCTAAAGCTCCCAGCGCAACCAACTGCAGAACCCGTGCAGCCTCCAGAAAAAGAGGAAGAAAAAGAGCAAGCAGCAGATGAAGCCGCTGAATCAGCTTAATTTTTGCTTATTCTTAACTGTTGCTGGCTGAGAAATGCTCAGCGTCCAGAAAGCTTGCTTTAGTTGTTCGCCGCGTGTCCAACCGTAGTAGAAACCTGCGATTCTACAAGCGTATGGGATAACTATACGGTCAACAGCCTTATACAAAATTGGGTTGGGGAAACGGTTTTCAAGGAAAGTCGGCTTCCAAAGTCTAACATTGTACTCCCAACATTTAATGAAAAAGTCCCAGCGAACTTGAGAGAGCGAATCTATTTCAGCGCCTTTCTTATTCATAAGCGCACAGTTCTCTAATGGAACAAAGAACAGCGGCACATAGAACGCGTTATAATCTTTTAGGTTGTCCATTAACTCAATTGTTTGCAGCACGTCTTCCTCTTTCTCGTCTGGAAGACCAACAATCAATGTTGCTAGCGGATACCAATTATTATCGTTAAGTATACCAAAGGCGCTTTCGACAACTTCTTGCCATTGTTCAGGCTTGAAAGGCAACATTTTGCCAGCCATGTATTTCTTCATCAATCTTGTGCTGCCCGTTTCAATTCCTGTTTCCGCAGTAATTATCGCTTTTTTGCCAAAAGAATACCAGTTGCGCTCAATCAGTATTTCTGCAAGTTCCTTTACCATTTGCGGATTATAAACCGCTGGCGCCAATGACATGTGGGATGCTTGAATGCTTTTGACGCCTGGATACTGGGCAACGCTTTTTACTAGTTTTACGACGGCTTCCTTGTTTGGAACGAATTTTTGGTCTTTAGAACCATATAAGAATAGGTCTTCGGTGACTAATGTTACGTGATCGCATCCTTCAGCCGTTGATAAAGCGACTTCCTGCATTATTTTTTCCAAAGGAACATCCAGTTTATGCTGCATAGTAGGCGTGCAAAACTGGCAGTTTCTACCACAGCCCTTTGAAATCTCCACGGCACCATGAATGGCAGCATGTTTAGCCAAGGGCATCATGGCATTATAATCCCAATTGCTGATTGATTCATCAGCTTTAACAATCCGCGGCAGAGCTTCGCCATTTACTGCCTTCTTAAAAACGTCAACAATTGGTTCGGGTCTTCCGCCTAGAAGCACGCAATCTACACCGTAACTGTCAGATACCTTTTTGCGTTCCAGCTGCCAAGCACCAAATCCGCCAACAATAATTTTTGGTTTAAACTTTTTGATATTTGGATGAGCGACGAGTTTTTGGAATTCCATAGCGTTCATGGGTTCCCCTCCGCCGATTATCGAGGAGTAAGTTTTGCTTACGTAACCCATGCCTGTTGGATCCATTGAGGATATTCCTACAACCCTAGTTTCGGGCCCTATGAAGTCTTCGAGGTCATCAGGGTGAACCACAGCTACTTCTTTTTCTGTAAAGCCACTTTCTAGCAATATGGCTTCTACTTTTCTTAAACCATAAGGAGCAAATCTTGCTCGGCCGTCAGGCTTGCGTTCAACAGGCGGATAAAGTATTTTCCTAACAAATTCAGTTGGAAACAGACCTTTGCCAAAGCCTGCAACGAAAGCAATAAAGGGGTTGTTAAAAAAATCGCTCATTTCTGTAGCTGACGCGGTTAGAACTATTTTTATGCCTGACCCTGAAGCCAATCTCTTTTCCTCACGAATAGAGTAAGAGAGTGTTCCATAGCGCTTTTAAGAATTACTATCGGTTGCATGTTATTATCTACGAGTTAAAAGCAAATTTAGACGCCCTCTGAGAAACTCTGATTACACAGACGTTAACGTCCGAGTAACTCTATTTTTTAAGGTTTTGTAGTGTTTAAGCTCAAACGTTCGCGCTACTCACAACGCTAACACACCAAGATGCCACTCTCTTTGAAGCTGCCCGTCCTTTGATCCACATCCAGAAAACAATCTCCGTGTCATTAACTATGGGCATTTTATAGGATGGATTATTTGCCACTTTGAAACAGCAATTACAGTTCTTGCATGTATAAGCTCGACAAGAAACAAACGGTTTTCTAATAATTTATCAGGTTCCGCCACGTCTTTACCACAGTTTGGACATTTAGCCAAGCAAACATTTCCTTTAGATAAGTAGAATTTTTGTGGAGACAATAAAAGAAAATTGAATCTTTAGCAAAGATTTCCTTTGGATGGCACACTTTGCCTCTTATCTACGCTTGGTTCTAACTCATTTATCAGAATTTTTAGCGATTCAACCTCATCGCGCTCGCGCCTCAAAGCTTCCAGTTTACTTTCTAAAACACCATTGCGTCAGCCGTCTTTTCAAGTTCGTCAATTTCAAGGAAAATGTTTTTCTTTTCAGCTTCTAAATTTTTAATTTTTTCAAGCGTTCTATTGATGCCACTCATTTTATTTTGTACCTCAGCGGTCAAATTAAACTCTATGAGTGGCATTGACTTAGTTTGGCTTATTCTCAACGACTCACAATTCAACTCTGAATGCTATCTCGTCTGCAATCTTTTTTGTATTACCACTTTTGCCCGCATAAAGAACGAGATTTCATGTTTACTCACCTTTCCCACACCGCATTATACCGCTGTTGAATTACTTGAACTTTAACGGGGTTGTTTGACCACAGTTAAGGCTGCGCTAACGTATTTTATTTGGGCGTTATTCCATATGTTTTCAAAATAGCTTTCTGCTAGTTTTACAATATTAGGGTTATTTGTCCATAAGCTGGGCGTCGGCTTTTTTTCGGATACTGCTAGAGTCACTTCTTGTTCATCAAATATATGCATTCCAAACTGATAAATAGTCTCAGGTATGCATCTGTGTTCAAAGAGGGGATTTCTTGATAAAGGTTTTGGATTCTTGGCAATTGTTTCTTCATTGAATTTTAGTGTGATAACTCGAACTTTTACCCCTCTTCTTATCGCCCTCTTGATGTACTGGCAACGATCCAATAAAATTTTCTCACTCCATTTCATTGGACACATGAAATCAATACTTTTTTTGGTCGAGTTAGCCAATTTGTCGTGCATTTTTAGAAGAAGAGTCATGTTGGAAGTAATGATAAACTGTACATTTTCCTGTATAATATTTTGGTTGTTATTTTCACCAAAATGATTAGACATAATTTTTGCTTGCTTTTCTGCTTTAATGTAGTCTTCTCTTTTGTTTTGCAGTAGGATAGATATGCCTTCATTAATTGGGGTGGCTTTATACATTGTTGGTTTGGCTATTACTTTTTCAGCAAGACCTTTTTCTTGGATTTCTGCGAGTACGCGATAAACGTCCTGCGGAGCCACTTGCGCCGCCATAGCCGTTTTTCTCCCTGTTGAGGTGCCTATTTTGGCGAGGGCAATGTATACTTTTGCTTGCAAAACAGTGAGTCCTAAATTAACTAGCGTTCGAACTGCTTTTTCTTGGGGCATCACGTTTCTCGCTTCATCAAGTTTTAAGTTGTTTACGAGTTCTTATTCGTAAGATATAACATTTTTGTAGCAACTATGAGATAAGTTTGTCCCGTTTGGGATGGTCCTCGCAGGTGCATATCAACATTTTGATAGTTAGGAAATACTTACCTACCGTTAGCCAACTTTCCTCAAATTTTTTATTTCTTGTTCTTGAGGGTTAGTTTGGTAGTCGGCTGTCTTACTGCGAACATTTAAAAAGCATTTGGACTCAAACAAGAGAAGACCTAAGACAGACTTAGGAGAAAAAGAAAAATACTTAGGAGAAAAAGAAAAATGAATTTGATAAATAAAAACAAATGCCTTTCCTTGATTATTATAGCAATACTGATGGCTTCTATAACAGCATTCGCAGGAGCAATGATCCCAGTACAAGCTCAGGCTACACCAAATATTCCATCAGGCGTAACGCTCGGCACACCTATAGTGCCAACAACCGGCGGGCCAGTTCCAACAGGCGTTACTCCACAAGTGACAGTCACTACGATTCCTTACTTGAGTTTTTCACCTAACCCAATCGGAGTCGGCCAATCAGAGCTCGTGAACGTATGGACTCAACCTGCACTACAAGTTAACCGAGGACACACAGGGTACACGGTAGTAATCACAAATCCAGACGGATCCAAAGAGACAGTCGGTCCATTCGTTTCCTTCCAGGGAGACACGACAGCATTTTTCAACTGGGTTCCCACTACAGCAGGAAACTATACGATTCAATTCTTCTTTGCAGGAGACTACTACCCAGCAGGATACTACTTCCAAGGACAATTAATGACCACAGCACAACAGAGCAACATAGTCGTTTCAGCAGGGACAACACTTAACCAAGGTTTTAACTCTAGCGCAAGTGTTTACTATGCGCCCTCACAGACACAAGCATATACTCTTGTCGTGCAGCAAAATTACGTGAATAGTTGGCAACCATCCCCGCTTCCAGCCCCTGGTCAATATTGGTCAAGACCAATCTCACCCGACAACAGAGAATGGTGGACCATCGGTGGAAACGACCCGAACAATGAAATCGGAGGCGGCACAGGAACCCCCGGCTGGCCAGCCGACACCAATACATACACGAGCCAAGAATACACATACGAGTATGTTCCTTACACTACGGGACCAACCAGTGCACATATAGTTTGGAGAATGCAGGAGGACGCGATTGACGGCATCTTCGGCGGATTAATTGACGGCGCATACACTCAATATCAAGCCCCTGACCAAGATTCAAGCGGAGCAGCCTTTACTTTCGGTCAATCTGGTCCAGGCTTTGGAGGAAACCCAAACATAGTCTGGAATGGAAGATGCTACGTAGTCATTACGGAACCATTCAACGGAGTTACACAACCAGTTTGGATATGCTATGACCTACAGACAGGCAAAATAATCTGGCAGATTACGGGCATCTATAATGGAGCCACTAACCAAGCACCAACAATGATATCTTACTCTGAAAATACGATGCCAGTGCCAGGCGGAGCAGCAAGAACAGACCGAACCGTAGCAAGCCTACTGTGGTTAGGAACTGGTCGCGTTATCAAATATAACCCGATGACCGGTGCAGCAACACTGAACCAGACAATCCCAACGTTTGTATCCAGTACTCTCTACGCTGACCCATTCATTCTAAGCGTGCAAAACCTCGGCACTACTGCCAATCCAGTCTACCGCTTGATAAATTGGACGCTTTCAGGTGTTGGAAGCAATTTCGCCGCCAACGTAAATGGCAATGTAACTTGGCCATTTGGTTCATTAGGAACCCCAGACTATGAATCAATGATAACCGCAACAACGCAAAGTTTGCTTTCTGGTGCCACAGGACTATCTGACACTACTTATGTTATGGCTGCAAGCTTAACAACAGGAGCACTATTGTGGAACGTATCATCAGGCATAAACTTCCAGGTCTTCAGCGGAATGACTGGATTGTCAGACCACGGAATGTACGCTCAACGCTTTGACGACGGGGCTTGGTATGCTTGGAATTTGCACACTGGTCAACTTGCATGGGAGAGTCAACTATCAAGTTATCCTTGGGGTACCTTCGGAGCTTACGGACAGGAAGACGCTTATGGCTTAATCTTCTACGGACAGTATGACGGTGTCGTTGCCTATAATTGGACTAACGGAGACGTAGCTTGGCACTTCGAAGCTTCCAGCTTACCATTCGAAACTCCTTACTTGACGAACGGAGTAGGAAACCCTGATAATTCAACGCAAGGATACTCTTTCTTCAGCCAAGGAGTAGTTGCCGACGGAATACTCTACCAATACTCAGTTGAACATTCACCCACAGCGCCGCTAAGCAGAGGATGGAGCATTTTTGCAATCAACGCAACTACAGGCACCTTAATCTGGAGCACAATAGGCCCGATGATCCCAGGCGTTGTCTCTGACGGTTACCTGACAGCCTCCAACTACTACGACGGATATCTGTACTGCTTCGGAATGGGACAAAGTGCAACCACAGTTTCGGCACCACAAAACCAAATCACCACAGGACAAACCGTAACGATAACTGGCACAGTATCAGACAAGTCACCAGCGTCTTCGCAAACACCAGAATTTGCCGCAGGCACCAATGTTCCATGCGTCTCTGATTCTTCAATGGGCGCTTGGGAAGCATACCTATTCCAGCAAGCACCATGCCCCACAAACGTTGCTGGTGTCCCAGTTACAATCACTGCAGTCGACCCAAGCGGCACCTCAACCACAATCGCAACCGTCATAACTGACGGAGTCACAGGCGCTTTCGGTTGCGCATGGACTCCAACAACACCAGGCACGTACAAGATCTACGCGGTCTATGCCGGCGACGATTCATATAGCTACTCAACAGCAGCTACAGTCGCAGTAGTAACAGCAGCTCCAACAATTACCGCAACACCCACGCCAACTGTTGCACCTTCAAACCTAGCAACCACAGCAGACCTGATGACTTACATGATCATTGTCGCAATCGCCATAATCATTGCAATAGCCATAGCCACGGTGCTGCTTCTCAGGAAAAAAGCATAAACCTGTACAAAAGGAAAAACCAAATTTCCCCTTTTTTTATTACCGCTACCAGCAAGCGTGAGCTAGCAATATAGAATAGAAAAAAATGTTTCGGGGTGGGAAGAATGATGCTAACTGAGAATGAGAGAAAGGAGAATATTAAAGAAGCCAGCATCCAGCGGCGAACTAAACAGATAGAGACCTTAGCCAAATGGAATAAGGAACATCCAAACTATAGGAAAGATTACATGAAAGAATGGCGTAAGAAACACCAAAACTACATGAAAGTCTACATGAAAGAATGGCGTAAGAAACACCAAAACTACATGAAAGTCTACATGAAAGAATGGAATAAGAAACACCCAAACTACATGAAAGTCTACATGAAAGAATGGAAGGGTAGAAACTCAGAGAAACAAAGGCAGTATCGGGAAATTTGGAATAAGAAACACCCAAACTACATGAAAGAATGGGGGAGTAACAGGAAAGGAATAAACTCTGTACTCCATGAAGGCGTGGATTTAGCTGTGGTTTTGGAGTCAGACAAAAACATTTATCATGAAATTGATGAAACAATGAAAAAGGAATCAGCCAGCAAGCGCGATGAATAGCAGCATCTTTCATACTTAGTTTTCTTTTACCAATCTGCCAAACGAATTTTCTTGCTTTGTTATAAGATTACTTAATAGTATTTCAAAAAGCGTGGGACATATAGATTGAATTTTTTGTAATATATGGTTTAAGTAAACTCATTATCTCTATTCCACCCTTTTTTCTTGTAGCAAGTTGAAAAAAATATTGCATCAGCTCATTGTAGCATGTTTTTCGTCTGTGCGTATTCTCCTGCTCGCCCCATGCTCGCTCGCATAGATGCATGCATGCATGCCTGCTTGCCTGCTACTAGAGAGTGAGAGGGTAGGTAAGTATGAGTGACTGAGTAACAATCGTTAGCAGTCCGTTGCCGTCTGAGTAACTCTGAACTTTCATCCAATAATGTCAAGCTAATGCCTTCTCATCATCCGGCAAGAACAATTTAGTGTAAGCGAGATAAAAGCGTATACATCGAATTTGAGTCAGCGAACCCTTTTATTTGCGGTTTGAAACCATATTATAAGGAGTTATTAGCATGAATTTTATTGGTAGTCAAACAGAAAAGAACCTTTTAGCAGCGTTTGCAGGCGAGTCACAAGCACGAAACAGATACACGTTCTTTGCCAGCGTAGCAAGAAAAGAAGGGTACGAGCAAATTGCCGGCATTTTCGAGGAAACTTTAGGAAACGAGAAGGAGCACGCGGAATTATTCTTTAAATACCTCAAGGGTGGCTTGGTTGAAATCAAAGCTTCTTACCCTGCAGGTGTAATTGCATCAACCGCTGAAAACCTCAAAGCTGCAGTTGAAGGAGAAAAACTCGAGTGGGGCACACTTTACCCCAACTTTGCAGAGGTAGCTCAACAGGAAGGTTTTCCAGATGTTGCCAACACATTTCAGATGGTTGCAAAAGTAGAAGCCTACCATGAACGAAGGTACAATAAACTGCTTGATAGCGTAAAGCAAGGCAAAGTCTTCAAGAAAGACCAACCGATCAAATGGAAATGCAGAAACTGCGGTCATGTCTTTGAAGGAAAAGAAGCCCCAGACAAATGTCCTGTATGCGCTCATCCGAAAGCCTATTTTGAAGTTTGGGTTGAAAATTACTAACAACCCCAAATTTTTTTAAACAAAGGGCAAGTACAGAAATCTGATTGATATTTTATACGATGTATTTGCCTGTTACTTCGAAATCTTTCACGATCTCCATTACACGCTTTGGCGCATTTAATGGCCCGAGAGGAATATCCTTTAGCAGAACCCAGGGGCTTTTACGTGCAACAACTGTTGCAATGTGTTGTTCTCCAAAGCATTTCTTCGCGACTTCGATAACCATGCGCCTTACTTCAAATTCGGAATATTCGCCAAGTGCATGCAAATACTCATGCAACAAGAGATTGTAAACTAAAGCATTAACCGTCGGCTTGGAGCTTACGGATGCTTCAACGATTTCGACCAATGAGCGGTTTAAGACAATGTTGTTGGTTCCTATCGGGTAATAGGCGCCAAGTTGCAGAGGCAAATCGTCCAAAAAAAGCATCATGCTATCTCTTCTTTTGCCCAGAGAAAACTGTACTGTGTCCTTTACTATTTGCCAGACTGCAGCGTAATTTTTAGCCGTATCTAACCGCTTGCGAAATGTTTCCTGTTGATTGTCAATTGAACTCAAAAGCTACCACTATTAAAGAATAAGATAAAACCTGCCTTTAAGTCTTAACACAATATTGATAAACAACAAAGCCTTTAGCTATATTGAAATTTTAAGGTGTTTTTAATGGAAAGCAATGTTATAGTAAGAGATATTATGACTAAGAACGTTCAAGTTGTTAGAGAAGACACCAACTTGCATGAAGTGGTAGCAACCATAAGCAAATTCGATATAAACTCGATAGTAGTGGTTCAAGGTGAAAAACCAATCGGAATCATAACTACAAGAGACGCGTTAGTAAGAGCATTCGAGTATGGTATGCCACTCAGTTCAATGACCGCAGCAATGATAGCCACCTCACCATTAATAACAATCGATGAAGAAGCAACCGTTGAAGAGGCAGCACAACTCATGAAACGGGCAAGAATAAAACATTTACCGGTAACAAGCAACAACAAACTTGTCGGCATCGTAACCGATATTGATATAATGTTTGCAGTCCCATCAATGTTATCCATGATGGAAGAAGTCTGCCACCAAAAACAGACAAAAAAAGAGACTTAAGAAACTGCACGTTTAGGTTTACCAAGCTTCTTATTAACACAAGCTTGAATAAAGCCATAATATTCAGGTGAAGGTCTTCCTGGTCGACTTTTGAATTCTCCATGGAACTGAGAGGCAAAGAAAAAGTACTTGTTCGGCAACTCTAAGGTTTCCATCCTTCTACCGTCACTGCTTTTACCAGTGAAGCATAAACCATTCGTCTTTAGAGTTTCTTGATAATCTAAGTTAACTTCAAAGCGGTGCCGGTGGCGCTCGTAAATTTCTTCCTGACCATATAAGCTATAAGCAAACGTACCCTTTTGCAAAACTATTTTATGAGCCCCCAAACGCATCGTTGCACCCTTAATTTCTATCCCACGTTGCTCAGGCATAAGGTCTATGACTGGATGCGGAGATTCAGGATTAATTTCTGTGCTGTTTGCTTCCTTTAAACCGCAAACGTTTCGGGCGTACTCAATAACTGCCAACTGGAAACCGTAACAAATGCCTAAGAAAGGAATATCGTTCTCTCTGGCAAACTGGATAGCTGCAATTTTGCCTTCAGTACCTCGCGGACCAAAACCGTAAGGAACAAAAACTCCGTCAAAATTCGCAAGGTCTTTTACGCATTGAGGCTCATGTTCCAATTTTTCAGCTTCCAAATAAGAAATGCAAACTTTAGCTTTGCATGCGGCACCAGCGTGCCGCAGTGCCTCAGTCATGCTTACGTAACTGTCAGTTAACCCAGCATATTTTCCCACTAACGCTATCTTAACCTCATGCTCGGGATTGATTGCGGCGTCAACATATTGCTGCCACAGGGTGAAGTCTTTAGTGTCACATTTGAGGGCTAATCTTTGACAGATAAAATCACCCATGCCTTGCTTATCCAACATAAGCGGCACCTGATAGACGGATTCAGCGTTATAAGAGCAGAAAACGGCGCTTTCCGAAATAGTGCCAAATAACGCTATTTTTCTGAGGGCTTCAGCATCAATCATTTTGGGGCTTCTAGCCACTATAGTATCAGGTTGAATACCGATGCCTCTTAACTCATTAACGCTGTGCTGTAAGGGTTTAGTTTTCATTTCACCAGTTACATCCAAAATCGGCACCAAAGCCAAATGTACATAAAGCGTATTCTCATAGCCTTCATCAATACGCATCTGGCGAATAGCTTCCAAAAACGGTAACCCTTCAATGTCGCCAACTGTTCCGCCAACTTCAGTCAAAACAATCTCTGCACATGTAGCTTTGCCAACGATTTTAATGCGGTTTTTAATTTCGTTAGTGATGTGCGGCACAATTTGGACACATCGCCCTAAAAAGTCGCCTCGTCGCTCTTTCTCAATTACAGATTTATAAACCATGCCAGTGGTTAAGTTGTTTTCTTGTTTGAGGCTTAAATCTAAGAAGCGTTCGTACCAGCCTAAATCTAAGTCGGTTTCTCCTCCGTCGTCCGTCACAAAGACTTCCCCATGCATATACGGATTCATCGTTCCCGCATCAACATTTACGTAAGGGTCGATTTTTACAACCGTAGGCTTTAATCCTCGTGCCTGAAGCATTTTACCGATAGAAGAAGTCAATATGCCTTTGCCGACCGAACTTAACACGCCGCCTGTCACGAAAATATACTTAACCATTGCTTTCCCCTGCAATAACTTACACCTTTCAAGCTGACTTAATATAACTCTTTTGTGTGCTAAACTGCAAAAACATGCAATCAAGAATGATTTATTTAAACATGTGAGCAGAATAATGAGGTGCGGTTGCCTGTATCCACGGTTGTGCATCACTTCCGCATATAAGCCGCCTGCTAATCAGAAATAACCTTATAGGCTCATAAAATTGTTAAATTGAAAATTTGATTGAAAATTTGTCTTTTATGGCAGAAATATTTTAATTAAGAACCTGCCCAGTATGAGTGGAGATAGAAATGCCTAAAGCCTTTGTATTGATAAACGTTGAATCAGGTTCGGAAGAAGAGGTTCTGGGGGAAATTAGAAAAATTGAAGGCGTAGAAGAAGCATACTACTCTTATGGTGTGTATGACATAATTACTAAAATAGAAGCTGATTCGATGGAAAAACTTAGGGACAAGGTAACCCGGAAAATAAGAACTATAGGCAGAGTCAGGTCAACGTTAACTCTGATAATGATGGAAGAATAACGCCGGTTTATCGTGTCTCATTGGGCTTTGCAATGATCTGGAATAAAAACTGTGCGAAAGAAGTAAAGCGTTAATTTTCCCAATTCCTACATATTATATGTGACAATTAAACGGTAACTTGAGAGCTTTCTAGGAAACATTTTAATGCACACTTAACTAATCAATTATTATAGGATTGGATTGAAATGCCAACAGCCTTTGTCTTAATAAATACCGAGATAGGCTCGGAATCTGACGTGCTGAAAGAACTCAAAAAAGTCGAGGGTGTTGAGGAAGCATCAGCCGTTTACGGAGTCTACGACATAGTAGCAAGAGTCAAAGCAGACACAATGGATAAATTAAAAGAAATAGTAACGTGGCGTATTCGAAGACTAGACAAAGTGCGGTCAACGCTAACAATGATTGTCGTTGAAGAAAAATAACATCATTTAAACTCTTTTTCTTTTATAATAACCTCAAAGAACCCGCTTGTTATTTTAGGGTACATACGCGCCTTAAATTATCTGCCATATTGTAAACTTTGAAAAGTATACTGAGTGTTAACCATGTACCGGAAGCTTAAGTTCAGGTGGAACTAAAGGCTCAACCACAACAGGCTTATTTACTATAACAGCATACTCAACTTTTACTTGGAATTGGAATACATTTTATTCAGAGCCAGCAACTCAAACAATCTCAGTCAATACGTTGTTCAATAGGGGTAACAACATTAGGCAGAGCGTTTATTATTCATTATTTTCATTTTCAAAAAATATGCTCTCCCTATAGTTGATAACGAGTAATCCTAAAAATTTTTATGGAAAACCATTTACACAGTTCAATCGATAAAATATGATAGTGACTGGGTAATGTTCATAGCTGTAAATAGGAAGGTTAAACTTTGGGAAAGACCAAAAAGTTAATTTTAGTTTTCCTCTTAATATTTTCACTCTGCTTTTTAGCGCCAGTTTTTATGTCTCTACTGTTGACACCATCAGTTTATACTTCTGACGCAATAACAAGAGTTCAATGGTCAAATTCGACAATATCAACTGGTACTACTATTTCGTTTTCGATGAATAGAATACCTTTCGCTGGCGACGGCATAGTTCTTATTGTAGGAAATAGGCAGGGCACGGTTGTTTCGGTTGTTGAGACGAATGTCGATTGGAGTCGGGTGATTCAAGTTTACAGGGCGGGAGTAGGTTGTGTCGAAATATGGTTCGGTGTAGTGTATTCAAGCGCTTCTGCAAGCATTGTTGTTACGCTTAGTGCATCGGCAACTTATGGCGCTAGTGTTGATGCATGTGAATACTCAAATATAGCTTTATTTTTACCCGTTGACAAAACCGCTACAAGTAATACTGGTGTTACGGGCACGACCGCTCTTACTGGAACGACATCAGCAACATCTCTACCTAATGAGTTGCGCGTTGGTGGATTAGAGGCTATAGACACTCGCCAGACTGGCCCCGCGACCAACGGGTACATAATGCTGGATGGCGCTAACGTTATTGGTACTACTTCTGGGCAATCAGAAAGTTTAACCTACCTTGAGAACATCACTGCCAGCGTAGGCACAGCAGGTTCCAGCACAACTATATCATCAATGTATTGGGAAGGTGCAATTGCAACATTCATGCCCAATTCAGCAGCAGCGTTAGCGACAGCTTCTGAAAAGGCTTTGCTCAATAATCTCAAAGTTTACAATGGTTACGACATAATTGTGCCCCAGACAAGCTCTTTTGATTTGCCTTATTGTTGGGACACTTATTTTAGCACCCTTGCCGCGTTAACGTTCGATACAGATCTGGCAAAAAGCAATATTAACGGTGAATTTTCCACTCAAGAGACGTCTGCAGATGGTACTCAATATATGGGTATGATTCCGAATGCGCCTTCATCAGCGTCAGATCAAAACTTGCGCAGTCAGGTTCCTCTTCTTGCTGATGCTGTTTTGCGATATTACCAAGCGACTGGCGACCTAACAAGTTTAGAATCATGGTATCCTAAACTGCAAGCTTACTTCCAATGGTATAACACTTATAGTGATATCAAAGGGAATAATCTGTATGCTCCAGTAACTGGGGTGTCAAGCAGAAACTCAACTTACGCCGCTTTTTGGTGTGCCTGTTCTACTGGTATGGATAATTCACCTGCTTACGATTTGGCTGGATGTAATGTTACTCAAATTGGAAGTTTCTATTATTTGCCTATGAATGATGTGCTGCTTTCAAGCTCTATGGCTTTATTCGCTAAAGATATGGGGCATATTGCCACTGCATTAGGATACACTTCTAACGCAACCAGTTATGATAATAGTTATGTTGCTATTTCAAACGCGATTAACACTCATTTATGGAATGCCACTGAAGGAAGGTACAACAGTCAATTATGGACAGGGCAACAGATTCAAGTAAACTCTATACAGACGTTTATGCCAATGATCGCTGGGATAGCAAGTCCAGCTCAAGCTGCGGATTTAGTTGCAAACTTGGAGAACACAGCCGAGTACAATTTAACTTATGGAATCCCCACGGTAGCTGCGAATGATCCGAAGTATCTTTCAACTGAACCTTCTTACTTTTTTTCCAGTGAGCCTTATTGGCGTGGTGGAATTTGGGCTCCCACAACCTATCTGGTTTGTCAAGGATTAGCCAATTATGGTTACACTTCTTTAGTGAACGCCATAACTACAAAATGGGTAAATCTCGTTTCGAACGAACCGACCTATCCTTTTGCAGAATATTACTTAGCAAGTGGTAGCAGTGCAAATTCACACCTCTCAGACCAATCGTGGACGTCTGCAACTACTATGTTAGTGCTTAACGGTGAATCAGCATCTCCGCCAGCACCAATATCTATCACGTTAACATCGTCACCCACTGGAACAGGCGATATTACTTTAAATGGCACTGCAATAATGACTTCATACACTTACTTGTGGAGTAGGCGACTCTGAGACCAACTGCTAGCCTTCCGAAAGAATCACAAGTAACTTGCTTTAAAATAAATCTAAAGTTGTGACTGTATCAAGCTAGTCACATAATTTTAAATTTTGTACGACTCAATTTAACAATCCAGTGTGTCTGGAGCAGTGAGAGAAGGAGAGCAAACGTGCAAATCCACAATAGTAAGCCAGGAAGGAGCAACAGCATAGTAAGAACACGCACTGTGCTAGATGCACACACTGAATTTTTTATAGGTTGGATGAAGAAGCTTGGACACTTATCGAGCATTTTTTCATTCCCTTTGAATAAGAAAGATCTTCCAAACCTCTGAATCCAACCACCCCCCCAAATGAAGGAGTTTGTTAAGAAAATGGCAACAGCGTATATCCTCTTAAATACTGAAATAGGAGCCGAAAATCAAGTACTGAAAGCGCTTAAAAAAATTGAAGGTGTCGAAGAGGCGCATAACCTCTGGGGCGTCTATGATATAATCGCAAACGTAAAAGCAGACAACATGGAGAAACTCAAATACATCATAACAAAAAGAATCGAGAAAATCGGCAAAATAAACACAAAATTAACCATGATAATAAGCGAAAAACATCCAACAACACTGCAAGAACAGGTAATTTTTAACAAAACCCCATTTTTCAATAAATAATGGGTTAACGTTCGCTTTTTGGCTAACAATATTTTTTACCTTCGCGGCTTCATTCTCTAATTTATCTTGGAGAGTAGCTGCTTTGAATAGGCAACAGATAATGCACATTGGGCTGGATGATACAGACTCAACGAAGGGAGGTTGCACAACTTATCTTGCGGCATTACTTATTGAAGAGCTTGAAAAGTTTCATGTTGAATTTACTGATTATCCAAGCTTGATTAGGCTTAATCCTAACGTGCCATGGAAAACAAGAGGCAACGGCGCCCTATGCTTAAGATTCATGTACGATGCCACATTTGAAGAGCAAATAAAAGAGTCAGCTATAACTTTATGGAAAGAAAACTCAGCCATCAATGAGAAAGGCACAGATCCTGGAATATTCTTTTTGAAGGGGCAAGCAATCCCCGAGGATCTTGGGGTTTTTGCGAAAAAAACTGAAACAAGCATTGTAACACTCAAGGAAGCAGTGGCGCTAATCAAGAAGTTGGGGGCTGAAGCATTAGGCTTTAATTCTTGCAGAGGCATCATCGGCGCGTTGGCAGCCGTTGGCGAAACCTTCAACTGCGACTACACCTACGAGTTAATTGCATATAGGGCCCCGCAGAATTGGGGCTCAAAGAGGAAAGTTGATGAAGCATCCATTTTTGAAATGGATAAGCTGACTGAGCCTTACACTTTCAACAATGTTGATTCAGAGAAGTGCCGAGTAATCATAACTCCGCGGGGACCAGACCCAATTCTCTTCGGAATCAGAGGCGAATCGCCAGAAATAGTAAAGCAAGCTTACGGCATGGTTAAGCCGCTTGAAGTTGTTGAGCGCTGGGTCATTTTCCGTTCAAACCAAGGCACCGACGCCCACCTAAAGCCTGTTGAAGCATTAAGCAAGATTGAACCTTACAGTTCAGTAATCGCTAAAGGCGTTGTTTCGCAAAAGCCACGGATAGTTCCCTTGCGTCACGTTATCTTTTCAATTAAGGATGATTCGGCGGAACTGGATTGTGCCGCTTATGAACCAACGGGCAGCCTTCGGAAAATTACAAGAGAACTCATCGTTGGCGACAGCATTGAAGTCTATGGAGCCGTACACAAATTAACATCAAGCAAGCCGTTGACGATTAATCTGGAAAAAATTAACATTCTAAACCTTAAGCCAAAAACGCTAATGCAAAATCCGCTCTGCCCCATTTGTGGTAAACGGTTGAAATCCATGGGTAAAAACCAAGGTTTCCGTTGTGAAAAATGCGGAGGGGAATATAGCTACTTAACCAAGAAAGAATCAGCCCTGCCTAGATCGCTTAAGGCTGGTTTATATGTGACATCGACAAGGTCGCAGAGGCATCTTACTAAACCGTTAAGGCGTTATGGCTTGGAAAAACATTCTTACGAGCCAAAACCAATGATTGAGGGGTGGCATTCTTCGTTAGTTTGAAAGTTGTGTGAAATTATAACAATGCCCGAGCAAAAAGCCCGAGCAAAAAGCCAAGAATTACTTATTATCTCGGTTGCAATTAGAAGTTGAAATTGCATTAGCGTTTAAGCCTATCTACACTTGAAACCGCTTAGTGCATGATGGTTTATTTTTTGCCGCTCTCAGAAACAGCTTTTTCCAACTCACAGTTAAATTAGTTATAATCTTACACCGCGCGTTCAGCTTCATTGCATTTGAAGACTTGTTCAGTAGAGATCAGAGTTTCCTCAATCAGAGTATATAGTTCATCCAGAAGCAAAGCCAACTTTTTTCCTATAGCAGTCAGGCAGTAGGTTTTAGGTTTTTTTCTCGTGAACGCTAGCTTCTTTCCCTTCAGTCTTCTCATGTGCTTGTAGGTTGTCCTTGTGGTAAACCCTGTTTTTTCGGCAAGTTTCTGTACAGAAATTCCCTCGTCAGGTACGCCGTTGTAAACCTTGCTTTCGATGGGGGAAAACGTTTCCTTTGCAGGGTCACGTTTTGATCTGAAGAAAAATATGTAAGCTCTTTCTCTGGGCGTTTCTGCCAGGCCTACCTTTTTCAGTCGCCTCAGGATTCGCGAGACGAGCTTCTGGGAAACAAGCCCGTTTATGTCTTCAAAGGTTTTGGGTCCGCTGAGCAAAGCTTTGAGTACAGTTTCTTCGTGGCACTCGGAGTGACCCGGCAGAAGGTTCACTATGTTAGCTGAACCTTCGATCAATTTTGTGAGGCTGCTACCGAACGTTGTCGCGTAGTACCGGTCTTGAGCTTCAACGGCAAGCCCAACTTCCATCAATGGATGCAAGTATTCTTTAACTATGGTGACTTGACTGTATGAGTGACCCGCCTTTCTGAGTTCTTGTTGAAGCTTGCGTATTGAATAGTGGCCTTTAGCGATTGCCATAAGAATTTGCAGTCGCGTGCCGCTTTTGAGTGTGTTCATTAGGTCTTTCATGAAGTCTGGGTTTTCCATGGTCTTATGGAGTCTTCTAAGCTCGTTCTTCAACTTCCAAGTTTTGCAGCGTGAGATACATTCAAGCGGAGTTAATGGGGTGCACGTCCGGCATTTTTTGTCTAAGATTCTGAGCATTGCTGGGAAATCACGATTTTTTTCCTCACTTCTGGGTGTTGCCAGTATGTTTTGAGTCTTCATATGGCTTTTGCCTTTTCGGCGACGAGAAATAGCGTACATGTGTTACGATTCTTCTGAGCAGAGTTTTTGAAAAGATAGGATGTTTTAGCTACTGGGTTGATTGTTGAAGAGCAGCACTGCATTTGCTTGTGTGCCCGTTGCGTTAGTTGCTCATTATACCATCATGGGTTGATGAGGTTTGCGTTGCTGAATGGGAAGCTTTCTAACAGGATGAGTGCTGCGTTCTGAACTGCAACTACGGTAGCTAACGCCAAAATCCTCCTTTTCACATCACCCACAAAAACTTAAGCACACGCTTATTAAATGGTTTTTCAAAATTATGCCCAATTTGTTCCCCTAATCTAATTTTGCGCTATGGCGCGCATAAGATCCTGCACAGTGCTTTCACAATTCCAGTCCATGAAGACCTCCGAGAAACCAGATGGGACTTTTTAGAACCGTGGATATTGGCACGGGTGGTTTCACAAAAATAGCCAACTATTTAAATGCATGAATCTCGTAACCCATTAAAAGCTAAAGAAAACAGTCAAAGCAAACGGAGTGCCAAAAGTTTGAACCAGTTTAGGGCTGAAGATTATGTTCTTCCATTCTTTAAGCAGGAAGGTTTCGTTAGGAAGCATTGTCCAAAATGCGGTGAATACTATTGGACTCAGAATCACGAGCAGGAAACCTGCGGCGAATCCAGCTCCGACGAATGCGGATACTATACTTTCATTAATAATCCAGCCACAAAGAAAAGCTTCAGTCTTTCCGAGATGAGGGAGGCGTTTCTTTCGTTTTTCGAGAAGAATGGGCATACGCGGATTAAGCCTTATCCGGTTGTTGCCAGATGGCGAAAAGACATTTACTTAACGCATGCAAGCATAATTGACTTCCAGCCCTACGTGACCGAGGGGATTTCGCCGCCGCCGGCAAATCCGCTGGTGATTTCTCAGCCATGCATCAGGCTGACGGATATTTCTAATACTGGACCCACGTTTGGCAGGCACTTAACCATTTTCGAGATGGGCGGAGCACACGCATTCAACTATCCTGACAAGGAAGTTTACTGGAAGGATGAAACAGTGCGTTTCCACCACCGCTTTGCCACTGAAGTGCTTGGCATAAAATCTGATGAGGTCATCTACAAGGAGGATGTGTGGGTTGGCGGCGGCAACGCTGGTCCAGACGTGGAATGCATCGTGCGGGGATTAGAGGTTAGCACTTTGGTTTTCATGCAGTACAAGGTTGTCGGCGAAGAATTCGTGAAGTTGCCTATTCGCACGGTGGACACGGGCTATGGCATTGACCGTTTCACTTGGATCAGCCAAGGAGTTCCAAGCCTGTTCCAAGCAATTTACGGCGATTTAGTTGAAAAAGTGCTTGGCATGGCGGGGATAACCAATGTTGATAACGATTTTCTGGCTCGCGTAGCGAAGTATTCTGGTTTGGTTAGCGTTGACAAAAACGCGAATCGGCTTGTCACTAGGAAACGTGTGTCAGAGTTATCTGGAATTGACATGGAAACGCTTGATAAAGTGTTGATTCCGATTGAGAATGCTTGGGCAGTAACTGACCACACTAAAACGTTGAGCTTCATGCTCTCCGAAGGCGTTGTCCCATCAAACATCCAGGAAGGCTACTTGGCGCGGCTTCTGTTCCGCAGAGTTTACCGTTTAATGCGAACCCTAAACATGGAGCCAGCCAAACTGTATGATATTGTGGATATGCAGGTTGATTATTGGTCGAAAGATTTCCCTCACATCAAAGAAATGCGAAACGAAATCATTGAAATGCTTAAGGTGGAGGAGGAAAAGTTCGAAGATACTCTCAAACGGGGAGAAGGCATGGTTAAACGAATAGCCAACGACCTGAAAGCAAATGGCACAGGCAAACTACCCATGGACACGCTCACTGAACTGTATGATTCGCATGGGCTTCCGCCGGAGATTGTTAAGCAAGCAGCTGAGAAAGAAGGCGTGCAAGTGGAGGTCCCGGAGAACTTTTACGCGTTAATCGCTAAACGACACATGCAAGCAACCAAACCCGTTGAAGAGGAAGAAACCCAAGCGGAGAAAACGCTGGAAAAAGTGGCAGAGCAACTGCCAGCAACAGAACAACTGTACTATGCCGACACGTACATGAAAGAGTTCGACGCTAAAGTCCTCAAAATAATTAACGACAAGTACGTAGTGTTGGACCGAACATGTTTTTACCCTGAAGGCGGAGGGCAACCAGCAGACCACGGATGGCTAACAGTTGGCACTTCAAAGTTTGATGTGGTTGATACCCAGAAGATAGGTAAAGTCATAGTGCACAAACTCGGCACTTTACCGTCCTTCAAAGAAGGCAGCATGGTTCAGGGCGTTCTTAACTGGGATAGACGTTACTCGTTGATGAAGGCGCATACGGTTACACACTTGATTAATGGTGCTGCAAGACGAGTTTTGGGCGAACATGTTTGGCAATCAGGCACACAGAAGGGCTTGGAAACTTCACGTCTTGACATTTCACAATACCGAAGACTGAGTACTGAAGAAGTTCATAAAATTGAGATGTTGGCGAACGGGGCGATTGCCTCTAACATGAAGGTTGAGACAACTTGGCTACCGCGCAACGAAGCGGAAGCACGTTACGGCTTCAGACTCTACCAAGGCGGCGCAGTACCCGGCAAAGACATTCGAGTGGTGAAAACTGGCGATTGGGACGTGGAAGCGTGCGCTGGAACACATCTGGGAAGCACTGGCGAGGTCGGCTTTGTAAAAATCGTTTACACTGAACGTGTACAGGATGGGGTTGAACGCTTAGGCTACGCGGTTGGGTTGGAAGCGGTGAAGGCTGTGCAGAAACAGGAGAGCTTGCTGTTGAAGGTTTCAGAGGTTTTGGCGGCGCCTGTGGAAAAGCTGGATAAAACAGCGGAGAAGCTGGTCAAAGACCTCAAAGAAGTCAGCCTTGAGAAACGCAGGTTAATCAAGGAACTTGCGGAGAAGGAAAGCGCCGTCGGACATGTGGGGGTAGCGGTTAGCGCGCAAGTCAGGGTAGAAGAAGCAGCCGTTGAAGCTAACGGGATAGCGATTGTGAAACGGGACTTCGGCGGCGTCATCGATGTTGACCGAATGGTGCAAACCGCAAGCGAAATGATAAAGCGCAATGAGGCAACCATAACGTTGTTCTATGGTTCTGACGGGAAAACCTGCAGGCTCATGGTTATGGCGGGAGATGCAGCAGTCCAGAAAGGCGTCAATGCGGGCATCATAGTCAAGGAGGCTGCACCGATTTTCGGCGGCGGAGGCGGGGGCAGACCCAACTTTGCTCAAGGCGGAGGAACAAAATGCGACAAACTACCCGAAGCAGTCAAGGCAGCCGAAGAAGCTGTTAAGAAACAGCTGAAGCACTAGTCGATAAAGCCAATTATTTATTACAAATTTTGATGCTTTTTCTTAACTTTGCACATTTTAAAGGTAAAGCCTTTTAAGGATAGAAAAATTTTTTTGTTTGAATGCAGAATTGCTTTTGAACAAGAGGAGCACAGCGTAAAATGGTTGATGCACAAAAAGAGCAAGAAGAGCAGTCTGTTGACCGCTTAGCGCAGCTTCTGGATTGTGAGCGGAAACGTGCAGAAGATTATTTGATTAGGCTGAGTTATTTGCAGGCTGACCTTGAGAACTTTAAGAAACGGTTTGATAGGGAAACCGAGCAGATAAAGAATTACTGCACCGAACGCTTAGTTATCCAACTATTGGATGTTGTAGACGAGCTGGAGCTAGCTGTCAAAAACGGCGAAATCTCAACATCGCCCGAATCCCTGATAGAAGGCGTGGAAATGACGTTGAAAAAGCTCAGAAAGGTTCTTGAGCAAGAAGGTGTCACTCCAATAGAAAGCCCAGAGGGCAAAGCTTTTGACCCCACACGTCATAATGCTATTGCCGCTGTAGAGCAAGACGATGTTGAAGACGGCACCGTGATTGAGGAAATAAGAAAAGGCTACATGATGAAGGGCAAAGTAATTCGACCCACCATCGTCAAAGTAGCAGTCAAACCAAAAAACAATAAAAGTAACCAAACGGAGGAAAAAAAGTAAATGAGTAATCAAAATCAAAAAACAAGCGAGAAAGTTTTAGGAATAGATTTGGGAACAACCAACTCAGCAGCCGCCATATATGAAGGCGGACACGCAACGGTTATCCCAAGCGCAGAAGGCCCAACAATGGCGGGAAAAATGTTCCCATCAGTGGTAGCCTTCACAAAAGATGGACAACTCTTGGTAGGTGAACCAGCAAAACGCCAAGCAGCCACAAACCCAGAAGGAACAATTTTTGAAATAAAACGCAAAATGGGCACCGACTACAAAGTCAACGTTTACGGCAAAGAGTACAGTCCCCAGCAAATCTCAGCATTCATACTGCAAAAAATAAAGAAAGACGCAGAAACATACCTTGGCGGTACAATGCGCAAAGCAGTCATAACTATTCCAGCACACTTTAATGACAACCAGCGTCAAGCCACTAAAGATGCAGGAGAAATTGCAGGCTTCCAAGTCATGCGAATAGTCAACGAACCCACAGCTGCATGCCTTGCATACGGCATAGACAAGGTAGAGCAAGAAATGAAAATTCTCGTGTTCAGCTTCGGCGGCGGAACACACGACGTTACAGTTATGGATTTCGGCAAAGGAGTCTTCCAAGTTCTCAGCACAAGCGGCGACACTCAACTCGGCGGAACAGACGTTGACAAAGCAGTCATGGACTACATTTTAGGCGAGTTCAAACGCCAAACAGGCATAGATGTCTCAGGCGACAGAATGGCAATGCCTAGGCTTAAAGAAGCCGCGGAAAAAGCCAAAATTGAGCTTTCAGCGCTAATGAGCACCGACATCGACCTGCCATTTTTAACAGCAGACGCTTCAGGACCCAAACACCTACACCTAACATTAACGCGAACAAAACTGGAATCTTTAGCACAACCAATCGTGCAGCGAACACAACCTACCCTTCTTAAAGCTCTTGAAGACGCAAAACTGACGCCGCAAGGAATCGACAAAATCATTCTAATCGGCGGAATGACCAGAATGCCCTTAGTGCAAAGGTTTGTTGAGCAAATCTTAGGCAAAGCGCCCGAACGTGGACTTGACCCCATGGAGTGCGTTGCCATAGGCGCAGCCATCCAAGCAGCCGTCATAACAGGCGAAGTCACAGACCTACTTTTACTTGACGTTACACCATTGTCGCTCGGTGTTGAAACCATGGGCGGCGTATTCACTAAAGTAATGGACAAGAACACGACCATCCCAACTAAGAGAAGCCAAATCTTCACCACAGCAGCAGACTTCCAGACAGCAGTAACCATCCACGTGCTCCAAGGCGAACGTGCAATGGCAGGAGACAACGTTTCCCTCGGCATGTTTAACCTCGTAGATTTGCCGCCTGCACCACGAGGCATCCCACAGATAGAAGTAACATTCGACATCGACGCCAACGGCATAATGAACGTAACTGCCAAGGACTTAGGCACGGGAAAAGAATCAAAAATACGGATTACCGCATCCACCAAGCTATCTAAAGAAGAAAAAGAACGTTTAATCAAAGACGCCGACCAATACGCAGAGCAAGACAAAAAGAAACGTGAAGAAGCTGAAATGCGCAACAACGCTGACAGCTTAGTTTACACGGCGGAACGAACAAAGACGGACCTTGCAGGCAAAATCTCTCAGGAAGAGATAGGCAAAATCGACTCGGCAGTAACAGAACTCAAAAACGCTCTAGCAAGCAACGACATGGCACAGGTAAAAACAAAATCCGATGCACTCCAAAAAGTATTGCAGGAAGTCGGAACAAAGGTTTACCAGCAAGCAGCCGCAGAATACGCAAAACAGAAAGGACAACAACCAGGACAAGGACCAGAAGCAGGAGCAGGACCCCAACCACCCCCAAGCGGCGGCCCTGAAGGTCCAGCTTCCGAAGGCTCCGGTGAAGAGAGAGTGGTTGATTCAGAAGATTACAAAGTCAAATAAAATAATAGATGTTGATTTAGCGGTAAAATCTAATGGCTGAAAAACGAGACTACTACGAAGTTCTAGGTGTACAACGCAACGCATCAAATGACGAAATCAAAGACGCTTACAGAAAACTAGCGATGGAATTCCATCCAGACCGAAACAAGTCTCCTGGAGCAGAAGAAAGATTCAAAGAAATCTCTGAAGCCTACGCTGTTCTCTCCGACGACCAAAAACGACAACAATACGATACCCTTGGTCATTCAGGTTTTGACCAAAGATACAGTTCAGAAGACATTTTCAGAGGCGCCGACTTTGACTCTGTTTTTAGAAACATGGGTTTCGGCGACATTTTCAGAACTTTCTTCGGCGGAGGATTCGGAGAGGAAAGAAGAAACATAGGCCAAGACTTAGCTTATGACCTTGAAATAACTCTGGAAGAAGCTGCTCAAGGAGCCGAAAAAGAAATCGAAATCCCACGAACCGAAAGATGCGATATATGTGGCGGTTCAGGCGCTGCCCCAGGCACTTCCGTTAAAATTTGCCCAAGATGCGGCGGTTCTGGGCAAGTGCAAAACATGCGCAAAAGCGGCTTCGGTATGTACGTGCAAGTGGTTGTTTGTCCAACATGTAAAGGAAAAGGCAAACTGATTGAAACGCCATGCAGTAATTGTCGTGGTTCAGGACGGGTTAGGAAACGCCGTAAAATCACCGTTAAAATTCCAATGGGCATAGATGAAGGTAATCAGCTTAGGCTTAGGGGAGAAGGAGAAATGGCGTCTGACGACGGCGAACCAGGCGACCTCTATGTCGTCGTTCACGTTAAGCCCGACCCGCAATTTATGAGGGAAGGAGACGACCTTTGGCACGTAGCCATGATCACTTATCCGCAAGCAGCATTAGGCGCTGAAATAACCGTTCCCACCCTTGAAGGACCAACAACCATCAAGATTCATCCAGGAACGCAGGTAGGCGAGGTTATCACGTTGAAGGGAAGGGGCATGCCACGTTTCAGGGCTTATGGCAGAGGCGACATACTAGTACGCATAGGTATATCAGTTCCAGAAAAACTTACGTCCCAGGAACGAACGCTTCTTGAAGAATTAGCAAAAGAATCCAATTCAGAAGTGCAAAAAAGCCACAAATTCCACTTTTAACAATTAATCTAAAGGCACTATTAATCACTAACGTAAAATAACTAATGATTTTTTTTAAAAAAAATAAGAAAAGAAATTATTTAGTTAGATGCTTTCGCAGCTCGTTGTATGTTGCTTTTATGTCTTCAATTGAGCCTTCGTCTTCAATTGTTGATGTGTCGCCGAGTGGTGCCCCGGACAGTACTGCTTTAAGTAGTCTGCGCATGATTTTGCCGCTTCGGGTCTTTGGCAGCTTGTTAACTATAATAATAGCGTCTGGAGTGGCTATTGGGCCTATTGCGGTTCTAACCTGCTTTATGAGGTCTGCACGGAGTTCATCTGACGGCGTGAAACCGCTTCTCAGAACAACGAATGCTACTGGAACTTCGCCTTTCACTGCATCTTCTTTGCCCATTACTGCTGCTTCAGAAACCGCTGGGTGTGCAACCAATGCACTTTCAAGCTCTACTGTTCCTATGCGGTGCCCTGCGACTTTGAGAACTTCGTCTGCTCTGCCAAGAAGCCAGAAGTAGCCTTCAGGGTCTCGGACAGCATAGTCGCCAGAATAGTATATTCCAGGCCACCTGCCAAAGTAAGTTTGCTTGAAGCGATCAGGGTCTTTCCAAATTGTCTGCAACATTCCAGGCCATGGCGATTTGATTACTAGAAAACCTTTATTGCCTGCTTGTACCGGCTGTCCTTTCTCATCGTAAATGTCAGCGTTAACTGACGGCATCGGGAACGTTGCGCTGCCAGGTTTCAACGGTGTGAGTTCTATTCCTGAAGTGGGGGAAATCATAGCTCCGCCAGTTTCCGTTTGCCACCAAGTGTCAATTATTGGAAGTTTTTCTTTGCCGACGACGCGGTAGTACCATTTCCACGCTTCAGGGTTTATGGGTTCGCCTACTGAGCCTAGAATGCGTAGGGTGCTTAGGTCATGTTTTGTTACCCATTGTTCACCGAATTTCATGAACATTCTGATGGCGGTTGGTGTAGCGTAGAGGATGGTTACGCCGTGTCTTTCAATCATTTCCCACCATCGGTCTTGCGCGGGGTAATCAGGTGTACCCTCGAAAAGGAATGCGGTGACGCCTAGGCTTAATGGTGCGTAAACGTTGTATGTGTGCCCGGTAATCCAGCCGATGTCGGCAACACACCAAAAAATATCCTCGTCAGTTGGGTTAAAAGCCCATTTGAGCGTCCAATGAGCCCAAACAAGGTATCCGCCTATCCCATGCTGAATACCTTTTGGTTTCCCTGTGGTTCCTGAAGTGTAAAGTATGAATAGCGGGTCGGTAGACTTCATGCTTTCTGGTTCCAGGTAGGCATCTGCGCCTGCGTTTGCAAGAGCGTCATGATACCATACATCTCTACCTTCCTTCATTTGAACAGGTTGACCAGTCCGTTTAACTACAATAACTTTTTCAATATTAGGCATGTTTGGTAATCCACGGTCTGCGTTGTCTTTAATGGCGATTGGCTTTCCTCTTCGGAAGGAACCGTCTGCTGTTACTAGGATTTTTGCTCCGCAGTCATTTACTCTGTCGGTTAATGCTTCAGCACTAAATCCAGAAAAGACTACTGTGTGGACTCCGCCGATTCTTGTTGTTGCAAGCAAAGTTATTGGCAACTCAGGAATAACGGGGAGGAAAACTGCGACTCGGTCGCCTTTTTTGACGCCGAATTCTTTTAGGGCTTTTGCAAGTTTGTTTACTTCTCGATAAAGTTGATAGTAACTGTAAGTTTTTACTTCTCCCATTTCGCCTTCCCAAATGTAGGCAAGCTTGTTTTTACGGTTACTTTTCACGTGCCTGTCTAGGGCGTTGTAGGAGATGTTTAGTTCTCCATCGGGGAACCACTTGTAAAAAGGCGGGTTCGAATCATCAAGAGCCTTGCTGAATGGCTTAAACCAATCTATGGCTTTTGCTTTTTCCGCCCAATATTCCTGAGGATTCTTTATTGATTTTTCCCAGTCTTGTTTTCGTTTTTCTCCATTAGAAAATTTTGCAATACTTGGACAAAACTTCTCATCGAAGGGTAAACTAGTTTCTGACATTTCGCTCAACCTAAATTGCTGGGAAGGGTAAACTCTAAAGCATATAAGTATTTAGTTGCTTTATTAGAAAAATAAAAAAAGCATTTAGTTATTTTTAGCTTGTAGGATAAATCGGCAAGACAGTTTTTTGGTTGGCTTCATTTAAGACTTCAGCTGCTCCAAGATACACAGCGCTTAAGCCGCAGATGACGCCTTCGATGCCAGTTATTGTGTTAAGTGTTACATTTCCGAAGAGAACTGGGTTATTAGTCAACTGTACTGCCGTTAACATGAAGAATAGTATAGTTAAGCTACCGAACACGAACTGTAAAGCGCGATTAGCTTTCAATGTCCCGAAGAACATTGCGAAGGTAAAGATTCCCCACATTATGAAATAAGCCGCCAGCGAAGACGAAGAGGGCGCACTGAATCCACTTAGGAACGAAAGCTTCGGTAAAACCAGAAGCATCACAAGACTCCACCAGAACAAACCATAGGACAAGAAAGCGACAGTACCGAAAGTGTTGCCTTTTTTGAACTCCATTATTCCAACAATAACCTGTGCTAATCCCCCGTAGGCAATGCCCATAGCTAAAATCACGGTATCCAACGGAATAGCGCCTGCGTTAACCAAGTTAAGAAGAACAGTAGTTACGCCAAAACCTAGTAGCCCTAGCGGTGCCGGATTCGCCAATTTTGTTACCAGATTGTCACTCATTTTTTAGTGTTTCTCCAGGTGCTGTTTTACCCCTTCATCATAATGCTTTTATTTTAAAGCTTTACGGTGGCATTGATATCCTTCCATCTTAAAGCTATGCCAATTTCTAAGGCGCTAAAAATTCAAGCCTCTTAAAGCTTCATCTGCTGCAAGAATAGCAATTTTTTGATGTCTACCCCATTCCCGTTTTTTTTCTTAAAGTGTTGTTTTGCTTTAAACCATTTTTGGTTACATGTTGCTTTACAAGATGAGTTAGCCGCAAAGTTTATTGTAATCTAAATTATACTAGAATCGTAAATTCTAGAGAGATGTAATTTTTATGAAGTTGGAAACGAAAATCGAAGAAATTATACCTAGAACTGCTGATGTAACCAGTTACAGGTTTTCCAGACCGCCTGAATTAACTTACAAGCCGGGGCAATACTTTTTCATAACTATAAAACAGGGCGACAAAGAGTTAACTCACCATTTCAGTTTCAGCAGCAGCCCAACAGAAAAAGAACACTTTGAATTCACTAAAAAACTGACTGACCATGAATATTCAATGGCGCTAAAAGCTGCTAAGGTAGGCGACTGGGCAAGAATAGATGCGCCATATGGACAATTCACTTATGAGGGTGAGTACCCCAAAATCGCATTGCTTGCAGGAGGCATAGGAATAACCCCATTTGTGAGCATTTGCAAATACGCCTCAGACAAACGTTTGAATTCAAAAATTACGCTCTTCTATGGCTGCCGTACAGAAAATGACATAGCCTTCAAACAAGAGCTTGAGAACATGCAGGAAGAAAACAAGAATTTAAAAGTCGTTTTCACCGTCAACGAAGCAACCAGTCAATGGAAAGGCGCAACCGGCTTAATCACTGAAGACATGATTAGGAAAGAATTGCCTGATTACAAGGAACATATGTTTTATCTTTGTGGACCGCCGCCGATGGTTACTGCGATGGAAAAACTTATCGTAAGCATTGGTTTACAGAAGGAGCAGTTAAAACTGGAGTATTTTACAGGTTACCCCTAAACAAAAAAAGTATTATGGGTAGAACCTGCGGGTTGTTCTTGGAAACGGAATAGCGTCGATGATGTTGTCGAGGTCAAGCATCCAAGTTATCAATCGCTCCAGTCCCATGCCAAATCCAACGTGGGGCACCGTTCCGTAGCGTCGTAGGTCAAGGTACCATTCGTAATCTTCAGGTTTCAAGCCCTGCTCTTTCATACGTTGAATAAGTATGTCCTTGTTTTCTTCTCTTGCTCCGCCAGTGCTGATTTCGCCTATCCGTGGCACCATCATATCCACTGACATTGCAACTTCAGGATGGTCAGGGTACGTTTTGCAATAAAACGCCTTAATCGCTGTAGGGTAATCATAAACGAAGAATGGTTTGCCGAAATCTTCAGCTAAAACTTTTTCATCCTCATAACCTAAATCAACGCCCCAATTCAACGCTTGATTTTTAACTTTGAGGTGCTCGATTGCTTCTGCATAAGTTATCCTTGGAAACGGAGTCTTTACTGCTTTCAGCTTTGATATGTCAGCGCCTAACTCTGCGAATTCTTTTTGGCATTTGTCGCCGATGCTTTGGCAAACATGCGCCATTAAGCCTTCTTCAAACTTCATCAAATCATTCATATCCGCAAACGGCCATTCGCCTTCAATGTGCCAGTACTCGGTTAAATGCCTAATTGTCCTGCTTTTTTCAGCTCTAAACGAGGGAGCGATGCAATAGACATTTTCCAAAGAGTAAATTAAAATCTCTAGGTAAAGCTGAGAGCTCTGCGTTAAGTAAAGGTCTTGATCAAAATATTTTAAGCCGAAAAGTGTCGAGCCGCCCTCAACCGCTGCGGAAATAAACATTGGCGGCGAAACCTCAACGTAACCTTGGCTTTTGAAGTATTGGCGTGTTGCTTCTAATACGTCAGCGCGAACCTTCATGACCAAATTCATTTTTCGGCTTCTTAGCCAAAGGTGGCGCATGTCGCGGATGAATTCTTCGCTTTTATCTTTCGCTATAGGAAAAGTTTCTGCTAAACCGATAATCGTTATGTTTTCTGCGCCGATTTCGTATCCACCTGGAGCACGCTTGTCTTGCCTGGCTATGCCTTCAAGCGTTAGTGAAGATTCAATTGTTAAGCGCTGAGCTTCGTTCCAGCAGGAGCTGGCTTTTTTTACTGTGCATTGGATTACTCCTGTTGAATCGCGTATTAATAGGAAAATGAGTTCTTTTCCTTCACGTTTACGGTAAACCCAGCCTCGTATAGTTACTTTTTGGTCAGGGTAGTTTCCGTTTAAGACCTGGTCTATTTTTACTAAAGCCATACTGTATCAGCCGTTTCCTTTTAATAATAATTTCAAACCTAAATGCCTATCGATTTTTGGATTTTAAAGAGAACCTAAAAATGCACTAAAAATATTGATGATTGTAATATTAGCTTGTTTGAACAAGGAAGGGTTTGCTGAGGTTCGGGCGGTAAATTTAAAGGAGATTTGCAAATTTCTACAGTTTGAAGTCTAAAGCGTTCCACCCGAGCCTTCTCAGCCTCGTTTGCTGGCTGATTCCTTTTTCATTGTTTCTTCAATTTCACGGTAAATGTTTTTGTCAGACTCGGAAACCACAGCTAAATCCCCGCCTTTAAAGCGTTTTACAATTGGGGCCTTAATCAACATGGACTCTCTGTTCTGAGGAACATATTCCGCAGTCACGTCTTTGGAGGTAAAGGAAAGCTTTTCTCCAGAAGACCAAAGCTCATGCATTTCGATTTTTATGGTGGGGGATCCAGCGTTTATTCCCTTCATGTTACTTTTCCATTCTTTCATGTATTTTGGGTGTTTCTTACTCCAATTAGCTAAGGCCTCTGGGTGTCTAGTTCGCCACCTGATGTTGGCTTGTTTAATATGTTCCTTTTTCTCATTCTCAATTAGCATTATTCTCCCCAACCCGAAACACTTTTTTCTATTCTATGTTGCTACCGCACGCTTGCTGGTAGTGGTAATAAAAGAAAAGGGGAAATTTGGTTTTTCCATTTGCGTTGTTTATGGTTTTTTTCTGAGCATTAGTACTGTGGCTATGGCTACTGCAATTATAATGGCGATTACTGCAGCAATGATCCCATAAGTTAGGTCTGATGCTGTTGCTAGGCCCGTTACAGGTGCAGCGGTTGGTATTGGAGTGGGTGTTGCTGTTGGTGCGACGACGGTGGCGTATGTTGTTGCCCATGAAAAGCTATACGAATCGTCGCCTGCAAAAGTCGCGGTTATCTTGTAGTTGCCTGTGACCGTTGGTGCTGTCCATGTGTAGCCGAAGGTGCCGGTCGTTCCATCAGTTGTGACAGTTCCAATGGGTATAGTGTTACCATTTGGATCGACCGCGGTGAGTGTTACTGGAACACCTTGAATGGTTACGTTACCGTATAGTCCGCCGATTGGCATTTGCATGTGCAGGTAACTCATCCATGTACTCATTGAAGCGTCAGAAACGCATGCCGTTCCTGGCTGAGCTGGTGACTGGTCTAGGACTGTTCCGGAGATGATTACGTTTTGTCCCGCGGTGATTGCTGTTTGCGGCGCTGAAACTGTGGTTGCGCTTAGTCCCATGCCGAGGACGTACATCATCCCGTCATAGGAGCTACTGCCTACTAAGTAGCCGTCAGCAGCTGGGCCTACATCCATATCTGTACCCATTATTTTCCATAGGAACGCGCCTGTGGTAGCGTTGAGGCAGATCATTCCCCAGCCTCGCTCGGCGGGCATGGTGGGCGTGTGTTCACTGTTCGTTGAGAATGCCATTCCGTCTATAATCTTGATGCTCCCGACAGAGTAGCACTCTGTACCGTTACTTTGGTATGGGGTTTCGAATGGTGGGGCTGGGTCAACGTAGTGCCAGAGGATATTTCCGTTAGTTTCATTGAAGGCAAAGACGCCCGTGTATCCGATCATGTATAGGATGCCGTCATATCCAGCCGCGGTATAAAGCGTGAATTCACCCCAAGGATAATAAGTTGGTAGCAAATTAGTTGTCCATACCACTGCTCCGGTGTATATGTTGTAGGCTCTCCAGACTCCTTGCTCAAAATAGCACATGTACATTCCGTTTTCATTAAGGGCGGTGGCCGGGTTGAATGGTGAATAACCAATTTGTTCGTCAGGAGTGCTTGTTATGTTCCACTGCATTTGTCCTGTTACATAGTTTATGGCAAGAAGGTTTGATCCATATGTCTGTGCGTAGAAATATCTACCCTCTTGAACACCTATGCCTGATACTGGACTGTAAGAACCTAAGAAAGATTCGGCAGCCGATGGCGTAGGAGGAATCCTCCATTGTGGCGGCACCATGCCACCTGGAAATTCCGAGCGGTTCAGGGTTATGTTGCTCACTATTCTTGAAGCGAAGGTGCCGCTTCCATCTTCTGTCCAGTTGACAAAGTAGAAGCTAGGGTTGGCACTGGTGCCGGCGTTTTGGAAGCTTAAGTAATAGCCGTTATAGAAGAGACAGTTATTATTGGGAGTATTTGTGTATTGTGGAGATTGTAGAGAAGATGGACCCGCACTTGGAAGTGTAAGGTTATAGGTTACGGCTCCGGTCCATGGATTGACCTTGTAGAGGAAGGTTCCGGTATTTATGCAGAGCTCAACTGTTACAGTGGAGGCGAGTCCAGCTAGAACATCACTTGGCGGCCAGTAAGCAATTTCGTTTGGCGTGACTCCGCCGTTAGCGGTTGCTATATCGTAGTATATTTGTCCAGTTTGTAAGTTGTAGCATTCAGCATATGACGTTGGTGCACCACCATTAATGCTTTTTGTGACAGTCGCGTAGCATCTTCCCATGTAGATTAAACTCGGAGTTGGTGCGCTGGCTTCAACTGGTAACTGCCCTGCTTCCCCTCCGACTATACCGGCTAAGGCTCCTTGTTCATCCCATATTATGTGTGGAGTGAGTGCAGTGGTGACGTAGGGACCATAATAGTTTCTCTGGGTAGCCGATTGAGCTCCATCCGATTGGAGCTCCCAAGGGTAGTTTCCTGCAATTACGGACCATTCCCTGTTGTTTGGCTCTATTGGGTAACTCCAGTATTCGCCTGCTACGGTTGTGGGCAATTTAGTCATCGTATCAAGTCCAGACCATCCTGCGACTAGCGCTTGCTGTACGGTATAGTTCTGATTTCCTGTGGTCATTGGATTAAACCAAGTTGAATTATAGTATGTACCCGTGGTTGTCGCTCCTTCATAAACTCCGCTAGAGTAGTATCCTGCTGGGAAGTATTCGCCCGGCCATGTAAAATCTATTTGCCATGTGCCAACCTGATTAGGAGTATAGTCAATCCAAGTTGTACCGTCCGCAACGTACGAGTTAAGCGTAATTACCTGGGTCGCTCCACTTGGCGCGGTAAGAGTTATAGTGTAGCCTGCCATGAATCTGTCCGGACCAGCCTGCTCGGTAATCCAAGCGTTAATCAGCCACATTTGGCCAACTCCAATGGGGTTAGGTATTACACTAAGGAAAGGTAATTGAGTCTCAGTATATGAGGGAGTAACTCCTGATGGTACAGATTGCCAAGCCCAGTTAGGACCAACTGCGTTACCGCCATACGCCCCCTCTACTCCAATAGATGAAGTTTGTGCTTGAATAGGTACCATAGCCATAGATAATAGCATAGAAGCCATCAATATCAAAGCGAATGTGGTTATCATTTTTGTTTTAGTCATTGAATTTTTCAGCGTGTTTATTGAATTTTTCATTCTTTTTTCTTCCTTTAAATTTTTATTGAGAAAAGCAAGATTGCTTTACTCAATAGGTAACCATCGTGTGGCTATTGCCTTTATAAGAGGTAGTGGCAAGTGGCCGCTGACGACAAACGCAAAAATTATTAGGTTGTTAGCAATCTAATACTTTAGCGCAGTGGCTTAGAACGTTAGTAACTCACTGTTCATCTTTCCATTAACGGCTTGTCAAAATGAAGGTTTGCTGCATGGAAAACACTCAGCGTTGGTCGGCGGTGGAAAATAAAAGAGATCTGGTTAAAAAATTAGGTGATTTTGGGTTTACAGTCAATCAAGCCAAAGTATACTTTAGTATTGTTCAATCTGGATCAACTTTCGCTAGCAGAATTTCAGAATCAACACAGTTACATCGGCAAGATATCTACAAGATACTGCCTAAACTTGAAAAAATGGGGTTAATAACAAGAACAGTAGCCAAGCCCTTCCTGATTGAGGCTGTTCCTGTGGAAAAGGGCTTAGTTAGTCTAGCGCGCGAAAGAGAGAGGGAGAAAGCGGAGGAAATCTCTTGGTTAGAGGCTAATCTGGAAGAACTGATAAATGTCCTCGGGAAGCAACCCGAGATGGGGAAGACAATAGAAGAAAAGAGAAGGTCCATTCTCCTTGAAACAGATTCCGAAATAGAGAATAGGGCGGACTTGGCATTTAAAAAGGTGAGGATAGAATTCGATTGGGTTACGAATTTGGAGTTGATTACGCGGTTGATGCCCAGTTTCTCTGAGCGCTTTCAAACACTGGCAAGTAGCGGAGTAAAAATCAGGATAATCGTAGAAACCCTCGAAAATGAGGATTTGGTGAAGAGAACCCTTGAAGAGATAAGACCCAACGGGGGCGACTTCGCAGCGAAGCTTATTTGCAAAAGCAAATCGTTACCCTACCAGATTTTTGACCATAAAGAATTGTGGATTAGCGGAAAACAACTGACTAAACGTGGTTTTCCATGCATACTGTGGACGAATGGCAGGAACACAACTGAATTCTATGAAGAAAGTTTTAAGAAGGCTTGGAATAACCGTCGCGCAATCAGCATTTATTCAAAGAGACCGCAGAAGAAAGAATTAGAATTGGCAAAAGCTTAGTAAGCGCATGAAACGTTTCTGCACCATTGACAGTTTCTCACTGTTTCATCATCGGATTCACTTTTCAATCTCTAAAACCAAACAAAAAAAAGGGAGTCGTGGGGTGACATCTTCACTCTGGCAGGGGTTCAAATCCCACCCCCTTCACCAAAAAATAATGATGAGTATTTAGGATAATTCGGTTTAACTGTTTGCAATTTGTTTCCGAACAGACATGTTTACACGCAGGTGCTTTTTACCCTTTTTTACCCTAAATTACCCTTTTTTACCCAAATTTTCCCACAACCTGCAGCCAATTCAAGCCCTAAACCAAAAAATCAACCCTAAACAAGCCCTTCAGAAGGGGGAGGGAGAGTACTATTTACAATTGAATAGTTGTTAAAAGCATAACTACAACTACTTGGACTAAAAGCACCAGCTAGTTGGATATAAATTAAGAGCAGCGTAAAGAACGTTTGATTCGAAAATGATTGGTTTATTTTCTCCCGCAATTCTTAAATCGCCCTTGCCACGAGCATATTTAGATTAATAAAATGCAAGGCTCTGACGAAGGAAAATACAAACTTAAAGCATTGAAAATTGCAGCTGTTGCAATCTTTAGCGTTGTAATAGTTGAGGTTTCTATAGGCTTATTTGTTAACAGTTTAGCTATACTGAGCGACGGCTTACATGCATTGCTTGATGTTGTGTCAACTATCATGTTGTTTTTTGCGGTTCGCGCTTCAATCAAGCCTCCTGACGAAGAACACACTTACGGACATGAGAAGTTTGAAACCATAGGCGGGCTCATCGGTGGAATAGTCTTAATTGCAGTAGCATTCTTAATTTTTTACGAAGCCGCAATAAGATTGATAATGAACACGCATATTCATACGAGCGTAGAATTTGTGGGTTTCATCGCAATCGGCTACGCTCTTTTTATTGCTTCTTTAAGAGTTACGGTTTTCAGAAAGTCTCAGCACATTGAAAGTCCCTCTATGAAAATAGGTTTTTATGACGCTGTTTCAGATTTAAGCTCAACTTTGCTGGCTCTGGTGGGGTTTGGCTTAGCTACTTTAGGGTTTTATTATGGAGATGCCTTGGCATCAATTTTCCTCGGAGTTATGCTTACTTATTTGAGCGTTAAGCTTGTGCGATTCAGCGTGATGGAACTAAGCGATACGGCGTCAAAGGATCTTGTTCAGAAAACAAGAAAAGTGATTCTTTCACGTGAAGGCATTGTGAAGATTGAAAACCTCAAAGTTCGCAACGTGGGCTCTAAAATTTTCATTGATGCATCCGTACAGGTTCCAAGCCATATGCCCTTGGAGGAGGCGCATTCTTTAGTATCTACGATTGAGGCTGACTTGAAGCAAACTCTTGGTAATGTAGACGCCACTATTCATATTGAACCGTCAGAAAAAGAAACAAAAATGGATCAGCTGGTAGAACAGCTGGCAACGGTGGAGGGCGTAAAAGAGGTGCATGAAATCTCCACTATTTACACAGGCGGTAAATTCTACATAACCTTGCACGCCTACGTGGACCCTGAGCTGTCAGTTGAAGAAGCACATAAAATAGCTGAAAATATCGAGCGAAGAATGAAAGCTGAAATTAAGCCGCTTGAAAACGTCACTGTGCATATAGAGCCTGCTGGCATAGCGGTTCCTGCCGCCGAGGTAAACGAGACACAGCTTAGCAAAGTTATCTACGAAGTTGCCAGAGGCATCGGCGGTAACCTGCAAATAAAACGAATAGTAACTTACTCCGCTGAGGGTAAACGTTACATTAACATTGACTGCTGCTTCACCAAGCAAATTCATATAAAAGAAGCACACAGGATTGCCTCACAGGTTGAGAAAGAAACAAAAGAGCGCTTTGCAAACGCGGTTGTTACAGTTCATATTGAACCGGAATGCCCATAAATTTTAACAATCGCTTAATAAACTGGGTAAATAAACTACTATCCTAAACAGCACAAAATAATTATTTAAAACTAAAACTTTTCCGAAAAGCGGTTGAAACAGCAAGAAAAACATCACACGCTTCCTTAACGGACCCTATTTACAGCTTACTTGGCATCGTTTAATGCATCAATTTATAAATTAAAAAATCAATTAAAGATAGATGCAAAATGAAACTTAAAAGAAACCAATCCGACGATTCTGCAGACCAAGAGAACCCGCCGAAAAAAAAGCCAAAGAGTATTGAGGTAGCTAAAATTGAGGTTTCCGATAATATAGCAAAGTTTTTTGTCGCCAAAGGTTTTGGTAAAAAACGGTGGATTGTCGTTCGGGAAATTCCCGTTCTTGAAATTGAGCACATTGAGAAGTTTGGGAAACAGTTAAGCGTGACTTGGAAGGGTGTTACCGACACATTTTTCACTAAGGAAAAAACTGACTTATTTGGTACATTGGTGGATCAAGTTAACGGAATATTTGAGGACCAACGGAAAACCAAGGAAAACAACGAGAAAGAGGAGAAAGCCGCTCTAAGACGGAACGAGCTGTTAGGGGTAATTAACACTTCAGTAGGCGTCATTGACCAATCGTTTAATGTTCTGATCGGCTTGCAAGATAAGCGAATAAACTGGGAGCGGTTAGAAGGCTACTCTAACGGTTTTGGGGAGAACACCAGTTTCACGGGGCAAACGATGCCGCCTTTGAACTTCGACTTCTCAAAAATCTCCTCCGCCATAAAAACGCAGAGTCCAAAAGAAGCCTCAAACGAAGCCTTCAGCATCTTAAAAGCGGCGTATGGATACTTTAACGGCTTAAGCGTTGATGATGAATTTAAGGAGAATCATCCGAACTTTCAGGACGCGAAATCTGTGATTTTAGCGTATTTCATCTTAAACGACCTTTTACTCGGCAAAGTTGTCGGAGACAAAGCAAACAAGGATGAAATCAGTCAGTTTGAAAGGGTCCTGCAGAATTTAGCTGCCGAAACTAACTTCAAAGTTAACATTGATGAGCTAAAGAGCACCATCAATAAAATCGATGTTGACAGCAATAGAGAAAGCGTTATTGAGCGCAGCAGAGAAATTTTCAAGGAACAACTAAAACAGAACTTAAAACCCAATGAGGAGTTCTTAACCACAATCCAATCCGCCCCTAAAAAAGAGACCAGCACTGAACCAGTTGCACCTCCAACAGATGTTACTCAACCTGCACCTCAACCTGCACCTCAACCTGCACCTCAACCTGCACCTGAAGCATCCATGCCTCCAGGTTCCAGTCCCGAGGTTCAACCATAGGTTTTCCAATTGTGGTTGTGTATGGAAACGTCATTAGAATAACCGAGCGTTGGTGGTATTAGGCTACTTTATTTGTGGTGGCAGGCGCGGGAAAAGCAAACATGGTATCGTAAACTATCATATACTAGAACATATGATTCTTAATAATTATAGGTATGCCTTTACTATGATATTACTTGAGGATTCGCTATGTTTATTTACAGTTTCCACATAATGAGTTGGCAGATAATGGGGGACATATAGATTGGCGAAGAATCCACAGTCAAAGGATGATTCATTAGAGGCTTTAGACTTCATAGTGAATGTTCTCAAAGAGCATGAGAAAGATTTAGACAAATTGATTAATGAGTTAGCAACGGTTACCGAGCAACTTGGAGAAACCGGCGAAATAAGCGGTAAAGTAGAAAAAATTGAAGAAAAAATAAACAATCTACAGAAAGAAGTAACAAACTTGATCACTTACATGTCAGGCATTACACCAACAGAAGCACTTCCTGCAGCAGTCAAAAAGCAAACAAGTCAAGCTACAAGTCCGGCTTCACCGGTTCCGGCGCTTCAGGGCAAGCCCTCCGTGATCTTGCGGTGCAAGCAGTGGGAAGATTTTCAAACATTAGCTTTCCAAGCTCAAACGTTGTCTTTCAGCTATAAGGAAGATGAGAAGATTTTCCAAGCTGATGCACTTAAGGGTAACCAAATTATCACTTACAACGGTCCACTTCCAAAGCTTTCGTCTATTCTGAAAGCGGCATTATCTAAGCAACTGGATGTTCCTGAAACAAATATTTTGGAAGGCGTTTTAGCGATAGGGTAAGCAATATTTTTTTTCTTGTATAGTTAATACTTATTTTTGATTCATAATTCTTTTAAGTATTCTTGTATATCTTGAGTCTTGTTAGTGATTGGAGGGTAAGTTAAGGTTGAAGGCTAAACCACTCAAGCCAAAAGAATTTTTCCGTTTTCGAAGCCTTCTCCTTTCTCCTCGATGACGGATGGCGATGGGTAGCCAACACACAAAACCTGCCCTCCAACCACAAAACATTAAACTCATTCTTCACAATTTAACTTCTGTAAGCCAAGAAACCGAAGCTTCCTAAAAAGCGTTGCTAAAGAAAATAAAACAAAGATGAACCATTGATAAGTTTCGAGTTTACCCGATTTTTTAAAAATGAGATGAGGAAACGCCTTTTTTTAAACAGAAGTTTCCGTCAACAGCCTACAAGGCGCGTTTGTAAAAGCTGACTAAACTGAAAGAGGTACCCTTTTTGATAGTTAAATTACCATGCAAAAAGCATACCGTATTCCGACGCAAAGTACCAACGCTAAATATTTTGAAAAAAAGGAAATAGACTGCAAAGAGAGATGTTAAGCCTTACAGATTCAGGTAAGGCAGTTTTATGAGCTGAGTTATTTTGGTGTTGTCAAATATTTAAGGTGTAATGGCTTGATTACGATTCCAGCCTTCAAATCAGCATGGAAAGTTTGGCTTTCAATCACCCATTCGGATAGTTCTGAATCATGTGCTCTTATGAACTCAGCGAAATTTGAAAAGTTTTCATGAAGCGAAATGCAGACAGCATCCCAACCCATTCCTCTCCCGTCCAAAACGAGAATCACATTGGGTTGTTTCATGTACCATTCTCTCATTTTCTGTAATGCTTGATTTTTTTCATCGCCTGTTTTAAGCTTAAGTTTGCTTTTCAAAAACGTGAAAGCTGCGATTTCAAAGCCGATTTGACCAAACTTTGGTATAACAGTGTATCCTTCTATGAAGTTTTCTTCGAGCATAGCTCTTCTTCGGGTCACTGTAGGTTGGGAAACACCTAAAGATTTTGCTAGTTGCCTATCGCTTCTATGAGAATCCTTCATTAATTCAAACAGTATTTTGTAATCTATAGGTTTCAGTTCCTTCATTACAATCAACTTTACCATTCAATAGTTTTTTTGCATCATATATAAACATCATTGTTGGATAGACAAAAAATCGGTACAGTCTAACAGGGCAACAGTAACATGGTAACAGAAACTCTTAAGAGAAAAAAACCTAGACTATATGCTGGAGCTTTGAAAATTGTGTCACCTCAAATTTTAAATGCGGTAAAGCAAGAAGTCACTCAATTGCTTAGAGAGTTAATACGTATTGATACAACAAATCCGCCAGGAAACGAAACTCAAGCAGCCACTTACTTAGCACAGTACTTAGCTAACGAAGGATTCAAGACAGAAATTATCGAGTCATCGCCTGGAAGAGGCAGCGTAATCACACGGCTTAAGGGAACAGGTGAAAAACCAAGCCTTCTTTTACTGTCACATCTAGATGTGGTTGCAGCTAACCCAAACGAGTGGTCTGTCGACCCGTTTGCTGCAGTAGTCAAAGATGGTTACGTTTATGGCAGAGGCGCATATGACATGAAAGGCATGACAGCCATCGAAATCATGGTTATCAAACTTTTAAAGAAAAACAATGTCAAGCTTAAAGGCGACATCGTTTTGGCAGGCACTGCGGACGAAGAACAAGGCGGGGAAAAAGGGGCAGGCTACCTTCTGCAGCATCACCGAGAAAAAGTTTGGTGTCCATATGTTATCAATGAAGGCGGCGGCTTAGCTATACCATCAAAAAAAGGCTATGTTTTCCCAGTGCAGACGGCGGAAAAAGGGATTTTATGGCTCAAAATAAAAGCAAAAGGAACCCCAGGCCATGGCTCTACCCCTAACATGGCTGACAATGCTGTGTTGCGCATGAACAAAGTCATCGATAAACTTGAAAACTACAAGCCACAAACCATCTATGTGCCCACGCTTAAACAGTTCTTAGCAGAAATGGCAAAGCAGGACCCAGAACTTGAAGAAACCTTCTCACGTTTGCTTTCTAATCCAGAGCAAAGTGAACAAATACTAGATGAGTTGGCAAAGAAGGACAGAGCTTTAGCTGAGGAAATCAGGCCTCGAACCAAAATGACTATCGCACCAACTATGATTCATGGCGGAGTTAAAGAGAATATTATCCCTTCGGACTGCGAAGCAGTGTTTGACTGTAGAATTCTTCCTGGGCAAAGCGTGACTGAAACGGTTGATTTAATCAAAGGCTTGCTTAAAGATGTGGGCTTGGATAAGTTGAGTTTTGAGTTTATACAAGCGCATGACGGTTCAGAGTCAGTTTTAGACACACCACTCTACAGTACCATTACAAGCGTTCTAAAAGAGTTTGAACTAGGCTGCAGAGTAACACCAACGTTAACTACTGGTGGGACTGATTCGCGCTTCTTTAGGGAAAACGGCAGCATATGCTATGGTTTCCAACCGATGATTCCTGATGAGCCGAACGATGAATTGGAAAAGCGGATGCATGGGATTGACGAGCGAATAACTATAGAAAACCTTGTTTACGGAACAAGCATACTCTATGAAACCGTGAAGAGGTTCCTGAGCTAACAGAGCCCAATTTACCCTTTACTTTTTTGGACATACCCCGTCGTGGAGAAAAAAGAAAGATTGCTCTTTAACTCTAAAATGTTCAAATCTTACGGAATGTAAAATTTTTATACTTACTTGACCCATTCTAACAATTAGTATAGCGCTACTTTGGTGTCAACAGCAAAATGATCAACATGCAAACAATAACTAATCGAGGGACGGTGAATTTCGAAGCCGCTAAAATTATCGGGTTAATCGCTGATACGCATATCCCTAAAAGAGCCATGTGCATTCCCCAAAAAGTGTTCGAGGTTTTAAAGGATGCAGATTTCATTATACACGCTGGCGACTTAGTGGAATTATCAGTAATTGACGAACTAGAGCAGATTGCCCCAGTTTTAGCAGTTCACGGCAACATGGATAGCCAAGAAGTCAGTAGCGCTTTACCTGAGCTTAACTCACTTAAAATTTTCGATTGGAAAATAGGCGTAATGCATGATCCAAATGTTCTTCAAGGTTCAGGCAAGATGGTGGAAATAGCTAAAGAGAATCATTTCAACGTTTTAGTTTATGGACATACGCATGCTTCCAAAATAAAATGGGAAGAAAAAAATCTCTTCATTAACCCTGGAAGCCCCACTGACCCAGCATATTTCATAAATAAGCCATCTGTTGGATTACTAAAAATAACAAAGCAAACCATAACGCCGCAAATAATAAACCTTTAACTCACTAGAATAGCCCAATAAAAGATAATGTATAGCACTATCCCAAAAGACAGCGAAACAAGCCACATTACCATTGTTGGTAGCATAATTCTTTTTTTGTTAAAGCAACTCTTCAAGCCTTGAAAGCGCCAAGACGCAACTAGCCAAATACCGAGCGAAACTGCTAAAGCTCCAGGAACTGCCATAATCAAAGTAACAACAGATATTACTCCGTAGACGTTTGGAACAATAAAACCGGGGATAATCCCAAGAACAAAAGAAGGAATCATAATCGCAAACATCATTGCCAAATGCAAAACAACAGCGACGAACATGGCGATTCCGTGCTGCCGAAACCTCAGTTGCCTCTTCAGCAAGTAACCGTATAAAAGCAAAAATAAAACAACGATTTGAGTAGTTAAATCAGTTGTGGCAATGAGCGCGAAAGGGTTATTTAAAAGAGCCATGAAACCCCACAGCTAACTTGTTCAATTGCTAAGCGTATAAGGTTTTACTTTCACTTACCCCTCCCCTGTTTCAAACAGTAGTTTCTGCAGCCACCTTAAAAGCGCTAAATGCTAAAGCGGTATTTCAGAGGTAAGATACATGGAGCATTGTAAAAACCCTTGGAAAGACGACTGTAAAAGCGAAGACATCAAACTATACATTGAGATAAAAGGCGAAAAATTGCCCATTTGCCAGCAATGCTGGAGCAAAATAGCTGACCAGGAACAAGAGTGGTGAAAAGGCAATGGAGAGTTTTAGCGTTAACAGCGCCAAATCCTACATTGGAAGAAACGTTAACCTGCACTTAAAGGATGGAGCCGTGATAATAAACGTGCAATTAATCGGAATCCATAAAGGCTCAGGAAAAAACAATCTTATCGAGTACACTCCGTATGGAAACCGTCGAAGTACCCGCATACCATTAAGAATCGTTGCTTGGGCTGAATTGTTAAATTCAAATTTTCTACTAAGAGCCGCCTAAAATGTTGAATATAAGATAAAAGCAAAAATATAACCAAAATACTTCAAGCTTATGCGTTGTTCAAATTGCGGCGTCTGTTGCACAGAAACTGAAATGCTTCTATCTGAAAAAGACATCACTCGCTTAGTAAAGAAAGGCTTTAGCAAAAACTACTTCGTAAAATATGACAAGCAAGGCTATGCTCAACTCAAAAACCGAGAAGGCCACTGCGTTTTCTACGACCTCAAAAAATGTCAATGCAGCATTTATATTGACAGACCTTCTGGCTGCTCGATATACCCTGTGATATTGGATGAAGAGAAAGGAATAATTTTAGACAACATTTGTCAATCCCGAAATACAATTACGGAAAAAGAAAAAAAAATTAAGGGAAAAAGATTGATTAAGCTTCTGGACAAAATCGACAGTGAAGCGGCAAACAGGCGTTCTTAACTTCCCTTAAGAATAAAATCTTATTCCTCGCTGTTTTTGGCACGTTTGCATTGACAGCACGTTATTTTTGTGCCTTTTTTAGCTTCAGTTTCTTCCATTGTTATTACACTGGTTCTTACTAGTTTGCCACAGCAATCACAGATAAATTGTACTTCAGCAACGCGGTCGTTAGATTGAAGGACTTTAATGGGCACATTTATTTTCCTTCTTTTGCAGCTTTATCCTTACCAAGTAAGTATTCAACGTATTCTCTCATGTTGCGGTTGGTTTCTTGGGCTCTTTTTCTGATGGCTTCGTGAACTTTGTCGGTGACCGTTATGCATTTGTATCCTTTTCGCGGCAAAACTCTAAATCTCCTCTTCCGTACTTTACGGTACGATTGAATATATAATTAGCGGTGTACCCCATATTGTGAAACCTTATATAAATATGTCTTCGCTAATTAGCTTAAGAGGGAATCAAAACGCCGAAAAAAGGCTTTAAAAGCATCACTGTAAAGGCTGAGGTTTACGACTACTTTTTTAACGAGTGGCTGAAGGTCAAAGAGGAATACGCAATTAAGAAAGGCATTCACAGCTTCTCAGCCTATGTCACCTACACCTTGGCTCAACTGATAAACGAAGAAAAGAAACGAAAAAGTGAAAATAACCCGCGTTAGAAGCCCTACATCTTTAAATAATTCTTGACACGACATGTCAACGGTGAAATTGAAGTGCCTTGCACGGTAATTGTCGGCGCCTTCTGGGGAGACGAAGGCAAAGGAAAAATAATCTCGTATTTAGCCCTTAAAGATAAACTTGATTTCTGCGTCAGAACCGGCTCAGTAAACGCAGCACACACCGTCTGGTACGAAGGCAAAAAATACGCTTTACACATGGTTCCCGCTGCATTTTTAAACCCTCAAACACGCCTGCTCATTGCAGCAGGTGCAAACATCCATGTTCAGAAATTTTTTGAAGAAGTAGAACTTACAAAAGTGCAAGGCAGAATAGGCGTGGACCAGAACGCTTCAATAATTGAGGAAAAGCACAGCGCCCAAGACAAGGCAAGCGCCGTCAACAAAGGCATTGGAACCACAGGTTGGGGTGTTGGACCAGCTATTGAAGAACGCGTCCGACGGACAGCGAAACTAGCCAAAGACATCCCCGAGTTGAAGCCGTACCTTACTGACCAAGTGAAGGAAGTCAACGATGGCTTAGATGAAGGCAAAAAAGTGCTTCTTGAAGGCACACAAGGCTTCATGTTATCATTGTTCTTGAGCGGCGGCTACCCATACGTGACTGGAAGAGACACAAGCGCATCAGCCATCGCTTCAGAAGCAGGAGTCGGACCAACAAGAGTTGATGACGTTCTAATAGTGTATAAATCATTCATGACAAGAGTTGGCGCAGGACCGTTACCTGGAGAAATAACAAAAGAGGAAGCGCAGAAAAGAGGCTGGTTTGAAGTCGCTGCTGGAACCGGCAGAGACAGACGCTCAGCAACTTTTGACTTCGAGTTAGCAAAGAAAACCGCCAGGATAAACGGTGCCACACAAGCGGCAGTAACAAAACTAGACAGCCTTTTTCCAAACTGCCGAGGTGCGAAACAATACAGTGACCTGAACAAGGATGCTAAAGGCTTCATAGAAGAAGTTGAAAACAAAACAGGGGTGCCTGTCGTTCTAATTGGCACTGGACCTGAAGCAATGGAGATAATTGACCGCAGAAAATAGCCCTTATATCCTAAAACTGCAAACTCTCTTTCCAAGGCGTAATGGAATGATGATGTTCGAGCGTTCTAGTAAAGTTTCGGCCAGCTTGCTAATACTTCTGTTTGCGGCGGGGTTACCAGTTGGAGCATTAGGGGGGTTTTACATCACTTACAGGCAAGTGAATAGACTAGACAGCCAAGTTACACCAAAAATGATGTACGTGTGAGCACTCACGACGTAAAAGGATAGATGTGTTTTTAGGGTTAATGATTGTCTTGTAGGAAGCAGACTGGAGGGATGCATCATATTTTATAGAAGAATTCATAAACAAAAATGACCCTCTCTCCCCATATCTTTTGCTAAGTGATTTCAAAAATATGAAAGAAACATTATAGACGGCTTATTAGGTTTTTAGCCAAAACGGTGCGCCAGAGAGAAAATCAGTTAAGCACTCGGCAAAATCGCCATTTTCAACATATACTTCACTTATTTCGCTGTTTACTAGGAGCTTTAGGTTTTTACGGATTGATTTTGCAATGAGTTCAGCGACGCCGGCGGTTTTGCCTCCATCCGCAAGTTTCTCTTTTAAGAGGGCGATGACGTCGCTTGTTTTGCGTGGCACTTCGACTATCCATCTTCCATCTTCAATATAAGGTCCTGAAATAACCTGTTTGTTGTCAGCGTATTTAGCCAAGAAGTTCTCGCATTCTTCTTCTCGTTCAAGCGGTGGTCCAAGGTGTTTTTTGATGTTTGGCAAAACTTGCTGTTCAAGCTCAAATATGAAGATGCTCAGCGTTTTTTCGTTGCTCCAAGCTTCGTCTCTGAGGATTTTGTAATCGTTTAACTCTATCAGTTTATGCAATGACCGCTTGGTTTTGTATAGTTGCCCCCATAAGACATCTGGAACCGCGCTGACTTGGTCTATAACCAGAAATACGATTGATGAGCGGCGATTCTTAAGATGACTTATTAAGGTCGTAACAGGTAAACCTTGCGACTTAGGCGGATCAAAGAAAATGGCATCTGGCTTTTTTAGGAAGGCTCTTGCTGCGCCGACAAAATTGTAAAGTTTTTGAGGTTGTAAGGCTGAAGCAACGTTTCTTCCTTTATCCACAGGATCAACCATTACCAATGGTTCAGGGAAGAGTAGTGAAAGCTCGTTTTCTCTATTTTTGTAATAATTTTCGATGTCGATTATTACTCGTTGATTACACTGTGCAAAAGCTCGTACTGTTTCAGTGAACGAGCAGTACTTTATTGTTAATAGTTCACAGAGGTAACCGCTGAAGCCGCCGACCTTTATTTCTGCACCATAAACGCCTACGTCTTGCATGAATTTTTTAAGAAGCCGAACTTCATTATTCAAGCCCTTGCTTAGGTGTTTTTTAATGTAGTCGGTATGGTAGGGGGTTCGGTCAGTGGCGCTTTGCCATTCCCCAGGCTTAGCATCATAGCAAGGAACAAGATCCACACGGTAACCCTCAACGAAGATTTCAAGGTAAGGATGCTCGGCGAAACGTTCAACCTGCTCATATGTGCCCGCAGCTTTTTTAGCAATTTTTAAGCCTATCTCACCAAGGCTTTTTCTTGGAATCGATGTTGGTAGGCGCATGAAAATGTCAATGTCAGGGTTTTCCCTAAGCCATGTATCCTTTGCAACTGAGCCTTCAACACGGACAGCCGCCGAGATGCCTTCTTGTTTGCATGCTAAGGCCACTTTCTGCTCTAACTCCCAAGTTATAGCTTCAACTTTTGCTCTGTCCTCTTTAGTAGGAGTAATTTTCTCTAGCACTTGCTGGGTTAACTTGTATATTTCTTGCATGGTTATCATTTTATTACTGCTTCTGGGCAGACTTCTCTAAGCGTTGAGTAAGTTGGACCTTTAGGCGACAACTGACTTCTTTTCAGTCTCAGGCAGTCAGCTTTTATTGTGCCAAACTCGTAATCGCCTTTTTTTGTTACCAGTTCAGCTAAGCGCTCCTTGTTTGCGCCTGATTTTACTCTCGCAATGGTTAAGTGTGGGCTAAACCCGTAAGCGTCAGCTTGAAAGCCCAAGGCGCAAATCTGGGGTTCTAATTGGTTGAAGATACTTTTGAGTTGTTCTACGCCGTCGGTCATTGCAGCCCAAACAACTCTGGGATATTTTAGGCTGGGAAAGACGCCTAACCCTTTGATTTGAATCGTGAAAGGAGTAAACTTGACATTTTTCATTGCTTCAAAAACTTTGTCTACCATGCTTGGGCTGATGTCGCCGAGAAAACGAACTGTCACGTGAATGTTCTGTGGCGCTACGGCTCTGAGGTCGGCGCCTGTTTCAACTAGAAGTTTTTGGGCTGCTGAGAGCCTGTTCAGTACCAACTCGTTTTGCATGTCGAAAGCAATGAAGCTTCTTATTTGTTCGGACATCACAAGTTCCTTCAAGGTATTTTTAACACGCAACCCTCATAAATGCTTTTAAATAAAAAAGCATTTTCGCCACCTTTTTTTTAAAAAAATGATGTCGGGCGGGGATAGGTTTGAGCCCTCGTTTGAGCCCTCGGGGTGTGGTCTAAAGAGGTATTTGGTTTTGTATTAAGCTCGCGTACCTTTGTCCCAGTAGTGTAGAAATAGCTCATTAACCCAGTTGAGGAACATAGAGTATTTACCAACAAAGCGTCAACCGAACCAGTCTCATAAAATTGGGCGGTTCAACATCTACCTCAAATGAGAGTATCTCTTAAAAATTTAGACTTATATATCCCGTTTATTCAAAGGTAAAATAAAAAATCATCAAGATAACCATTAAATCAGAGATTTAAAAATGATTGACACCGAAAACTTAACCAGAAAATTCGGGAACCTAACAGCTGTAGATAGCCTAACATTACATGTTGACGACGGCGAGGTTTTCGGTTTTCTTGGTCCCAACGGGGCGGGCAAGACTACTACTGTGAGGATGCTGTGCTGCCTGATCTCAAAGACTAGTGGAAAAGCCAGGATAGGAGATTACGATGTCGGCATCGAGGCGGATTCTCTGAAGATAAGAGAACTCATTGGATTGGTTCCCGACAACGTGGGTCTCTACGATGAGCTGAGCGCCTACGACAATCTGGACTTTTATGGGAAGTTATACGATTGCACAGCAGCGCAAAGGAAGGAGAATATCGAGCGCCTCCTCAAGATGCTCGGACTCTGGGAGAAGAAGGACGTCGCAGCGGGAACTTTCTCCAAAGGAATGAAGCAAAAACTCTCGATAGCACGCGCCCTCATCCACGACCCCGAAATATTGTTCATGGACGAGCCGACAGCGAACCTCGACCCAGAATCATCAAAGACAGTCCGGGATTTCATCCTCGAGCTCAAGAAAGAGAAGAAGACCATCTTCCTGAACACGCACAACCTTGACGAGGCACAGAGGATCTGCGACAGGATTGCTATACTGAATACCAAGCTTATGGCGATTGGCACACCCGAGGAACTTGAGAAATCTGTTCAAGGAAGGAAAACAGTAATTCAGCTAGAGCTGGCAGGCGACGCGATAATAGCTGCTTTAAGAAAGCTACCACTTCGAAACTTGGTTATCGATGGCAACAAACTGACTATCGATGTAACAAATCCCGAAAAAGAGAATGTCGCTATCTTGGATACGATATTCCGAGCCGGCGGCCACATTCAATCCGCCACCGTCGTAGGCTCAACATTGGAGGATGCCTATCTTAAACTCGTGAGGCAAACCAAATGAGACTCTCAAGGTCATGGATCATCGCGTTGAAGGACTTCAAGATATTCTTGAAGAAGAAGAACATAATCTATTCGATCCTTGTCGTTCCACTCATTGTCTCATTTCTTTTTCCGGTTGTGATCGTGCTTGAAGGGCATAGTAATGGCGGAAGCGGAATTCCAGCGTCGGAACTCCCGATACTTTTGCCTGCATTTTCTTTCTTCTATCTCATCCTTGCAGGTATGATTCCAACAGCTATTGCCTCTTACAGCCTGATCGGCGAGAAAGTCGAAAAGAGCCTCGAGCCGCTCTTGGTCACTCCCACGACCGATAGTGAAATTTTGCTCGGAAAGGGAATCGCAGCGTTCCTACCGCCCATAGGGGCTATCTTGGGAGCAGCTACAATCTTCATGGTTCTCATGGATCTGGTGACACATGGCACATTGGGCTACTACTTTTTCCCTAACTGGAATGCAGCCATCATCCTTTTTCTAATGGTCCCTCTCGCGGTCGTAATGAGTGTCGAATGGAACGTCATTGTCTCGGCGAGGGTGAGCGATGTACGGATTGCGCAACAGATCGGAATTCTCTTGATTCTCCCCTTCGGAGCGATCTATGTCGCCGGTGAACTCAATTTAATACAGCTCAGCAGCACCATCACCCTGCTCATCATCGCTGGTATTCTTTTGTTGGTTGATTTGCTTCTGCTTTACGTCGCCAAGGCTACTTTCCAAAGGGAGGAAATATTGACAAAATGGAAGTAGTGACTTTGCTCCGTAATTTGAACTTTTTTCAACGTTTAGGCTCGTTTGATAATAACCCAGTTTGCCTAAATGTTTGAACAAAGAAATAAATATGTCAACAACATGGAATGAATTGCAAAAAATAAGGCCAAATTTGGCAAAAATTGAGCAAAATGCGAGCGGGAGGGATTTGAACCCTTGCCCTTAGTTTAGCAAGGTCGATGCTCACGTACTCCGTTGAAAGAAGACTTTATCCGCATATGATTTATAGTACTGTAGCAAACTAATTAGTATTATTATCAGTCTTTTGCGGTGCTTAAAGATGAATGCGAAAAATGTACTCGACCTCATCGGCAACACTCCCATGGTTGAGATAAGACGCTTGAATCCTAACCCTAACGTTCAGATGTACGTCAAGCTGGAGAAATGCAACCCGGGCGGGTCAGTTAAGGATCGAATCGCCAAATACATGATTGAGGAGGCTGAAAAGTCTGGGCAGTTGACAGGCAGCAAAACGGTGATTGAACCCACGAGTGGAAACACGGGAATCGGGTTGGCTTTGGTCTGCCGTGCCAAGAGGTACGACTTGGTGCTGGTTATGCCTGAAAACATGACGCTGGAGAGGCGCCAGATCTTAATTTCGTTGGGGGCTAAGATTTTGCTCAGCGATGGGTCCAAGGGAATGGATGGAGCTGAAGACTTAGCGCATGAAATAGTCAAACGTAACCCAGACAAGTACTTCATGCCTAACCAGTTTGCAAACGAAGCAAATGTCATGGCACATTACCAAACGACGGCTGAGGAGATATGGCGAGACACGAACGGGCAGGTCACCCACTTCGTCGCTGGCATCGGAACCACAGGCACGTTAATGGGTGTCTCAAAACGGCTAAAGGAACACAACCCTGCCGTGAAGATTATCGGGATTCAGCCTGAGCCCGGCACAGCGATTCAAGGCTTGAAGGACCTGAAGAGCCAGTATGTGCCAGCGATCTGGAACCCAACGTTGGTCGACGAAATCTATTATGTGAACCCTAAGGACGCTGAGGAAGCTTCCCGGCTTCTCACCTTGCAGGAAGGAATTTTTGTAGGCCCTAGTTCAGGAGCCATTTTCCATATTGCGGCAGCCAAAGCAAGGGAAATCGAAAAAGGCGTGATTGTTGCCATTGCTCCTGATGGCGGCGAAAAATACTTGAGCACGACCCTATGCGATCCCATTCTCTGTTTAGAGTGCGTGAAGAAGTATGGACTTCAGTGTTCATATAGGGATGGTCGTCAGATTGTGAAAGGGGACACGTCCGCCTTAGGGTCGATTTCCTCATAAGTTAGTACGTTGAGTCGAGCGGGGATGGGTTTGAGCCCGCTTTTGAAACCTCGGCTATGAATTGAAGTTATAGATTGATAAAAATAGGTAGCTTGGTGCGCCAGGATTTAAACCCAAATTAGTTTTGAATTTTGATAAACGGAGTGTCGCTGTTATAAAAGCTAATTAGTTTCAAGCTGTTTAATCAAAGAACATGACCGCTAAGATTCGAAGTTTTAAAGAATCCGATCTTCCATTCCTTTTTGAACTGCTTAAAGAGCCAGATGACGAACAAAAACTTCGTTACATGCATTATGGTGACGGCAATCTTCTTTCTTGGATTAAAGAACGTAGGCTTAAGGTTCTGATAGCTGAGGACAATGGCAGAATTATCGGGTCAGCGGCGTACAATGATGGGCATTGGGGGGAAGAAATCGAATGGCTCGTTGTTTATAAAAATGCAGATGCAAAACTTGTTGAGGACATGCTTGTCAAAGAAGCTGAGAACCATGTAAAGAAAGGCGCGGTTTTCACCTCGGTAAACGCTGGAAGCTCAAAGATCGAGGAATGGGTGCAACGAGGATACTGTCCGAATGGAGGACTGTATTATATGCTTACGAGACTTTCAGGGTTGAAAACCTTCCCTAAAATCCCTGAGGGCGTACTTCTGCGAAGCCTAAAGCCAGAGGAAGAGAACGAGTTTGTTCAGCTTGTTAACACTGGATTTGAGTACGAAAGAGTCAGGCTGGGTGACATTCAAAAGTGGAAGACAGAGAACCCGCCTTTCGATGAAGAATGGATTCATGTTGCTGAGAGTAATGGAAAACTTGTTTCAGTTGTTGTCGCAAAACCCGATGTAGGCTATAACAGATTCTTCAATGCAAAGAGAGGTTATTTGGGTCCGGCAGCGACGCTCCATGAATATCGGGGGAAGAATCTGGCATCCGCACTCACAGTGCGTGCAATGAATTCACTGTTTGAGCAAGGAATGGATTCTGTGTGTTTATTCACTCTTGAAACAAACGTTCCATCTGTAAAATTGCTGCGAAAGATCGGTTTTGAAATTGGACATAGCTGGAAGTTCATGCGTAAACATTTTTGATGGCTGGCGCTTATTTTGTTTACCCCTACGATTTTCGCTTGTGAATGCTTAGCTTGCAACCTTTTTGATGAGAACGTTAAGAAAGCAGGATAATTCAAAAACCCCGTCGGGCTTCTATTCTGCGAAGAATTGCGCGATGCCTGTTTTCCGTGGCTGAGAAGCCGCTCTCTTGCAGTGATCTAAATCGACGTAGAGTTTGACGGTTGTTATTCTTTCTAAGCCGAGGGTTTGGAGCATGCCGGTTTGGTTGAGGAGCGCGCAAGTGAAAGTTTATTTCCACCGCTATAGTAGTAACGAGAATTGAAGGGGTTAAGAATGTCAGAATCTGATTTGGTCTTGGAGATTGATCATCCGCATTTTATTATTAGGGTTACAAACGACCTGTTGAAAATAGACGTGAAAGGAAACGTGAAAAACGAAATCGAGGAAGCACTTGAAAACGATCAGGGTCTAAGGGAAACAATCGGTCGTATCTTGAGCGTCTTTGTACCATTGCATATCCGCTTATCTGACATTGATTCTGTGAAAATGGAAAAAACGGGAGAAGTTAAAATATCATTGCCCCACCACAGAGATGCAAATATTCCGCTTCGAACAGAAGAAGCGGAGAAGCTTGTCAGTAAGCTGAATCAGTTGATTCCAGAAGCAAAGCAAAGAGAGATGGAGCGCATAATAAAGGAACAGCGCGCGCGGCAAATTGTCGAAGAGGATATTGAAATGAGAAAAGAATCTGCTCAATTTCCACAATCTCCAGAGGAGATGCACAAAGAAGAAAAGGAAATAGAAGAGGAAATAGAGCGAGAAGAAAATCCCGACTAGAGGCGGTATCCTCTATAGTGCGCTTTTCATGGCGTCACTTGGTTGGTAAGGTGCGAACTATTTCGTAAGAGGTTAAAAAGCTCAAATTTGTCTCCAAATCAGAAAATAAGATTATGACCATTTCACACCAATTTTGAGGCAATCCAGCACGCGCTGTATACTATGCCTATGAAACTTTCGGCTGAAGAAATGCATTTATGGAAAAATAACGGCAAAAAAGGAACTACGATGGTGTGTAAAAAAAAGGGTTAAAAGTTAGGTAGACAGGCTTTAGATGGAGCAAAGAATCTGCTAAAATGGCTGATCCATCAGGCAATTCTGTCAAAGAGCACAAGCAAACATTAAACGAAAGCAAGAAACAATAATGCAAACTCTTATTGGCGCGGGTAACTTAACGGCTTCCAATTATGTGTCTGGTTGGTGCTTAGGGGTATGTATTTTTTCGTTTTTTTTAGCTCTTTATGTTTTTCTTTTCGCCTGTTTTTTGTTTAATCTTAACAGTATTTAATGTTTTATTGCACATAAATTTTCTGTTTTTATTTAGATTTGTGTAACCTTTATGAGAAATAATGAACAAATCACAATCAGATTTATATTTAGCTAGGCAAGTACCGTTTTATCGCAAACGTTAAATATTGAAAGCTAAATATTGAGGGCTAAATTAAAATTACTTTCACGAGAAAATGGGGTGGGGAGAATTGAAACATATGTCAAATAGAGCATTGAGTAGAACAATATGGGCAATTATAATAATCGTTATCTTAGTAATAGCAATGACAGCGGCAGTGTATTCTTATATAGCAACAAAGCCAACCACACAGATTTCTATCACCGCTACGTCGCTGGCGGCAACGCAAGGAACAGCTATAACCTTCACTGTGCTTAATTTGGCATCAAACGGAAAAGCGACCCTCTACTTCGGAGATGGACAGTCAGCCACAGATATTACTTCTAGCTCGTCTTCAGTGTCGCATACCTATGAAAACGCAGGTACGTACATAGTGACAGCGCAGGAAGCGGTAGGCGGTAGTGTTGTCTCGTCAACGAACAACGCTATGAAGACTATTCAGATAACGCCGTTAGTGAGCACTGCTAATGCTCCGTTGATATCGGTCCCGGTTATCTCGCTAAATTCAACCCTTAATCCAAACCAGCCAGTGGTTTCTGCTAATACAGCCGTTTATTTCAGTGGCGGTTTCCTTGAAGCGCCAACCGGCACAAATATTGTTATATCCGAGTACATATGGGACTTTGCCAACGGAGTTAATGATACGGTAACTGCGAACAGCGATACGATGGATCCAAACGTAAACCCTGTCAGCGCAACTTACACACAGACAGGGTTGTATCCTGTGAGCCTGACCCTTATAACGGAGAATACTGCTACCTCGCAGACTTACAGCACTACTGTTGAGCGTACCGTGGCGGTGGGTTCTTCTGCCCAGCCATATGCAATGTACGTTTATGCTGGCAAAATAGCTAGCGCCGGAGTGATAAACGTCGCTGAAAACATCCCAGGAGGTCCGTACTCATTTGATCCGCAGATAGATTACGAAACTGTCGGCTACGAAGTAATCCTCAACATCGTAGGGACACTTCTCGTATACGATGGATCATCCACAACTCAGTTTCTACCAATGATAGCTTCATTCGTTCCTACGGTTGGGAACGGAATAAACTCCGCCTACACGCAGTACACGTTCACAATAAGAAACAACATGAAGTTTTCCAACGGCGATCCAATAACCGCATACGACGTCTGGTACTCAATGATCAGGAACATGTTATTAACTGGTGGGGCCCCAAGCACGCCCGACTGGATTCTAATCAATACGTGATTTCTGGGTTGACTCCGTGTATAAATATAATGGCGAGTGCTACGGATACCGCTGATTACAATAAAATAATGAACGCAGTTACTTATGATAGCAGCAAGGACACTGTTACATTTAACCTCGCTTCGCCTACTAGTCCAGGACTGTTCTATACTGCTGTGGCCTTTGATCTTGGCTGTGGAATATTAGATGCCTCTTGGCTTCAGAGCGTTGGCGCAGGAATAACCTTTTCACCAGCAGGCTTCTATAACTATCAGAGTCAGGGTTCTTTAGCTGGCTACAACGACCAAGTACGGTGGAACCCTGTTGCCTCAGGACCATACGAAATACAAAGCTATGTTCCAGGTCAGTCAATAGTCTTGGCACCAAACCCTGGTTTTCCAAGTCTGCCAGGGATACCAGCCGTGAGCAACAAGGTATTGATACAGTGGGTTAAAGATGCTGAAACAGCTTACCTCTTGTACACGAGTGGACAAGCTGATATCGTTACTGGATTGCCAACGAGCGACATGCCGCTGATCAAAGATCAAGTAGCAGCAGGAACCAGTAGCCTCTATAAGGTGTCATCATTGTCGTGCTTCTTCTTCTGCTTCAACATAAACATAGATACATCGTTAATGAAGTCGACCTTTGGCAGCAGCTTTAACGTACCCGCTAACTACTTTGCCAACACGGATGTGAGAGAAGCTTTTACATACGCATTCAACTATACCAACTATCTAGACGAAATAGTAGGCAACAGCATATACGGCGAACAATTCGCAAATCCATATTGCGGCGCCATAATCAATGGCCTGCCGTACTATGTGGCAGAAAGCGCGCTTGCGAACGTTCCGTCATTCAACCTGACCTACGCTACGCAGTTAATGCAACAATCAGGAGAATACAGTACGGCTATTAACTTGCCTATAGTGGCAACATCTGGAGACACAGTCACCTACGCAGCCGCTGAAATGTGGGGAGCAGCCTTGCACCAAATGGACCCCAACATCGTTGTCACGGTTGAATATCAAGAGTGGCCAACAATGATCGCTGAGCTAGCTCCAGACGCGAATCCAATGCCAGTATTCTATCTGGGCTGGATAGCCGATTATCCGTATCCGAGCGACTTCATCAATGCTTTCTACCTGCAAGGCTCAACCTATCCAGCAGCCATCGGCTGGTCAACTAGCTACTTAACTTCAATTGGGCAATCAGCCGAATCGAGTCAATACCAGCAGCTTAACACTTTGATTCAACAGGCAAACGCCGCAACCAACTCAACAGGTGCAGCTCTACTTTACAAGGAATCAGAACAGGCCGCCATAAACCTATACATGTACACGTATACTCAACAGCCAAGCTCCTTCTGGGAAGTGAAGCCGTACATGACAGGTTACAACGGAATACAATCTGAAGAGAACCCAATGATCGGCGGAGCCGCCGACAGCATCTTCTATTGGTGGGTTAAAGGATAAGCGCCTTGTGCGCTCCACCTTTTTTCTGTTTTCTGAGATGATTTAGCTATGCGTCTTTGGGTATACGTAATCAGGCGGCTAGTTCTGCTTATTCCGACGCTGATCGGCCTTACTTTCATAGTGTTTATCCTTTCCCATGTAAGTGGGACAAACGTAATATTATCTATGTATCTCAGCCCCAAACTGAGTGGGGCTGCACGGCAATTGCTTATTCAACAGCTGACAAGCGAATTCCATCTTAACCAGCCAATCTATGTTCAATATTTTTACTGGTTATACCAAATACTGCAAGGCAACTGGGGCGTCACCACTACTCCCATATTCAGTGGTCAAGTAACCACGGCCATAGCGCTCTTCCTACCGAACACAATTATGATATCAGTGGTAGCGTCCATCCTGATATGGGTGATAGGCGTCCCCTTAGGCGTTTACTCCGCTGTAAACAGGGATTCCCCTGGGGATCACACAGTGCGCGTCGGATCCTTCACCCTTTATGCTATGCCTATATACCTTATAGGCGTAGTCCTGATCATCCTAGTAGGCGTTTACCTAAAAATACTTCCATTCTCAGGAGTCGTAAGCCCGGTCTTAGTTTCAGCTCTACCATGGTATGTCAACGGAATTTCATACCCCACGCACATAATTCTGATAGACGCGATTATACATGGCGCATGGGGGGTAGCTAGCGATGCGTTCCTACATCTTATCTTGCCCTCAGTCACACTCGCACTAGCCATAATTGCTAGCATGATCAGGATACTGAGGTCTTCAATGCTCGAAGTATTAGATCAGGATTACATCAGACTAGCAAGGTCAAAAGGTACGCCTGAACAATCAGTAATTAACCTTCATGCGCGCAAGAACGCGTTGCTGCCGGTGATTACACTTTTCGGCTACACCGTGGCTGGTCTCCTAGGCGGAGCTGTAGTGGTGGAGACTATATTTGATTACACAGGAATAGGATACTGGACAACGCAGGCTCTTCTCGTCAGCGACGTGGGAGGTATCATGGCCTCTACATTGCTTTTCGGTTTAATTCTTGTGTTCGCAAACCTGATAGTAGACCTAGTATACGCGTTTGTAGATCCGAGGATAAGATATTAGGAAGCAAGAAGAATGTCTGAAGCAGAACTAGGAACAAGAAAATGGGACAACACTAAGCTGTCGCTGTCGGTCTTTTTTGCGAATAAAGCTGCAGTCGTCGGTCTTGTCATAGTCATGATATATGTAGTAGACGCGCTGATTGTACAGTTGTACCCACAGCTCATCGGCATCGCCAGTACAGGTACGCTTGTTCCGAACTTTTTCAACCCAGCACCCTCGCCACCTTCATTGGTACACCCGTTTGGCACGACGTATCCAGGAATTGATTTACTTACCAGCATGATCAAGGCGATAAGGATAGACCTGTTCTATTCAGTGCTTGTCGTGGCTATTGGCGCGGCACTCGGATCCATAATAGGCGTTATCTCAGCCACTGTCGGTGGCATGATGGATGAAATCGTGATGAGGATAACCGACATTTTCTTCAGCATACCCTATCTTATACTAGCGTTGGCCGTCGGCTTCATCCTCGGCAGAAGTCTGCTGAACATGTCCCTCGCCCTTGCAATAGTGTGGTGGCCTCTATACGCGAGGTACACGAGAAGTCAGACATTAAGCACTAAGGAGTATACGTTCGTTGAAGCGGCCAAAGCCTCCGGAGTCAGCAGGTTAAAGATCATGTATAAACATATACTTCCAAACTCGCTGCCCCCCGTATTCATTCAGATATCCCTAGACTTAGGCTCAATAATGGTTATCTTCTCCACTCTTGCTTTCATAGGTTTCATAGCTAACGCGAGCGTGCCAGAGCTTGGTTACCTCACAAGCTTGGGCCTCGCCTATGTTCAGACCGCTCCTTGGGCAGTCATCTTCCCTGGCGTGGCTATCACCTTGTTTGCTCTGGCCGTCAATCTAGTCGGCGATGGGCTAAGGGATGTGATAGACCCGAGGAGGAGAGGTTGATTTGGATTACACGTTAAAGGTTTCGGATTTAAAGGTACAGTTCTACACTAGGCGAGGTATCTATAAGGCCCTTAACGGCGTGGATTTCTACCTTAAGCAGGGTGAAGTATTCGGCATAGCCGGGGAGAGCGGATGCGGCAAAACGACGTTAGGGCTGACGATAATAGGCCTTCTGCCAGTGAACGCGGCAGTAACTGATGGGGCGGTCATCCTCCTCGGTGAGAAGGATCTAATAGCCTCTCTGAGAAATTTTGCCTCAAATAGACAGGACAAGTACAACTTAAGACAGAGCGAGGCAGTCATTAAAAAGCTGAACAAGGATTTGGCTCACATCCGGGGCAGCAGGATATCCATGGTCTTTCAAGACCCGATGACGAGCCTTAACCCTGTCCTTCAGATCGGTTTTCAAATAGCGGAAACTGTTATTACGCATCAGCCAACATCGCTCGCACAGAGGAAGCTTGCTAGGGCAAAAGCAACACGGGATGATATTGAGCAGATAATGAAGCTACTGAAGGAGGGGGCAGACGAACCAGCTATTAACAGATACGCTGAATCGAAGGGGCTGCACGGGATTGAGGACCAAGTCCTCAACGTGTGGAGGAGGAGCGATCTTGGGGAGGCCAAGAAAGGGAAGATTATTATGTCGCTCCATTCGGAGAAGTTAGGGTCATTTGAAAAATTGGTCCTGCAGAGTGTAGAAAAGAGAAAGAATATAGGCGGCTGGATGAGGGTCCCAGGTCTAAGCAGGGCAGCGAAGAACGTCCTATTAAAGGAAGGGTACACAAAGGCGATTGAGCTTCTTTCCATGCTTGAGGTCCCCAACCCAGACAAAGTGGTAAGGATGTATCCTCATGAGCTGTCAGGTGGCATGAGGCAAAGGATAGTAATAGCTATCGCGCTTGCGAACAACCCTGAGCTGGTCATATTGGACGAGCCGACCAGTGCGCTGGACGTAACTGTACAGGCTCAAATACTCGAGCTTACAAGCCACCTTAAACACAGGTTCAACACATCGTTTATATTCATATCTCATGACCTTTCTGTCTTAGCCGAAGTGTGCGATAGAATCGGCATAATGTACGCCGGCAAAATAGTCGAGGTGGCACCTACAGAAGTAGTCTTCAACAAGCCTCTTCATCCATATACGCAGATGCTCATAAAAGCCATCCCCACAATTGACGGTAATGAAATCCAAGGCATAGGCGGCGCTGTGCCCGATATGAGGAACGTGCCACTAGGTTGCTCTTTTAACCCTAGGTGCCCAGATGCGACGGATAAGTGCAAAACTATGACGCCAGAAATGGTGGAAGTCGAAGCGGACCATTTTGTCTCCTGCTTCACTACAGGGTGATAATGAATGTTAATAGCGACAAGGCAACTGACTAAACACTTCCCGATCAAAGGCAATAGCGTACTCGGGAAACCACTTATGCTCAAAGCCGTTGACGGCGTGAATATACAGGTGAAAGAAGCGGAAGTTGTAGGCGTAGTGGGCGAGAGCGGCTCAGGGAAGAGTACACTCGGAAGGCTGCTCTTAGGCCTCCTAAAGCCAACGTCGGGTCAAGTCTTCTTTGACATACCGGACGATGTCTTAAGAGAGTACGATGATTATGTGGCAAATAATGAACTGAAGAAGACAGCTGACATTGAAAAAGAATACTCTGTCTTCAGCAAAAAGCGAGATAGACAAAAGGAAATCAGGAAGAAGACGAACATTGTCTTTCAGGACCCGTATTCGTCATTAGATCCTCGGCTGAACATCTTGGACATCATAATGGAACCCATCATAGCTACAGGTTATATGCGGTCGAAGGAAGCGGTCAACAGATGCATGGAGCTCTTGGACGAAGTCGGCCTTCCAAAAGATTTTGCCTATAGATACCCTCATGAGCTTTCCGGTGGACAGAAACAGAGGGTTGCCCTGGCTAGGGGAATAGCCACCCTGCCCAAGTTCTTGGTATTAGACGAGCCGACCAGTGCGCTGGACGTTTCGGTCCAAGCTCAGGTATTAGCCCTTTTGCGCAGGATAAGGGAGAAGCACAACATAGGAATGATACTCATAACCCACAATATAGCCGTGATCTCCTACATGGCAGATCAGGTAAACGTCATGTACGCCGGCAAGATAGTGGAAAGCGGACTGAAGAAAGACGTAATATTAAGCCCAATTCACCCATATAACGTGGCGCTTATATCGGCTGTTCCAGGGAAGAAAGTCAAGGGAAACAAGATAATATTGAAGGGGGACACTCCAAACTTAGTGGAGCCGCCATCAGGGTGCCCTTTTCACCCTAGATGTCCAGTAGCCTTCAATATATGCGGTTGGACTGCTGACGAAGTAGCTGCGGATCTGAAATACCTAATTGAGGATAAGTATGCAGACATGTTCAAAGAAGAAACCGTTATTTCCACAAATGAAAATGGTAACGTAATGATTAGAAACGTTGACATGAGTAAATTGAAGGAACTGATCAACTTGGAAAAGGAAAAAGCAAGGAGCCTTACTGCGATAGATAGGCTAAGCGAATCGGAAGAGGGCGTCAAGCTAGAGCTCACTCATTACCAGGTGCCTAAAATGTACCAACACGCTGATAGGTTAGCCTCCTGTTTCCTCTATGCGCCACGCGATGAAAAATTATCATCGCAAACGATAGACCCTGTCAATTAAATTGGCTCCCTCTTACACTAAACTCCACCTACACGGTTTAGTTCGGCGCATTGCTGTTTATATGGAAAGGTGGGAAAATGGCAAACAAGAAAATCGGTTCATTTGACTTTTTCTTGATGGTATGCCTGATTATTTTTTGGGGTAGCTCATTTGTTGTGGTGAAAGCATTGCTTTTGCAAGGATTGACTCCAATCGCTATCGCAACATTCAGGTTTCTGGTAGCAGGAGCGTTATTTCTAGTAGCTCTTGTGGTAATGAAGGTTAGGAGACCACTTAGTGTAGTGCTTTTTGAACGTAAAGACATTCTGGTGTTCGTAGGTTTATCTCTCGTAGGGGTTACTTTCTTCTTTATTGTCCAGTACGTAGGCATCGAGTTGGCAGGTGCCTCCGTGGCTGCGATTTTAGTTTGCTTCCTTTCACCTATACTTATCGCCTTGCTTTCTGTGCGGATTTTTAATGAATCCCTAAAGAGAAAGCAGTTCTTGGGACTTGCTGTCGCGGGAATTGGCACTTTGGTCGTCATCACAGGTGGCACAATAGATTTGCGGAGCAGCGATCCAACATTTCTCTTTGGAAGCTTAATCCTTCTGCTTACACCTATTCTTTGGGCTTCATACACTCTTGGCGGAAAAAGATTGATCGAGAAGTACAGTCCTTTCCTTGTTGTAGCGTATGTAAGCATTATAGGCGGACTTTTCTTAGTTCCGTTCTCTTTGGCCGAAAACTCTCTCAACGGAATACTAACCTTGAGTCTCCAAGCATGGGGGGCAATTCTGTACCTAGCTGTCACGTGTTCGTTCGTGGGGTATTTTATCTGGTTCTACGTTATGAGCAGGGTAAAAGCCGCAGTCACCAGTTCTTTTCTCTTCGCAGAACCGTTAGTGACAGTTTTGTTTGCAACAGTTTTCATCGGAGAAAACATCACTCCGCTAATCTTGGCCGGAGGGCTCTTAATCTTCACGGGCGTTCTTCTCATCACAAGGAAATAACAAGAATCCAGCCTATCAAACAGGCGACTTGCCCGATTCAACTTTAAAGTCGCAAAATGCCTCTAATATTTTTGCTTTCTTAAGGTTTGAGAGAAGACTTTAAAGCCAGAACCCATTGCTTTCTCAAAAGGGAGACCATTCACTTTAGGTGAAGATAATATGGGAACGACAAGCAAAGAAATAATTGATTTGCGAAGCGACACAGTGACATTGCCCACAGAGGAGATGCTGGAAGCAATTCGACATGCAGAACTAGGAGACGATGTTTACAGGGAAGACCCAACGGTCAAAAAGCTTGAAGAAATGGCAGCCGAGAAGATGGGAAAAGAAGCGGCTCTTTTAGTCACAAGCGGCACGCAGGCGAACCTTGTGTCTTTGATGAACAATGCAAAACGTGGAGAACTAGTATTCTTGGAAGCGGAATCTCATATTTACTGGTATGAAGGAGGAGGGATATCTGCAATTGCTGGACTACTACCGTGGCTAATAAAGAGTCACTGGGGAGCGATCGATCCAGAAGACATTGAAGCAGCGATAAGACCGAAGAACATCCATTTTCCAGTGCCCTCTCTGATATGCATTGAAAATACGCACAACAGATATGGGGGAACAATAGTCACTCCTGATCAAATGCGAGCGATAAGCGAAGTGGCCAAAAGATATGACTTGAAATTCTACATGGATGGAGCAAGAATATTCAACGCTGCCGTAGCCTCAAAGGTTAACGTAAAAGAGTTCACAAAGCATGTAGACAACCTGATGTTCTGCCTATCTAAAAGTCTAAGCTGCCCAGTCGGCTCAGTGGTCGTCGGCACTCAACAATTCATCGAGAAAGCCAGAAAAACCCGCAAAGTTTTGGGCGGTGGAATGCGTCAAGCGGGCATAATCGCTGCGGCGGGCATTGTTGCCCTTGAAAAAATGATTGACAGACTGGAAGAAGACCACAAAAATGCCAGGCGCTTAGCAGAAGGAATAGCAAAGATAAACGGGATCAAAGTTGATTTAGATGCGGTGCAGACAAACATGGTTCGTTTCGACATGAGCGATTTAGGAGCCTCAGATGAACTGTTCGTTCTAAAGCTCAAGGAAAATGGCGTTTTAGTCTCAACCATGGCCAAGAACAGCATAAGAATGGTGACACATCGCGGCATAGAAAAAGTTCATATCGAAAAAGCGATCAATGCAATCGACAGCGTAGCAAAAGAACTGCAATCCAAGAAACAAGCCTGACGTAAAAAAGCTCAAAGAAAAGCCGTAAGCGTTCACTTGGCTAAAGGTTACATTCTTAACAATGTTTGGCGTCCTACATTTATGCCATAGGTATGGCGCTTAAACGTTTTAACCGACAGTTAGGTTCTGTCGTGCGTTGGCTTGTCCCCTAAATTAATTAACATAATTGGGGCTTCTCACGTTTCTTGAAGAAAATGCCCAAATTGCGAGCAAGACTGTCAAGGCAGTCGACTAGATTTAGATGCTCTAGTTTCCTTAGTGTTGCCGGGGACAGCTTGTCACGTGGAACATCTTCCAAGAGTAGAGTTGTTTCTTCCTCGGAGAATTCCTCTTCCTCTTCTTCCCATTGTTTGACTTCTTTGTTCTGGGGACACACTCTTTGGCAGCGCATACATCCTATGACGCAGTTGTGCCAAGAAACCTCCATTGAACAAGACCACCTCGAGCTGCCAGTAGTTTGAGGGGTACTGCAGTTCCTGTTGACTTGTAACCTTTTTCGCCAATTATTTTTGCGAGAAGGTTTTCAACTTGTTTTGTTGTGTCGTCGTATGCCGCGTAAGTAGGAGGAAGAATTAGTGGATGTCGTCGTCCATTCCAAGTGAAAATCGCTCGAGTCTGGGATCTGGGGACAGCCACAACAATCAAGGATTGCGCTTTCGGCAAGTCTTTGGGAATTTGGAAGTTGAACCGAACAAGTCGATCTTGATAGAACTGGCTGTCAAGAAGGGCGTGACTGTGAAGACTTTCTATTTCTTTCTGCAACTGATGTAAATGGGAGACGGAAACAATTCGTGCCCGAAAGCCACGCTCTCTTAAGCAAACAAACAAGTTATCGACAAATTTATCCATGATTTATGATAATACGTTGATTTTTATAAGATTTTGGTTGGATTTGACCTTGGCCCTAAACCCATCTATCATTCAAAAAACATGCGTTTTTGAGTGTTGGTGACAATGACTGAGAAAAATTTAAAGCCATAGTTGCCGAAACCATTTCTAGTTAATTGACTCATGCTCTTGCATAAAGAAGCAAATTGAGCTGAAAATCGGGCTGGTTTAAGTGTTCAACACATACAGAGGAATGTCGAAAGAGGCAAAATACCTAATCTACTCGTCAGTGCTGCCTTCCGTAGCTTACGGCATGTTCTACACTGACATAGCATATTTTCTCACCACAGTTCAAGGGTTATCCTTCAACCTCATGGGACTTATCGTAACGGTCATGGGCGTATCCACTTTTGCAACCTGCGTTCCCATGGGGATTGTAGCAGATAAATACGGCAGAAAGCGGGTGCTCATAGTAGGCAACATAATAGCAAGCGTCATCATCGCGGTTTTCGCTTTAACCACAAACCCAGCACTGTTAATAATTGCTGCCATTTTCGAAGGAATTTCAGAAGCCGCTTCTTATTCGTCTAGCAGTGCGTTGCTTGCAGAAAAGGCTGAAGATGCAAAGAGGAACAGCGTCTTCTCTATGTTTGGCTTTGCCCAAAGCACAGCCTTCGGTCTCGGCGCTATTGCAATCTTGGTGACATCGACGATGGTTGGATTCTCGGATAAGGAAAGCCACGTTCTTCTCTACGTAATACTTGCCGTTCTAAGTTTGTCTTCTACCCTTATAATGCTTAAAGTCAGCGAATCAAAAAGGTCCACGAAGGCTAATGCAACCTTGAGTGAGCTGCTTCCAAGAAAGTCTAAAGATGTTTTGGTGAAATATGTCTTAACGGGTGCGATAATTGCTTTCGGCGCAGGTATGGTTGTTCCTTTGATGACTGCTTGGATGAAGGCGCAGTATGGGATACCGGACTCGTTGAGTGGTCCAATTTTGGGCTTTTCAAGCATTGTAATAGGTGTAGCTACGCTTGCTGCTCCGTGGCTTGCGAAAAAATTTGGGGTGGTTAACGCCATAGTCATAACAGAGGGCGTCTCAACCATTTTTATGTTTGCAACGCCGCTGTCTCCAAATTACATAGTGGCCAGCATCGTTTACACGTCAAGGGCCTTTCTTATGAACATGTCAAGTCCGCTGTCGCAGTCGATGATAATGGGGCTGGTGCCGGAAGATGAGCGTGGTGCGGCTTCAGGCGTAAGCGCTGCTCTTTGGAGATTGCCCAGCGCATTGAGCTCGTTCGTCGGTGCCTGGCTGATTGGCATGGGACTTCTGTCAGCACCATTCTTTTTAGCTACCCTATTCTACATAGTCTCTATTAGCCTGTTTTGGTACTACTTCCGGCGCACGAAAATGCCCGAAGAAAAAGTTAATTGAAGAATTTGTTGCATATGCCTATCGGCTTTGCAAACGATTGGTTTTTTCAATTTCTTGGTTTTCAATTTCTTGGTATGCCCTTTTTTGTTTCTTCTTAAGTTGACTGAACAGGTGATAGGCTGATTCAAGCTAAAAATCGTTGCAATGTTTGCTTAGATTTAGTCGGAGCGATAGGATACTGAGTACTATGGCTATTATTATGAGGAGAGCTCCGAAGATCATGATCGTGGTGAGTATCTCGTTTAGTAAGATGAAGGAAATTGCTGTGGCTATTAATATTTCTGTTAGAAGCAGAATCGTGGATGTTGAGGCTGTGATGTGTTTTAAGCCTTCAAGCCATAAGTAGTAAGGAACGATCCAGCAAACTATGGCTGTGTAAACTATGGCAAGCCAAGCTTGAGCTGGAAGCGCAGGTATCTGGGCTGCTGAGGAGAAGACGAAGGGCAGCATCGGGAGCAGAGTTAAAGGCAAGATCCACGTTAAAGATTGAAGTACACCATCGCTTGTCATTACGAGGGTTTTATTGTATATTATGAAAAATGCCCAAGTGACTCCTGAAGCGATTAATAACAAATCCCCGATCAATTGCCCTCCGCTTAACATCGAGAAATTTAGATTAGTCGTCACAAATACGACCCCAGTTACAGCAGCTAAAACACCCAATATTTTTTTTCTCCCCAGTGTTTCCCCTATCAGCTTTGGGCTTAGTAATGCCACCCAGACTGCGCTTAAGTTTACAAAGAGTGCTGCTTTTGCTGCTGTAGTATAGTTCATTCCGATGTACTGCAACAGGTACGCAACCCCATTGGTGACACCTAGGAAAAGAATTAGTTTCTTCTGTTTTAATGGATAAGTGAGCTTCTTAGTGGAAAGCATTATCAAGAACATCAGCGCGGATGCTAAAAGAAATCTTAAGAAAACAAATACGTACGGGTTAACGTAGTTCAAACCGATTTTTATAGCGGGGAAAGAGGTCCCCCACAAGACACCGGCTAAGACAGTGAGAAAAACGGCTTTTGCCTTCTTCCCTCTCCAACCTGACATCCGCATGAATTTTTTTCCTTCTCAGGATTTTATGTGAGCCTTTTTTCTTAAGGGTTTTGATGATGAATGTTTGGTTTGAAGCTTCAATTCCCTCTTTTTTGCTGCTTAGAGGTCTATTCAGCAATAAGTTTTTAGGAAAATGAGCAAATATATTCTTCAAAACCTAAACAGCTTAGATATCTTAAGTGAGGCAACCTTCTTGTTGACAAAAATGTTGTTCTTAGACGACAGTTATCTCAAAGAGTGCAACGCTATTGTAGTTTCCGTTAAAGACCAAAAATACGTAGTGCTTGATCAGACCATTTTTTATCCTAAAGGAGGAGGTCAACCGTGGGATACTGGAAAAATCGTTAAAGACAATGAAACTTACAACGTGGTTTATGTAGGAAAATTTTCAGGAGAAATTTCTCATGAGGTGGATCGAGCAGGTCTTAAAGAAGGAGATAGAGTTCACTGCGTCCTAGACTGGGCGCGAAGGTACAAGCTTATGCGGAGTCATACGGCAGCACACTTGTTTGCTTCACTTTTATGTGTGGGAACTGGAGCTCTCGTTACTGGCAATCAGCTTGAGGAAGATTATATCCGTTTTGATTTCAACTTTGAAAACTTCGACAAGGAAATTTTAGACCGATACGTCGCTAAGGCGAATAAGCTCTTCAGTAAGGATATTCCTGTAAAATGGTATGAGTTGCCGAAAGAGGAAACGATGAAAATCCCAGGTATAGTTAAGATGGCGGGAGCCCTGCCGCCCGATATACCTGTACTTCGCATCGTAGAAATAGAGGGCGTAGATAGACAAGCCGATGGAGGTACGCATGTGCACAGTCTGCGGGAAGTGGGTAGAATAGAACTGATTAAAGCTGAAAACAAAGGAAAAAACAACAAACGCGTCTACTTCAAAATCGTATAATTTCAACCAGTGTGATAAAAAATAGATTTTTGGGCGGAACGAACGCTTGATTGACTATTTTTAATTATGGCAGGCTTTGTATAACCCCTAGTACTAATTCGAATTCGAATTCTGATAGATTTGAGAAATTTCATCAGCAAAACCTCTTTTTTGCCTTTTTGTACCTGTATGACCAATAACACTGCACGCGCAAAAACACAGCAAGGTTTGAACAGATTATTTGCAGAAAATAAGCAAGATTTTTGCTTTAAACATGAATTATGTGTGGCGGGCGGGGAGGGATTTGACCCCCCATCACAGTGGAGATGTCACCCGCATTTCCCCTTTTTCTTCTGTCGCGGTTGCTACGCAAAGGCCAGCTAAAATTTTCTCGCTAAGAAATCAGCCGGTAATTTCACCTAACGACGCCTGAGCCACATGCACGATTGAGGCACCGAAGAAAATCAAATAGTTCCCAGGAATCGAGACAGCCGAAGAATTGAACCTGCGCGCTTTCCGCTCGTTCCGTTGTTTAAGTAGGCAAGGGCTTGCTGGGGCTCCTAGAGTTTTTTAGGAGAGAAGAGACTTTTCAAGAAGTACTATTATTTTGCTTGTTTCAGAACCTACTCAGCCCCTTGCAGTTGACAGGACCAAAAAAAGGGGAAAGAGATTCGTTGATTAGGCTCGCGCAGTTTATGGTCGTTTTCTAAGCAGCAGAACGCCGACTATGACTATTGCAATGATTATAGCGATCGTTGCAGCGGTTATGTAGGTCATCAGGTCTGCTGTGGTTGCTACGGCTAAAGGTGTGGCTGTTGGTGCTGGTGTTGCTGTTGGTGCCGCTTGGGTTACTGTTGCGTGGGTTTCTGCCCATGAACTGCCGTACGAGTCGTCGCCTGCGAAAGTCGCGGTTATCTTGTACAGACCTGGAATTGTTGGAGTCCACGTGCACGCGAAGGTGCCGCTCGCATCACTTGTAACCGTTGTAATGTGCACATTGTTGCCATTAGGATCGACAGCGTCGATTGAAACTGGAACTCCAGTCACGTTTGCGGGGAACGAATGTTGCATGTAGAGGTATTCCATCCATTGAGTCATGGAATTTGCAGAGACGCATGGTGTGCCTGGATTGCCTGGAGATTCATCTAAGACTGTGCCAGAGATAACTACGTTTTGCCCTGTGGTTATGGCTGTATCTGGTGCCGTGACTGTTGTTCCACTTTGTCCTTTGCCGAAGACGTACATGTATCCGTCATATCCGTTGGAAGCCGTTAAGTAGCCGTCTGCAACGGCCATTGGTGTCATCGTACCTGTTATGTTCCATATGCCCGCGCCTGTAGTAGCGTTTATACAGAATAGTCTCCAGCCTCTGGTGATGGGCTGGGTTGCTGTGTGTTCAGTGTTGTAAGTGTACAGTTTACCGTCAGCCACGACTCCTCCGCCGTTGAATGACATGTTGCCGCTGTAAGGTGTTTCAAACGGAACAGACGGAGCCATGAAATGCCATGCTATAGCGCCATTTGTCCAGTTGAACGCGTAGACACCATCATAAGACTCTCTATAGAGCAAACCATAAGCCGATTGATAGCCATAGTCTCCAAAGGCAGATGATCCCCATGGATAAGCCATTGCCGGGCTAGTCCAAGCGACTGCACCTGTCTGGATATTCCACGCGTCCCAGCAACCGTCCTGCATCAACACCGCGACTTTTCCCTGATCAGCCACTGCACACGCCATACTGTACTCTGTCCTGGTAGATGTGGTGTTCCAAAGCATTTTTCCTGTTGTGATACTATATCCAGTCAACATTGTTCCGACGGTGTTGAAAGTTTCCATGCCTGGGCTTATGCCAGCTACGTTAACTGCTACTCCTTGTTCGAAGTCGGTTGTTGTTGGTAAGCTGCTTAGCGGCCAAGTTATGTTGCTTACGACTCTGTCAGCGAAGTTGGGGTCAGATCCAGCTATGCTCCAGTTAAGCAACTGGTAAGAGGGGGGTGACCCACCTCCGAATGGGTAGTATGGGTTTCCAAGAGTCTGCACACTTAAGACGAAAGGATCATCATAAAAAGTGCCTGACATTCCTGTCACGTTCAATGTCACTTGTCCGCTAAATGGATCAATCTTTACTAGGTTGTTGCCTATGCAGACAAGAGATACTGCAGCCTGCATTGAAGATGCACTGCCGCCAGGTGTTTCTGCTGTGCCTGTATAATATGAAATGTACATTGAACCTGCAAAAATCATGCCAAACATGGATGTCGTCGGAATAGGGTTTGGAATCTGCCAGTATACTTTTCCAGTTTGGATATCATAGCATTCTAAGACGCTGTTGTCTCCTACTTGCATTGTTTGGTAGGCTCTTCCATTGTAGATTACTGCTGGTCCAGCGCCGAAGCCGCCGCCAAGGATTGAGTTTTGGCCCTTAGTGCCGCCTATTAGACCCGCGTCGCCTATTTGCAGTCTCCAAACGATGTGAGCAGTGTTAGGAGCTTGGACGTAAGGAACGAAACTTAGACTGGCAGCAGCGAAACCAACGGCGACTGAGGGATACGTGTTTGTGTTAGCTGGCCACTCTGGGCCTCCGCCTACTTGACCATTTGGTGGATAGTTGCCTGCAATTACCCACCACTCTCTGTTCTCAGGCGAGATTGGTCTTGTCCAGTAGTCAGTTGGTAACGGAGACGGGGGCCAAGATGCCACCATGGCTTGTTGCACTGTGATTGAGGTTACTGGAGATGTGGAAGGTGTATAGTACATTGACATTGGAAAGCTCACGTTTGTGGTAGGCGCTCCCATTAAAAAGACTGCTCCAGCGTTTTCAGTGTAGTTTCCCGCTGGATAATAATCGCCTGGATAGCTAAATTGGAAGCTCCACGTGCCAACTTGGTCAACGGTGTACATGAAATAACATGTTCCATCTCCTTTAAAAGAGTTTAGAGGGCCAACGGTTTCTGTGTTTTTATCTGGCTTTGTGATCGTCACGGTGTATCCTGTGCGGTATCGTTCCACGTCTATTCCGGGTACAGTCCATATATTAACTAGTATGGTTTGGCCAACGCCTACAGGATCAGGCGTAACCGCGAGGTGTGCTGTTGTGGGTATAGTTATATCAGGCGTAACTCCGGCTGGTAATGGTCCACCAATTGCAGCGACGTATTGCCCCTTGGTATTATAGTACCCTTGAGTGGCTGGTACGCCTCCTGTACTGACTAGTTGAGCTGCTACGGGTTTTGCTATTGGCATTAACGTCATAAAAGAAGCTATCAATAGTGTTAAAACGAATATTGTTGCGATTTTAGCTGTTTTAGCATTCTTCATTTTTCTTTTCCTTTAATTTTATTGAGCAAGAAGCGTAAAGAATATATACTTCTTGCCCAATTCTTATTCTTATTATTCATTTTCTTTATAAGACTTTCTAACTATTTTTTGTCAAGTCGCGGAGAAAAGCAGTAACTGGGCACTATGAAATAACAATATCTATGTTAAATTTGAGCGCTTAGGCGTAAGGAGACATCCTTCACGTTATGCAACTTCTGGGCCACAGAAGCATAAGAAACACTCTAATGTACACGCAATTAGTTGACTTCAAAGAAGATGACTATACTGCTAGAATTGCTCACTCAGAAGAAGAAACCTGCCAACTAATAGAAGCTGGCTTTGAATTTGTCTGCGATTTTGGAAATAACAAGGTTTTCAGAAAACGCAAGTAAGCCTCACCTGAGCCAAAACGGGCGGGGTTTGTCCGTGGCGGGCGGGGAGGGATTTGAACCCTCGACCCCCAACTTAGGAGGCTGGTGCTCTATCCGTACTGAGCTACTCGCCCAAGCTTCATTTAAAATGCTGCTTGATTTGCCTTTACTAGTTGCTTAGGTGCTTCTTGTCGTGGATAAGAAACTTTACCACTTGATAAGTTTTGTTGATTGAATTCTTAGGTTATAAGCGCTCGTTTTTTTACTCTAAATTATGTTTGTGGCAAAGTAACCAATATGTTTAAAAAAGCAATTTGGCATGAATACTTGGGGTTTTTTGGAGGTGAAATGAGTGGTTGAAACGCAAATACGCCAGTCTAAGCCAGAAAAAGAGAAAGTATCTACTAAAAATATTGACGTAACCGAGATAATAAACAAGGTAAGAAGACTTGTAGATAACATTAGAGAGGTATCTGGCAAACCCATGAATGTTAGCGTAGATAGCTTTAATTTTTCAGTCAGCAAAAAGAACGGAGAACTTAATCTAAGCCTCAACACGAAAATAGCAATTAAGCCTAAGGAAGATTAATGCAAGTTTTCGTTTTATGCGGAAGTTGGGCAATGCTCAAATCCCACTGCTGCCGCATCCTTCAGAAGCCGCACTATTTCAGGTTTCAACTTATCAAAATGGCTTACAGTTATGTGTCTGACGTTATCTGATTTTTCTGCTTCTCCTCTACTTTTCAGCAGGTCTGAATCAAGGCTTGCGCCCATAAAAAACTCCAAGTCCACATGGTCTTGGTAGTGGCTTATCCAAGCAAAGTCTTTATCATTTAACTTGTAAGCGATTTTCCCCTGTCTAACTAACTCAACAGCTTCTGGAACAGCACTTTTGATTAACGCACGCAGGTTTTGTACGGTTTCCTTCTGAGCGGGTACAAGGCTGCCTAAAATTTCATCAATCGTTCTTTGTTGTTTTATCATAAATAGAATCCTGTTTTGCAGATTTTTATTTGTTTCCTAACTCTAACCAGTCTCAGTTTATTTTAAAAAAATCAAAGAGTACCCAAAGAAGCTTCGAAGCCACCTATAAACGCCCTTCTCATGAATATAGTTTCAAAAGGTAATCCTTTTCTCGGTTATACAGGCTTGTTTTCTGGTGCAAGTTCCCAAAGTTTTAAACCATTGGAGTTAAATTAATTGTTTGCAAGTTAACAGTGGTTAGTTTGGCACTAAAATACCATTATATGCAACTTCCCCGTGAAGTCATCGTCGGAAAAGGAACCTTGCAACGTGTTCCTGAAGTGGCAAAACGGCTAGGACTTAAGGGGAAAGCGTTAGTAATGTCGGACTCAAAATGTTATGATATAGCTGGAAAAGCAGTTTCTGATTTTCTTATGGAATCAGGTTTGTCGGTTGATTTTCTTCTTGTTAAGACCATGACTACAAAAGACGTGTTAGATATTGAAGGTCAAATAAAAGAGTTAAAGCCGCAAGTGCTTTTCGGTGTGGGCGGCGGAACTATAATTGATGCTGCCAAAATAAGTTCAGGAAGCCAAAACATCCCCTTCATCAGCGTGCCCACAACCGTTTCTCATGACGGCATCGCAAGCCCCTTAGCTTCAATTAAAGGTTCAGACAAGCCTTACTCAATACTGGCACAAGCGCCACTGGCAATAATTGCTGACACAGACGTCATTGCCCAAGCACCCTGGCGTTTTGTAATAAGCGGCTGCGGAGACGTCATCGCCAAAATTACAGCAGTTAAAGACTGGAAACTGGCACACATAGAACAAAACGAGTATTACGGCGAGTACGCAGCCAGTTTAGCCTTAATGAGCGCAAAACTAGTTATGGAAAACGCAGAGTTAATCGTCTCCCACAAAGACGAGGGACTACACATGCTTCTTGAGGCTTTGATAAGCTGCGGCGTTGCCATGAGCATCGCTGGAAGCAGTCGCCCATGCAGCGGTTCAGAACACATGTTTAGCCATGCTTTGGACATGTTTAATTCGCACCATGCCATGCACGGCGAACAATGCGGTGTAGGCTCAATATTGACGGCTTATCTTTACGGGGCAAACTGGCAAAGAATAAGAAATACGCTCAAGCAGATAGGTGCACCAACAACTGCCAGCGAATTAGGCTTTAAAGACGTTGATTTGATTAAAGCGTTAGAGGCAGCAGCGAAAATAAGACCTGAACGCTACACAATCCTCCAAAAGTTAAATCTTAATTTTGAATCCTGCGAGAAAACAGCAAAGGCAACAGGAATAATCAATTAAACCTTGAATTCTAAACGCGTAACGGCTGAATAAGCGCAAACTTGTTTCCTTCAGGATCCTCTGCCGCAGCTATCCAACCAACATTAGGAACTTCCTGCTTGCACGAGATTACTTTTCCACCGAGCTTTTGGATTTTAGCTAAGTAATCGTTAATGGACTCAACAGCAAAATAGTTGATAGGTTTAATTTCAGGCTGTTGCTTCCTAAACATTCCACCGTTTACTCCCGGCCTCAGCGGCAAGCCGTTTGAGTCGACAGGAACAGTTTGTATAACCCAGTATTCTTCTGGTGCAGGATACTGAATTATTTTCCAGCCGAAAACTTCCTCATAAAACTGCTTTAATTTTTCTACATCTTGGGCTGGGATTTCAAAATGGACTATTGTATGATCCATCTCTGCTTTTCACCTCCCTTCAATCCTGTGCGTGAAAGAACGGGAAATGTGAGTCTTTGTATTATAATTATACAGGCATGTCGGATTTATCTTTATTCTTAAGTCACCAACTCCAACACCTATACCTACAGCTACTCCTACTCCAACAACAGCATCAGCGCCTACTCCAACTCCGACAACAACACGATCGCCTACCGAATAAAAACAAAAGGGAAAATAGACTACAGCTTTAAACATGCTAGGAAAAGTTGTGGTTTTAGTTATTTCGTGAATTTACAAATGAGCTGATTTTTGAGATAGACAGGTACAGGAGGTAAACGACGCAGAAAACGGTGAGTCCTATTTCCGCGTTTAGTATCAACGGATTTTTTTCTGCACCCATAAAGAAGCCTTGAGAGGCAATATTCATGAACACTAGAACTTGAAGAAACACAGCTCCTGCTAAGCAACTGATGCCTAAGCAGTGAAAAGTAAGGCGTAATCCGAACATGTGTTCATTCGGCCTGACTTTAGCCATGTCTAATAATCTCCTGAGATTTTTGTGGAGAGAGAACAGAAGTTTATGTTTGGTGTTGGTGTTGCTTCTTTGTTTGCAGAAGAATCTTTGTTATTGATTTGAGTTGGGTTTAGGGTATGAACCTTGGTTTTAGGCAACTGTTGCAGCACACCTAACAGTATTGAATATTAACACTTAATATACTCTTATTAAACCTTGCTAACCCCCCTTACACATTGAAAAATTGTGCAACAGAAATACAACTCCCAGAGCGTTAACTAAATGTCCAGAAAAAACAATTCAGCTTACTTCAACGAGCCGCCTGCGCCTTTTAACATGAAAGATGGAACAATTCAACCAGAACTAAAATTTTGAACAGGGGAGAGTTGTCTTCATTTGCCTAGTTGCTTTCTTGAGTAGCGACAGATTAGATCTTAAACTTCAAATAATAAGAAAATGAGACCAAAAAGGGCGTTGATGAATGGACGTTTTAGGGTTCGATAATGCTTTGTCCAGTTTTCGTCTTGAACGTTTGATGGCTATTGCTGCAGCAATTAAAATGATTATGGCGACGAATATGACGGCGACAAGCACTACATACAATGGTGTTGGTGACGGAGAGACCCCTTTCGGTGTTGGTGAGGGTGAAGTCACTATTGGTGTTGGCGATGGCGAAGACCCTTTCGGTGTTGGTGTCGATGAAGACACTATTGGTGTTGGTGACGGAGAGGACACTATCGTTGTGGAGGTGGTAGTCGCGAAAGTCGCAGTTAATGAACCATCAGCTGAAACCGCGCTAAACTGGTAAGACTGACCCGAAGCCGAAGTAACAGTCACCGACGCGCCGTTAGCAGTTATACTCAAGATGTAATATCCAGCATTTGGCGTAATACTGAAGCTCGGAGTAGCACCATAATCAACAACGCTCGTTCCAGGAGCTATGACACCGTTAGCAGTCTGAGTAACAGTTATCGTGTAGGTGTTAATCGCGAAAGTCGCAGTGATCTTGCCTGTTCCTCCTATCGTCGCCATTGCGGAAGCAGAATTAGCATTGTTAAAGGTGATTGATTCAGTGTTAGACGACCAAGAGGAGAAAGTGTAACCAGTGTTAGGTGTAGCCGTTATGGAAAGGGAACCCGCATTCTCCCAAACATTAGAACCAGTTGGAATAGTCGATCCGCTTCCACTCACAGCGAAAGTTAACTGGTACTGAGTTTGCCAATTAGCGGTTGCAGTCATAGGACTGTTCATCGTTATGGCGACGCTCTGGGCATAGTTGGTTCCAGAAGCGTCAGTGCCCCAACCAGCGAAAACATACTGAGTCCCGATACCGCCAGAAACAGTTCCAGAAGTCAAACCAGCATAAGCCGTCGTGCCACTATTATACCAGCCTGAACCAGTAGTCGAGCCATAAGCAGAAGTCACCGTCAAATAATACTGGTGATCGTAAGACGGATCAACTACAGTCGCTGAACCAACAGTGCCTGAAGTTCCAGTCGTAGCAATCCACTGCTCAGTACCTGAACCAGCAATAATCTGGCTATTAACACTCCAGCTTGAACCAGCATCCAACCAGACCCCAGTAGGCGTAGTTGTCAAAGCAGTTAGAGAAGATGAACCAAAAGCAGTCCCTGAAAGAGTCACAGCGGCTGAAGGAGTCGAACCGTCAGAAGTACTGTAGCTCGCAGTCACCTCAAACTGATGATAATATGTCTGCGAGTAAGTGCCGTCGCCAAGAGTCAAAGCCGCCGTAGAGTACGGGCTGCCAATAGACCAACGCTCAGTTGAAGTACTCAAACCTGAGGAAGCAGGGAAAGTAACAGCGTAACCAGAATCACTCCAAGCAGAAGCGCTCCAATCATTACCAGAATTAAGCACAATAGTCGACGGAGCACCCAAGTAAGTATCTGTCAAAACAACAGAGTCGCTGCCTGAAAGCCCAATCACAGTGAAAGTATTCGACACCTGATCAACATATGCCTCCGTGTAGGTGTTTCCGCCAGTCGTCAAAGTCAGTGAGACTGGACTGCCAATAGACCACTGCTCGCTTAACCCGCTGTTAGCTGAAGTAGCTGGGAAAGTAACCGCCGTGCCAGAATCAGTCCAAACAGTAGCGCTAAAAGAATCCCCAAAATCAAGCACAATAGGCGTTGAAACACCCAACTGGGTACTCATCAAAGTAACAGAGTCGTCGGCTGAAAGCCCAGTTGCAGTGAAAGTATTCAACACCTCGTACTGAGTAACCGTCAAAGAAGCCGTGCCATAAACGCCGTCCGGATCAGTAGCTGTAACCGTCCAGCCTCCAACACCAGTCACCATGACCGAGTTAGCAGTCCAGGTTCCAGAAGCAGTGTTTATGCTCCAAGTAACCAAGCCAGTATCATCCCAACTATTCCCATAAGCATCAGTAGCCAAAGCAGTGAAACTATCACTTGATCCAGCCATAATCGAATCTGAAGCAGGAGAAACCACGATGCTCACAGCAGAGGCATGAGTAACCGTGAACGTGTTGCTCGTCCCAGTTGTAGCCCCATCAGAAGCGCTGATAGAGTCAAGACCAGACTTGGTAACAGTAACCGTGGCACTCCAAACACCACCCACGAAAGCTGAGGTAACAGTCGGGCTAATAGACCCTGAAAGATCACTCAAAGTTGGCGTGCCAGTGTAGCTTGTAGCCGTGTTCCCATATGCATCCAGAGCTGTAATCGTTACGCTGAAGCCAACGCCGGCAGTCTGAGGACTACTAACAGTGCTAATACTGAAGGTAGACACAGCAGCAGGATCAACCGTGATGCCACTCTGAGTACCAGTAAACACACCGTCAGTACCAGAAACCCAGCCAGTAGTAGTAGCCGTCACCAATGTAACGCTGAACACGTGAGAGCCAGCATCCCCAGCCGTGAACGTGTAAGCACCTGGCAAAACAACACCAGCCCCAGTATCTGAAGAGGTGAAAGTAACCGTGCCAAGATAGCCTGTAGCCACGTTACCATACGCGTCCTCAGCCGTAACCGTCACAGAGAAAGCAACACCAGCAACCTGAGTAGTCCCACTTGAAACCACCAATTGAGTAGCAACACCCGGAGTAACCGTCAAAGACACACTGTTAGACGCAACGCTGCCGATGGATGCAGTAACCATGTAGACGCCGACCAGATTCTCACTCACAGAACTCCCAGAGATTGCAACGCCGTCGACACTGAAAGTAGCCGTTGAAGTGACATCACCAAGGTCATTACCGTACTGGTCAAAGCCCTCCGCCGTATAAGCCTGAGAACCACCAGCAACAATCGACGCCGAAGACGGCCCAATCGTAATGCTATTCAAGCCAGCAGGGGTAACCGTTATGCCAGTTTGAGAGCCAGTAATCGACGGAGTCACCGTATCGGTAGCAGTAATCGACTGAGTGCCAGCAGTCTCCAAAGTAACACTGAAAGTTCCTGTACCAGACGAAAGCGTTGAATCAGCAGGCAAAACCGCCTGACCATCAGAAGAAGCAAACTGGACCGTACCAGTATAGTCAGTAGCCACATTACCATACGCGTCCTCAGCCGTAACCGTCACAGTGAAAGGCATACCAGCAACCTGAGAAGCCCCACTTGAAACCACCAATTGAGTAGCAACATTCTGACCAACCGTGATAGCCAGAGAACCAGTCAAACTATTCGCCGAGTCAGTAGCCCAAATCGTCTGAGGACCAGCCGTCACCAAAGTAACACTGAAACTCGCTACACCAGCATCCCCAGCCGTGAACGTGTAAGCACCTGGCAAAACAACACCAGCCCCACCATCCGTAGAGGTGAAAGCAACCGTACCAGTATAGCCAGTAGCCACATTACCATACGCGTCCTCAGCCGTAACCGTTATAGTAAACGGCACACCAGCAACCTGAGAAGCCCACTTGAAACCACCAATTGAGTAGCAACACCCGGAGTAACCGTCAAAGAAGCCGTGCCAATGTTACCAAAACCATCCACAGCCTTAACCGTCCAAGTTCCAGTCTTATCCGCAGTGGCCAAGCCACCAGTAGAAACTGAACCATCAGCGCCAGCCGAGATGCTCCAAGAAACTGTAGAAGTAACATCCCAAGTGTTGCCATGAGCGTCTTTGTCAGTAGCCGTGAAAGCCTTAGAACCACCAGCCATAATCGTCGCTGTAGCAGGAGAAACCACGATGCTCACAACAGAAGCATGAGTAACTGTCAAAGATGCTGTGCCGGAAATCAGCCCGTCAGTGGCTTTAACTGTCCAGGTTCCAGCGTAGATTGCGCTGACTGAGTTAGCAGTCCAAATGCCTCCAGCACCAGAATCAATGCTCCAAGTAACTGAGGCAGTGTAATCGCCTAAGTTGTTGCCGTATGCGTCAAAGCCCTCAGCGGTGAAAGCCTGAGAACCACCTGCAGTAACCATCGCTGAAGACGGAGAAACCACTATGCTAGCCAAACCAGCAGGAGTAACTGTTATGCCAGTCTGAGAACCAGTAATCGAGATAGTCACTGTATCAGTGGCCGTAATCGTCTGAGTGCCAGCAGTCTCCAAAGTTACAATGAAAGTGCCAACGCCGTCAGTGAGACCATCATTCGCAGGTAAAACCGCTTGGTTATCACTTGAAGTAATCTTAACCGTACCAAGGTAGCCAGTAGCCAAGTTACCATACGCATCATAAGCAGTCACCGTAACACTGTGAGCGACACCTGCAGTGGTAGGATTCGGGAAGCCAGAAACCACAAAGTGAGTAGCAGAACCAGGATCAACAATCAAAGAAGCCGATGCAGACGTATAGCCAGTGGCAGAAGCACCCAACGAATCAGTTCCAGCAACAGTACTCATGAAATAGAAACTTGAACTGCTACTCGAACCATGACTTATCGTAACCCGATTATTCGAAATCAGAGCGGTACCGCCAGAATTTGAATACCACACGCCGCTGGGAGACAAAGTAACCGTAACGCCTCTTGTTCCAGCATTAACAGAATTACCATAAGCATCTTGCAACTGAACCGTAATCGCCCCAGAAGTCACACCAGCACCCAAGGAAGAAGGCACACCCACAAAAACCAACTTAGAAGCAGAAGCAGCCTTCACTGTTATGCCAGTCTGAGAACCAGTAATCGAGCTATCAGACGTGTCAGTAGCAGTAATCGAGCCGGTAGTGGTAGCCGTCACCAACGTAACGCCCTTAGTAAACGTGTAAGAGCCATCATCTCCAGCTATAAACTTGTAGTTAGACGGCAAAACAACACCAGCCCCAGAATCTGAAGAGGTAAAATGAACCGTACCAGTATAACCCCTAGCCACGTTACCATACGCGTCCTCAGCCGTAACTGTCACAGAGAAAGCAACACCAGCAGTCTGAGTAGTCCCACTTGAAACCATCAAGTGAATAGCAGTACCTGCATTCACCGTAACACTAGGCTGTGAACCACTTATAGTAAATCTTGTCCCGCATTCACTTGTATCGCTATAAGCTGCGGTTGTCCAAGTGTATGAACCAGCAGAAGATGGATTTGTTGCGGAGAAAACCACCGTAACAGTTTGTCCGTTGGATATTTCATCATCACCTTGAGAAGCTATAAAGGATATAGCAGAAGAAGATACAGATCCTGACCAAGAATCCCCATTTGATGCCGTTACACTAGTCAAGGAAACGGTAGTGTACCCTGTGGGAATCGTTACGGTTCCGGAACCCATGTCACTGCTGGCAGTGTCAGTGAATGTAATAGTGTAGGACACACCGGTTAAACCAACATCTGTTAACGTTGGCGATATGCTCGCAGTGTAGGTGTACATATTACAAGCTTTGGCTGGCATACTCGGGAACGTACTGATTGAAAACAAAATTAGAAATACAATTACTATGATTTGTAGCTTCCTCATATCTTTGCCTTCCCCTATTTCTCTTTGACTTAGAAGAATCGAGCATGATAATAAGCTACATTTCCAAAATCTGAACAGTTCAAAAACTGGAATATATCAAATGTTGCTGAAAAGCAGAGCATGTTCGCTGCTGATAGCTGATTTCTCCTAATACTGTACTCCTCCTCCCCCAAAATTACTCTCCCAAACGAGGAATTCTTACCGTGTAGATGCAACGTTATAAGTCTACTGTAAGAAACACTGGTTTTTGCAGTTTCAGCAGATATTTGTTTGTTTTTTTTAACGTTTTTTTGGTATTTCCTTTGCTGGGATATTTTGCAATTTTTGGGATTTGAAATAAAAGATATTTTGGAATTAAGAGTTTGAAAGTTGCTTTGGTGTCTTAATAAATTTTTATGGAGAAGCCTGTGTTTCATTCTAAGTCTAAATTATCTAATGGAAATTTGTTTTAATAAGGAAAAATGTTTGTTGGATGCTTTTTTAGGGTGCACTGGACTTTGCTTCTGATTCAGGTGCAGATGTCGGTGCTGCAGGTGCAGGCTTGGGTTCAGCTTTGAAGGCTTCAACGAATTTTGTCTCAGCCAAGTCAGGGATGAATTTCTGGATGTCCAGAGCAATACCGCGTTTGGCAATTTGGATGCCTTCAATATAGAAGGCTACCTCAGGCATGTCAATAGTTAAGCTTTTGTCTTGTATAGTTATTGTGAATTTGTTTTCTTCCACCACAGGTACTCTACGGTGGATAAGAGCACCTATTTTTTCCTCACTGCTTTCAAGTTTCTTGCTGACTGCGACATCGTAAATTAAGGTTTTTCCAGCTAATGCAGGGTTGAAGTCTAAAAGTACTCTTCCCGCGCCCATTGAACGCACAACAGCGTCTTTCCCTTGAAATTCTATCTGTGCTCCAACAACCGGGTTAATGTCCTTTGCCAGCAACTGTTTGAGTGGCACGCGCCTTATTTTTTCCGGATCTCTTTGCCCGAAGCCTTTGTCAGGTGGAATTTCAACGGTTGCAGGTTTGTTTATCTCCATGGTTGTTAAACTGTCATCTAGGGCTTTGAGAACCCAGTTTTCGCCGACAACTACCAGTTTAGGCTCATATATTTTCCCTTCTTTATAGAGGTGCTCTTTCTTGGCTACATCTTCGTATGTTGTGTCGAAAACTTCGTTTGTTTCCTTAACTTTTGCTGTATAACTGATTAGTATGAAATCTCCTTTTTGTAGGGTCATCTTGAATCATCCTTTGTCTTAACGGTCGAAGTTAAGTTTCAAACGCGAATAAAAACTTTGTCTAAACAAAAAACCGTTACTCTCAGAACTATAGACATAATTAAAAATTAAGATTTCTAGAAAAATCAGTTTTAATTATCTAGTGTCATATCGGTTATTAATTGAATTTCATAATGCACAAACAGTCGCCTTAAAGCATCCTTAACAATTTCTGCCTGGCTTTCATAGAGTCCATCTTTTATCAAGAGTTTCATCCCTTCCAAGTAAGGATTAGTCATTGCCACTTCAACTCTTTTCTTTTGCATTTCAGCTGCGATACTTTGCACCTCCTTTGGTTACATTAAGAAATCAATTAGGCTTTTAAAATTAAATTTGATTCAGAATCAGACTAAAAACAAGAATGATTGATTCATTTCAGAATCAGACTAAAAACAAGAATGATTGCTTAATTTTTTATGTTTTTTATTTTCAAAGACAACATTTGAAAGACAGTATTGCATTACCAATAGTGTAAACCACTTATAGAAAACCAAGAAAAAAAATTTTTTCCTGACCACGTCATAAAAACAGCCAACTAATATTATTGCAAGATAGATTAAGCGTGCCTTCGCTTTCTCTAAAAGTTCTGAACCTCATTTTTCTCTTCAATCCTTTAATAATTTACAATCTGCACCAATTGCAGCAAGTTTCCCAATTAGATCTTCATAACCTCGGAAGATTTGATTAGCGTTTTCTATAACAGTAGGGCCGTTCGCAATGAGCCCTGCAATAATTAATGAAGCACCTGCTCGTATGTCATGTGCATTAACTAAACACCCTTGAAGTTTTTTTTCTCCTGTAATGTGTAACATATTTTCTTTAATTTGGATCATTGCCCCCATCTTGAGAAGTTCAGGAACGTGATAAAACCTGTTTTTATAGATCGTTTCTTTAATTGTGCTTTTTCCCTCGACAACTGATAGGAGAGTCGTTAATATTGGTTGCATATCAGAGGGAAAGCCTGGATAAACAGAGGTTATAATATCTGCCGGGTAAAGATAACTATCGGATAAAACCCTTACGCCCTCTTCAGTCTCCCTAATAACGACGCCAATTTGCATTAACGTAGATAAAACCTGCTCTAAAAACTTAGTATTAGTGTTCCTTATGAGCAAATTTCCTCCAGTTGCTGCTACTGCAACAATATATGTTCCAGTCTCAATGCGATCAGGGATTATTTCATATTTGGTACCAGTAAGTTCTTTTACACCGGTTATAATTATTGAATTGGTTCCAGCTCCTGTAATAATTGCTCCCATAGAATTGAGGAAGTTTGCTAAATCCACTATTTCAGGTTCTTTTGCAGCATTTCGTATAACGGATGTTCCTTCAACAACGGAAGATGCTATTATAGCGTTCTCGGTCGCTCCCACAGTCGGAAAGTCTAGAATCGTCTCACATGCATGAAGCTGGTCTGCAGTTGCTTTTAAAAATCCGTTCTCAATCACTATTTTTACACCTAAATTTGATAACGCCAAGATATGCTGATCTAAACCTCGATCGCCCAGATCGCAACCACTGGGTAAAGGCATTTTAACCTCTTTTTGGCGATGTAACAGTGCTCCTAACATGAGAACTGAAGTTCTAACCTGCTTTGCATATACGTTGTCAGCTAACATAGTTAAATCTAGATTTTGTGAGTTAATTGTAAGAGTGTTACCGTTTGATTCTACTACGGCGCCAATGCTTTGAAGTAGATTAGTTTTTGATGTAACATCAAGCAAGCTTGGGACATTAAACAAAGTCACATTATCGCTCGTCAGAATTGAAGCAGCCAGTATAGGCAATGCTGCGTTTTTAGCACCACTTATACGAACGGTACCTTCTAAGCTATTGCCTCCCTTAATCAATATCTTTTCCAAAGTACCACTGAAAAAACTCAAAAGCCCATTTATTCTACACTATTAATTAGGGCTATGAATAGCTAAGAATAAGTCTAAAATACCCAAGACGTCCTTTCGGAAATAAAGCTCTAATGGGATATGATAAAGCTTTCAAGTAGTCACTTAAGAAAAAATTCTGAAAATTGAAAGGTTATTCATGTCGATAACAGTTAGATACCTTATGAAACCTTCATCATTTGACCAGGCTGCAGCAAGGTTATTTCCCCATTTAGCCGCGATTACACTGACTCTTTGAGCCAAAGGACACCCAAAACTCTGCATCTCAAAGGCGAAATTACCCATTAATCCGCGAAGCCCACCCATAGCACGAAACAGTTTTTCAACAAACCCCGACAAAACCTTAAGCAACAAAGAACTACGAATCCTATCCACAGTCAGAATCACCGCATCAATAAACCGCCGCTTATCCACACTCAGCACACGATACCAAGAATTATTACTCCGGATCGATCTCTGCTTTAACCTCGACAGGAATTTCCGTCCACCATGACGAATCATCATGGAGATATCCTTAGCAACCACTTCAGAATTTAAGTTGTTTTTGCTGTTCGTTTTGTCAAGTTTAGAAGAAATCGTCATTTTCAGACCTCGCGAGTCCCCGTTTTTGGGTATTGCTTGTTTTTTCTGCCAGCATTAGTGTTCGATTTCGTTGAGTAGGATTTCTTGCAAAAGTTTGTTTGAGACTGATGCAGAATTTTTGCTGTTTTCTACACCCTGTTGTTATGTTAGTTCTGTGCGTGCGCTTTTTTAGGACCGCTGAAGGGTAGATTTGTGGTTTCATGATTGCTCATCTGGCAGACAAACGGTGTTTATTTGTCACATTAAGTATATATAATTTATCATTATTATTGCGCTTTACCGAATGACTAATCGCTCTTTTTAAATCAATTTTCACTTCACAGTTTCGCTGTCAACGCCTTGAGAAGCAGTTTGTTGACTACTTTACTAAATGATGTGTTCTCCGAAGATTCGCTTTATGCAAGAGAACGCTGACTCAGCCATCCATCGATAAGCATTAATCCCTCTCTTTGTGCCTCTCAGTATTGCCGAGCTGCAAAACCAGCAAACTTATGCGCTATACATCCGCCACTCTTCAGAGAAGCAGTCTTTCTAACCTTATCAAAGATTGATGCTCCTTTCACTAAGCATCCGAAGATTGTTAACAGAATCAAGCCTCTTTTCACTAATGCTTCGTTTTAGTTTCCAATCTCTCAACACGCTCAAAATTCAAACGTTCTTTGCAGCAAGTTGAACTTAAGTTATTCAATAAGCAAATTTATGAAAAAGCTTATGCTTGTTCTAGAATAATTGTTAAATAGTTCGAGAAGAAAGGTGTGTGCAATGAAGGAGAGAGGTCAACTGAAGGCTACTAACGATTCGTCTCAAGCTTCTGATGATGCTTCTCTTGAGAGAAGCAAGGTGCAAAAGGAATTAGTTGAGAAGCTTAAGGCTCAATGGAAGCTCTTGTGGAGTGAGCGCTTTAACGATAAGGTAAGAGCTGAAGGCGTTTCAGTGAGTGACTATACATCGCTGCGTGTGGAGCGTGGCACAATTATTCATGCCACTAGAGATTTTAAGGCGTTAAATTTTAAGGAAATCCTTGAACAGCATATAGATGAAGACCTTGACCGATTTGTTCAGCCAAATGTTGATGTGGGCGGCTGGAGTAAATTCGTAAAAACCAAAATCACCGGTCGCGAGCTTCACAGAAACGAGCGTACTTTGGCATATGTTCCTAAGAAGCAGGAAATTCAACAGCCTAAAAAAGGCGGCCGCGGTTGGCTTCACGCGACCTAACGTTTGCTTAATTATTAAATTTATTTAATTTTATTTTGGACAGGTCTGTCGCCGCCTCGAGTGGCATCAAGATGATAATATGCACAATTACAGGTGTTTTAGGCTCTATCGTGCAGTTCAGACCTTAAATTTTATAGTGATTTAAATATGAGGGGTAATGGATATTGTTAAGTAAGCATACTATCAGTATTGATACTAATTAGACCATAGAGAGAAAAGGACACTTAGACTAAATAGCCTTACAGAGTCCTTGAATGTACTCGGTAATAGCCCTAACCGTTTAATGTACTTTGCAGAATAGAAAGAAACAACGGAACTTAGTGCTTACGCTTCTTGAAGTGGACTAACAAACCAGCAACCACGACAACTGCTACTGCTGCTGAAACAGCGGCAAGAGGCACAATTGGAAAAGCCTCAGGCTTCGCTATAGTGAAGTTGATGGTTTGTGAAGCTCCAACATTTCCTGTTGGGTTAGTTGCATAAACCGTTATATTATGATGCCCATAAGGCAAATTTGTTAGCGTAGTATTCCCTGCAATACCTACATTGTCTTGATTGTCAATGCTATAGGTTATTTTTGTAAATGGCTCATCAACCGTAAAATTCAAACTCAACGATGTTCCGTTTATATACAAAGGTTGAACCTCAACCGTTGGCTCAATTGGTAACGTTTCAAAATAAATAATATTTGACCAACCTGTGATTGGAACATATTGAGCATTACCACTTATACCTGAAACAACATAACCAGATGCATTTCCATAAACTTGCAAGGTATGGAACCCTTTAACTAACGTCATGTTAGCGCAGTAATTGAAGGGAGATGACAAGTCGCTGCTGGTTGGAAATGAACCGTAAGATTCGCCATCCAATACATATCCGACACCTGTTAGCATTTGTTTTGTTATAGTTCCATCATTAATGTATTGTATAAGCCAGAGACCAGTTGGCTGTGTAACGGTGAAATTTAAAAAAATAGTATTAGCATAAAATATTGTGTTATTGAATGGTGAATTCACAGTAATTATTGGTGGTGTCTTATATACGATATCCCATGGATATATTGTTACATCAGCACTTGCAGATTTAATGAACAAAGGTATGCTGGTTGAAGATATAAGAAACAGAATAAGAATAGCTAAAATGGCTGTATTCTTTGGCATTTGTATAATCAATTGGAAGAGTATCAGCCTTAAAGAAAAAGTTTTTTGTCAGTATTTCTTGACTTGATTGAGTCAAAGTTTCTTAACTAAGAATTAGGCTCTTTCTACGCTATGCGGATTTAACGCTTATCATCATAGAAACTATAGGACAAAAACTTGATGTTACCGAGAACAAAAAGACTCGGTAAAGGGATTAGAAACTTGGTTACTGTTAAGTTATTTGTCATGATAATTAGCTTACGTATTTGTCAATTTTGCTTTCCGTAAATGTTTTTAGAATTGAAAAGGGAGGTTTTTGGGGTATTTGATTTTTCCATGCGAGAGCGGGATTGTCATCCTTGTTTATGAGTATTTTCTTGATTAAGCCGGCGTTTTCTGCTTCGGTTAGTTTTTGTGCGACCCAAGTTTCAGATGTGGATGTTTGAGCTAGTTTTTGGAATTCAAGAGTTATAGCTTGGGTTGTTGGGTTGTGCATGTTTTCGGCATTTGTGACTGCTTTCATTACGAGTTGGTCCTGTGATGGAAGTTTTAGGTAGAGGTTCAAAAGAGCAAGTTTCTCTTTTCTATTTAAGTATACAGCGTAGAGAATGAGGAAAACAAGAATTGCGGTAGCGCCTGCTGAGAGTGCAAACCCGTTTTGGCTGATGCCTAATGCTATGGTACTCCATGTTTGTATTGGTTGCCAATAGTTGTTGATCGCATTGGCAACTGGTAGTTCCTGGGCTTCAGCTTGTGATACGTTTTGGGGAGATGACGGGTACATAACTAAGCTTATCATTACGCTTTTTGTTTGTGCTGTACTGTTCGTGTCGAAAGTGGCTGTTTCATACCAGTAAAGGACAACTTGTGTTTGGTTAGTGTCTTTGTATTGGAAGGCGAAGTAGCATGCCGTCATAGGCGGGTTATCTTGAATCCGTATGTTTCTGAGGTTAAGCTGGTTCACCGTTAATTGGTCACCTTGGCTGAGTGGCCAAGCGATGAGGCATGTTGCCCATGGATGTTCGGATGTTACGCTGGCTGCTATTTGTATGGCTACCCACATGGATGAGGTTATTCCGTTAGGTGAGCTATAGGAGTAGACTAGTGCTGCGTTGTCGCCGGATAATTGTTCAAATTGTGTGTCGCGGTAATCGTAATTTAGAGTATATCCTAGGACGTTTGGAAGCATGGAGCTTGATGTGTTTATTTGGACGCCTGAAGGCGTTTGGATCATGACTTGGGCTGGGCCTTGGGTTAACGCGAACACAGGTGCTTGAATAGATAAAAGCATGACTACGATTATGGCTATGCCTGCGATTTTAGTGATGTCGGCTCGGTTGAGTTTTGTTTTAGTGTGTTTGAAGAGTTTTCCGCAGCTGGGGCAAAATGGTTCGGTTGGGTTTGTTGAGGTTGGGTTGCATGTTGGGCAGGGTTGGAGGGGTTTGGGTTTTTTGAAAACTTTATCTATTATCGCCAGCAACAAAAGTGTGCCTATAAACATAAGGACTGTGGCGCCTACGTCATGGAAGACTTGGAGCGCTAAGTCTTCGCCGAGGTTGTAGCCTATTGCGAGGATGGTTGTTACGCGGATTATGTTCAATGCGACAATTAGGGGTATGCCCATGAGGAGGATGGCGAATTTGTTGCGCAGTTTACCGCGTATAATGTATGCGATGAATAATGCGAATATGGCGAAGCCTATGAGGCTGTAGATGCCCGAGCAAGCCACATCCACATTAAAGGGCAAGGTTGTGTGGTCGGGTCTGATGAGCGTTATTACTGGACCTACATTGGTTGCAGAGAGCGTTGCATGCAGTCCGAATATATTTGCAAGAGTGTTTGATGCTGATGCACTTAGGTTTGCGAGTGCTGAGCCGAGGCCGTAGAGGATTTCGTCTGGCGGTGGTGTGAGAAAGATGAGGAAGGCTATGGGGAAAAGTAGTTGTTTTAGTGTTTGGATGTTGAATAGTATAAGTGTTAGTCCTGCTATTAGAAAAGGCAGAGTGAACATGTGATATTCTAGTGGTGTGAAGGAGTAGCTTCCATACCAGTATGCAAGTATGGCGACAGCACATAATGATATCCCCGCTAGTGTGCTGAAGTATTGTTGGAACCCACGTGCGATTGTTTGAGGGGGCTGAAGGGCGGCATTAATCATTTTCCGTTTTCTGTATATTAAGTAAGCGAAAAGGAATGGTATAGCGAGTATGTGGTAAGTTGATTCGTCAGTTAAAGTACCTGTGAAGACCATGCTTAAGTCTTGAAAATACAATGCAACTACAGCCAAGGTTATAACGGAGAATTTTAGTGCGATTCCTAATCTGTACTGGCTTAGCACTAAAGCCATCTTTGTGGTGGTGGAAATTTTGGTTTCTTGCATGCGGTACACTCTCAGAGGCTAAATAGTAAAAAAGAGATTATGGGTATTAGCGATACTTTTTGTGAAAGTGCGGCGGGCTTAGCGGTTTAGGTTTTGATGTGTGCCGAGTTGGGTTTGTTTTGCCGGTGTATTTTCCGCGTATTTTAAAGAGGGCGAAGGCTGCGAAGAAGGCGAATAGCGCAAGCAAAGCACCTAGGCTGTATTCGGGAAGAACAAAAAGCGGCCCGAGCAAAGAAGAGCCCGTGATCCCGAATGAAGTCCCTGTAAGGGCGATAGCGGCTAAGGTGCCAACTATTGCGTGGGGCGATTGGAACTCTGTGGACACAAAAATCCATTTGCCTTGGGTGGTATTGTAGTAGTACATTGTGCTGTGTTCATTGAAGTTCAAGTTTGTTATAGTTATTTCCGCTATAACGTCTGGGCTTAAAGTAATGTTTGTGGTGACTTTTACGTCGTAGTAGCCTGCTACGGGTTTTCCTTCAACTGTGAGGGGGGCACCGACATCTTGAGGAACATTAGTGCCGTATTTAATCGTGGTAATCGTGAAGTATGCATCATCAGGCAGTGAGCTACCAGTGATGTTTACAATAATGCCTGTGGTGTCATTGTCGTTGACATATACAACGTGATTAGTTGGAAATAACGATGTTGTTTCGGTTACCGGTTGAGGGCTGGATAAGTTGTAACTTGGCGCCGTTAGGAAAGACACGGTGACGAAAGCAATTACTGCAAGTAGCAGAATCAAAAGGATGACTGATAATTTTTTGTAAAAATTATTATGCAAATTAAACCCACTTCCTGTTGCTCGTACCGAAAGCATTCGGAATCCCACCTTTCTCATCACGTACATGTCCTAGCTGGTAGGGCAATTTACTTTTAAAATAATATGGAAAAACTGTATAATTCTTCTACATGTAAACATTAACATTAATTTTTTTTAAAAAAAAATCTCGACAAGAAAACTGAGTAAGTTGCAAACAGGCAACTAATCAAAATGTTGTGGATCATGTTTGTACGCATGCTCTTGTTTAGAGAAGCTTTAATGTTATTTGCTAGGAATTTCACTGAACTTTCCATTATCCTGAAGCTTTCATTATTTCAATAGGAATTTAATTTTTTTTATAGCGTACGATAGCATTGCAATAAAATGACACTGAACGCTCCTTTCAGTAGCGGCCGCTAAAGCAAGCTAAACTCATATGGAACCAAGCTAAAACTTTTAGCTTACTTTCTTTCAGGTCGTGCCGTTCGTAATTTCTCTTTATGGAAGCATCGCCGACGAGAATTTAACTGGAGGCTCACCATTTGATCAAGGTTGCAAGGTGATGGATTGGACTGCTGTTGATAAACTTCGCAGGAGAGTTACAGCGCGAGATAACTGAGAAAACTGAGTGTGGTTCCAGCTGTTGTCTTAGCACTTTTGATTAGGCTAACGATTGAATTTGGTGTGGGCTGGAATTTGGCTTTAGAAGGCGTTTCTCGTGTTTCAGCACCTTCGTGTACTCCTGAGCTAGTTCCTCTATGTGAGAAGCGAATTCTTCTGTTTTCTGCCGCGCTTGTATATGTTCGGTTATATCTATGCAGGTGCCTACCCATTCCTTTATGGTTTCATCATCGTTAATCACGGGAGCGGCTCGGGCTAAAAAGTTGCGGTAAACGCCGTCAAAGCGGCGCAGGCGATATTCAACTTCATATCTGGTTTTTGTTTTTGCTGCATCTTTCCACGCCTTAATTGCATGCTCAACATCATCGGGGTGAATGGCTTTTGACCAACCCCACCCTTTCATTTCTTCAAAGGATTGGCCCGTGTATTTTCTCCAAGATGGAATATCTTCAACCATTTCACCCTCGCCATTAGTAGTCCATCCTACCTCACATGCGAGTTCAATATATGATCGGTAGCGCTCTTCGCTTTTGCGCAGGACTTCTGTAGCTTTCTTACTTTCGGTAACGTCAATGTGCTGAAATAACCAACCAAAAGGCTTTCCGTCTACATTTATCGGAATGACTTCTCTCAGGCAGGTCCTGCCATCTTTCAGCGCTATTTCTTCGCCCTTTATTGTTTTTCCTTGGGTAATTATTTCCCTAATTCGAGCTTTTTGTTCCTCGGGATGCAGATAAGATTCCGTGACTCTTTCATTAACTTCTTCTGCTTTTAGCCCCTTGAGCTCCGTGGGTAATTCCTTCAAACCAAAATATTCGCAGAACGCTTGATTAGCAAATTCAATTTGGTCATCCTTTGATACTATTACGATGCCATCACACATGCTTGAAAGGACTGTATAGAAGCGCTGAAAAGCGGTTTGCAATACATAATGCTTTGATTTGAAAACTTGCGCTCGCCCTTGGTGATGCTTGGTCAGAAGACCCATTATATGCAACTCGTTTAGGTTTTTGCTTTCAAACGCACGAGCCCTGCCAGTTATTTTGCTTATCTGGCTTGCAGTTCCGGAACCGAGATTTGTCAAAGCGGTGAGAGTGGGCAGGAGTCTGTGTGAGACTTGGACGTGAATCTGAGGAAATTCGCCCATTTTCGCGTCTAATATATCTAATCTTTTGATTACTTTCTCGAAAGCCGTTGAGAATTCACGCGATTTCATTTTATATCAACCAAAAGATTGACCTTACGTGAAAAGGGTCGCCCAAACAAGCTTTACATACTTACACCTATGTAAATAAGTCTATGTGACATGTACGATGCAACAACATCAACAAATCGAGCAAAACACGATTACAAATTTGAAACATCAGTTGGCGGCATGCTCCGGCACTGTTAAGTTAAGTTATCCAATGGGATAAGTAAAGCTTAAAACAAAAATGAGGACAGCCTGAGTATTCAGTGACTTTCATAGTCATTTGAGCAAACGATCAATTCTGCGGACAACCTCCAAATTAAGAAGCCGAGTGCACTAGCAAGAAACGACAAAACCGTGAAAGTGTCCAATCTCAACCAAGGAGTAAGGTGAGAAATTCTAGAAGGTAACAACAAGGGTTGATATACCTGTATTGCTACCCCGTAGATCCAGCCGAGCAAACCGTATATGAAGAGCAATTCGCCAATGACTTTTATAACGAGAATGCTCCTGGAAGTTTTCTTCATATCTCTTTTAGTAACGAGAACCTTCACTTTAAAGATGACGCCTACGGCTATCTGACTTCTCCTTTGAGGGGTTAACCTGTATTATTAATTCCCCCTTCTGCCTTAAGGAAGAAACCTAAATTACTTTTAAAGCGTTATTACTAGCATAGTCACGGCTAACCAGAAGAAAGTGACTAAAAATTGTCGGCGATGCAACGCTGTTTTTGGGCTGGCGCCTTACGAAAGATGGAAAAATTAGCAGGTGCTTTTGTCTATTTGCCTTTTAGTTTAAGAATTAGGCGCTGACTTGACAGCTTTTGCTTGATATTCGCGTAAGACGGCAGCTGTTGCAAAAACTATGGTTAATGCGAGTAAGCCGAGGGTTATGGGTGTTAACCGTATTCCCCATGGTGTGTAGTTCAGGATTAAGCCTACTATTGGTATGAGTGACAAGCTCATGCCAAGGCTCAGGGCGAGGCGTTCAATGGTGTCCATGTTTTCGCTGCTGGTTTTGATTGGGACTTTAGATAGGAAAAGCATTTTTATAAAAGTGAAGCCGGGCAGGAATAGTACGAATATTATGCCCAGTGCTGAGCGAAGATACACGATTGGATAAGCACTCTCGGGTATGATAAACACTGTTAAAGTGGTTAAGATGGCTAGGGCAATTGTGACCCAGTACCATGCTGCTTTTTTTGATAAAACGTATGTTTGGGACATCGGAGGCAGAAGGGTTTCTTTTTTTGTGAAGTGAAGTTCGTCTTCGTTTTCGAGCTGAACTAGCAGTTGGGTTATTTCTCCACTGGATAAAGCGGTTTTTTCTTGTACGAGTTTGATTAGTTGTTGGGTGGTTTCGGGTCTGTGTTTCTTGACTATGTCGAGTATGATTTGCATGGTTTGGTCGCCGATGGTCTGGTTTTTGGTCATTGCAATCGTCAATCTGTGTTCCATTATCTAAATGTTGATGAACATACTGATTATTCTGATGGCAACAATTATTAAAAATAATATACTTAAAGCGAGAGTCAGGTTGCGCAGTTTCTTTTTGTTTATAGTGAGGTTTGTTAGACCGTAGTGAGGAGAAGCCAGTTCAGCTGTAATAAGAAGTATGATGGCACCCACGATTATCAGGAGGCTTATGTCGTCAAGGGTTAATGGCGGGATTTGCGTGTTTATTCCTCTTCTATGCGATATTCTATGGTGGTAGTTTTGTTTTCGAGGTTTTGGGTTTCGTTTTGGATAGTGATAGGTTTTCCTGTGGTCTTTGCAAAGACACAAGCTAATGCGCTGCTCAGTAAGCAGCCAACCTGCACGTGTGTCCGCGGTTGATTGTCTGTTTCGTGGCAAATACTATTGAATATGCTTCCATCTATTTCCATGGTTATGGTACTTTCTTGCAAGTAGATTTCAGCGTTTTCGGACAGTTCAAGGTTCTCAACAAGCAATTGAGGAAGTGCTGATTGCAAATGTTTGAGGTCGGCTTTAGTGAACGATGAACCATATTCCTGTTCGAATAGCTGGGAAAGCGCCAGCCCCGGCGGAGTGATGAATACGCCGTTTTTTTGTTTGAAGTAGAGTTTTTCAGTGGTTTCTTCAGGAGTTGGCAATGGAGTTTTGGCTTTTTGTGGGATGAATATGAGGCTCGATCCAATGTTTTTGAGGTTTTTTGGGGGCAGGTAAACTCCTTTTTCGGTTAGATCCAGTTCAGCTAAAAGTCGTTCAATGTTGCCTGAGTTGGCGTTAGCTGAAGCATTAAGCAATGTCAGTGGCACATGCTTGACAGGCGTTATGTAGAGGAGAATAAGCGCCCAGAAGCTTATTGCTGTGCCCAGTATAGCCAAGAAAGATGAAATGTAAAATGCTGAAACTATTACTAGGCTTACGCCTAGTGCGAGCATGACCGATATAGCGATTTTATTGAAGGTTGATAATTTTTGTCGGGGCATTTAAAATCCACCATTGTATTTAGGCTATTTTACTGTTTGATATGACAAACAAGCTTATTCCAAATTATGCGCAAAATTATTTCCCTATGGTTCAGATATCTGTAAGTTCTTTATGGGTAGCAGTTGAAACGAGTTCTATTGGAACGACTTTGTTTATGTTGCTCATAGGGTAAAATTTCAATTAGCGTCTGGCGCAATGAGGATAAGACTTAAGGAAAAATTTGGAGTAGTTGAACAGATTTGATGTTTCTTGATCGCTTGCTTGTGAGAATGATTGTTTTTTGGTGTGCAGTTGTGCATTTGTGTAGCTCAGATAACTAATAACGGTTAATTAATACTTAAGACTTTAAAGATTCGGTAATTGAAAATGCAAAAAACACATAACGCAATGGCAACTCGAAAAATTGTAACAGGTGCGATAGTCGTAATCGCATTAATAGGATTACTTTTAGCACAAACGACAGCCGGACAGCTCAACGCAACTCGAACTAATTCGTCTAGTGGCACCATATTAGCGCCTACCGCGAAACCAACGTACACCATTTCAACCGTCGGAACAAATTACTACGCTGAGAATGGAATAACTGGAGTAATCGTTGCGTCCAACACAATCGCAAGCAAGCTCATAAATTCTCTAATTATGAATAATTACTCTTTCCTATTTGAAGCTGGAACATATCAGTTCAACGCGCCAATACAAGTTTCAGGTAATATTAACACGGTTTTCCAAGGAGTTGGAAATTTGACTGTTCTCAATATGGCTACTTCTTCAACCGGCCCTATTTTTCTACTAAGCAGCACTGGGTCTACTGTCATAACAAACATGCAACTTCAAAATCTAAATACAGCAGTAAACCAGAAACTAATTCAATTAACTTCTCCCGCTTCTAACGTTCAACTTACTCATCTAGTTCTTAATGATTGGGGAATGGACGCAATTAATTCTTGGGCATATCAAACGCTTATTCAAAATCTGCAAATAGAAAACTGCCAATTTAATGCACCAAACAATTACGGTATTTACCTGCACTACACTTGCAATGTTGTCATAAGTAGCTGTACCTTTCTTAAGGTAAATTGGGGAGCAGTTGGGTCTTCTAGCCAGAGCCAAAATATAAACATTGAAAACAACAGAGTTGACTGGGCAAGTGACACCGCATTCGACATTGAAGGAGTCGATGCAAACTACCCTAATTACAGCACTTGGAACTATTCGATAACCAACAACGTAATAATAAGCACGGGTGGAGCTCCAATATATTGCATTGATAGTCATAATGGAGTAATTTCTGGGAATCAAATTCTAAACAGCACATCACTTGGATCAAAATTAGCGGCAATATGCATTGCAACAAGCAGTTCTGTTCCTTCTGGAAGCTTTTCAGGCGGCATTACAATTTCTGGCAATACAATAACCCAATGTTTTAACGGCATCTACATTTGGGGAGAAACAGGTAGAGACGTGAACGGTATTGTTGTGATAAACAATAACATAACAGGGTCACAATACTCAGGAATAAAAATCGGAGGATACGCAGAAAATCTTCTTGTTGAAAACAATAGGATTATCACTACGTCACTGGCTAGTGCCCACAAATATAATGGGATAACAAATGGTGGCGGCGAGAGTTGCGTCTTTTCAGGGAACCTCATTAGCGATCCAAAAGGGATCATGCAAAACGGGTATTGGGAAAGTTGGTACGACTACAACAACATAACTGGAAACATTTTCCAAACACCGAGCCTAGCAATAAACATAACGTCAGGGCAAATTCATGATATAATTGAGAATAATCAAGGTTATAATCCTGTGGGCACCATCGCTAAGCCTGTGTCTGGAGCCTTATTAGTTAACAACGGCGGAACTGCTACAATTGCAAGCAATACGCAGTACACTAACATATTCACTCCAAAGACCATTATTATAAGCGGAGGAACTGTGTCCAGCGTCATAGTTAATGGAAAAACCGTTTTCAAGGGTACAAATTGCAGCGTAGTCCTCCAACCTTTAGCCACGTTTAAGATCGTGTGGAGTAATCAACCAAAGATATCCGTGCTTGGACAGTAAGATTCGCTGCCCATTAAACATCAAAGAAGCCCGGAAAGCGTTAAAGTAAAATGAATTGCAAACAATAGACCGCTACCTCTCTTTTCTCATTTGTATTTTAGTTTTAAGCCTTTGTTTGTCAACTGTTTCAGTCGGCTCGTGCACGAGCTAAAACGCCAACAATTTGGACCCATTAACAAGAACAAGCCTGAAAATATCTTTAGGAATTTGAAGACATGTTTTTTTCTTTCTTAAATTTGTAAGCCACTAATTTACCGCTTAGTGAAGGAATTAAGAATGACAACCCGCCTAATGAGAAACATAATAAGTTCTTAATGTTCGTTTTGCTACCTTTGTGTATTTTGCGAATAGGAATGAAGGCGCGGCCTAGTGGTGTATTAATAACTAATGGTGTAGTAACGACGTTGAACCCAAAATGTTCTAAGTCCTTTTTTAGCCAAACGCTTACATGTTCTTGGTAAATATTTCCTTCAATTTCTCCTTGCTCTTGCTTTCCTTGAGGGGTTGAAACTACCAGAAGACTATTATCTTTTAAAAGAGTTTCAAGTTGGTCAAGAAATAATGCGGCATTCTCCTTCTTTATGTGTTCTAATATCTCTGTTGCAATGATTATATCAAATTGTTTTTCAGCAAAGGGCATTTTTTTTACATCACAGTGAAGAAGACAGTCGTATACACTATTATTTTTTAGTGTATCCAAATAAGGTAGCCAAATATCGACACCTACTATTGAAGGGTGAATTTTTTGGCTATGGCAAATCGGCATGAGGCTTGACCCATTTTGCCCGAAACCGCATGCAACATCTAAAATTGTTACATGTTCTTGAGGAGATTTGTGCAAATACTCCTGCAAAATTAGCATAACTTCAAATGTTGATTGGAGCGAGCTGCTCATAGCAATTTATCCTTGATTTAGTGGAAACGCGTTAGCTACATAATTATTTTAGTACATATAAATCGATGATTTCATTCAAAATTTCTTTTTTCTCAAATTTGCTAATAATTTTCGTACAGTTATCGCTTAATTCGTTTCTGATTTTATCATTTTCTATTAGTGTGTCTATTTTTGTGGCCAAGTCGTCTACATTACCTCTTTTGAAAGTCAACCCTGCAGATCCAGCAATTTTGGGTGGTGCACCGACATTTGAGACAACTGAAGGAATTCCGAAAGAAATAGCTTCTATTATTGTACGACCGAAGGGTTCAGGCCAAATTGCAGGATGCACAAAAATGTGTGAGTTTAGATAGATCTTTGTTAGCTCATTTCTGTCATTTACTTGACCTTTAAACGTGACTTTATCATTAAGTGAAAGATTTTCAACCAGCTTAACGCAATTATTAAACTCCTTTCCAGAACCTACTAATACCAGGCGCGTCTGTTCATGCCTTTTAACAATTTTTGAAAAGGCTTCTATTAGCAAATCAACACCCTTTTCAGGAGTAAACGCTCCTACATAAAGGATACGGAAAGTATCGCTGTTGGAAATCCTACTTTTATAGTCTTCAACGGGCTCAGTTGCTAGATTTTCCTGGAAATTAGGTATTACGACAATTCGCCCTGGATCATAACCATAAAGAACATATTTCTGTTTGACCTGATCGCTTAGCGCGACAAAAACGTCAGCATTCCTTGAAATTTTCGAAAGGAGTGGAAACAGAATAGAATACAAAACTGCAGATGAATAATTGTTTTTCCGCTTTTTGGTCAAGCAAGTTATCCGATCATTTAGTCTGCAAGGGGCGCTCTTGCAAGTTAATGACCCGATTGGGCATATGCTGCCATAACAGTTCAATGTTGCAATGACACGCTTGCTTTTACCAAGTCCCCTATACAGCACAGCGCCTGCAAGAGGAGTTACATTGTAAATATGAAATATATCCACGGAATCTTCATATGATTTCATAGCCACCCAAACAGGTAAAATGAGACTAAATAATTGGGCAGATTTCAGTAGACTTTTATGGCGAATCACTGTCACGCCGTTGATGTTTTCGATTTGTTTTTTATTTGATGGGGAATCGAATGAAAGCACTAAAACAGTATGACCTCGATTTTTAAGTTCTTCAGCCAACAGTTTTAAACTAATTTCGCCACCGCCAATAATAGTTGGATAGTAATTAGATGATACAAATCCTATTCTCAAGCGCTCAACCTCAATCTACAGTCAAAACTTAATTCTTAACGGACCGCAATTTGGCATAAACATACAAAATAACAAAGTTAACTGGGGAAGTGCTAAATTATCATTCCATATTTTTTCTTTTTTAGTCTTAACGCATTTTCTAGGAATTACGTTCGAAAATAAATTTTTAAATCTTCAAGAAAAACAATCACTTTTAGGGAGCTACATCACTGGCGTTGCCAAAGATGTTTTGTGTTAAGACAATTATAATATTTCCACTATCGTAGACTGTATCATGCGATTGTGTTAATTCGTAAGCTGCGGAATAAATTTCTGGAGATATGTATATGGAACCGTATTTTAATCCATTAATATCAAATCCTACATAGTCAACACTGAATTCTATTTTACCGTCTGCAGATATAGTATCGTTACTAAGCATGGAAACACCAAACTCAGACAAAGACAGCGCGTTTGCAAGATAAACCTTGTAATCTAGAGCGATGCCGCTACCTGCAGGTGCCGCGTTGCTAAGGAAACTACTCGCAGCATATTTTGACACGGGTTCGAGCCGACTATCTTCAACGGCGTTTATTGGGTCTTTAACAGACTTGGGGTAGATTGAATATACTGTTTGGAATGACGCAATAACAGTTAGAGCAATCAAGATTACTACCAAAAGCTTACTAACATTCAGTGCCCTAAACAATTTTTTGGAACTTAAAATAAACGGCAAACAAAGCATTATGAAAACAAAAACTATTTCTCTTACATCTGAACTGGAACTTTCAGCGGTTACCGAAAATCCGAGATACGTTGCAGTCGCTATCGCAAGAAATAGCCACAGACAAATTAAACATGCACTATATCCAGCATTTATATTTCGATGCCCAAAGAGTGATTGGTTTTTGTTTCTATAAAATGTTAAAGTAAACGCTATGACTACTGAAAGAAGTAATACAGACAGATACGAGATCGTTAAAACGTAAGTATCGGCTGGAGCTGTTAATTGTGCTCTTTGCCAAGGTTCCACACGGCTAGAAATTTGCCCTGATAGCGCGCTATTCAAGAAGCCGATGAAGCCACTCCAAGCAACCGATGTATACTGGGTTATCATCAACGAATAAGAATATGCGGAAATGAAAACATAAGCCAAGGGAATAAAACTATACAAAAGCTTGGTTTTCGCATCACTAAAAAAAGCGAAGACAAAGAAAAATACAATTAGGAAAAGAGCACCAGTTGCAGAACCCAATGTTATGCCGATAACTAGTAATAGTGTAATAAGTCCGTCGCTTCTGCTTTTGAAACCTCTTTTAAATAAAAAGTACAACAATAAAGGCGTTAAAAGAAGAGCAGCATCTTCGCGGTTTGTATTAATAAACGCTATAAAAGACATAGCGATAAAAAAAGGTAAGAGCGATTTTACGGACGCATTTTTCAAGAGACCGATATTACTTGTTTGAACAAACCGAAAGATCATTAAGCCAATGAGCGCTACAACAAAAAATTCAAGCCCAAAAGAAAGGTACAAAGACAGGGTATAAGATAAAGCGCAGACAGTATTAAAGAAGAACATCATCATTGAAGGAAGAAAGAAGTAAGAATGACCTGAAACAAAACTTAAGTGACCAGTGAAGCTGTATTGTTGTGCAAAAAGTAATCTATCTGTATGAAGCACGTCCGCAATATAATTGGCTGAAAAAAAGCTTGTACTCCATAAAATAAACAAACCAGAAGCACCAAACAATACTGCGTAAGTGACACCATTTCCTAAGTACCCTTTTTTGACTTGACTTAAAAACCCCAAAACAAGTAAAACTATAAAGCCAAAGATGATTGAAATCCTAGAAGCATCGCTAGAAATAAAGTAGCATAATGGTTGAGAAACAATAACTAAAATAATCAGTACAACCGACAAAAGCTGCCAAATTATTCTCTTTTGCACCATATTCTTCACATAGAAAAGTTGATATTAACGATTATTTTCACGACAGCCAGAATTTCAATTGGCTATTTTCTGACATATAACACCGATATTGCTAGCAATCGAAATTTTTCTACTTAACATTTTATCAAGCGTTTTTAAAGCGGGAACAGGCATCGAAAGATCGTGCGTGCCAAAGCACTCGATAATCGAAAAGCCATGCAGGGCAACAAGTTCTCGCAATGACCGATAGGTGAATGGTCTTATGTGACCGGCAACACCATCAAATACTTTACGAGGCTTGCCCAAGTTATATCGACTAGAAATCTCCGTGTTATATGGTTGATAACCAAAGAGTAAAGCTATACGATTTAGCCACCAACCAAGGTTAGGTGTGGTCAAAATAAGATAACCACTCGAAGACAGAGTACGATAAATTTCTTCTAGGAGATGATCCGTATCAAAAAGATGTTCAATAACTTCTCCACAAACAACTATGTCAAAAAAATTATCTGCCAAAGGCAAATTACTTGAATCAATGTCAACTTGAAAAGCTGTAACGCCAATTTGATGGCAGCAACGAACAGCTTCAGCAGAGATATCGATACCTTGACCTGCAATCCCAACCTGATTCAATGTCGAAAGCAGAAAACCATTGCCGCAACCAATGTCGAGCACTTGGTGGGGGGTCAAATGAACAATAGTTTCATAGATTTTAGAAATACGCTCGTTCATATTAACTGAGCCAAAATGTTGGTCATAGAACACTTGAGTTTTTATCAGTTATCCCTTCCTAACAGGCTAATATGCACAGAGAAATGGCTTAAGAAATGATTAATTCTGCAACTTTAAAAAAAATAAATCATTTTTTAATCGGCTTGCAAAGGTTACTTTGCACTTTGGATAACTAAGCGCGCCGTTTTTGTGCAGTTTGAATAACTAAATTTCAGGCTTTGCGATTTAGCTTTGTCTATCAAGTCCTGAGGCTCTTTAAGCAGCTCTTCAGTCATAGACATCACCCTTTTTTCAAAGGATTCAAGAGGTGAAACAAATATTCCTTGTAGGAAATCGCTTACGCCACATTCATCGCTTACCAAGATGGGCGTTCCGCAAGCAAGAGATTCTACAGCAACTAACCCAAATCCTTCATATGGTCCAATGCTTGGCAAAACCAACGCTATGGCATTTTGATATAGTTCACGAAGCTGAAAACGATTAACAACTCCAACGTGCTTAACACATGGCAAATTAAAGTACCGAGGACCAACATGCACAAGATCCACGTTTAACTTCTGTTTCAAAGTCTTTGCCAGTTTTGAAATCATAGCATAATTCTTGTATGAATGAAACCGATCAACTACGCAAACTGACAGTACATATCGTTTTCGGTCATTTCCATTTTCACAGGATGGCTTGAAAAAACTATCAGCCCACAACGGAACAACTGTAGCGTTCACACCGTTTGCGCTAAGAACCTTGGCGTTTCTATAAGTGGTCGTTAATACCAAACTTGTCTTGCTGGATATGAAACGCATAAATGGTGAATACAATGTGCGAAATAGATGATTTGAAACAGGGGCATGGAATGTAAGCACACAGTTACGGGGACTAACGCGTTTAATGAATGCAATAGGAAAACCAACAGATGGCTCTTGAAAATGATGAATATCAGCGTCTTTGAAAATTTTAGTCATATAACGATTTGAGAAAAGTCTTGGTCGATTATGACCATCACTTATAAACACGTTATTGCCTAACGATTCTAACTCTCTCGCTACAGACATGACATAAGTGTTGCCGCCTCCGGCGCTATTACCTAATGGTATATCTGAATATTCCACAATTTTCATAGCGGGTAACCGTTTTGCTTAGAATAAGAAAACTAATTGAGAAGATTATCGTAAACCATGTCAAACTTGGGCAATATTCTAGACCACAGATGCCTTGTCGCAAAACTTCTTGCGTTAAAGCTAAACTGCTCGTAAAGTTCCCTGTTGGTCAACAATTGGAGGATAGCATTACCAAAACTCTCAGGATTAGGAGCTGCATGCAAACTTGATATTCCAGGAGGGGCAGCGTATGTTTGTCCACCTTCACCTGTAATAACGCAAGGTTTTCCAAATATCTGGGCTTCAAGAAGGGTTATGCCAAAAGCCTCGTACAATGAGGGCTGAGCAAATAAAGCACATTCGCGGTATACAATGGACTTGGCCGCATCATTAGTTATGGGTCCAAGATATTGAAGGCTAACACGATTTTTTTGTGAAAAATTTCTCAATTCCGAAATTTGACCCTCATCTGGACCAACCAAAACTAATTTAGCGTCTATTTTCTTGTTTACCCTAACCATAGACCTAACGAGAAGCGTTAGATTTTTTTCTTTATTAATTCGACCGAGATGCAAAACTGAACTGTTTTTGCTTTCATTTGGGCTGGTGTCAAATAACTGATCAGGTAGTCCGTTAGGTACAATAGCAACTTTGTCTGGTTTGGCGCCTAATCTTCCTACAAGCATATCCTTTTCGAATGGCGTGAGAGCTATCAATTGATCGTATTTCTGTAACGATTGTTTCATAAAGAGGTCAACGGTTCTGTGATAAGCCCAAGTAATAAGTCCTAATTGAGAAAATCTGTGAAAAGGCGCATGACTATGGAGAATGGTCTTAAACCCTGTTTTTTCCTTGATGCTTGCAACTTGAAAACAGTGTGGATGCCGCCAACCATGAACATGCACTATATCAGGTCTTAGACTAGTCAAGACAGAGGGTAACTGTGAACAGTAGCTACCATAGCTCCACATAAATTCTGGCTTTACTCTAATTATACGCACATCATTGAGGCAGTCTTGTTCAGGATAAAAAGCTCTGCCGTTCCCCGATCTGTTATAAGTTAAGACATACACATCATTACCTTTAGAAGCAGAATGCTCAGCTATCCGTCTGGCAACTTCTTGAACACCACCTATAACAGGAGTGTAGCATGGAACTACATGTACTATCTTCACAAAATACAGTCCGCTTATGCCAAATCCAATTTAGCTATCGCCCTTTCACAGATAGCATAGTCAACTTGATGCAAAGAATAAACGTTTAACGTGATAATCAAATGTTCATGCTCAAATGCTTGAGACAGCCAAACCCAAACATGATATTTCGTAATTACTCTACCAAAACAAAGTCAGAACTTTGTAGGGTTCTCTTTTGTTATGTGGTCTTTAAATGCTCTATTGATTCCAGTCATCCAAGCCTTGCCATCTTTCCCCTCAAGAAATAGTAATGGTGCAAACAAAGGTAATACCAGATAAAAAACTCTTATTAATGGAGGCGGTTTGGCATAGCCTAGTGCCTGGTAAATGCCAAGAGTAGTCCTATTTTTATAGGCTACCTCCTCTTGCTGATTGCTTGTTCTTTCGGTTGTTATGTATGCTTTTGTACAGAAATTTGCCCGATAGCCTAATTCAAGAGTTTTGAATAAGATATAAGAATCCTCAGCTATGCAGGGCGGGAGAGGCAATACCTCCTTAAGAACCTCCTTACGCATCACCATAAGCTCTCCACTTGCAGCTAAATGAAATCTACTCCGCAGAGGATTAAGAAGCTGGTAAAACTTCACTTGAGGACCACTATGGACCTGCACTCTACAGTAAACAAGATCGACCCCAGAGTTCAAATCCGAAAGAGCATTTTCAAAATTAAATATTTTTGTATCAACGTCATTTAGAACAACCACGTTTGCCTCTTCAGGCAAAAACGACACCGCAAAATTAATCGCGTCCCACTTACCAGCGTTTTCATGGTACACGACGTTTGGATGATCAACTTTCTCGCCGCAAACAATAAGGAAGGGAACATTCATTTTGTCCAATTCCGCAATTTTTTCATCCAAATGCTTGCGGTTTCTAGCGGGAACGATAAAGAAAGGACAAGCTTTGTAGCCACTAAACACCATTTCGCACCCTCCAAGCTACTCGAAGGATCAAAGCCATCACCAAATGATCCATCCTCTACGCCTAGACATTTTGATTCATTTGCAAGCGCATATAAAATGCAATGAAAAAGTTGCCTTCACTTTCTATGGTTTCTCAAAAAACTAACAAAATAAATTGAATCTAATTTAATCAAATCAGGAAAGCAAGCTGTTTGTCAAGTTAAGCTGGAGATCTACATATCGGTTGTTATAGTCGGCAGATTCTGATTGCGAATTGTAAATCCAAAGTTCAAACAGAAGCGTGTATGAAAACGTTGTAGTATTTGAGTCCCATAGCGAGGGCTGGTTTATATCAAATACATCATTATTTATGGTTAACGTCTTGATAAATGATTGATTCCCAAGGAAAGATGTATCAGAAACCGAAAATCTCAAGGGGCTTTCCCAGCTCTCACCATCCTGAACTGCAAAACGATATTCATACAAAGGCTGAAGAAAACTAGGCAGTCCAGCGGTAGCATTGGGCAATTGATCAGTCTGATTCATAAACTTCACGTATACCATATAGTAGACTGAAGAACCCATCTGGTTTGCAACGCCAACATAAACTGAGTAGTTCTGGCCAGCTTCGATGTTGAACGGGTAATTTTCAGCCATCTGACCTGGCCCTAAGAGATAAAGTTGAGAAAATTGCTCCGAACCAGGAAGTTGAAGAACGTCAGCAAGAGCAGGAGTCGCAACAAGTAAAACGCCAATTAAGCCTACAGCGACGAAAATAAGTTTGTAATCATTTAGCTTCATTGGCTGGCTTCCTCGGGTTTTGCTTGGTACACATTGTTAATGTAACGTCGCTTAAACCGGCGCCAAACCAGAAACAAAGCCAAAACAAATACGAAAACACCAATTACTGTAAATGTTATGGTGGACCAGAAGGCGTTTTGACCGGAAATTAAAGCGGTTTGTTTGGCGTTTTGAGCGGCGGTTGTGACTTCTTGCGCAATTGGGAGTACGCTGTCAACTTGGGCTACGGCTGTGTTGGGATCTCCAGTTCGGTATGAGTTTTCTGCTTGAGCCAAGATGCCTGCAGCATCATTTAACTGAATCAATAGGCCAGTGACGTTTGCGCCTGCTTTTTCCGCGTCCAAAACAGCGTTGAAAGCCTGCTCGATAGCGTTGTTTGCTACCTGCAGTTTTGACGCGGTTTGATCAGTTTGGGCAAAAACATAATGCTCACTATAGAGACAAGAACCAAGCGCTAAGAAGATGAATATAGTGACAGCGCAAAGTTTGCAATGGTTGCTTATTGTTGTTGCCTCCAACCCAGATATCACTTTGTTTTAGCGGTTAGTTCAGGTCCAAGCAATTTGCAAAGAAGCACATAAATCAATTGACCTAAGAACAGATCGTAACCGTGATGACACTTATTGTAGCTTCGTCCAAAACATCTGCTGTGATACCAAACTACCACACGATGCCTAACAACAAAGCCAGAACATTCTTGAAAATAAATACCCAAAAGCGTTAATTTGTAAAGCAAACAAAAGGGAGAACGAAGGTTTATTGTTAAACCTCAATTATGTATCAACAGGTTAGCGTTGTTTTTTAGCAGCTGTTTAGGTTTTCTTGTTTTTTCGCTCTTTTTGTTTTCACTACGCCAAAAAGACCTAACGCTGAGAAGCCCGCAACTAATGCGATCAGCGTTCCTAACACACCTTCAGGCAGGACAAAGATAGACGCACTGGCAACGTAAGTAGTAAACAAATGATATGAGGGGTACCCGTCGAACATGATGTAATAGCTACCCGGTGAACTGGCCACGAAAGATATTGTCCCTGAGGCTGACGGCGCTAAGTTATCCCACTGTTCCGCCACAGTTCCAGCAGGATTCACTACTGTAACATCTACTGTGTTACCTTCGCTGGAGGCAACCACACCAGTCCAATAAATGTAGACCGTAGCGCCCAAGCTGACTTGGCCACTATGTGCGGTCATACTTGTACCTACATATGCCATTGAAACGCTAGCAGCAGTGCCAGCACTAGCAACACCTATCATTAACGATGCAAGAACAGCCATAGTGAAAATTACCAGACAAACCTTTTTACGATACATTTACCTTTCGCCTTCGCTAGTTTCCCTATACCAACCGCTTGTTTATTAAACAATATGGAATATTAAGACAACTTTTCTACAAAATATCTCTTAAATCATTCAAAACCTTTGCAGATATTTATCATTGGATATTTCCTTCATGAAGCGAGGATAGCATGATATTGAAAGAGAAAAGAAAAAGGTTGTGAGTTCCTTTAGTTTCTCAAATTTAGAAATGAGCGGATTCTTGAGATAGCCATGTATAGGAGGTAAACGACGCAGAAAACGGTGAGTCCTATTTCCGTGTTTAGTATCAACGGATTTTTTTCCACCCCCATGAAGGAGCCTTGGGAGGCGATGCCCATGAATACTATAATTTGAAGAAAGACAGCTCCTGATAAGCAGCTGATACCTAAGCAGTGAAAGATCAGTCGTAATCCGAACTTGTGTCCGTTCGGTTTGACTTTAGCCATGTCCAATAAGCTCCTGAGATTTTTGTGAAGATAGAACCACAGTCTGTGTTTGGTGCCGGTGTTGCTTCCTTGTTTGCAGAAGAATCTTGGTTATTGATTTGAATTGGGTTTAGGGTATGGACCTTGGCTTCAGGCTCAGGCAACTGTTACAACATCAACAGTATTTAATATTAACACGCAGGCATACACTTCTTCACAGGTTGTTAACTTTTTATTCCGCATCAGTAACCGACCTAACATAACAACCAACTAGCTAACCGGGTCTTCACACATTAAAGCCAGCTTGTCATGTTCAGAACCCAAAGCCACAAGCAACTTCTGTGCCATAAGGTAGCGCTCGTGAAAATTCTTAAACTGCTTAAGATATTCTCGACCATGCTCAGTCAACTCGTACCTGTAACCTTTGGCACGAACAAAACCAGCACCCACAACAACATCCAAATATTTCTCCAAAAGACTAAAGCTCAAATTTGCCATGAACATAATATGAGTCTTGCTCGCGCCTGAATTTGCAGCCTCCAAAATGGCCGCAATTATGCTTAGGCGATCACGATTCTTACCCAACAAAACCACCCCCAAATAATTCCAAAATCAAACCAAAGAAGCTTAAGCCCCCCCTCCAACACCAAAACGAAACTTGTAAGCAACACTAAAAAATCCCTTTCTGACGAAAGTGGACGTGAAGCAAAGGAAACTCTAACTATACTTTAAGCTTCTTTTCCCCTCTCTCCAGATTCATTTTTATCACTGATTTTCTGAGACGTGAAAGTAGGGAAGAAAAGAACGAAAGGCAATCCAGCACAGTTTTCAAAATCGAGTCTGTAACCAAAACTATAGCTGGTATGAGCACACTTACAAGGCATTTACTGAGAACAAGTCCTTCTCAATCGAACTTCTCTGAGCCTACGCGTAGTTTCTCGCCTTTTCAATGTGTTGAATTATCCGTTTCTCAGTTCTTTTCAGAAGAAGAACCATAGTTCCTACTGCTAAAGCTTGAATGGCGAAGAGCAATAGCATTACGCCCATTAAAGCCCATCCGCTATGCCAAACTCCCAACCACAATTGGCTGAATACGACCCACGCTAGTATAACGGCTGCAGGAATTATGGATAAAAGGGAAAGCGCCGAAAAGAGTAGGACAGGATTGTATTTTCGTGCCAAACCAACAACCGAAGATAGAATTTCGAAACCGTTACGCCATGAAAGCTTTGCCTTACCCATTCTGCTTCTATAACCTATCGGAACCTCGGTTACCTCATGCTCAAGAGTTGTTTGAGCTAAGATTTCAACTTCGGTAGAAAAGTTTTTTGATCCGAATTCGATGTTTTTGGCTACATCGGTCTTTAGAAGATACATTCCTGAGCATACGTCTGAAAGATGAGTCCCCATCAAAAGATTGAAAGCTTTTGTAATGACCCAATTTCCGAACCTGTGAATTAAACTGATGCTTTTTCGGTCCCTGACACCGATTATTTGTGCGTAATTAGCACAATGGTTTAGGAGACGCTGGATGTCTTTGGCCTGGTAAGTGTAGTCTCCATCTAGGATTAGCATGTAAGGTGTCGTGACGTTTTCAATTGCTGTTTTTATTGCGCCTGTTTTGCCTTTGCCATGCTGCTGAATAAGTGTTACGTCTGCCTTTGTCTCAATGATCTGAAGGGTTTTATCTGCCGAGTAACCGTCAACTATGAGTATGTTGTTATAGCCTTCTTGAATTAGCTCATCTATAACTGGGCTGATGGCGAGTTCTTCGTTTTTGACTGGGATAACAATTGTTACTTGGTCTTTAGCAATAGGTACGTGTTGTACTGTAAAAGTAACGTTTTGGAGTTCGGAGAGGGGATCAACGGTAGTTTGCGTGTACATTCAACTAATCCTGTTATGCGAATGGAACTGAACGAAGCTCAGATGCAGCGGAGAGGGCCCCAAATTCCAAATTTGCGGCATTACAGTGTTTTCGCTCATGGTTTTGTGGGGTTTCATCACGAGATAGGGAGAAGGAGTATAAAGAATAATTTTTCATCGTTTAACCCTTTCACACCATGATTTAGCAAATTTGCACATGGCAACGTTAAGTGATTGACGAGCGGAGTTGAACCTGATTTTATTCATGTCTTGTTGCTTACTTTGAAAATTGAAAGGTTATTCATGTCGATAACAGTTAGATACCGTATGAAACCTTCATCATTCGACCAGGCTGCAGCAAGGTTATTCCCCCATTTAGCCGCGATTAAGCTGACTCTTTGAGCCAAAGGACACCCAAAACTCTCCATATCAAAGGCGAAATTACCCATTAATCCGCGAATTCCACCCATAGCACGAAACAGTTTTTCAACAAACCCCGACAAAATCTTAAGCAACAAAGAACTACGAATCCTATCCACAGTCAGAATCACCGCATCAATGAACCGCCGCTTATCCACACTCAGCACACGATACCAAGAATTATTACTCCGGATCGATCTCTGCTTTAACCTCGACAGGAATTTCCGTCCACCATGACGAATCATCATGGAGATATCCTTAGCAACCACTTCAGAGTTTATTGAGGCGTTCTTGCTGCTCTTTTTGTCAGGTTTAGAAGAAATCGTCATTTTCAGACCTCGCGCGTCCCCATTTTTGGGTATTGCTTGTTTTTTCTGCCAACGTTAGTGTTTGATGTGGATGCTTGGGATTTTTTGCAAGAGTTCGTTTTTTGTTTTTTAGTGTTGAGTTTTTCTTTTGGTTTCTGCTCTGTTGCTCCAGACTGCAGCTGCTCTAAGATGCTTGTACAAATGCCTAAGCAGTCTTCGCAAAGAGTAAAGCCGTACCTTAGTAGGAATACTTTTTTTGTTTCTTTGCAGAGTTGGCATGTACCGGTTTTTGTACCTATGACGAAGATATTTTTGGGGTAGGCGGCTGATTTTTTATTTTTTGTTGCTTGCATTAGTAGCCGCCTTTACGGGTTGGTTGGTTCAGTTTTGTTTGGGAGTTATCGCAGAAGTGGTGTTCTGAGAGACTGTTACAGAGTTTTTGTAGTTTTCTGCACCATACTATTTTTTTGGTTCTGTATGTACACTTTTTCATTTTCTCTGAAAGGCAGATTTGTGGTTTCACCGTGGCTCCCTCTTCTCTTTGGCAGACAAACGGTGTCTATTTGTCACATGAGTATATATAATTTGTCATTATTACCGAATAAAAAAAAGGACCAACTAAGGGCTAACTAAAATTTATAGCCCTAAACGAGTCGCCGAATAAGGAAAAAAGGAAGATTTGCTAAAATCAAGGAGCTTAAAGTTTTGCTTTAAAGAATCATCACCACTAAATGTGGCAACTGACAGCATTACGGCGAATTTTAAATCGAACAGTCTCAATACTCAAATTCTCCTTACTAACAAGTCTCTACAAAATTAAGCAAGGCGGGAGAGGGTATCAATTTAGCAATCGAATTTCTCCAACAAAATTGAAAGCAGAGGGAGGAGCGAATTTTAAACTGAACAGTAATCATTTGACAAAATAATTAGCTCAAGATATTTTCGATAAACCTTTAAATTATGCTTAAGTCAGAGAAAGATTGCGAACAAGATATAATGTAAGTCGGTTTCCGTTTGCCGGGGTCTCCTAGCCAGGCATGGAGCAAGCCTGGAGATGTTTGCCTTAGGCAAGCACCAAGCAGCTTGTGGCCTCTCGGGGCCGCGGGGGTTCAAATCCCCCTCCCGGCGCCATTTTATCAATCTGGGCTAATATTGGGGTTATTATGCCTGAATAAGTTAATTTATAGCTTATTATGTCATCGCTTCATATTGCGCGGGGGGAACAATAGAAACCTAATAATGATTTAGTTTGGTTGGGACCAAGGTTTAGTGTTCTGTCCTCGTTTTCAAACAAGCACGCTTTCCTGCGCACTTCTCTTTCACGCAGGCACGCCATGAACAATGTGCATCGGTCAGTCTGACTTTCTATTGTTATTCTGCTTGTAAGTCGTGTCTATTAATCTGTAAGGCCGTCGCATGTCTAGTCAGTCAAACACGTATGCATATCCGAGAGTAGGACATCTTCGTCAATACGAAGAGGTGCATTTCTCTCGCAGACAACCCCGCTACGACATAATTCAAGATTGAGCGCGCATTAAGAATTAATTCCTTTAATGCATCATTTAGGATTCCTGCTTTTTGGCAATATCTTCTTCGGTAGCTTTGCGACAACGGTAAACAGTGGATCGACAATTTGGGCGATTCTCGCTTCTGCCGCTAAGCTTAGAAACATGTAGGCATCGTAGCGTTCAAAACCGTAGTCTGTCTCTAACCACTTTATCAGTTCGAGAAAAGCTAATCTAACTGCATCCTCAAGTGGTTTGGCACTGCAGATAGTCATGATTTCGTCCTTTGATTCGACGCGTGGCCAGTCTAACTTTTTGTTTTTTTCCAACTCGACTTTTAGTGTAACATTTGAGGAAACTTCCAGCGCAGTTCCACAGATTTCTCCGTCTCCTTGAACTGCGTGAACATCACCTAACCCAAGAAGTGCTCCATCAACTGCCACGGGAAGGTATAGCGTGCTACCAACGCAGATGTCGGGAACATCCATATTTCCTCCGTGTCTTCCTGGAACGACTGTAGAGACAGCCTCAAATTCTGGTGAAACGCCAATCGTTCCAATGAAGGGTTTGGTCGAAATTTCAATTGTCCTCCCGTCATTCAACGCGTAAATGATCTTTCCGCCACTGATTTTTGAAAACTTTGTGACAGATGAAGATAATTGAAGCCAACCCTCAAGCCCGCCAAACCCAGGAGTAACAGCGGTCCAACCAACGTCTGGAATCCTGATGGTGATTATCTCGATCTTTAGAGCATCTCCTGACTCAGCGCCTTCAACGTAGATGGGACCTGTGATAGGATTTGCATAGCGTTGAATGCCTTTCTGAAACGCATCTTCCAGAGTTTGACCAGGTCTCACGATATTACCCCTAGCATCCCACGTTTCCACTTCAACCATTTCACCGGGCATTATCGTTGCAATGGGTTTGTTTAACGATCCCAGTGTGCAATTTCTTGTTAATGACATTTTTTTCTTGGAAGTTCTTCTTATTCTTCTAGCCAACGCGCTTTCCTCGTTTCCATCTCATACAGAATTCACTTATAGCTCAGCGGATGCGTTTAATCTTTTGCCTGTGTTGAGACTGTTAAGTCTTCTGTTGAGGCGCTACTTTTAAGCCCTAATGCGATTCGTATTAATATTCGAACCGCAGTTTAGAAGTTAAGCCTTTTGAACTTAGATTTTATGTTGGTACTCGCCGCATTAGAATTCTCATTTTAGCTTTCAATGTTTAACCATAGATTATTAATTAGAGCTTGTGTGACTTTTACTGGTAAATTGGGCTAGAATCCTCCTCCCGGCGCTAATTTTTCAGGCAGTTTTAAGCTTGTTTTACATAAATAGGTGCAATTATAGCTTATTTGCCAATATTTCTGAAATCAGGCCAAAAATTTTTACTAGTAAAAGCGGATTATTTTTTCAGAGTTTTCATAACAGAGGCGCACGTGCTTGCCGACTGGGGTTGCATAAGGCGTTGCCTTGTCCCGATAATACGTAGCGCACAAAAAAGTTGCAGCTGCTTTAAGGTTGAATTTATAAATGTAAGCGTAGCATTTTAAAGCATCGGGTAGAGAGGTTGAAGGCCACACACGAAGTTAGCGGTTTCGTTAAGTTGATGAGACCGATAAACTGCGTGATGATGAGTTTCGCTGTTCTAGTGGGTGCAGTTTTGGCGAATACGATTTTCTCAAACTTTTCTTGGCTAAACATTTTGTTCGGGGCGTTGACTGGCTTCACTTTGACAGCCGCTGCTATGGCTGTAAATGACTACTACGACCGCCACATTGACGCGATAAATGAGCCCACACGCCCGATTCCCAGCGGCGCAGTAACTGTAAAAGGCGCGTTGATTTTCACCGGTGTCCTTTCTGTAGCGGGTTTTGTTTTCGCTTACCTCACGAGTATTGTTTGTCTTGTGGTTGCTGTGATTGCTTGGGCGGCTATGCTAACTTATACGACTGTAGGAAAGCGAAGTGGACTACCGGGCAACTTCTTGGTTAGTGCATGTGTGGCTACGCCTTTTCTGTACGGAAATTTGGCGGCAGTTAATGCAATTCGGCTTAACGTGCTACTTTTTGCTTCTATGGCGTTCCTCTCGAACACGGGCAGAGAAATCACAAAGGGTATTGTAGACGTTAAAGGGGATAGCGCCAAGAATGTGAGAACCCTTGCGGTGCGTTTTGGCGAGTTGAAGGCTGCTTCGGCGGCAGCGGCTTTTTACGTTTTTGCAGTTTGTCTTTCTCCGCTTCCATTGGTTTTGGGTTTGGTTTCTTTTTGGTTTGTTCCTTTTGTGTTAGTTACTGATTTTGGTTTGGTAGGGTGTTCAGTGTTCCTGATCAAGAATCCTTCACGTGAGAATGCTCGCCGAATCAAGAAACTTGTTCTAATTCTTTTCATCGTGGGTTTGCTCGCGTACATTTTCGGAACGTTTAGGTGAGCATACATGCTTGACGCTGAAGCTTGGGCAAATTTGGCTCTGCTTGGCTCCTGCTACGGGTATATTCTAATAGTGATTTTTGTCACTGGAAAAATCGGGCGTGGTTTATCTCGGAATTCTTCTCGTAAGTTCCTTCACATTATGATCGGGAATTTGCCTTTTCTTATTCCGTTTTTCTCATACAACACGTTTCCGCTGAACTTTCCTTTCTTCGTTGCAGTGCCGTTTGTTTTTGTAACTTTTCTGGTTTCGCCTTACTCTCCGGTGAAGAGTCTTAGCGGAAAAATGTCGGAGTTGACTGAGGTGACTAAAGGGGGTCATCAGTTGGGTTTGGTGTTTTATGCTATCTCTTATACCATTTTGGCTTGGTTTTTTTCGGCGAAGCCTTACGTTATTGCTGCGGGGATTTTGCCTATGGCTTATGGTGATGCGGCTGCTTCTTTGGTTGGTGAAAAGTTTGGGAAACGGCACTTCAGCATTCTTGCCAAAAAAAGCGTTGAGGGTTCAGTTGCAATGTTTGCCGTTAGTTTTGTAAGTTTTGAGGTTAGTCTACTATTTTTTTCAGCTTTCTATCCTCTTTCGCTTTTCAGTTCAGTTATAACTGCTTTTGCTGTGGCTGCTGTGGCCACGGTTGCTGAAGCACTTACACCTCGGGGCTTCGATAACATAACTGTTCCTTTCCTTAGCGCTTTGTTGTTTATTCTTCTGAAGGGATGGACTTAATTTGACTTTAATCATAATTGATGGATTAGACGGTTCTGGAAAAAGCACCCAAGCACAGTTTATTTTGAAGTCTCTAGAAAATGGAGGAAAAACTGTGTGTTTGCGTGTTCATCCGGAGAAGGACAATTTCTTCGGAGTAAAAGCGCATCAGTTTCTGTATTCAAGTGGCAAGAGTGCACATTTCGCCGCTGCATTATTCTACATGATTGATGTTATACGTTCAATTTTCCTTTATTCGTGGCGAAAGGTTGATTATATAATTTTCGTGAGATACCTGATGGGTACGGCTTATTTGCCTGCGCCTCTACATAAAATCGCTTACCATTTTTTTGCCTTTGCCGTGCCGCATTCGGAAATAATGATTTTTTTAGACGTTAGTCCAGAAAAGGCAGTGTCTCGAATTGCAAAGTCTCGCGTTGAAAGAGAAATGTTTGAGGACTTTGACGCGTTGAGTGAGGTTAGAGCCAAAGCGCTCTCGCTGGCTTTTTCGGGCAAATGGATTATCGTAAATTCTAACAAACCTGCAATAGAAGTAGCAGCGGCTATAAAGAAAATAGTTAGTGATTACCAAGCTCACTAGCGCGCATTCTGAACCCTTTTGGGTAAGGGGATGGGCAACGTGCGCTTACACTTTCTCTTGCTATTTTTAAGCTAAACCGAGCATGATCTCCGTCTTGTTCCACAAGCGTTTCTGCAGTTCTTCGTCATATGATGCTGGGCAAGTCATTACTTCCTTCTTCTTAGCGAAGCATTTTCCCGTTACATCCTTTACTTCGCCTGAGGAGGCTAAGTAAACGGACGTTTCCGCTCCTTTCTTAGCATCCACCTGCATCGGACGGACCATTTTGAACATTATAAACGAACTTAGACTGCCGCTGTTTTTTCCAAGATTAGTCGCAACAAAACCAGGCATGAGCACGTTTGCCACTACTCCCGATCCTTTTAGCCGCCTGGCTAGTTCATAAGTGAACATCATTAGCATCAGTTTAGTGTTAGCGTAAACTGGCGCTCGCACACTAGAGTAAGCTTTTGTTCCCGCATAGTTTTTCTCGCTTTGGAGATCATCAAGATCTACCTTGCCGTTTTTGGCTAGTCCAGAACTTACGTTGATTATCCTGGAAGGAGCGCTCGATTTCAGCAAATCCAGCAGCTCATGCGTTAAAAGGAACGGTCCTAGATAATTAACGGCAAAGGTCCGCTCAAAGCCTTCCGAGGTAACCTCTCGCTTATTGAATAACGCTCCAGCGTTGTTTACCAACACATCAAGTCGGTCGTATTTCTTTTTGAATTCCTTAGCGAAACTTCGGATTGAACCCATCGAAGACAAGTCGCAGATCATTAGATCGACGGAGTTGTTTCCGGTTTGTCCGACTATTTCTGTTCGAGCTTTCTCGCCTCGCTCTTGATCACGTACGATCATGACAACGGTCGCACCTATCTCCGCCAAACTTAACGCAGTTTCTTTCCCAATTCCAGAGTTACTACCCGTTACGATACATATTTTATTTTTCATCTCGCTCATGATCATACTTCCTTTAAAAAAGCAAGAACAATTATGGATAAGTGGAGACTTGCCTAATACTTTTACCCTTCTTTTGCTTTTTCCACTGACCACAGAATTATGGCACTCTGAAGATTTCGATGGTTTTAAATATCAACTAAGCGATAAATTGGATGAGGAGATTCTGGTGGCCAACAGCGGTTCCAGTCTTCTAAGATTTGCAAACATAATATTTTTTGCCTTAACTGTGGTAGTTAACAGTTTAGCAGGCAGCACAAATATCATCGGTGGCAGGAATACTGCTGACGTTTCGAATGCGAACCCGACTTTGATAACTCCTGCTGGTTACGTTTTCTCTATCTGGGGAGTCATCTATATTCTCTTGGGCGTTTTCGTGGTTTATCAAGCGTTACCCAGCGAGCAGGGAAAAGATTATCAGAGAAAAATCAGTTGGCTCTTTGTTTTGAGCAGTTTGGTGAATATCGCTTGGCTTTTCGTTTGGCAGTTTGAGTACCTCAGTCTGTCTGTTGTACTTATCTTTATGCTTCTTGCGACGCTGATCTTGATTTACCTGCGCCTCGATGTAGGCAAGTCGAATGTTAAACTGCGTGAAAAACTCGCAGTTCACCTTCCCTTCAGCGTTTACTTAGGCTGGATTACTGTTGCTTCCATAGCCGACGTAGCCGCCACTCTGGTTCACTACAATTGGAACGGCTTTGGAATTAGTCCACAAACTTGGGCCATTTTAGTTGTAGCGGTGGCTCTGATAATCACCATCCTCATGCTGGCTACTAGGAAGGACATAGCATACGCTCTCGTGATTATCTGGGCTTTAGTTGGTATCGGTGTGAACCATAGTGGGAATCAAACGATCGTAACGCTGACCGAGGCAGGCGCTGTAATCGTAGCCGTAGCGTTAATAGTAGTGGTCCTTGTTACCAGACTGAGAAAAAAGTGAAAAACAGTGCGCGCCGCGCTCACTCTCAGCGTCTTTTTACTGGTAAATTGGTGCCAGAATCCCCCTCCCGGCGCTTTTTTTCAATTTTTGCATTTGAAGTAGCGCTCGTTTGGTTGTGGAACAATCATCCTCCCATTCTTATATAGCGCTCAAACTTACATAGCTTCAACTGGAGAGAAGCATTTTAGCGATTACTCTCCACCAAAAACAGAAAGGAGCAAAAAATTTTGCGAAATAAGATACACATTGTTTCTTCGAAATCAGGCGTGACGAGAATGGTCGTTATCGCATTGATTGTCATTATCGCTGTTAGTGGTATCGTGGCAACCTTCGCAGCACTTAAGTTAAATTCATCTTCGTCTTTGTCAACACCGAATCTTACACCAACGCCCACGGCAACGTCTACGTCTTCGCCTTCACCCTCACCGAGTCCTACTCCCATTCCAATAGCAAACCCAACGCCGTCACCGTCTTCTGCTCTTACACCAATACCCACTTCAGCACCTACCCCCACTCCCACACCTATCGCGACCCCAGCACAAACTCCTACGCCAACACCAGCTCCAACGCCAACTCCTACGCCATCACCAACGCCGACTCCGACTCCTTCTAATACACACACAGTCACTTATTCAACTTTAATGTCAAATGGTTACGATGACTGGGACGTAAGCACTTCAGGAAGCTACACAGTGACTCTAACTGATTCAATGACGGTTGCAAGTGGAAGCCAGCAATTAGGAGTATCGGCCTATTCCTCAACTACTCCTGGCTCAACAAATTGGATTTGGAATGTTAACTTCATAAACAGCACATTTGCGTATTACTGGGTTAACACAGGGGGAGGAAATGGGCCCCAAGGTCATTTGACTTTGACCAACGGCGTTCTTTTCGTTGCAGTAAGTGGTACCTCAATCACTTTCATTGGCAGCGCCTCAGTTCCTGTGACTGTGAACATTCAAAATGTGAACCTGATAGAAACACAAAATGGCGGCGGAAGTTTTAACGGTGGAGAACTTACGATTCAGCTACAGTGAGGGGCATTCTTTTAGCGATGGATTTTAAGTTTAAATACTAATTTTCTCTTTTTTCCAATTAACAGAATGTAGTCATTTTGGTCAGAAATTCGCAATTTGGCACTCAGTGAATGCCTGTCATTATCGTTTGGTTGCTCTTGGATCTTAATTATGACAAAGATAACGCTGCGACGCTTTTGAGGCAGGGCTAAAGTGTAAAGTGCTATCTTCAACTCAGTAGTTTTCAAGTTTCTGTAGTCAGCGCTGACAGCTTAGGTCCTTTCGGTGACATTCTGTTCATAACTCGTTAGAAAATATTCATGTATTACAAGGGAGAATCTGTCCGCGATATTAATGCAAACAAAGGAAGATCATCGAGCCAAAAAATTCGGGAACTGAAGGCATGATACTTGGCTCATACCTTAGAAATAGAGCGAAACTAATAAGGGATCTTAGCAAAGGTAGCTAAGCGGTTTCCATCAATATCGCTGACTTCTTTTAAACGGTTAAGTGCTTGTATACTGTTGAAACTAAACAGCTCATTATAGAATTTGGGAAAAAACGCAAGACTCAGGTAAGCGCACAATTCACAGAAATGTTGTAAGCAATAAAGCTGTTTGGGACATAGCTAAGTTCAGTTTCCCCCAGGTCGTAACGATTACATTGTTGTTTACTGAATTAGGATTATCGCTTGCTCCATCCATTACTTTGAGTGAGATTTAGGAAGAAGTCGGTTTTTCTGTGTTTCAACGAAAAATCTAGTGCAACGTCAACTTTTCCATTTGGAGGAAAGTAATGAGATTCCTGACGCTCCAGTATCTATGATTGTCAATTCTCTCGCGACCATATCACTCATCTGTTAATGTACTAGCTCTCGGAATATGTTCCCCTTTGGCGAACGCTCGAACTTGGATTTTGGAGATTCTAAATCGAAATTCTGCTTGCCTCGTTGGTTATGGTTGATTATTGTGGATGCCTTTTGTGGTTTTTCAGGATAAGGATGTTAACAAGCATCTGGAATTTTGCATGGCGGCTATCATTCTTTTGAGGAGGTGCCATAACACGCAAGAAAAATATTTGAGCTTGCAAGGTTTTCGAAACTTTGAGCAGATTCTTAAACGTTGCTGATTCCACGTTGTCAAGGTCGGGTGCCCTCGAAAAGACCGTTCTTGCGATTCTTTGGTTTGAGATGAAGCCCGTGACTATTATTCGTGGCAAATTCAACACAATACAATTACTCTGAACCAGTGCTTATAGAGAAATGAAAATTTAAGGTTCACGTTAACGTGAAATTTATTCAAGCTAAGATCTTCTGTGTGAGGGTCAAGTAACAATCAAATCATTTTGAAAAAATAGAAAACTTGCTAGAACAAAAAAAGAAAATGGGGATTAGATTAGGCAGCATTCACAGTAAATGTATTGCTGTTATTGTTGTTTTGGTATCCAGTCACGTATAGATATACGCCTGTGTTACTGTAGCTTGTTGAGGCATTTTTGAGTGTTACTGCAACCGTTGCGCTTCCTTGACTGAAAGTTATTGAACCTGTGGAACTAGTGAGTGTTATAGCTCCTTGGTGATAACCTGTACTGTAATGAACACTAAGAGTTGCCGGGCCAGCGTAACTCGCCATTACATCTCCCAATTGATCAATGGCAGTAATTTTAACGTTGAAGGCTACGCCTGAGTTTTGAGTGCCAACGTTGCCACTAGGGGAAGCAGTGATCGTGAAGTGATCGAGAGTCTGCGCGTCAACAGTGACTGTGAGCGTTCCCATTTTGCCGTTGGTGTCAGTGGCTGTGATAGTAACTGAACCTGTTGCAGATAGCGAAGCTGAATTCGTTGAAATCCCCGAGTTGAAGGTTCCAGCGCTTTGCGGGGTGATTGCTCCTGAATTTACGGTGAGAGTTACTGGCGGCACTGTGCCGGCGTAAGGTTGGCCGTTTTGATCTAGCGCCGTTACTGTTAGAGTGAACGGGTCACCAGCTACTGGGTTACCGTTGCTGTCTAAGCTTCCTGATGCAGTAATCCGGTAGCTACTGAGGGTTGGTGTATATACATTGACCGTTAATGTTGCTGTAGTGTAGTCGTTTGCGGTGGCTGTGATTACAACTGAGCCTGGTGCTGAATCGCTGAAGTAGACGGTTGTCGAAGAGCTAAGTATATTGATTGTTACGCTGGATACGGGTGTACCGCCTGTAGCGGCAGTGTAGAATTGACCTGTTCCGTCGCTTGCTGTGAGCGTAACCGTGGCGGCAGACAGTAACATTAAACCGCCTCCTGAACGGCTAACAGTTACTTGCAATCTCGCTCCAGGTGCCACATTTGGCGTAGTGGATGAAAGGCTGAGGTGATAATCATCGATACTGATGGTCATTTGTGCCTGAGCTAATATTCCCGCACTATCCTTTGCCGTGATTGTTTTGCCTGATCCTGAAGCCGAATCCTGATAGTAGAAGCTTGCAGAAGTCTGACCAACCGAGATTTGAACCCTTGTTATAGCTGTACCGCCAGAAGCTACAGTGTAGAAACTGCCCGTTGTTGCGCTTGAACCTAAGTTGACTGTTACAGCGCTTGTATAAGTCGTTGGATTGCCATTTGCATCTTCCAATGATACGGTTATGACCTGAGATCTAGCGCCGATTTGGATAGATTGGCCCGTTCCTGCAGTGAAAGCCAGCTTAGTAACTGTACCAGCGACAACGTTAAATGCAGTACTGTTTCCTGTCATACCGGTTGCTTGATCTTGAGCTGTAATAACGTCATTCGGGTACGCGTTTTTGATGGAGACTAACAATTGGAGGACACCTTGACTAAACACTCCTGAGCCTACGGTATTAAGCGAGCCAGTGCCAGAAAGGTCAGACAAGATTACTGAACCAGCATAGCTAGTTATGATTGCTCCATATTGATTCAAAGCCGTTACCGTCACCGTGAATACGCTTCCTGCAGTTACCTGCGAACCAGGTAGGCTGACCTTGAAGCTTCCTAAAGTGCCGGCGCCAACAGCAAATGAACTGCTCGTTGCTGATATGGTAGAAGGTCCTGATGAATCACTAACCACTATTGCGTCGCTTGTTTCTTCTGATGATATGGTAATAGTACCGCTCCAAACGCCGTTAGTGAAAGATCCAGTGATAGTCGGGTTTGTATTGGCTGTGTCCGTGATTGTCGCCGTTGTTCCAGTGTAGTCGGTCTTAAGGTTGCCTTCTACATCGAATGCCGTGATTGTTATTGGGGTTGGATGAATAGGATTCCCAGCAACCTGTTGAGCATCGATTGAGCTGATGGTGAAGCTTCCTAAAGCGCCAGGGTTAACATTAAACGGATCAGTGTTCGCGTAGATTGGAGTGGTGCCTGATGAGTCAGTAATAGTGATAACATCGCCTGACCAAGTCTTATCGATTGTTACTGTACCGGTCCACACACCGTTACTGAAGGAGCCTGAACTTGTTAGGGAACTCGAAGTATCCGAAATTACAGCCGTCGAGCCTGTGTAGTCAGTTTTGAGGTTGCCATATAAGTCGTAGGCGGTGACGTTCACAGGGAAAGGCGTGCCTGCAATCTGATTTCCAACTTCGATGGTTCCGAAAGCAAAGCTTCCTAATGCAGCAGGATCAACGACGAACGAGTTGCTGTTCCCAATCATTGGCGGATTTGAACTTGAATCAGTTGCGTAAATGATGTCACCCGGACTTGTAACTGTGACATTCACTGGACCAGACCATTGTCCATCATTAAAAGCTCCAGTGGTCACTGGATTCATTGAGGTCTCATCAGTTAATACAGCTGAACCCGTGAAGCCTATAGCTAAGTTACCGTAAGCATCTTCAGCAGTAATACTCACCGTGAAGTTTGTGCCAGCGACCACAGGACTATTAATATTGGCGATGACAAAGCTTGCAGCAGCGACTGCACTTACTTGGAGAATAGCCGAGTTGGATGTGATGCCATCGTAGGATGCAGTAACCGTGTAGGAACCAGCCACAGTCTCACTAACAGAACTCCCAGAAATCGAAACACCATTAACACTGAAAGTAGCGGATGAAGTGACAGCGCCCATGCTGACACCATTCTGGTCGTAAGCCGTAGCCGTATAGCTCTGAGAATCACCAGCAGGAATACTTGACGATGTCGGACTAATCGCTATGCTGGTCAGCGTGTGCACGCTAACGAAATTAGCAGTTATA
>CAWJIN010000009.1:0-21004 GCA_963842865.1 Candidatus Bathyarchaeota archaeon | reverse complement strand
AGGCACCCCCTACACGGTAGACCTGCAGTTCACGCCACTACCGGAGCCAGCATAAATCCTATTTTTTCCCCTTTTCTTTTTTTCTTAGAGACTTTGTTCCGTTTATCACTTGCATCACATCTTAAAAATTTTAGAGCTAAGCGAAACTTGCCTGCGTAAATGGAGTGAACGTGAAGGTTGCAGGTATCTGGGTGTTATCAGCCGATGGATTGTATGTGTAGGTTACTTGGATTAAATAGTACTTTGTAGTTGAAGCGTCTTGATGAATATAGGCGGCGTCGCCCGGCATCAATCCATTAATAAAAGCCTTAGTAGTTCCGCTTGTTGAGGCAGCATAAAGGGGCTCTGCGCTCCAAGTTCCATCCGCCGTGGAAGAAAGAACTGTAATGTCAAACTGAGAAAATTTGCTTGCGTCCATTGCCGATGTGAGCTCCATCTTTACTGCACAGACATTATCTGCATTTGTTAAAACCTTGAAGGCATAAGTGCTTGGTTCTCCCGTGCTCAGTGTGGGCGTGGAGAATCCGCCTGGCATGTACCGTACTTGGTTGACTTCATTCACGTAAATGGTCCATGTTGCAGTTGCTGTGCCAACGCTAAGTTGGTGCGTCGGAGATATTGTCAACGCGTTGGTGTACGTTACTAACGCAAAGCTTACAGAAGCTAGACAGATTAGGCAAATAAGACCTTTAATGATTAGCGAAACAGTTAGTTTTCTTAATTTAGCTTTGTTTGACATACCCCTCTCTCAACGTATACCTAAGATGGGTATAATTAAAAGGTTTGTGAAATTTCTGCTAGATATGCCCAATAAATAATCCTTTTTCGAAAACAAGCGCTAAATAGCCTCATTATCGCTAATTAACTCAGCGTTAAGCAGGACAAAAAGCATTCATTTGCAATGCCCAAGAAAGATTATGCATCATTCTTCAAAGCGCTTATCTCTTCGAACTCAAAGAGCTACTTCAAATTGCTTCTTTCAGCCTACAGTATGGGCAAGCTTCCATCCGAAATGTTCGTTGCGCATGCATTTTTTTGCATCCTGACTTAAGCATTTAAACCCCGGGTTGCTTTGCGGTGCCCTGTCAATAAAAGCATGGAATATAGTCTCTAATTCTGAACTTGACACCTAACCCGTCAGCGACAGCCTGCACTTTTGCTATATCTACCTCTGGCATTCTTACCGCTGTAACCTCAACTTCCAGCGTGGACTTAGCTTTTTGTACAAAATCTATCACAGCTTCGTAGGCGCCAGTGAAAGTTGGCTTGCAAATCTCCAGGTATGTTTCCATGTCCCCAGCATTTAAGCTGACGCTTACTTGATCAACGCCAGCAGCCTTCAACTCAGCCGCTACATCCCTACCCCGATTAAGCACGTAAGCATGCCCGTTCGTATTGACTCGGACTCTGAGTGGTCTGCCATAATGCTGCCTTATCCACCGTGCAATCTCCAGCAAAACATCCAGCCTCTCGGTTGGCTCGCCGAAACCGCAGAAAACCAGTTCATTCCAACTTCTCATGATCAAAGCCTCGCCAAGCTCACTCGTGATTTGGGCAATGCTCGGTTCTTCAGCTAATTTAAGGTTGAAGCCTCCGACGCCGCGCTTGTAGCGTTTGAGGCAGAAAAAGCAGCAGTTTGAGCACTGATTAGTTATGTTTAGATAAAGCTTGTTGTCTAGCCAGTAGACGGTTCTGGGTTTTTCATCTTCAGCGGAAGAAAACAATTTTTTTATCCGCCTGTCATGAGCGACATTAGGATTATGTTGTCGCCGTCTTTTAGCGGTGTGTTAACGCCTTTTAGTTGGTCCATTAAGACGCCGTTAACCATTGCTACAAAGGTTGATTTCATTTCTTTCTTGGTTGGATCGTAGACTTCCTGAGTGAGTGGCTCTCCATATTTAGCGGCGATTTTATCTAACAGGTCAGCTAGTAATGTGTCTTCTTTGAGGTCGAATTCATCTTGACTTGTTTTTGTAAAGCTTTTAACTAAACTGATGTAGTGGACTTTAATTTTCATTTTTTCCACCTTGCCATCGAAACCTTAGTATGAGATTAACAGAAGCATCTGATATCTTTTTTCTCTATTCAAATGCAGCTTTAACCTGCAATAGCCAAGAAAAACGTTGTGACTGTTTGTGCATGACGAGCGGCAGAAGACTCCGTTTTAGCCGTGAATTTCCAAATTAGAAACCCATTAAGTTAATATACTTTTCAACTGACTATAACTCTAAAAATAATGGAGGAACAAGGTTTGCTCGGTTATGCAGGAAGAGTTTTACGCGTTGACTTAACCACAGGCAAAACTCGTCTTGAAAAACTAGACGAGGAAACTGCCAAAAAATACATTGGCGGCATAGGTTTAGGCATGAAACTATGGCTGGACAATTCAAAAGCAGGTGTTGACGCATTCAACCCTGACAATCCAATAGTTTTGGCAGTCGGTCCAGTTTCAGGAACAATGTTTCCAACAGCCGGAAACGGACACGCATTCATATCAAAATCACCAGCAACCAACGGTGTCGGGGAAGCAGTAAGCCACGGCACTTTTGGCACAGAAATGAAAAGAGCTGGATATGACGCGGTTATTTTAACTGGGAAAGCTGAAAGGCCTGTTTATTTATGGATCGATGATGATTCAGTCCAATTACTTGATGCCGAACAAATCTGGGGCAAATCACCATCTGAAACCGAAGACGCAATTAAAGATGAAATTGGCGATTACTACGTACGTGTAGCGTCCATAGGTTTAGCTGGTGAAAAACTATCGAAAATAGCCAGCATAATTAACGAGAAAACCCGTGCTGCAGGAAGAACAGGATTAGGCGCAGTTATGGGCTCCAAGAACCTCAAAGCAATCGCTGTTCGCGGAACCCGTGACATCGTTGTCGCCAAGCCTGACGAATTCATTGAAATGGTGAAAGAATTCCATGAAAGAATGAAGGGACCTGCGGCTCAGAAATACCGAACTTTAGGGTCAGCAGAAAACGTTATGATTCAAAACGCTTTGTTCTGCATGCCCACACGCAACTATAATAATGCTCACTTTGAGATGGCTGAAAAAGTAAGCGGGGAACACCTAAACGAGCGGTACATTGCAAAAATAATCGCTTGCAACTCATGCGCTATGCGATGCGAACATGAAGCTGTAGTTCATGAAGGACCATACAAGGGAACCATGGCAAGAATGGAATATGACAATATATGGGCGCTTGGACCAAACTGCGGTATCGATAGACTTGATGCAATAATAAAGGCTGCTGAGCTCTGCAACTACTATGGTCTTGACGCGCAAAGCACAGGCGTAACCGTAAGTTTCGTGATGGACTGCCATGAAACCGGCATCCTCTCCCATGAAGATCTAGGCGGAATTGACGCTCACTTTGGTAACGCAGAAGCGCTCATACAGCTAATAGAGAAGATAGGCAAACGGGAAGGAATAGGCGATGTTCTCGCTGACGGTGTAAAAGTAGCCGCAGAAAAAATCGGCAAAGGCTCCGATAAGCTTGCTCAAAACATTAAGGGCTTGGAAGTCACAGGCTATGATTTACGATGCCTCAAAACTGCCGCTTTAGGCTTTGCAGTCTCCTTCCGAGGAGCAGACCATAACCGAAGCGGCGCTTACACGTTTGACATGACGGGTAAAGTTGATCGTTTGAAAGCTGAAAAGGGACGCGGTAAACTTGTCAAAGATTCAGAAGACGTTTACGCATTGCTTGATTCACTCATCATCTGCAAGAATGCCAAAGGTACCCTATACAATGAACTAGGTGATATGGCAAAGCTCTACACGCTAGTAACCGGCTACGAGATGACACCTGAAGAAATCAGCCTTGCCGGCCAAAGAATAAACACCCTTGCACGGCTGATTAACGTCAGAGAAGGATTAAGCCGTAAAGATGACACGTTGCCATGGAAAGTTATGAACCAGCCAATCCCAGACGATGGGCCAGTAAAAGGCGCTGTGGTTACTCAAGATGAACTTGACTTGTTGCTGGATGATTATTACCAATCACGCGGTTGGACAGCAGGTGGCATACCGACAAAGTCTCAACTGGACAAACTGGGAATGGAAGACTTATCCAACATAATAGAAGGAAAAGAGGCATAAAAAATGGTGAAGATTCACGATAGAAAATTTGTTTCCGTTGACCCAGACAAATGCGTGGGCTGCCAGGTCTGCGAGTACGCTTGCTCATTCACCAAGGAGAAAGCCTTCAACCCGCTTAAGTCACGCATCCGTGTTGTGCGCGTTAACCAGTTAGCCAACATGTCGGTTACATGTAGACTCTGTGAAGATCCAGCTTGCGTAGCAGCTTGCCCAAGAGACGCACTTACTCAATCCGAAGAAACAGGAGCAATAACCATTGACCCAGACAAATGCAACGGCTGCGGCTGGTGCATCGAAGCATGCGACTACGGCGCCATAATGCTGCATCCTGAAACCAAAGTAGTCTACGTTTGCGACCTATGCAAAGAAAAAGCCGACGGACCACAATGCATCAAATGGTGCCCTGAAGAAGCATTAACCCTAGTAACAAGCGACGTGCTGGCGCAGAAAGCAAGAATCAGCGCAATCAAGAGACTTTTCCAAGAGCCAGACGAGAAAGAAAACAAGTAGCAAAAAGGGCAAAAGCCTCCGCTCAATTTTTCGTTTCTTAACCAAAAAGTTCCATTACTTCGCCGTGTACTGGTTTGCCCTTGGAATTGCCCTGATAATTTTGCCACTCTTTGGCTTCTGAGAAAAAAATAACCAGCTGTTAACCGTTCAAAGAAGAGTTATTTTATCTTAAGGATTTCCTTTGCTTTTGAAAGCAGTTTTTCTGCTCCGCTGATTGTTTCTAACGCTCCTGTCTCAGAAAACTTAAGGCCATAATCAGCCTCTTGCCTTAATGCCATGCCCTCTTCGAATTGGCGTATCAAGGAACTTTCAAGTTCATTTGAAAAGAGAACTCTTATTGCAAGCATTAGTGCATAATGACTCTTCTCCCTGAATCCTTTACTAAAAAGCAATGCTCTTGCACTGTGAAACATCGAATAATAACCCTGTATTGTCGCCCACTTGAACTTATTACTTTGAAGAGAATCTTGTGCATCCTGCAAATCCGTCTGAGCAGCTTGAATCTCTTTGAGAACCATTTCTTTGCCTATTTGCGTTTTCATGAGTTTTCTTTCAGTCAGTAATCTAGCGATTTCAGCGTTTATTCTGCTTCCCACAGTATTATGCCTCTCTCTATGTTTTCATATAAGGGCTTGTCTTCATTTTTTAGGCGAATGAACTCGTTCATATCGACTACTATAGGAGCTACTTTCCTTTCGTTCTTTCTATTGAAGCCACTGAGTAGTTTTCCTACAGGTTCTTTTTCCATCGCGACAATTAGCAAGTCAACATCGCTATCTTTTGTGTCAGTGCCTTGAGAGCAACTACCGAAAAGAACAACTCTTCTGGAATAGCTTTTTAGTTTGTCCACCAACTTCTTCAGGGCGAAGGTGTTAATAGCGATTTTTAACTGTTTTACTGTCGGTTCTTTCAAATTAAGCCTGTACATTAGCATTCTGCCCCTCTCTTTCATAGTCAAAAAGTCTACATGCGCCAGCATTACCAGTATTTTGTGCGCAGACCCCCTGCTCACGTTAGTTTTCCTCGCTACTTCTCTTTCATAATATTCATTCAATGGGTCGAATAAGAAAAACTCCAGCACAGTCAAAACCTTCGGCGTCAGAAAATGCAATTTTTCATGTGCATCCTTGTCAATGTTGCCAACCGTATGGGTCTTCAGACGTTTTTTTTCACCATTAATTACACTGCGATTATCGCTCATTTTTTTATACATTCCGCTCATTATTTTATACGTCTAAATACTTAAGATTTGTGCAAGTTTACAAAAAATTTAAATCATTACTTTAAAAAATGGTCAAATCATACAAATTTTAAAGATAATGTCAAAACAAGACCGGTTATGCAGCATGCAGGATTCGAGCAAACCTCAGAGAGAAAGGCTTGATTAACAGTTTGAACGGTGCTTGCTAACGCTGCGTTTATTGGAAGTGAGTCTCATACTCTCTATATTCTCTATAATTATAGTTATGCGCAGCGGGGAACTGGTTTTGCCGACGACAGTGCAAGTGGACGAGAAAACTCTTCAAATGCTTAACAAAATCAAGAAAGAAATGAATGCAAGCAGCCACGACCAAGTTATAAAAACGTTAGTTTTGCAAATAGAAAAAATTCTTTGCTCCATGTTTGGATCAAACCGTAAATTAAAGCCTTTTTCAGAAAGCGATGAGGCCGAATTCCATGAGCTCTAAGTACGTTATTGATGCTTACGCTTGGATAGAGTACTTTAGAGCTTCAGAATACGGAGAGCTTGCAAAAAAAATACATAGAGAGCCCTGATTCAATAACTCCAACAATTGTTATTTCAGAAATAAGCAGGAAACTTCAAAAAGAAATAGGGCTTGGAAACGAGACCCCTGACGGAAGACTGAAGCGCCTAGAATTCATAAGCGCAACCAGCCAGGTAACAGAGCTGGATTTCGAACTTGCAGTTACAGCAGGCAAAACGGATTGCGAAATGAAAAAGAAAGCGAAAGGCTGGGGATTAGCGGACTCAATAGTTCTTTGCACAGCGAGAAGCGTTAAGGAAAAAGTAGTGACTGGAAATGAGCATTTCCGGGACCTTGAAGAAGTCATATTTATAAAAAAATAATTTAATGAAATAAGAAAATGGTTTTTCAAATTCTTCCGACATACCCTCGACTAGCGCTCGTTAAAAGTATATAAAACTATTTTGTTTGTTGTGTATCATGAAATGGGAGGTATTTATGTGCCCAAAGTGTTAGTTGCATATTATTCTAAGACTGGAAAAACCAAACAAGTTGCTGAAGCCATAGCCGAGGGCGCAAAAAGCGTTAAAGGCGTTAATGTTGAATTAAAAAATGTTGAAGATATCAGTGCAAAAGAAGCAGTTGAAGCTGACGCTTTCGCATTCGGGTCGCCAGCATACTTTAGCATGATGTCAGGTCCATTGCTGACTTTGCTTACAGAACTTTACTTTGTACGCGAAAAATTAGCTGGCAAACCTATGGTTGCATTCGCAACTGGAGGCGGCAGCCAAACGAAGACTACCGCAAACATCGAAAGCATACTCAAAGCCTTCAACCCAAAGCTGATTCTGCCCGGACTAGCCATCGGTAACACAATTTCAGAAACCGATAAACAACAAGCAAAACAACTAGGCGAGAAATTAGCCAAAACCCTAGCTTAGACAAAAGCTGACCTACCTGCATCAGCTAATTGACTCATCTCATGAACCTCTACCCCTCTTTTCTTTTTTTTAGATCAAGTAAGAATTACAAATTTGGATTGATCTTTTTCTCTTCTCATTAATCTGAAATTCCAAAAATAAGGCTATTTGGTGCTGCGGGCTAGCTTGAAACCGTCGTTTAAACCGTCGTTCGAACCTTAAATGTGCGAATTAGGAGCGAGTCGAACCGGATTTACCCAAACGGGTACGAGTCCCTGTACTATTGTCTGCACGTTTGGAAGTCTTATCCAGATTTTAGGCAAGTTTGGAGCCGCTGTGGTCATTATTTCCATCTGGCAATAACTGACATATCAAATTTACATTCAGCTTCACGAATTTCAAAAAAGTACTAAACGAAAGTAGACTGATTCAATTCAATTCCAGTAACTATCCTGACTTGCGTGAATTCACTTTTCGAGAGTTCGATTGGCAGCTTAATGGTGAATGTTGTTCCTTTCCCAACTGCGCTTTCTACTGCAATTTTTCCTCCATGGGCTTCTACAATTCTTTTGCAAATTGCTAGGCTCATACCCATTCCTTTTGCCTTAGTAGTTACAAGAGGGGCGAAGAGCTTGGGTAAAATGTTTTCAGGTATGCCTGTTCCGGAGTCGGTGAATGATATTTCAATATTCACTTCTTTCAGCATGCTTTGTATTTGTATAATACCTTTTTCTGGTGTGGCATCTATGGCGTTTTTTATTATGCTTGCGAAAACTTTTTCCATTCTTTGTGCATCCAGAAACATCTTGACGTCATCCGTGGCGTTGTTTATTATGTTTAGGCGGTCTGGAACCTGAATGTTTGACAGCGCATGCAGTACAAGCGACTTAGGAGTGCATTGCTCCAGTCGCAGATTTAGTTCACTTGAATAATCTACTAGACTAGCGATGATTCTGTTTGAATCTTCAATTGAGTTCTCAATCCATCCAAAAATCTCTTCCTTCTTTGCCCATTCGAGTTGATTGTCCTTCTTTCTAATAATATATATGCCGTTTTTAATTGCGGCTAAGGGGTTGCGCAGGTCATGTCCAATTTGCCCTGCCAGTTCGCCTATTGAAGCAAGCTTTTCTGCTTTGACAAGTTTTTCCTCCATCTTTTTCATGTCAGTAATATCATGGATTATGCACACTATGCCTATGTCATGTCCCAATTTACTCTTGACAATTGAACCTGAGAAAAATACATCTAGTTCTGTTCCATTTTTGTTTTTGAAGATTAGTTCGCGGTTTCTAATTATCTTCTGGGTTGCTAATTCTTTTAGTAGGTTTGCGCAAATTTTTTCTTCGTTTTCTGCAAATAATTTTGTTATTGATTTACCGATCAATTCCTCTTTTTCATATCCACTGAAATTTACTAAAGGCTCATTTACTCGGAGGATTTTTGCTTTCGCGTCTGTTAAAATGAGTGAGTCAGGCATTGTAGTAAGGATGTTTTCTGCGGCTAATGCGGCATCAAAAGTAAATAAGTCATGTTTAACAATTGCGTATCCAACAAATCCGCTAAAAAATAATGTAGCTACGAACCCAAGATTCGGAATACCCATGTCAATCATACGAGCTACCATGTTGGTACTTATGAATGCGGCTATAGGAATGGCAAAGCCTATCGCCACATATTTTCTCTGCTGCCTCTGCATGTTGTCTTCTGCCTTGAGATAATATCTGAAACATAGAACAAACGCCAGAATTGGCAAAGCTATGGTCCAAATGATGGAACCATAATAAACCCATGTTCCAGAGGCAACGTCATTGAACCCCCAATATTCCATGACTGGCGGACTGTTTATCAGGCTAGTGGATAAATCAACAAGCCAAAATGCAACTGCCGGTAAAAATAGAATTAGATAGTTTAGCTTGTTTTTTATCCAATTGTTTTCCGTGAAAACCAGTGCAAATGTAGCTACTAGAGCTACGAAAAAAGGCCATATGGTACCCATTTTGTTCCAGAAATTAGCATTTGCAAAGTCGGTTGCTGTCCACATCATAACTGTGGTGAACGCGTAAAAGAAAGCAGTTAAAGCTGTCAAAAGGAAGATTTTGTTAAGAATTGATTTTCTGTTAAATGAATATACTATTATGCCTAGAAACAAGCAAGTAATACCTGCGCTTAACGAAAGCCAAGCAAATATATTCATAGATTTCTATCCATATGTTTAATCCACTTGTTTCATCAATAACGCATCATACGCTTAATCTTGGTTTTGATTTATTTTCACTGAGTACAAATGGTTCTGAAATTGCTTTTAAAACATGTGAATTGTTAATTAATATCGGTACTTCAAAGCTGTCCTGGAAGAAGTTATTTCTTTAATGACATTCAGCTTAGAAGTTATTTCTTTAATGACATTCAGCTTAGAAGTTATTTCTTTAATGACATTCAGCTTAGGTGAAAACAAAATTCGTTTGCGGCGCGTTGCAAATATATTTTTAAAAGCCTATTTTTAGACTCAGGTTTGGAAAAGATAAAGAAACTTATTGCGACACCAGCCAAAGTGAATAGAAAAATTAGCAACGCCGATGTGGACGACCTTATTATACACATACTATTTTTTAGTCTTATTAAAAAAGAAGAGAGAACCAAAGTTATTGAGCCTTTCTACAATTTCACAAAACAACGTTATGATGATGTGATTGGCAAAATGGAAAAATACAAATCTCAACTGGACAAGTTTGCCCTTTTAACTTTGGAGTATGGGATACCACTGCTTAAGCTCAACATGGAAATGTATCAGAAACTAATGGAAATAGAATAGCTACCTCTTACTAGATATATCTCTTTCAAAATTTAGGCTTATATAGTCGAAATTCTCAAAAATAAACAGTCACAATCGAAACTGCAACATGATTGGGTAATTCCGGATGATTGATACTGAAAATCTGACAAGAAAATTCGGCAACCTGACAGCCGTAGACAACCTCACCCTACATGTCGATGAGGGTGAAGTTTTTGGTTTTCTTGGACCAAACGGCGCGGGAAAGACCACGACTGTGAGGATGCTATGTTGCTTGATATCAAAGACCAGCGGCACGGCAAAAATTGCAGACTACGAAGTTGGGAACGAGGCAAATGCATTAAAAATAAGAAAAATTATCGGATTGGTACCAGATAACGTTGGTCTGTATGAAGATTTAACTGCCTACGAAAACCTGGACTTTTACGGGAAACTGTACAAGTGTACGGAAAGTCAGAGGAAGGAAAACATCGAGCGCTTCCTCAAAATGTTAGGCTTATGGGAAAAAAAGGACGTTATGGCTGGAACATTTTCCAAAGGGATGAAACAAAAGCTTTCGATAGCACGAGCTCTCATACATGATCCAGAAATTCTGTTTATGGATGAGCCTACAGCAAACCTTGACCCTGAATCAGCTAAAACAGTCAGGGAATTTATCGGCCAGCTAAAGAGCGAGAAAAAGACAATTTTTCTAAACACGCATAACCTAGACGAGGCACAAAGAATCTGTGATCGAATTGGGATATTGAACACTAAGTTAATGGCAATCGGGACTCCTGAAGAGCTTGAGCACTCGGTTGGTTCCAGGAGAACCGAGATTCAGTTAGAACAAGTAAACGATGTTATTCTAAATTCGTTGAAGAAACTATCGCTTGGAAACATATCTCATGATGACAGCAAACTCACGTTCGAGCTCGCTGATCCATACAAGCAAAATCCTGTCATTGTCCGAGCAATTGTTGAGGCAGGGGGCAATGTTCAAGCTGTCTCCGTGTCACGTTCAAGTTTAGAAGAAGCATACCTAAAACTTGTGAGGGAAAAAGAATGAACCTGAGTACATCATGGATTATTGCATCAAAAGAACTCAAGATATTCAGGAGAAAGAAAAGCATCATCTACGGAACTATACTTTTCCCCCTGCTTCTCGACGTTCTTTTTCCACTGGTTATCATTTATGCTGAAGGGAAAAATGGGGGAATCCCAAGTACTTATCTTCCAGGGCTGCTAAACGCATTCTCGTTCTTTTTCGTGATTGCAGCAGCTGTCCTTCCTAGCGCGATTGCCTCTTATGCCATAGTAGGCGAAAAGGTTGAGAAGAGCCTGGAACCACTTCTGGCAACTCCTACTACTGACGGAGAGATACTGCTGGGAAAGAGCATCGCGGCGTTCATACCGCCTATCGCGGCATCTTGGGCGGGGCTTTCAATCTTTATGGTGCTCATGGACAGATTAACCTATAACGAGCTGTCTTACCTTTACTATCCTAATTGGAGCGTTGGTGTTATATTCCTCCTTGTCCCTATCGCTGCAGTGTTGAGCATAGAATTGAGCGTAATCGTCTCAGCAAGAGTGAGTGATGTTCGGTCTGCCAACTCAATCGGGGGTCTTATGTTCATACCGTTCATGGTCATTTACCTTGCTGGCGAGATAGGAGTGATAACACTCAACACAGATAACCTGCTGATCATTTCAGCTGCTCTCCTGATTGTTGATATAGCATTATTCTATTTCAGCATAGCTACTTTCCGCCGAGAAGAGATTCTTACTAAGTGGAAATAGGTGGTTACCTGAAGCAGAAACGGTTGATAGCTTACTCATAGACCTATTTTTCTTAGGATGCTCAGATTCTCAATCCGCATTCGTGAATAGTAATAACCAGGGCGGCATTTTTGCTCACTTGGAATTTCGTGTACAGTGAGGAGCAAGCGTATTTTGGAAGCCTATTTTTACCTTATTTGCTTAAAATAAACTCAGAATAAGGCTATTTGGTGCTGCGGGCAGGATTCGAACCTGCGAACCCCTACGGGAAAGGATTTCCCATCTAGAGGCCCATTACAGGCCAAATGTTTGATCTTGAGTCCATAGCGGAACGCATAACAATGTGCGCTCTTTCACCTTTGACCTGGCTTGGTTACCGCAGCACAGTGCAGCTAAAATTGTCTGGGTTCTGTCTTATTAATCATTTCCATCCTTCGCTACAGGTTAGATGACTTTTTCCAAGTCAACGATGAAGCGTTCAAACACTTTTAGGCCGCCGTTCCAGAAGTCGGGTGCTGCCACGTTTAAGCCGACGATTTTGCCGATTTCCAGTGGTGACACGCTGCTGCCCGCCGACAATGCCTTCTCGAGCTTAGGCACAAATGTCTTGCCCTCCTCCAGGTACCGCTCATAGAGGGAATAGACGAACATTTGGGCGTAGACATAGGGGTAGTTGTAGAAACGGTAGTTCGCCATGTAATAGTGCGGTTTCATGGTCCATTCAGCTTCCATTTCTGGGAACCAAGTGACTGCGTCGCCGAAGATGCGGTCCCGCGCCGCCGTCCAGTGCCTGCAAATAATCGGGTAATCCAGATATTCGCCCTTCTGAATGGAGGCGTAGAGTGCCTGCTCGAACCAGACGCGTGCGGTGACTTGGAACGTTGTCATGCCTGACTCGTCGAGGACTTGGCAAAGTATTGCTTTTTGTTCTTTGTCTGATTTTGTTTCGCTTAGAAGGAGGTCTGTTAGAAGTAATTCGCCGAAGATAGATGCGGTCTCCGCCACAGCAGACGGCACGGCTGTGTTCATGAGGGTTTGGCTCCGAGACATGTAGTAGTCATGGGTGGCGTGCCCCAATTCGTGTGCTAACGTGTAAACGTCGCTGAGGGTGCCATTGAAGCTGTCGAGAACAAAGGCGGATTTGCCCCGATACCAGCTTGCACAGAAGGCACCGTTGCGTTTCCCAAATCTGGGCGTTGCATCGATGCGGCGTTTTGTAAACATTTCCCGAACGGCGGTAGCATATTCAGAGTCAAAGCGGCTGTATGCCCTTGTTATGAGGTTTTGGGCTTCTTCAAAGGTGAATTTTAACTCGGGTGCATCTGGCAGCGGCGCGACGATATCATGGTTTCCCAGAATTGACAAGTTCATGAGTTTCGCTTTCAGTTTCAGATAACGCCGATACACACCAGCGTTTTCCTCCATTGCCCGCAGCAAATTCTCAACTATTGCCTGTTCGGTATCATTATTTATGAGGCTTGCCTCCATGGGTGAGGTGTATTTTCTGCGCTGGGAAACGGTGACCCAGTCGTTGCAGATACTGCGCAGGGCTGAAGCGAAGATTTCGCCGTCTCTGCCAAGCAAACCGTAAATCGAGCGGTTCGCGGACTCCCTTGTTGCCCTATCAGGATGAGACAGCAACCCGTTGGCTTCGCCGTAACTAAGAGTCTTCTTCTCGCCCAAGACAACAACGTCGAAGAGGCGGGTGTTGAGCCATTTGCTCTGCAGTTCCTCCCATGCTTGCACGCCGAACTGGTCCTTCTCGATGATAAGTTGCTCCTCCACCTCCGTCAACAGGTGAGCCACGCGTCGCTGCACACGCTCCAGCATATGTCGATAATTAGCCAAAACTGGCTCTGCAATCAGCTCGGGCTTAGTTTTCACGAGCGCGCCGAGTTCCAGCGAGAAGAAAGCTAGCTGCTTACCCAGCTGCGCCTCAAACTTGCTCACCTTGTCGTAGAGCGCCTGCGTCTCTGGCAATGTCATGTTAGCAGAAAAAGAGAGGCCTGCAAAAAGCGATACAGCGCCCAGCTTAACATCAAAAGCCTCCAGTTCTCGGATGCACCGTAGCAAACTAGCTGGATCAAGAGAAGCTATTTTTCCTCGGTATGACTTCTCGAAAGCGTCCGCCAAAGCTTTAGTTTCATTAATTGCTTTTTCGACGGATGGGTCGTTGATGCTGGAGAAAAGCTCCTTTAGGTCCCACGTGACTTCCTGTTCCTTGTTGGCCATTTTGTTTCGCCTTTGGTTAAAATTAAACTCGGCTGGGTTATTTTGGGTTTGCCATTATTTGATTCTATCTCATTAATCATCTGCCAGCACCGCAAAAGTAAAAACGCAGCCTAGACGATACACTAAGGAGCACGCATGTATACAGAGCACAAAATAATACTAGGCAATAGCCAGCAAATGCCCGAACTAGCCGATGGCAGCGTCCAATTAATGGTTACTTCATCACCTTACCCCATGATAACAATGTGGGACAACCTCTTCGCCAAAGCCGACCCAAAAATTGCAGAGCTATGGCAAAAACTGGACGCAGACTGCCAAGAAGAAACTGTGACGCAAATCTACGGTGCCATGCATGATTATCTCGGCAAAGTTTGGCAGGCATAGCATGCATAAATACCAAAAAAATTAAAAGTATTAAACAAACAAATATGAACTGAGAAGAATTAAATGACACTGGAAGAACAGCGATTAGACTCAATAAGAAAAATAATATTGGAACACAAGGGAAAGAAAAACGCTATACCAGCAAACAAAATTAGTAAAACTCTCGATATACCCGAAGACGATACAGTACCCACAACAAGAAGACTAATCACCAGACTCATCACGGAAGAAGGAATGCCAATCGCTGCATTCGGCAAAGGATATTTTTACATGGAAACTGCTAGCGAACTTGCGGAATACATGACTTACCTTGACGATAAAATATTGCAAACTACTAACAGAAAAGTTATTGTGTACAGTAATTTTGAAAAGAAGTATGGCAAAATAGCTGGTAAAATAACGAAGCTTGACGATTATTGACAACCGAGCCTAAAAGGAAAGTATGTTATCAATGACCCACTTGCGGAACTTTTATGGTAAATAGAGGGGAGTCTGCCAATCCTAAATTTCTGGTAATAGAGTATCCAGTTTGCGGAGTTGCTTTGCTGTACCCTAAGTCAAGGTTGGAAAGATTTTGTTCCTCTTGTCAATCGGTGTGTCGCCAAAATGAACTTTCGCCTTGATAGCTTCTTTCACATCTTGGAGATTAGAGCCAAAACCGATTTCATATCCAATGCTATTCCGCCCTAACTCCCATGCTACACGTGTGGTTGTGCCACTTCCCAAAAATGGGTCAAGCACAGTATCGCCTTCGTATGTGAACATTCTCATCAATCTTCCAGGCAATTCATCTGGGAAAATTGCAATATGACCTTGCTGCCTTGCTCCTTTGAAATTCCATATTCCATTGAATAATGCTCTCCATTCGTACTTGTCAATGTGGGCTTTCTGCTTTATTTCGGGTAGCGGTTTTGGGGCTTTGCCCTTTTTCTTGAAGATAGCAATATACTCGTAGTTGTAACTCACATAGCCATTTCTCGGGTAACCGAATGAACCCATTACGCTTGCTCCGCCACTTGTTTTAGTGGTGGGTATCTTTTTCCAGATTATACTTCCAAGGTACAAAATATTATCATTGTGTTTGTCCATTATGCTGTTTACCATGTAAGCATGTAGCGGTATGATTTGGTAAAGTGTATTCTCTTTAGCTCTCAGGTATTGGTCTCCTATGTTTATGCAAAGCCTACAACCAGGGGCAAGGGCTCTTATACATTCGGACCATACCTTGCCAAGTTTATGCATATAACTCGTTAGACTATCGTGATAACCAATCTGTTTGGGATTTCCGTAATCTTTGATGCTCCAATACGGTGGCGAGGTTACTACAAGGTGAACTTCGCCATCCTTGACTTCTTTCATTTTTCGAGAGTCTTTGAAATAGATTCGATGTTCTGTATCTGGACATTGCTGTTCAGGAAACTCAGCCGTAAACTGCTTAAGCATAGAGAATACTATATGTCAATTCAGTTATAAGCATTGTTAAATTGTAAATATCTAAATTGCTAGAATTAACGCTAAAAACTTCAGAAATAATGTATTGCTAAACAAGATTTTGCTAGATAAACTAGAAAAATCAATTAGTGACACTTAGATTTCAAAATAGACTATCTGTATGTTTGTCTTTTCACTAAGTCCCAATGCTCTTAGGTTTTGTTTAAGCTGTTCAATGCATGACTTAGGTATTCCAATGTAAAATGGACATGTTTGTCCTTTCGAGTTTCCAGCGCTCATTGTAAGACTTGAAAAGATTTTGAATTGGGCATTAGTCCTTTCATTGTCTAAATCATCACACGTCTTTGCTTCACCGATAGCGACTAATTCTTGAGCATTTTGTCCTTTGACATCGGCAACACGCTCACTATTCGGGTCGCATTGTTTGAAACCATCGTATGCTGCACAAAATGGTTTAAAGCCTTTTTTGTCAAGAAAATCAATTAAGCCTTTGACAAGTTTTTTATGTTCTGGGCTCTCTGACTTGTTAACCGAGGACATTTTTTTTCCTCAGTAATTCCATTATGCTCTCAGTGTTTATTTAAGACTTTAGCCTTTCATATTCGGAAACTTAACTTAACGTGTCCTTTAGGGTACATTCTTTTAAGCAAGTTGATAGGTAGGTTTATCGATAAATTTTATTCTATCCTTCAGATAGACCTCGAGAGTTTTCATGTCAAAACTATGAATTTCTATAAAACTTGATAATCGCAAAGTTCAAATTGACTTTTTAACATAATCTACTCTTCATAAAAACGAGTGGTAGCTTTATGCTTTCCGTCCCACAGAGTAAAACTGCTTTAGACCCCGTTAAATTTTCCGTCGAAGCAGGATTAGTTCATAGGCTAGGTGAAGAGTCAGTATCGGACTCAGTGTTGGCTGTTGTAGAATTAGTAAAAAATTCTTACGATGATGATGCAAAAAGGGTCTTAGTTGAATTAAATAACCTTAGAACTGGCCTATCAGGGATAATAGTTTGCGATGATGGTAATGGGATGTCAAGGGCGCAACTCCAAAACTCTTGGATGAGAATTGCAACCAGCTGCAAATTGCGGGAACCTTTAAGCCCTATCTTCAAGAGACATAGACTTGGTCAAAAAGGTGTTGGACGATTTGCAGTTGAAAATCTATCTAGACAAACAACTATTACTACTTACCCAAGGGATTCAGAAGAAGGATATCAAGTGATTTTTGATTGGGATGCCTATAACTCAGATAATAATGTAACCGATGTCCAAAACACTTGCTTCAGCTTCAAAAAAAGCAAAGAGGTTCATGGTCTAAAAATAGAGCTCATTAATCTTCGGCATGCTTGGCCAGAACAAAACGTAAAAAAGCTTATGCTTTTTCTCAAAGCGCTTACTCTTCCGACCGCAGTAGCATCCAACTTTCAAATTGAAGTAAAATCAGATGAATTTAAGCAACTAAGCGGAGTAATAGATAGCGATTTCTTAAATAAGGCAGTATTTATTTTCGAAGCCAATCTTTCAAAGACAGGAGATAAAACTTACACATTTACCGTTCCCTCAAAAGGATTGACCACTACAAAAATAGACAAACAAGAGAATTTTTGCTGCGGACCGATTAACTTTAAACTCTATTTCTACTATAGGCAAAAGGCCCAACTTGGCACTTTCGGTGTAAAAATAGATAATACGGAAGATTTCAAAAATATGCTAATTGATTATGGCGGCATCAAAATATATAGAGATGGAATGCGCATAAGCGGCTTCGGCAATCCCGAAGACGACTGGGTAGGGCTAGACGCACTCTCCCTTCGTGATCCAACAATAATTCCAGCAAGGAATCAAGTAATTGCAATGGTTAATATCAATAGTTCAGATAACCCCAACATAATTGAAACAACCACTAGGGAAAACCTGATCCGTAATGAATCTTTTGCGGATATGCTCAATTTCATCAAGGAATCAATAAGTGTTTTTTCACAAATGAGAGCTGAGTTTGAACAGAAAAGACAACCTGCTCCCAAAGAAAGTAAGCCTTTCATCAGGCAATCTATTGAAAAGACAAAAGAAATTAAAGAGCGTAAAGAACTCTTGGACTTTACCGATAAATATCCGCTAATTTTTTACAAGAACCTCGAACAAGAAATCAATCAATGTCATAGCACTTCCTTACCCAATGCTACGTTAATACTTTCTCGAAAAATGGCTGAAAACTTGCTTTACCATATACTCGAAGAAAAATTCCCAAAAGAAATTAGCTTGCGTTATGCTGTTGATCAAGGAAGGGCTCAAGATTTTAGTGTGCTACTGATTAACCTAGAGAGTCGATTGGCAGAATTTGATCGAGAGCAACAAGATTATATAAAGAAACTATTAACTTTAATTAAGCCTTTTAAGAGAGATGCAAACTCGACAGCTCATAAGGTTATGGAATACTTAGAAACAATCGACGAACTTGCAAAGCTAAAAATACCAGAAATAATAGAATTAGAATTACAACTCATCAAAAAGGTGCAGGCGTCAAAATAGTTTCTAGGTGTCTGTTCGGTTTCTTTGGTATTCTGCGCCACATGCTATTATTCCGCTTAGGTGGTTTTCGACTAGGAACCTGTATGTTTGGGCGTTTCCTATTTTTCTTGTCTGAGCAACAAAGCCCATCTTCTCAAGTTTCTCAAGCGCTGTTTTGGTTGTCTTGTAGGACAGGTTTGTTGATTCTGCCAAGATAGTTATGGTTTGTTCCATGGTTCCAACGATTAGGGCTTGGTCTAGCAGGCGCGCTATTGGTCCGCCAAATATGCTTGTGAATGGTCCTCTTGTGGCGTATTCTTCTGCGTCTTTGGGCTCTTTACGAGGCAGTTGCAATTTTATTCGCCTTTAACTTTACTGTATTATTGTAAATGCCAAAATAAATTTTTTCAACCCAACAACCAATTGAGCTTGAGAGGCAACGTTTGCGCGGGTTGATTGGGTTTTGATCCGAACATCTAGCTTTTCTAAACGAATCAATCTCTGATGCCCGGGTGACCTGTGAACATGTACTTGCATGACAGGTAACTATGTGCATGCGTGACGAGATAGATGAACGCAGAAAAAGCTCTGTTAATTAAAAGCAACTCAAGGCAAACGCTAAACGTCTCCGAAAAAATCATTTTTCCAAGCGAAGTCTTAACCGTTGACTACTTGGAAATAGTAACCTGCCAAACGGCAAGTTAACTTCCGCGTTGTTTATTGAAAAGGCTGTCTGTGTTTCTTGCGTACAGTTAAACGGGCTAATGTGCTGTTTTGCTATTAATTTGTGCTAATGATTTTTCCCACTTAATAGAAAGCTTTATGTGGGTACAATCATGCATATGTTGTGGGAGAATATTAATGGGAAAAGCTAAAATGGATGAACGCGGCAGGGTTCTGATTCCGCTTGATGAACGTGAGAGGCTTGGCTTGAAAGCTGGAGTCGAATTTGACGTAATTCGTGAAGACGGAGTCTTGGTGCTCAAACCCATTCTTCCTGAACCATTACGGGTTGATGGTAGCCGTCGCAAATGGGGTAAAGAAGCGTTCTTAGACTCTGGAGAGGCAACATTTGGCGAGTAATGACCGTTCCGTGGAGAAACGGGTTTTTGATCTTAATATTTTAGCAATTTATCTCGTCAAGGGGCATCCTGGTTTTGATTGCGTTTCACCAGTTGTAGAACATGGATTGAGAGGCGCATACATTCCATTAATTATGGATTTTTTGCCTATGCGTGCTTTTTGGATAATGACAAAACGATGGGGGCTTCCCGAAAAGGAATGCAGCGGTTCAATTGAGCATTTCCTAAACAATTACGATATGCCTCGTTATCCAGCCTTGAGTCGAGAAACAATGCTGATGGGTTTCAAGTTAGCTCAAGATTTTAAACATGACGTTTTTGACTGCATGTACCTTGCGTTTGCATTACAGGAAAAAGCAGCCGCCATTATTACTACCGACAGTGATTTTGAAAAACTTTGTAATCGTTTGGAGTTAAAGTACATTAACCCCGTTCCAAAAGAAGTTCTTAAACGCTTCAAAGAACAAAACGAGTGAATAGTGGTCCTATGGGAAAGCTTGCACCAAAAAGGTGCCCTAACTGCGGCTCAACAAACATGCATATCCAAGAACTAGAATCTGGCAGCGACTTGTCTGAATTGTATGATGCCTATTGCCGAGACTGTGAATGGAGCGGCGACATATCCCCAGATATGCCTCTCGTACCAAAGAAAGGTACCAAACGATAGCGCATTAACCACTATCAAAGTGTACAACCAAAAACCCAACCCATAAATCGCAACTTTGCAAAACCGCAAAGTCGCAACTAAAAAATTCTACAAAACCAGATTTCACAAAAATTTACACCCAAAAAAAACCAGTTTTGAGATAACACTTGACTTTTTGCCTTTCTTTCGCATTTTGCTTCATGCAACGGCAACCTAGCAAAGTTTTTATGAAGCTTTGAGTCTATGAAAGTTTAGCAGTCCTTCATTTTAGGCGCAATATGCATAATAAGGTTTATTAGATAGCTCTGTAGCATGTGTTTGTGCTCTTAGAAAAGTTAGCAGAAGCCTTTTTCAAATTGGATGATCCCATATCGAAGGAGTTAAAAGTTTGAAAGGAACACGCTTAGCTAAATCACAAAAACTTAAAATTTATGGAGAATTGGTGAATTGACCAGCCTCATACAAAAAGAAGATATTCATGAGTTATTGAAAACTTTTTTCAACGAGAAAGGCTTAGTGCGCCAACACCTTGACAGTTACAACGAGTTCATCGACCACGGCTTACAAGAAGTAGTTGATGAAGTCGCCGAAATCCCCATTGAAGTTCCAGAAAGCCCCTACAAAGTGAAACTTGGACAAGTATGGGTAATTGACCCTCAATCAAGAATAACCAGCCCGTACGTAACCGAAGTGGACGGTACAAAACATGAAATTTACCCGATGGAAGCCCGACTGCGCAATTTAGCGTACTCAGCGCCTATAGCTTTGGAGATGACGCCTGTCATCGATGGAAGAGAGCAGGACACTGAACTTGTTTACATCGGCAACATTCCTGTCATGCTTAAATCCAAACTTTGCTTCTTATCCCAGCTTTCAAAAGAAGAACTTATTGCTGCTGGAGA
>CAWJIN010000008.1:0-39130 GCA_963842865.1 Candidatus Bathyarchaeota archaeon | reverse complement strand
CCAGCGCGAGTGTCAGTTTCCTTGTCAACAAGGACTGCGCCGTCGCTCATGTGGTAACCCAAGAATCTGCCTGCGCCGCCGCCGATTTTGAGCACTCCGCCACGTAGATAACAGCCTACGTCGCTTCCGACTTTGCCGTCAACAGTTATCAAGCCGCCTTTCATGCCCGTGCTGCTGCTTCCTCGGTATGGCGAAGCCAAGTAGTCGCCTGCGTCTCCGTGAACTTCGATTGTTCCAGCTTTCATTTCGTTGCCTGTCCATCCGCCTACATTGCCGTTTACTGTGATTTTGCCCCCCAGCATTTTCTCGCCTGTGTGCATTCCTGCGTCGCCGTTGATGACTATTTCGCCAGCTGTCATGCAGGAACCTATGCGTTTAACTTTGCCTGCATCACCGTTAATGGTTATGGCGGGGGTTTCAGCTTTATCTTCTGTTATTTCAAAGAGGTTACACAGTTTCAGTTGGCGGTTTCCTTCCGTAACGGGCAAGTTTGCTATTTCAGCGGCGGTTTTGCCCTTGAACACATCTGGACTAATGCATGCCGCCTGAACGGGTACCTCAAATTTTCTTTTGGGAATCAGCGTTATCATTTTTAGACACTTGCCTTTATGCTTAATTTTTCTGGAACCTTAAGGTAATGGTCAAACACTGGGTAATTGTCGTATTCAACGGTCCAGTATTGCTTGAATTTGCTTTTCATCTCATCGTCAATTATGCACGGCTCTTTTGTCTGGACATCAAGCCACATGGTTCTGCCGCTAGCCTCCCCTACTACTTTGCCGTCTTTAACCACGATTTTGCCGTCCTTAATCGTGTAAGCCGCATGCTTGAACGCTTTGCGCACAGTCCTGAACTCTTGGGCTATATCCGTTGTTTCAGGATTAATGGCATATATTGCAACATCTGCGTCAGCACCAACGCCTAAGTGGCCCTTGTTTTTGAGCCCTAAAGCTTTAGCTTGCCCTGCACGAGTCATAATTGCCAACTCGTAGAGCGACAATTCCCTGTCAATTGAGGGTAACAGGCTCTTTTTCTGTGCCTTCTTGTGGCAATGATTCAACGTTGCCGTACGTGCATCTTTGCTCATTAGCCAAGCAAGGATTCTTGGGTACGCGAAGAATGGTCCGGCGTTGGGGTGGTCTGTTGTTAGGAAGATTTTCCAAGGGTCCTTAATTAGTAAGGCTAATTCTAAGCCGATTGACCACTGGGTTGCGTTGACGGCGTTGTTTTTCTTGTATTGGAAGGGTATGATTCCGCCGCTTGTCTCAGTTTCAACGTCACCGTTAACCCACTTGTGACCGCTTAGCTCGTAGAGCGTGAACTCGAAGGGGCCGTCAGCGGTCATGGTTGTAGTGTCTGTGAATATGATTTGTCCCATGTCAAAGGTCATGTGGCTGTGTGCGTTGATGTAGCTTGAGATTTCTTCTGCTGCTGATTTAAAGTGGCTCCAGCTGTCGCCGCCGTAACTGCTGAATTGCAAGTGAGTTATGTGTGCGACTGGTTTGCCGTCTGTGTATAAGTCTTCAAGCGCCCTCATGGTATCGAGGGTTGTGGTGTAGTTGCCTGGCAAGCCCAGATTGTTAGTGTGAAGGTGAATCGTGTGGGGAAGATTAAGCAGTTTGTTAACTTTAGCTAAGCCCCTCATTATTTCGCGTGGAGTAATGCAGAAGTTTGGAACTTGGTCGTCGATGCTGTGGACATTGTGCCCGAAACCCCAAGATTCTAAGCCGCCTGGGTTGACGATTTTTATAGCATAGCCTTTGGTTATATCAAGCATCCAAGCGACATGCCGTGCGCATTCTTCGATGTTGCCTTTGCTTAGGTTTTCAAGTACAAACCACCAGTCGCCCAGCAGCGGGTATGTGGCTTTGTCGACGAGCGGAATATCGTTTAGTTCTTCGTGGGTATGCTTTGGCTTCTAGTGGGACCATAGATGGATTCATGATTGTTGTGTAACCCATATGTGAATAACGGTAACCCGTCGTGAAAGTGGAGGGAATTGAATAGCCAGTGCCTGAGCGTGTTAAGGCTGTTTTGCGTTCCACATCTTTAACGTGGTCTTCGGGACGCACAATTCTGCCAGTATTAACTTCTCCGCCGGCAACGTGAGTATGAATGTCGACACCGCCAGGCATAACGGTTAAGCCAGTGGCGTCAATCACTTGAGCCCTGCGCGTGACTTTCTCAACGATTTTGCCGTTCTTGATTGCTATATCCATTTTTTCGCCGTTAATCCCGTTTATGGGGTCAAAGACGAAGCCGTTTTTTATAAGTAACTCAGTCATTTAGCAAGCCGCCTCAATTTCAGCCTCTTTCTTAGCATTTTGTGCTTTAATTACTCGGACTTCATCGAGGATTCTCTTTAGGAGTTGCTCGTCGTTTAGGATTCCTGGTGGTGGCTCAACGACTTTGCGCAGCATTATTGGCACGTGATCCATGCGGTAAGCTGTGCCCTCATATTCTATTCCGCACCACTGCGTTGGAAAAACCACGTCGCCAAGTCTTGAGATAGCGTTCATATCTGGGTTAATGGTGATTAACGGGTGCTTCATCATATTTTGCATGGCTGGCTTAGGAAAATGCGCCCCTGGATCGGATGAAATAACTAGTGTTGCGTCGTTGTCGCCGCGTCTCAGCAGGTCGATGGTTGTGAATTCCCCCGGGTTGTATTGCGGGTACCCTTGTGAGAAGTCAATGGCGTATGGGTAACCTGTTTGCCAAGCGAAAACCGTGTTTGCGCCTGTAACGTTGAAGTGTCCTCGCATTGGCGAAATTACAAATTTGGTTTTTCTATTAAGGTCCCGTGTTAACGCAATTGCTATTTCGACGTTTCTGAATCTGCCAGCGCTTTGAGTTAAGCCGAGACCGAAGAAGATGACGCCAAACTCGCAGTTCACCATTTCATCAGCTACTTCTCGGAGGTATTCAACTGGAACACCGCCAACTTTGTCAACGTCCAGTTCTTGATCAACCACTAAACATCTGAGCGCATCAAGTATTTCATAGTCCTTGTTTGGTTGAACTTGAATGAAATAATCAGCTGCCTCGGCAGTCATGGTTTTTCTTACGTCGACAACAATTAGTTTACGCCCCGCCTTCTGCATTGTCTGTGGTGGCGCATCAACAGTGTACGCTTGCGGAGGAGGCGTCGGTTCATATCCACCTATGATTCGCCGTGAAGCTGCTTCCACTTTTTTCTTGCTTTGGGTACCTTTTAATTTTTCCAGATAACTTTTCCATTCGCTGCCCTCAAAGCGGCCGTCAGTGAAGCTGGTGTATCTTTCAAGGTGTCTTGGGTGTGAAGTCCATGGGTTGCATGCCCAGTAAATTATTAGGTCTGCACGATGTCTGATTTGCCCAAGAGTGCATGAGGGGATACCAATTTCCTGTGTTGCCATAACTGACGGGCCGTGGCAAACGCTGCAGCAGTTATCAAGTGCTGAGCCTAATTCTTCAGCTAATTCAACACCAATTCGCTGCGCTTCGCAGGTTGAACTGCTCCAGCCGAACAGCAGTGGATATTTTGCGTCTGTGAGAATTTGGGCTGCCTTATGCACTGCTTCATCCATCGACACAGCAACTAACTTACCATCCTTTCTTATCAGCGGCTTTAAAATTCTCTCGTCGCTCTTGTAGCCGTGAACCATTTTGGCTTCGCAGACAGAACAGCCATTCTTCATTTTAACAATCTCGTTATTTTCCACTGTTACTTCTATGTCATCACATAAGCAGCCGCATATCGGACAAACAACGGATTTCACTATTTCTGTCATCCCGATTACCTTCCATACTCCTCTTTCAAAAGTTCATCAAGCGTTAAGATGGCTTGGTTTGGGGCAGGTTCAACTTCAACTTGGAAACCCTTGAACAGAGGCATACCCATGCCGAAGGTTTCATCTCCGCAAACGGCATTTGCCCATAAACCGCAAGGGATGAAAACCAAGCCAGGATCGGAGCCGTAGGGGTTCTTGGCTGCTTTAACGATGACTGAACCGTACTTTGAAGTAACCTTAACGTTTGCTCTGCTTTTTATGCCCAGTTTTTTCATGTCCGATTCATCAATAAAGCAGAGGGCGGAGCTGTCAAAGTACTCTTTTGAGCCTTTCCCCATCTCTTTTCCAACGCCTTGATCGATTGTTCTACCAGTAATTAGAATTGCATGTAACTTTTGCTCTACCATGGTCTATGACCTTACCCAATAGAGTTTATGCAGTTATATTTAAAATTAAGTTTAAAAAAAATGTAAAATTCACCTTTAACTCTGCGGGTTACAGCGGTCCGATTTACCATTAGAGCTGCCATTACGGGTTTCTTTTGAGCAACCTATCTTTAGCCTGAAATAGGGAAAATCGAAATCAGGTTATTTCAGTTTGGCATGTTCAGCCTTGAAAGCAGCATTATACGTCCTTTTGCCGGCTACGTTAAGTGCGCAAGATACTTTTCCCTTAAGGGTAACTCCTCTTAAACGCCTCAGGTCTTTAGTCATATCTGGCTCGGTGTCGTCGAACCAGCACATTACATAATGGTCTGCTGCACCTTCAGGCGATAAAAGATAGTCAGCATCACCCATTAGAGTGAAGAAATCAACAAGGCTGCCAGTTACTTTAGAGTTTTCGGCACGGGAAATCGTAATTTTTTTGGCTTTCACAACTACGAAGGGGTCTATTTCAGGGTTAACGTCGCGCTCTTTAAAAATGCACACGACAGGCTTATTCCAAACAAACTCTGACAAAGCAGTTTCCTCAAAGTAACATAAGCTTAAAGAATTATATAATTATATTGCAAAAGCAGCAGCCCATCTATTCAACCCTGCTTTATTGAGGTAGCCGTTAGCAAAAAATCATCTTTAGCTGAGCACACACAAACATCCTAAAGGCGGGCTAAATGCAGATTTATAGAAAATTTAAAAGGCAGACATTGTCTTCTTTTTGGTTATGAAGTTGTCTTTTAAAATTGGTTCTGCATGGGGGATTCCCATTGAGTTGCATCTTACTTTTATCTTGTTGATTTTTGCCGTGTTAGGTTTAGCTATCTATTATAATCAAATGTACTCTTTTATTCTCGTTTTGTTCCTGTTTGTTTTTGTGCTTCTCCACGAGCTTGCACACTGCGTTGTTGCAAGACGCTACGGTATTAAGGTGCGGAAAATTGTGCTCTACCCAATCGGCGGAGTGTCAGAAATTGAGGAAATACCAGAAAACCCCAGAATAGAGTGGCGAATGGCAGGCGCCGGACCCCTCGCAAGCCTACTAATGGGAGCCGCCCTCATTGGCATAAACTATGTGATACCGATAAAACTATTATTCCCGCCGTCTCCCGTAATTCTTTCTTCAGGAAACCTGCTGCTGGACTTAGGATACCTAAACCTGCTGCTTGGCGCATTCAATTTAATTCCAGCTTTCCCCATGGACGGCGGCAGAGTTTTCAGGGCTTTGCTGGCGGAACGGATGAAGTTTTCCCAAGCCACCAAAGACGCGGCTTATATTGGCAGAATATTCGGAATCATAATGGTCGTGGTAGGATTTTTTATTAATCCGTTTCTAATAATAATCGGCGTTTTTATTTACATTGGTGCAAGTGAAGAAGCTGAACAAACGATAGTTTCCACGACGCTGGCAAGTGTCCAGGTTAAAGATGTCATGCAATCTGAGGTGGGCGCGGTTCGTCCTGACCAAACCCTCGCTGAAGCTTTCGAAGTTATGTTCAAGAATCGTTATCATGACGCACTTGTCGAGAGAGACGGCGTTTTTCAAGGCGTAGTGATCTGGAACGAAATAATCAAGGTTACACCAGAGCAGCGCGGCAACCTGAAAGTTGAGCAGATGCCCCTAAAAAACATTTCAACCCATCCAGATGAAGCAGTAATTGAAGCATACAAAATTATGACTAAAGAAAAAATCGACCTGCTGCCTGTTGTTGATAAGGAATCGCCTACAAAAGTGGTTGGTGTTCTTACAAGTGAAGCCGTAGCGAAGGCTTATGACCAAGCTAGAAATCGTTGAAAATACTAACGGCTGTTACTACTTACGCGTCTTGTGTAGCAATACATAATACTTTTATATTGTAGCCGACAAAGTAAAACAAGAGCTTTCCTACCAGAAGAGCCAAACATGGAAGAGGCTCGTGCAGGAAAAGGGTAATATAAAGTGGACGGCAAACCATTGAGCTATTAGCAAATGATGGATCGCTTAAGCAACCGCTTGAACGATTCAAACGAAGAGGTGCGAGGGGGTTAGCTCAATTGCTTCCGCAATATTTACCCTAAAACCACACGAGCCTCTTTCAATAACAGCCAAAGAACAGGGTAAAAAAAATTCTTGGTGCTCTCTTGAAAAGTATGTAATTTCTGCAATAGACAAATCCTATTATCTAAAAACTAACGTACCTAATGTATCCGAAGCTAAATCCCCGAGGAAAATATGGAAAAGGAAGTGGAAAAACGGGAACAGAAATTCGCACATTCACGTCATTAAAAGACATAACGGAATTCCTAACAAACCAAACCCTTCAGTATCGAGCATTATTTGAAGATTACAGCCAATGGCTGGGCACGTTGCTGAGAGACTTTGAAGGCGCCCATAAAAACGAAGAATGGTTTCAAAAATCAGCAGCCCTGCAAAAAACCCTGCGCAGCCAATCAAAGAAACCAGCAGAACCGGCAGATAAAGGAAAAAAGGGAGCCAAAGGAAAAGAAGAAACCTCATGCTGGGTTCAATCAGGCGACATTGCAATTTCATTCACGGAACAGGGACAAACAGAAATCTTGTTTGAGGCAATCGAAAAAATAAATAAAAAAATTCAGGAAAATGAGAAATTTAAGGCAACCGTGCAGCAGCTTGCTCGCTTAGGGTTAGGAACAACCGTTAACTACATAGTTTACATTGAAGAAGACATCCCGAAAAAAATCGTGTTAAAACCAAAAGCAAGCACTAAAGGAGATGAAGCCTTCAAGTTTATAACGGAGCTTTCCGTGCCAGCATTCTACAGTTCCGACCAACCATAACCGTAACTTATCATCCACAAGGATGGTCAGCGTGCTGGCTACAAACAAAGTTAAATATTAAAATCACAGCAATGATGTAGCAGAGGAATCAGTCGTAAACCCACAGTACTCTGTCTCAGGAGTCATCGTTTCCATCACCCTTAATAGTTTACAGGCTGAACGAACTGGCGAATACCTCTCAAAAGATGAGTTGTTTTTTGACGTCAACGCAAAGCTGGAAGAACAAAAAAAAGGCACAAACGAAGTAACACTCAACTTCGCCTTGGCAATTTCAACCAAGCCAAACGTTGTAAAATACAACACTACAGGCACAGTAACTCTGGTAGGCAAAGCAGATGACATCAAGAAAAAACTAGAGGTTAACCCTAAAACAAAAATTCCACAAATCCTCTTCACCATCTACCAGCACGTTTTTAACTCAATCTACATGCTATCATCCAACCTAAACACGCCATATCCACCGCCTGACCTTCTTCACCCAATGGCAGAAAAAATACAAATATTATCAAGCACACCCCAAAATCAACCGTCACCAGAAAAACCTGGAGCAGCACCGCCAACTGCTGCCAGTCCTGCGGCGTCTACTTAACCACCTGCAGACAAACATGCACCTAGTAAATAGAGAATTTAAAAAAGAAAAAGTTTCTGAAATTGTTTGAAATATTGAGCAATAAAAGTATAGCTATACCAATCGACCGCGTGTCATCACATTTTTGATATATTCCTGAAATAGGAATAATTCGGGAAAAAGAACAAACTATTAAATGTTTTTTCAGCAAAATAGGTTTGAGGAAGGAGAAGAAAGCTTTGCAGACAGCAGTAGCTACTTTACTTTTAATAACCGCAGCTGTGGTGCTAACTTGCGTAGTTGTCAACTATGCTGTAAGTACTGCAGAACAAACTCTTAAAACAAACAATATCCCACAGCTTGGCACACTAAAAAATCTCGAAAACAACCTTCTAAACCAAACCGACCCATTTAATGGAACCCAACCACAACTGCCAAGCCAAGCGTCGCCCTAAACTACCTTTTTCTTTTAGTAAAACATTAAAGCGGTAGCTTTTTTCCAGGCGGGTGCTCTGTTGATTAGAAATATGGTTTCTGGCTTCATAAATCCTAAAATGCCAAAGCGCCAATTTCTCTCAGAGAAGATTCATGTCCACTGAAACAGCAGAGGCCTTACGTTTCGACGCCGAAAATGCGACAACCATGACAGCTGACTTCCTGAAAAGATTAGGATACAAAGGAAGCTGGTTGCCGATGAAAGTCTCGCTCGATGGAGAACTATACATAGTTGAGATGATGTTTCAAAAACTAACAGCTAAAGTCCAGATAAACTCTAAAACAAAAGAAATAAAAGAATACGAACTCCAAGAAGGCGAAGCTGCAACAAACAGCTTCTTCAAATCAAAAGGATTGATATTTCTCGTTGGCGCAGTTTCAATAGTTGTTGTAGTAGCAGCATTGTTAGGTGTTCTCTAGATTCCCAAAAATCTTTTCCTAAATGCTTCTGAAGTATGTGCTTAGCTTCGGGCTTTTGCCTTAGGATTTTGTGTGTGCATAAAACTCATGGTTGGAAGCATCAGCGAAATCTGTACCAAGTGATTCAGGCAATCTATTTTAGATAAGAGAATACTTCAGATAGATTAAATGAGTAAAGAAAAAGATATATTGAGATTAAATTTGGTTAAGGTTGAGCAATCTCTAACCCGCGTAGAGAAAAATTGGAAAAAGATTGATGATGAATTAGATTTAAGAAAGATAGGAAGAAAGGATACCCCATTCAATGCCGATATTAGGGCGAAAATGATGAGTGCCTATGGGTTACTAGACAATTTACTTAGAAAGGGCATTGAACCATTCTCGGAGGAAAGTCTTGAAGAAATGTGCGAATTAAATAATTTGGTGCATTATGGATTAGATTCTCGATTAAGGCAAGAGTATGTGAAGGCAATTGTTGCTAATTCAAAAAAATATTATAGAAATATTGATCCGATAATAAACTGGTACGAAAACCATATGAAGAAAGAGCCTCATCCTCTGAAAGTGGCGGCAGAGGTGTATGTCGCAATACTTGGACACCCACAATTATTTATTGAAGGCAATCATAGGACGGGTAGCATAATCTCTAGTTGGATCAATATGTACTATGGTTATCCTCCTTTTGTTCTCAGTCCTAAAAACACGATTCCTTATTTCAAACCATCTGCCGATATAAAAAAGTTTGCAGATAAGAGCACTTGGAGAGGAAGATCCAAGTTACCAAAATATAGAAAATCATTTAAAGATTTTTGGGAGAAATATATAGATTGGAATTATGTGATAAAAAATTCTGAAAATTAAACATTGAAATCATCTATATTCTTCAGAAAATCTAGGTACAGTCTGCCACTTATCTTCCAATTTATCGAATTTTTTTGTTTGTCATTCATAGATTTGGGCGGCATAACTAAACCAATATTCAGTAAAGGTCTCAACGAATGTTTTGAAAAAGTGCACGGTGCCACGATGCTTTATCCTGTTACTATGAAAGCCGGGGCAATGGACAGAAAATGAAAGAAGTCAAGCATTTCATCTAACTTGATAGTTAAGATATTACTGACAACATTAATCCTCATTGAGATATGTGGCAGTAATTGCAGCTAGCAGTTAGTCATATAAACATCCGCGGCAACAAAAACTCATCAACTCTATTTTAACAACACCCGAATCATGTTCAACAACAAATAATTTAAAATAACCCCTCTTGTTTAATGTAGCCATTAACACGGAAAGACAGGGCGAAAACAGCTATGAGTGAAGAAGGAGACACATTCTTTATATCCCTTGCCGAGAAATTATTCGGAGTAGTTCTAATTGCAGTCGGCGCAATAATGATCTACCTTACAGCAATCACGAGCGCACTTGGCGATTTCACCTTATTCTTCGGCGTCCTAAGCTTCATCATGGTTATCATCGGTCTCTTCCTACTCCTCGTCAGACCATCTGAATAACGCTTTTACTCTCTTCTGTCAACCACAAGAAAATAGTTAGCAACCCCCGCCAAAAGGCAGCAACCAGGACAATAAAAAAAATGCTCGTCACCAGCATTTATAAACTAAAAAATCATTATGACACATAGATAACTTATAGCGGAAAGTGAATTCAAATTTATGCCCACACGCCAACCAATAGTATGCGTATTAGGACACGTAGACGCAGGCAAAACCTCACTCCTTGACGAGCTGAGAAAAACTAGTGTGCAAGCACGTGAAGCAGGAGGAATGACCCAGCATATTGGCGCAAGCTTCTTTCCAGTTGAAACACTCAAACAACTCATTGGGCCGGGGCTGTCCAACTTTAAAACTGGCATAGAAATCCCCGGATTATTAATCGTGGATACGCCTGGGCATGAAGTATTCACGAACCTTCGGCGCAGAGGCGGAAGCGTCGCCGACATCGCGATTCTTGTAGTTGATGTTTTGAAGGGTTTTGAAGCTCAAACTTTTGAGTGCATCGAAATTCTGAAAGCTCGCAAGACCCCCTTTATCGTTGCGGTTAACAAGATTGATCGCATTCCAGGATGGACACCTCAGCGGGGAACGCCTTTTTTGCAGTCTTATGCTTCCCAGTCCAGTTTTGTGCGTGAAGAGTTGGATAACCGTTTATACCACGTTATGGGCGAGTTTAGCCGGTTAGGTTTTAAAACTGACCGGTTTGACCATATTCGAGATTTCACGATTAACGTGGCTTTGGTGCCGACTAGTGCAAAAACCGGCGAAGGCTTATCGGAACTGGTTATGGTTTTGGTTGGGTTAAGTCAGCAGTTCCTTAAGAAGCGTTTGCAGACAACTGAGGGTGCGGCTAAGGGCACGGTGTTAGAGGTAAAGGAGGAGCCTGGTTTAGGATTAACATTAAACACGATTGTTTACGATGGCACGTTGCGTAAGGACGATTTGATTGTTGTCGGCGGGAGAAATGGGGCGATTTCGGCTCGAGTACGAGCAATTTTGGTGCCTAAACCATTAGATGAGATGAGAGATCCGCGAGACAAGTTTACTTCGGTTGACTGCGTCTTTGCCAGTGCGGGTGTTAAGGTAGTTGCGCCTGGTTTGGAGGGTGCTTTGGCTGGTGCACCGTTGTTCGCTGTGCCGGCTGGTGAAGACCCTGCAAAGTACTGTAAGCTTATCACTGAAGAGATAGGCAGAATCAGGATTGCTAAGGAGATTGAGGGTGTTATTGTTAAGGCTGACACGCTTGGCTCGTTGGAGGCTATGGCTGAGATTTTGAAGGCTAACAATGTGCAAGTACGCATTGCCGATGTTGGCGACATCAGTAAACGTGACGTGATTGAGGCGTCTGTGGTGAAGACGCGTGAGCCGTTGGTTGGCGCTATCTTGGCGTTTGGCGTTAGAACGTTGCCTGACGCTGAGGAGGAAGCTGCGGCTAATGGTATCCCAATTTTCAATCAGCCAATCATTTACAATCTGATTGACGCGTATTTGCAGTGGGCTAAAAACAAGCGTGAAACGAAGAGTGAAGCGGAGTTTGAGGCGTTAGTTAAGCCTGGAAAAGTTACAGTTTTGCCCAATTGCATATTCCGCAGGGCTAAGCCAGCAATTTTCGGCGTGGAAGTGCTCGGAGGCCGATTAAAGCCAAAGTACGAGCTTATGCGAGCTATGGACAGTAGCGATTTAGGCGAAGTTGACCAGATTCAGGACCAAGGCAAAACCTTACCAGAGGCTAAGGTCGGCATGCAGGTGGCAATTTCGATGGATAAGCCGATTGTGGGCAGGCACGTGTTTGAGAAGGACGTGTTATTTGTAAAAGTGCCTGAAAAGGATGCGAAAGCACTGTTGACGACGCATTCAGATGATTTAACGGCTGAAGAGCACGAAGTGCTAAAAGAATACATAGCGCTTATGCGAAAGAAGACGCTGTTTTGGGGCGGAGTTTAAGGGCTAACTGCATTTTGTTGTTGAAATCTATCAGCTAAATTGACTCCCCTATCCCCTTCGAAAAGCTTGTTTGGGGTTGTTTTTTTGGTTTAGGCTTTAATTTGCGCTTAGGTTGAGGGCTAGAAACGGTAAAAAAGGTAAGAAAAGGTGGAGAAAGGCGAAAAAAGGTGTTGCGTATGAATCAAGTTCGGAATCTAATTTGTAAATGGGAAGCCGAATTGAGTATAAATATGCCGTTAGGTTTTTTCTTTGAAGCACAACGTTAGCATGCCGTCAATGCAGAACGGCGACAGTTCCCCTTCACTGTCTTGTTTTATACATAGCTGTCTCATATCACATTTGGGGCAGATGCTGCTGCTTAGCTTGGCGGCGCTGGTTTCTAAGAAGTTGTTTTCTTTTAGGGTTTCATAGGCGAATTTTAAGTATTTTCCTTCAGCTATGCGGGGTACCTCGTATTTGGCTGCTTCTACACCTGCTTGAATAGCAAAGTACTCGTAGAGTCTTCTCGCGCCTTTTTTGGAGTTGCAGCTTTTGCATATCCAAACAAGATTCTTCTCAACGTTAGGCCCATGGTACTTTTTCGGCAGCAAATGCTCAAGCGTCAGGTTTGTAGTTGCCCCGCAGAAAATGCACTCGTTTGAATACTCCCTCTCTTTGACATACTCTCTGATTTCGTCCCATGAAATGCTGCCCTGCTTGAGCTGCTTGAACTTGTTCATAACAAAACCGTAATCTCTCTTTCCGAGACCTGCTGACTCAGCGATTATTTTCGCGTACTGCCAATAAATCAGGTCTTTAACGCTTTTGACTACTGCTGGAGGCACATCGCTTGCTCCTTAATGACAAGATAGCTTCTCTATTGTGGTTCTTTACTTTTAGCGTTTGCTCCAACCATAGCCATCCATAAAAAGAGAAAATGATAAAATAACCGTTATTACAGTTTACTGGACGAGGAGACCCTGACTTTATGGTGCAAGTAGAATACGACCAAAAAGCCGATGCCATGTACATCTGGCTAAGAAAAGCCAAATATGACATAAGCGAAGAACTTGCAGAAAACGTAATAATAGACCTAGACAAAAACGGGCGCATCATAGGCATAGAGGTCTTGGATGCTTCAAAGAACTTAGGCAAAGAACTAGTAACTAAAATTATTAACACAGAAAAAATAGCTGCAACAGCTTAGACATTAATTGTTACTTGTTTTTTTCAGGTCATCACGATAAAAGATAATTTCCTTAGCCGCCGCCTACAGGCGGAAGAATAGCTAAAACATCACCGTCTTTGAGCTCTGTTTCTGTTTCGTTCAGTGTTGATGTGCTGGTTCCGTTAACGAGGAATTGGAGGAAGTTTTTGGTTTGACCTATTTTGCCGTTGTAAACGTATTCGATGAAGGGTTTTCCGTACTTTTGAGCCAGTGTCTTAAGAACTGAATCAACAGTAATTTTCTCATCGTTAGCAAACGTCAGTGTTTCTTCTTTCTTGTTTACGATTTCTCTTAGACTAGTGAAGAAACGAACTTTTACTTCCATATTTGGCACCGTCAGGTTATGTATAGGGAAATTGTGGAAATTAACTATTACCCTGCTCCGGATAAAGTTCGAATGAAGTAAGACTTTTAGAGAGAAACAATTTAACATAAGTAGAGAAAAAATAATGTGCGAAGGCTTTGGCGAATGAAGTTGAGTTTGTCTAATGGGATTTTTAGTAAGATAGGCTTAGAGAAGAATTTTGCGGTTATCAAGGAGCTTGGTTTTGAAAACATTGAATTTAACATGAAGTCTGTGAGGAAAGAGAATGATACTGCGGTTTATGCTGCAGAAAAATTTTTGGATGTTTCTGGACTTAAGTGTTTAACTCTTCACTCTGCAACTTTGCATGTGAAGGATGAAGTTGAGGTTCATCGAGCGGTTTATTATGGCAAAATTTCGCTTGAGTTTGCCCGAAAGCTTTCAGCGCCAGTTATGACCGTGCACTCGGATATTTCAAAAAAGCTGTCTCAACCAGTTAGAGATAAATGCTTAGCTTTAATCTTTGGTGAACTCAACGAGTACGCAAAAAGCTTGAATATCAAACTGGCACTGGAAAACCTGTCTTATACTTCGACGGGTTTTGGCAGGAACGTTGAACAGCTTGAAGAAATCCTAAAAATCATAGACGATGGCAGCATGGGAATAACATTAGATTTTTGCCACGCCTTAGAAACAAAACAAACAGACAACCTCCTAGAAAAATATGGAAACCGCGTCTGCAACGTTCACATGGCCAACAAATCACACCAACCCTTCACTGAGCCAAAACAAGAGCTAATAGCGTTTCTTTCTGGACTGCATGAATATTGCTATGATGGTCCGATGACGCTGGAACTGGAGCATAAAACTCCCATAGAAGAAATCGCAAAAAGTAAAGCGCTTTTTGATAGGCTTCTTAGAGACTTTTAGCCCTTTAAACAGTTTTTGTTTGTTCGCTGGAACAGCAGACTCTGCTGACGAGAAAAAGCAAGTATTTTTTTCTAAAAAATATTCCTGAGTGCAGTAAAAAGACTTGTCCGCTTCACTTTTCTTGTAGCAAAACTTAGCTTTTTCACAGTACAAAAACTTAAGAAACCGCACAAGCCATAGCATACTTGTGGAATAATGGAGAAAATCTGGGATGAACTGAAAAAAATTGAAGCGCAAGCGGAGCAGATTCGTAGCGAAGCGCAGGATGAAGCCAAAAAAATGACGGTTCTCGCACAGCAGGAAGCTGAGAAGCTGATTGCTAATGGCAAAGCTTACGGGGAAGAGGAGGCTCAGCAGCTTTATGCCAGCACGGTTCAGGAAGCCAACCGCAACCGTGAAGAACAGCTAAAAGCAAATCAAGAAGCCAGAGCGAATCTGAGGGCGCAAGCGGAAAAACAGTTGGAACAAGCAGTCGCTACAGTTGTGAACATGGTGCTTGGGGAAACTAAACCTTGACCCAGACAACACTTTACTCTTCTGTTTTAGCGAAAATCGGAGCAGAAAGAGGCAAACTGCTTAGCGAAGCGAAACTCAAAGGGCTGGCAGAAAGCAAAAATCTCTCAGAACTTGCAACTCAACTTCGAGATACCAGCTACCAAGAGCAACTAGTCAAAGTACTGTTGCCGCTTACAAGCCGCAGACTCGAAAGAGCTTTCCATGAAAATCTCATTTCAACCTATGTAAAGATAATAAAAAACTCGCCCAAAAATGCTTCAAAATATCTTAGTTTGTACCTTTTAAGGTTCGAGGTAGAAAACATCAAGGCGCTTATAAAAGCAACCAACGCAAAGCTAGGCCTTGAGCAGAAGCTAGGCAGAATCTACCTTCCCGCAGAAGATTATCTCAAAAACCGTCCAGTAATACAGGAAACTGCTAAAGCCCAAGATATCAAGCAAATAGTGAAAGCATTAAAAAAGACAGATTACGCGTTAGCCCTGAACATGGGGCTTCAAAGTTACGAGGAAGACGGCTCAACTACATGTTTTGACGTGCTAATTGATAAGACATTTTACGAAAAACTCCATGACAGCTACGAGGGTCTCCTCGAAAAAGAGAAGCCGCATGCGCATTTTTATGCAAGCACAGAAAATGATAGCTTCACATTGCTAACGTTATTGAGAGGAAAAAACCTAAATTATGATGCAAACTGGCTAAGACTTGCAGTGCCGCCTAACAATTTTTACCTTGACGTGGAAATGGTTGAGGCTATGGTAACGACAGCTGATTTTGAATCAGCCCTAAAAATTGCCCTCGAGAGCCATTACGCTGGATTCTTTGCTAATGCGCAAAGCCCGGAAGAAATAGTAGCTAACGCGGAAAAAGCCTTCAAGAAAGCAGTCTTGCAGTATGCTAAAGCAAGCAAAATACCTGAAAACTTCAATATCGGTGCGCCACTTGCCTTCATGATACAGAAAGAAGCTGAAGTGCATAATCTTACTGCATTAAGCTCGGGTGTGGAAGCAGCAATCAAACCTGAGGATATACAACGCCAACTGTTGCTTTAAGCCTGTTTTCCTTTAAGAACAACTTCGGTATAGATAAAGTTCTGCTTAAACGCCTTAAATTCTGTTCCGCTGTCCTGATAGAACTTGCTAAACCACTCGTAAAAGTGCAATCTTAACGAGTGAATGAAAACGATTAATCCCTCAAGCGCAATCACAAACACGTTTCCGCCGACAATGATTTTGCCGCTTAGAACTAAACCTAAAAGCGAAGCTGTACCTATCAAGCCAGCGACAGTATAGGTCACAAGAAGTAATGCCCAATGAGCCATAAGCAAAGCGAGAATTCGCGCGTAAGAAATAGTGTTGCTAAACAAGCGTGTCACAAAGTCTCCGCTTTCGAAAAGCCTCTGCCCTAACGAGTTCTGTTCATTTTGAGCTTCAACGGAACGCCTAGAGAATTTTTCCAGTGCCAAAAAGGTAGGCTTCGCAAAAATTAGAAAAACAAACGGTACAATCACCAGCAAAATTGGAGCGCGGCGCGGCGCTGTGAAAGACCAGAACCATGGATACGTCGTGTGCGAATCGGTTGAAGTGGAGCGGGGTTCGGGACTCAGGGTTTTGCTTGCCTCTTCAGGCTTGGTTCACCAGAGCGTGCAACAAGTCTGCTTTGGTTACTATGCCTATCACTCGTTGCGGATTTTCCGGGTCCAAAACGAGTACCCGCCCTGTTTCCTGTTTGCTCATTTTTTTATATGCATCCAACGCAGTCTCCCCAGGATAGACTACATCGAGGTTTGGCCTTGCTATAGCACCAACGAAAGTCTGGTCTCGCTTCTTTTTATCCACAAATGAAGCTTCTTCGATGGTTACAATGCCGACGAGCTCATCTTTTTCATTCGTCACGGGGTACCCTCCATGCTGCTCCGCCGCCATCAGCTCCAAAAGTTCGCTAACAGTCATATTACTAGGCACAGATCGGACTTTTCTCGTCATGATTTCCTCAACCTTGACATTGGCAAGCAAATCCGTCTCCCTCAGCAATCGAGCTGGAATAAAACCTAAGGTTTCCTCAAGTTTACCGGCCGCGCGAAGGGCTTCTGTTCGTTTCTTTATGGCTGGTCCAATCACACGCTCAAACACTTTTGGCTCCTCTTCGACAGCACGTAAGTTGATAACTCCCTTTTCTGCTGCGTCGAAAAAGAAGTCTTCTCCAGTTTTGGTTCGTATGATTACCACAGACCAGTCCGTGAGCGGGAAAGCGCGTCCAACTGAGATATCCGCAAATTCAGAAGTGAAATCTACGCATGTTCTGCAGCTGGGCAAAATCTTGCTCTGAAGCTCTTCAAACGGAATGTTTATCGATTCCTTTTCTGTCTGGATAACTAAATCTTTTGAGAGACGCATTTGCTTAATGTCTGAAGGCTTAATATTGTAGGTTTTTGTTATGTATTCCATCAACGGCTTAAGTGAGAAAGTACCGAAACAGAAGAGACCTATGATTATCTTCAAGTTTCCGCTAATCTTGTGTTGCCATGCTCCCAACTTACGGAGGGCAAGCACATGGCAGGGTACGCCGACAAAGGCGATCTTCGTTTTTCCGTATCCCATTACAGCTGTCCCATAAGCCCTGGCGACTGCTGAGGGAAAGAACTTCGTACCGACCGCAGAAAGGATGTCATCTGGTACCACGGCCACCATAGGCTTAGTCTTTGTTGGGTCTCCAAGCTCAGCTTGGGAAACTATGGCACTGTCGAAAATTTTGTTTTCGACGCCGTAAGTCAAGAGGGCGGTTACAACCCCTGCGCCCCTGCATTGTTCCCTGAGCTTTGGGTCTGCCGCTTGGGCAAGGTACATTTGTCTGTAATAGCCTATTGCTTCATTCTTGATCGGCGCATCCGAAACTGCCCGTAGGCTTCTTAGCAAAAAGGCTTCAGAGTGAGGACACACTGCATAACAGATTGGACAGAGATCCAAATCATCTGCACAATTATGTATACGTTTAACCTTATCATCCTCAATCTGCAGTGCCCCAACCGGGCATGCCACCTCACAAGCTCCACAAGCCGTGCAAAAGCCCGCGTTTATGATTTTCTTCTTCAAAGCATTGTAAGCTATGAGTGAATCACTTTTCGATTCCACGATTATCCCCACATAATTGATGGCTTTTGGATTTTAAATACGTAACTCAAGCTAACGTTGTATATTAAGCTAGTTAGGACTCAGGTTCAACGCAGTGCTGCAAGATTTAGACATGATCTTTAAGGATTTTCTGTTCGGATGGCACTCATCTTCGTTAGTTGAATTCATGTGCAGTCCCTGCGCTACATTCTATGAAAAATTGCACAGTTTCAAACCAATATATGGTGAATGGTTTCTTGCATTTTGGATTTCGGCAAACATGATTCTCTTAAATTACGTCGCCAGCGACCTTGCTCTTTTGGGGCTTTTCCAAAGAAGCAGCGGGACGTCGACTATCTACTCGGCTTTCGGGTTTTCAAAATGAGAAAATCAAGCAGGTTGGAAAAAAAGTTTTAAGCACGGCAAAATGACCTGCCTAATTCAACTTTACAAACTATTTTTCAGTCAAAAATATAATCTTTATTTAGAGCACAAAACCTTTAGAAACCACATAAACCATAGCATATTTGTGGAATAATGGAGAAAGTGTGGGAAGAACTTAAAAAAATCGAAGCTCAAGCAGAGCAGATCCGTAGCGAAGCGCAGGATAAGGCCAAAAAGATGACTGATCTCGCACAGAAAGAAGCGGAAGAGTTGTTGGCCAACAGCGAAACTTACGCTGAGGAGGAGTCACAGCAGCTGTACATGAACACAATTCAGGAAGCTAATCGCAACCGTGACGAACTGCTGAAAGCAAACCAAGTAGCCGCAGATAAACTGAGAGTGCAAGCGGAAAAACATATGGAATCAGCAATCACGAAAGTTGTGAATGCAGTGATTGAGGAAACCCAAACTTGAGCCAGACAACACTTTATGCGAGTGTTCTAGCCAAAATCGGGGCAGAAAGAAGCAAACTTCTAAGCGAAGTTAAACTCAAAACGCTAACGGAAAGCAGAGACCTCTCCGCATTCGCAGCTCAACTCCGAGAAACCAGTTACCAGGCGCAAATAGCTAAAGTGCCCTTGCCACTTACAAGCCGCAAACTCGAAAGAGCATTCAATGAAAATCTCATTGAATCTTATGCAAAAATAGTCAAAAACTCACCCAAAAACGCAACAAAATATCTTAACTTGCACCCTTTAAGGTTCGAAGTGGAAAACATCAAGGTGCTCATAAAAGCAGTCTACGCCAACCTAAGTCCTGAGCAAAAGCTAGCCAAAATATACCTTTCTATAGAAGATTATCTTAAAAAAAGCTCAGTCATTGAGGAAGCTGCTAAAGCCCCAGCCTTAAAGCAAATGGTGAATGCCCTTAAAAGCACAGAGTACGCGTCCACCTTGAATATGGGACTGCAAAATTATGAGGAAAGCGGTTCAACCGCACGCTTTGATGTGCTTCTTGATAAGGTATTTTACGAAAAACTCCATGACAGTTACATGCTACTTCCCAAAAAAGAGAAGCCACATGCACATTTTTATGCAAGCACAGAAAATGATAGCTTCACATTGCTGACGCTTCTGAGGGGAAAAACCTTAAACTACGATGCCAACTGGCTGCGACTAGCGGTGCCTCATAATAATTTTGATCTTTCTATGGAAACTGTTGAGGCTCTATTATCGGCAGTTGATTTTGAATCAGCCCTCAAAATTGCCCTCGAGAGCCATTACGCTAAGTTCTTTGTTAAAACTCAAAATCCAGAAGAAACGGTAGCAAACGCTGAAAAGGCCTTCAAGAGAGCAGTTTTTCAACATGCTAAAGCAAGCAGGATTGGTGAAATTTTCAACATTGGTGCACCACTTGCCTTCATGACACAAAAAGAAGCTGAAGTACATAATCTTATTGCTACGAGTTCGGGTGTGGAAGCGGCAGTGAACCCTGAGGAGATCCAGGGTCAACTGTTACTTTAAGCCTGTTTTCCCTCAAGGACGACTTCAGTGTAGACATGGTTCTGCTTAAATGGCTTAAACTCTGTTCCAGTGCCCTCGTAGAACTTGCTGAACCACTCGTAGAAGTGCAATCTTAGCGTATGAATGAAAACGATTAATCCTTCAAGCCCGATCACGAAAATATTTCCGACAACGATGATTATGCCGCTGACAATCAACGCTGGAATCGAAGCAAAGCCTACCAAGCCAGCGATAGTGTATATTACAAGGAGTAATGCCCAGTGAGCCATAAGCAAAGCAAGAATTCGCGTATAAGAAATAGAATTGCTAAGCAAGCGAGTAACTAAGTCTCCGCCCTCGAAAATTCGCTGTCCTAACGAGTTCTGTTGACCATTTTGTTCAATTTTGGGGCCAACGGCACGCAATGAAAATTTTTCTACCGTCATAAAAATTGGCTTACCGCAAACCAAAACCACAAATGGTACAATGATAAGCAATATTGGACCCGAAAACCACAACCCGAGATTTAACTTGTAAACTACGATAAGGTAAACTGCGCCAAGATAGAACGCTATTTTAGGTATCGCCGTAAAAACTGCATCAGTGACGTTATGCTTAATCAGAAAGTTCACCATTTCCAAAACCAAGCCGCTGCCGATTTGTATCACGCCTACGGCAAGGGCGAAAATTAGGAAATCAAAGATATTATTAAACGGGCTGAACCATAAAGGAGCAAATAACTCCTTACCAAAAAACTCGCCATACATTAGCCCCATGATAATGGCGCTGGCGCCGCAGGCAGCCATAATCCAGCATACATTTTTTATTGCTTGATTCTTTTTAATCAATATTCCAAGCGTTAACCCGCCGACCAGTAGGATTAAGCCGTGTCCAACGTCGCCGAACATTAACCCGAAAATAATCGGGAACGTTATTGCAATAACTGGCGTTGGATCCAGCTCGTCGTAATGTGGTAGACCCCAAAGCTTAGTGATCTCTTCAAAAGGCTTGATAAATCTGTTGTGACTAAGCTTTGTAGGGGGGTCTTGGTCCTGAACTGGCTCATTCTGAAGCACTAAAGCTTTATCTCCTAGCATCCCATGGATTTTTTCATTGAGCGCATGGAATTTTTTCTCCGGCACGAACCCTTTAACTGTTGCAAGCCGGCCAGATTGAAGTATTTTTCGTTTCGCATTTAGTAATGCAAGAATGTTTTCAGTGTTTTCTTTCCATGAGACAAGTTTATTCTTGTTTTCTTTGCTTAGTTTATTTAGTGAATCGAAAAACGCTTTTTCTTTGTGCGCGTTCTCTTTTAATCGATTATTAACTTCATTGAGCGCTTGAGCCACATCGTGCGGTAAATCCTTAGGAATCGCAAAGGTTTCAGCGTGATGTAGCTTCAGGATTTTCTCGACATCTGAGCCTTGTTTGCTTGGCACAGCTAAGGATACAAAGTCAGTTGCCTTGGTTAAGTCGTAGCGATGCAGAATGAGCGAAAAGTCTGTAAGTGCCGTTTTTAATCCATCGAAGTTTTTATGTGGTACGCTTGCAAAGGCAACACGTATTAATTTTAGTTCTTCCATGGCTGCAAGGTCTGCTTTCATCTTATCCATTGTTGTCAGCATGTCTTTGATGTGGTTAAGCTGTGCAGTTTTTTCTTGCAGGCTGGATAGAGAGGTGTTGATGTCGTCAACTTCCTTTTTAAGCGTCAAGACTTGTTGGCAAGTGGATTCTGAGAGGGCTTGCCAATTTTCCGCGGTTACTTGTGTTCTAGTTGGTTGTGATACTCTGAAAACGTCGAAGATGCCTGGTTTTTCTTGGCAAAGTTGTTTAATTAACTCATTGACGTTTGTGAGGGACTCCTCAGCCTTCTGGATGTTCTCGCTGTAGTCGGTAAGGCTTGCGTCTTCAGTTGCTTGTTCTATGTGGAATTCTCCAAAGCTGCTTAGCGCTTGTAGTACTGATTCAACGTCTTGTTTAACGCATATTATTGATGTGTCGCTCATTCTTTCTGGTCGAAACATCTATGTTCCAACAAAATGTTGATTAACTAGAAATTAAAGTTTTATTGGGCGATACCATGCTTGGTTACGTTATCGGCGACAGCGACATGATTACTGGGTTCAGACTGGTCGGCCTTGAAGGCGCCGAAGTAAATTCAGTTGATGAGGCATGGCAAGCTCTAGACAAAGCGCTTGTCCACAATGATCTGGCAATTATAATCGTAAGCGAAGAATTCTCCACTCAACCGCAAATGCATGAGGCTATCGAAAAAATTCGCCGCGAACGCAAGAACACCTTAATTGTGGAGATGCCTGGAAGCAGGGGAAAACCAAGTCAAGTCCACATGTCTGACCTCATCAGCAAAACCTTAGGCGTTAGAATATAAAAGCTGGATTAAAAAAGTGAGTATTAAAGATGGTCTTTCCGCGATTGCAAACGAAGTTTTAGGGGACGTGCAAAAAGAATCAGAAGCCATAATCTTATTTGCTGAAAATCAAGCTAAACAAACATTAAAAGTAGGAAAAGAGCAAGCAGTCCAAAACTACCAGACTTTAATGAATCAGGCGACAGCTAAAGCAGAAGGCGAGAGGCGAAAAATCGCTTCTGTAACTGAGGTGGAAATGAGAAATCGCCTGCTTCAAACAAAAGAAGGCTTAGTTGATACTGCTTTCGAGAAAGCCCTTTTCAACCTTAAGGGTTTCGTAACAACTGAGGAATATCACGGCTATCTCCTGAAACTTATAGAAGAAGCGGCTGGAAGAATCGGCCAAAAAAATCTCGTCATACAAGTCAACGCTAAAGATAAAGGATGGTTAACGCAAGACATGCTGAACCGTTTGTCTAAGAAGTTACGTCGGGAATTAAAGCTGTCAGACGAAAACGAAGATTTCATTGGCGGCTGCAAAATCCAAACCGTAGACGGCAAAATAACCTACGATAGCACCATAGATAATCGGTTGCAAGAACTCAAGCCTGCCTTACGTGTTGAAGTGGCAAAAATATTGTTCGGGGAGGAGGCCTAGGAAGTATGTCGATTAAAGGCAGAGTAATTCGAGTTGCGGGGCCAGTCGTTGAAGCCAAAGGCATGGCACAAGCCGTTATGCATGAACTGGTTGAAGTAGGTAAAGAGGGCTTAATAGGTGAAATTATCCGTTTAGAAGGTGAACGTGCAACAATCCAAGTTTACCAGAACACTTCTGGACTTAAACTTAACGAGCCTGTGCTAGGAACTGGAAACCCGCTTTCAGTGGAGCTTGCTCCGGGATTAGTAGGAAACGTTTTCGACGGCATCCAAAGACCACTAGAAGTGTTAAGGACACTTACGGGACCATTTATTAAACAAGTGCACGGAGTGTCGCCTCTTTCAACTGATAAAAAATGGGCTTTTATACCCAAGGCAACGGTTGGAAACAAGCTCGCAAGTGGCGATGTCATTGGAACAGTAGCAGAAACCGATTTGGTTGAACACCGCATACTTGTCCCACCAACCATGCAGGGCAAACTGGTCCAGATTGCACCGCAAGGCAACTATACAATCATAGAAACAATCGCCACTATAGAAGCGAACGGCAAAAAAATTGACCTGACAATGCTGCAGAAATGGCCGGTACGGAAACCTAGACCGTACGGCCGAAGGCTTCCAGCATCTACTCCTTTAATCACGGGGCAACGTGTAATTGACACTTTCTTTCCAATTGCGAAGGGTGGAAGCGCTTCTATTCCAGGCGGTTTTGGCACTGGAAAAACTATTACTCAGCAACAACTTGCCAAATGGTCAGATGCAGACTTGGTAATTTACGTGGGCTGTGGTGAACGCGGCAACGAAATGGTGGATGTGCTGACTAGCTTTCCCAAGTTAACTGACCCTACAACTGGGCACCCGCTCATGGAGCGAACCATACTTATCGCAAATACAAGCAACATGCCGGTCTCTGCCCGTGAAGCCAGCATCTACACGGGAATAACCATCGCTGAATACTATCGAGACATGGGTTACGCCGTGGCTTTGATGGCGGATTCCACAAGTAGGTGGGCAGAAGCGCTCAGAGAAGTTTCAGGGAGGCTTGAAGAGATGCCTGCTGAAGAAGGCTTCCCAAGCTATTTGCCATCTCGCCTAGCGGAATTTTATGAACGTACAGGAGTCGTGGAATCATTAGGTACAGAAAAACGCGTCGGCTCGATTTGTGCGATTGGAGCGGTTTCTCCTCCTGGCGGTGACTTTACTGAGCCGGTGACGCAGCATACTAAACGTTTTACACGGGTTTTCTGGGCTTTAGACCCTGAATTGGCAGATGCTAGGCACTATCCCGCGATTAATTGGGTTCAAAGCTACAGCGGATACATTAGTGACCTTGCAGGCTGGTGGCAAGACAAAGTGGATAAAAACTGGAACAGCTATCGGGAACAGGCAATGCGCATATTACAGACGGAGGACGAATTGAAAAACATCGTTAAACTGGTTGGTCCAGAAGCTTTGCCTGATAAACAACGCTTAATTTTAGAGACAGCCAGAATAATCCGTACTGCTTTTTTGCAGCAGAATGCCTTGGATCCAGTGGATACTTACTGCTCTCCGCAGAAACAATTCAAAATGCTTAAAATAATTCTGGATTTCCACAGTTTAGCCGAGCGTGTTGTAAACAAAGGCGCACCAATCTTCAAGATTACACAGCTGCCAATAACAGAGGAGATCATGCGCATGAAAACTTCAGTGGCAAACGACAAAGCAAATCTTTTAGATGATTTGGAAACACGAATGAAACACCACTTCGAAATGTTGGAGGCAAGTTTGAGGTAAAGCGTATGGCAGACACAGGATTAGAATATAAAGGTGTAGCCTCGATTTCAGGCCCAATAATCATAGTAGAAAACGTGCGAGAAGTAAGTTTCGACGAACTTGTAGCAGTGAAAACGCAGACTGGAGAAATACGCCTAGGCAAAGTTATTGAGGTAACTCAGAAAGCCGTAACCGTCCAAGTCTTCGAAGGCACGACAGGCTTATCACCTTCGGAAACGCGTACGCGATTTCTTGGAAGACCGCTGGAAGTACCTGTATCCACAGAAATGCTTGGACGCGTAATGAACAGTTTCGGCGAACCCATTGATGGGCAACCCAGATTTTTTACGGAAGAAAGACTTGACGTGAATGGGTTCCCTTTGAATCCGACTGCTCGAGAATATCCAAGAGACTTCATCCAGACAGGCATATCTGCAATTGACGGCTTAACCAGTTTGGTGAGAGGGCAGAAGCTTCCAATTTTTAGCGGTCCAGGTTTATCTCACAATGATCTTGCTGCTCAAATTGTGAGGCAAGCGCAGATTCGTGGAGGAGGCGAAGAATTCAATATTGTTTTCATCGCAATGGGTCTAGAGCATGATGATGCTGCTTTTTTCCAAAAAAGCTTCGAGGAAACTGGCGCTATAAAAAACGTGGCGATGTTCCTTAACTTGGCTGAGGACCCGCCTGTGGAACGAATTATCACACCTAGGGCTGGTTTGACTTTGGCGGAGTATTTGGCGTTTGAGCAGGATTCGCATGTGCTTGTGCTCTTGACAGATATGACAAATTACTGCGAAGCACTACGTGAGGTTAGCGCTTCAATGGAGGAAGTGCCTAGTAGAAAGGGTTATCCAGGTTACATGTACAGTGACCTTGCAAGTCTGTACGAACGCGCGGGCAGAATTGCGGGCAAGAAGGGATCAATAACTCAGATGCCTATTTTGACCATGCCAAACGATGACATAACGCATCCTATCCCCGACTTAACAGGCTATATTACTGAAGGGCAAATTGTCTTGTCCCGCGCTTTGGAAAAGCAGAGCATTTATCCCCCAATTAACATCACCACGAGCCTTTCCAGATTGATGAAGGATGGCATAGGAAAAGACCGCACGCGGGAAGACCACGCTGACGTTGCAAGTCAACTGTACGCAGCTTATGCTCAGTACAATGCCGTGAAGTCTTTAGCTACAATTATCGGCGAAGAAGGGTTAGGAAGTAGAGATAAAGATTACTTGCGCTTTGGTGAGCGGTTCGAGCAGACGCTTATTAATCAAGGTAGAAACGAGAACCGATCGATTGAGCAGACTCTTTCGATTGCTTGGGATGCGCTGTCAATTTTGCAGGAAGAAGAATTAACAAGAATACATCCTGAATTCATTAAGAAGTATTTTCCAAAAATTGTTCAAGAGGTAACGTGACAAAATGTCTCTTGAGAACGTTAGTCCAACAAGAATTAATCTCATACAAACAAAAAAGACCCTGAGTCTAGCCGAGTCTGGACGCGAGATACTTGAACGTAAACGTGACATTTTGCTCCGCGAGCTAAGAAACAGCATTTATGACGCTGAAAAAAGCCGAGAGGACTTATTGGAGGCTCTTGCGAAAGCCTACCAGAGTTTAAAGGAGGCAAATATGGCTAAGGGTTCGGAAACAGTTGCCAACGTTGCTTTGGGCTCAAGTCATGAAGCGGATTTTCTTTTGGATTTCAGAAGCGTCATGGGCGTGACTGTTCCTACTGTGGAGTTTCAAAGCGAACCTGACGCCAAGCCTGATTACGGTTTCGCCAATACTAGCGCGGAACTGGACAAAGCGTTTAAGCAGTTCTACAGCGTACTGAAGCTAATTGCTGATTTAGCTAGGGCTGAGGGTACAACATATCAGATTGCTAATGATGTGCGAAGGACTCAGCGCCGAGTAAACGCGTTGAATCACGTCCTTATCCCCATGTACCGTAATATTACTAAGCGGATTGAACTTGTTTTGGAAGAAAAGGATCGTGAAGAGTTTGTTCGGACTAAACGAATTAAGCACATGATTAAGGAGCGTGGAATAAGATGAGTTCCAGTTTCAAGAATGTGAAAAAAATTTTGATTCCAATCGACGGCTCGGATTACAGCATGCGTGCGGCAGAATACGGTATAAGTATTGCCAAAATGCTTGATGCCCAAATTACGGTTGTTTACGTCATAGATCAGATTCTTCTTGACCAAATTTTAAAATTAACCGACCGCGAGGATGTTGAACTGGAGCTAAAGAAAGATGGGCAACAATACATCAATTATGTTCTCGGCTTAGCGGAGAAAGAAGGCGTTAAGGCTGCTTCTTTACTTGCGAAAGGAAGACCATTCGACCAGATCGTGCATTTAGCTAAGGAACAAAACATGGATTTAATTGTAATGGGCACTTACGGGCTAAGGGGCGCAGAGAGAATTCTTATCGGTAGCGTTGCCGAACGAGTGATTGAATACTCACCTTGCCCTGTTCTAGTCGTTAAATAACAGCAGTAGGAGCGGAATCAATGTCGAAAAAAAAGTTAGAAAAAGACTACGAGAAATTTAGCCAGAGCATAGAGCGTGAGGCTGAAGATGAAATAAAGAAAATCCAAGAAGAAACTATTGCACTTAAAGAAGAAGCCAGCAAGATAGGCGAAGCTGTCGAGCTCGACCTTAAAGAGAAAGAAGCCAAGACCGCCAAGAAAAAAGTTAATACCTAGACATGCGTTGTGTCTTATTGGAGCTAGGTTGCTTTGAAAAACAGACTATTAATTTTGCTTTTTTTGGTTCCGCTGGCACTTCTGCCTCTTATCGGAGTAGCCGCAGCATTCACAATTTCCACACTTCAATCGTCTACAACAACAACTACAACGGCGACTGGACCGTACGATACAATAGGCCTAGCAATCGGGGCTGGACTGGCTATTGGCTTATCAGCATTAGGCGCTGGACTCGCGATTTCCGCAGTTGGTAGCGCCGCAATAAGTGCGTTGGCAGAGAAGCCTGACACATTCTTTCGAAGCTTCTTGATCGTGGCATTGGCTGAGGCATTGGCGATCTACGGTTTAATCATGGGAATTCTGCTTTGGATAAAAATATAGAAAGCGAGTGTGTATTTAGCTGGCGCCTTTTTGGTCAAGAACTAGTTATGGTTGACCTTTGTACAATTTTTTAGTGTTGCACCTTTCATTTTTGATCAGTTTTCACTAGTAAAAAAATTGACTTAACTCTGTTTTCTGATAAGGCTGATTTGGGTTGCTTTTTTAGATTTAGGGTTTATCAAAGTATTCGTTTTTTTAAGAGCTATTCTATCTTTGTTCCTTTTCTTTACTGTGTGTAGTAGGTAGCATTCGCTTGTATATTCACTGTTTGATTAATCGTAGAGAATGTATTGTCAAGGACAAGATAGTAAGTTCCACTTGCGTCAAGGTTGGAACTAATTGAAGAGGTTGTGGTTTGTGAACTTTGGTAGAGCGCACCGAAGTAAGCTCCAGTTTCATAATTGTCAAAGTTGGTGCTGTCAAAAATGTAAACTATGATGCCGCTGCCACTACCACCTTGTACTGTAAATGTCCCTGATACATGAATGCTTGATGAATTTGAAGGAATAATGAACTGGTAATCTGCATACTTACCAGCGTCAACGTTGGCTGTCGCGTTCACTATCTGAATCGTATGTGCTATGGGAGGCGAAGAAGACGTTTTTTTGCTCAAAATCACAACTGCGCCTATGCTGCCTGCAACAATAAATATGATCAGAACCGACGCCAGAATTTTTCTTAATTGAATACTTTATTCCCCATCAGCCTTCACCATCACTCAGTATAAGCGGCACGGCCACAAACAAAGACACTATAACCCCCACAATACCAACAACAGCGACGTCTAAAGCAATGCTTGAACTATGCATCCGCTCCAGCGAATAAAGCCCAACAAACATAACAATAAGAAAGAAAACCAACAAAGCAACTGCAAACACATCGTTTACTTTTTGTTTACCCATTGTGCATCATCACCAATGATTATTCATACTCTGCAGAGCTTTTTCAGCGCGCTATTGCTGTTGCTTGCCGTCATTATTTGCAGGGACCGAAATAACTGGTTTCTTTCAAATCGTTTTTCTTTCTTTTGTCTTTATCGTTCCCCAAGTTTTCACTTCTACTTGTTTTTAGATATGGTCAACATAAGCTCCTGAAGACACATTCTGCTTTTCAGGGTATTCCGAGTTAGATTTTTGCGGTTTTTTGCTTCTATTTTTTTGCATAGATTGTTGCATTATTTCACGTCTCCTTTGTTGGTTTTGAAGTTTTCAACTTCGTCTAAGCGGAGAGATTATTAATTGATTTTCCAGATTTACACTCAAATCTTTCCCAAATTCTTGCCAGATAACCACCTATTCTTAGCTTAGAAAGAGAACAAAATAGACTACGCCATTTAGTAGCGCGGCGTGTTATGTTAACTGAAAAGAAAAATACCGCATGATTACATGGAGCAATGCTCGTACTGAAAAAAATCTTGTTAGCAAAGCAACCTACACGTGTTCTAAATATTCGCATAGAAAGAAACGCTTAATCTAACAGTGGCAAAGTTGTAAATTTAGAAAAAGATCGGCAAAAAAGGGTTGCCCCTACACAGTCGTAAGCTTTATGAAAATTTATTTGGAAATGAAAAAGCCCTAAAAGGGATCAACTAATCATTCTTTCTCGTCAGTTGTCATGACTGAGACTTTAATTTGTTTAACTGGTTTGTTCGCCTTTAACCCATCAATCAAGCTTTTGAGTCGCTTTGATGGTCCTTTGATGACCATAACTTCAAGACAGCTAGTTTCAGTCAGATGCGAATGTAGGTATGCTGTAATCATGTCGCTAAATTCGTGTTGGAGCCTAAACAGTTCCTCGTTCTGCTCTTTCTTTTCATAAAGGGCTGTCACCGTAGCGATTACATTGCCTTTTAGATTGGCAAGGTCTTTATACTCGGTTAAATAACTGCGGATGGCTTGTCTGAGCACTTCTGACCTTGTTGCGTTTGTATTCTCTCCAAGGACAGCGTCTAACTCTTCAAGCAGTTCCTTGGGCAATGAAACACTGATTATGCTCACTTGCTCACCTGCTTTTCTATAATGTTGCTCGACTTAATAAAAATGTTAAAATTTAAACGAAATTTGCCCATTTTTTTGCTTGATGAGTGCTGTTGGTTCTTTACAGGGTTCGAATGAGGGGGGTTGCTTTATACGACCGCTAAGTTATTAAAAAAAGCACAAAACTTAATAATTCGGGTAACCCACATAATTTCTTGAAGGAAACTCATGCGAAAAACAACGTACGTAATTGTTGCAATCGTTTTGGTTGTGTTAATTGTCGCTGGAACCTTCGCAGGCGTTTATCTCTCAAGCCACACAACTTCCAGCACTACCAAAAGTTCTAGTGGACTGATACAGATAGTTGCCGCCGAAAATTTCTGGGGCAGTTTGATATCTCAGCTTGGCGGAACACGTGTTAATGTGCTGAGTATCGTTACAGACCCCAATGCTGATCCTCATGAATACGAAAGCAATACTGCTGACGCCATAGCAATTGCAAATGCTCGCTTAGTAATCGTTAACGGAGCAGGATATGACGAATGGGCTCTACAGCTTATAGCCGCAAGCAATACTCCAAATCAAATAGTCTTGAACGTTCAAGAACTCGTCAACCAGACAGTTGGTGCCAATCCTCACTTTTGGTACAGCCCTTATTACGTGAATGATACAGTAAATGCGATGTACCAAGACCTCGTTTCAATCAATCCGGCCAACACTGCATACTACACACAGCAGTATGCTGCACTGAACGCATCGCTTGCGGTATACAACGGACGCATCGACGAGATAAAGCAACAGTTTGGAGGCGTGAAAGTGGCATCAACAGAGAGCATCTTCGTGTATCTGGCGAACGCCACGAGTCTTGACCTCGTCTCTCCTGCTGCATTTATGCAAGCGGTCTCTGAAGGAAATGATCCCCCGGCACAGAGCATCGTGCAGTTCAATCAGCTTATCCAGAGTGGAACCGTCAAAGTGCTGGTTTACAACTCACAAACGGTGACACAGTCCACCCTGAGCATCGAAGCGCTGGCTAAGCAACAACGCATTCCGATCGTTCCAATAACGGAGACGGTTCAGCCGCCGACTGCCATATTCCAAGACTGGATGAATTCGGAGTTAATCGCTATTCAAACCGCACTTAACCAACAAGCCCAGGGGAAATAACAATGACCTCACAGTACGAAATCATCACAGCCAAGAATTTAGAGGCAGGCTACCCCGAAAACATAGTTTGGCGAGACGCCAGTTTCTCAATTAATCGCGGCGAGTTTGTCGCGGTTATCGGACCTAACGGAGCGGGCAAGACAACTCTGTTTCGTTTGCTCCTTGGCTTGCAACAGCCCATTAGCGGAACAATCAAAATGTTCGGTGAAACGCCTAAGCGAGGCAATCCACAGATTGGTTACGTGCCTCAGCGTCACGTATTCGACGCGGATACAAATGTTGAATCCTTTGAACTTGTGCGACTTGGATTCTCAGGCAAACAATGGGGTCTGGGCCTGTTCTCCCACGACGACCGCAAAGTCGCTCTCGACGCGCTGAAAGATGTTGGAGCTACAGATTTGGCTCATCGCTCTCTAGGCGTACTGTCGGGCGGAGAAATACAGAGGATATTTCTAGCCGAGGCGCTGGTAAGCAAGCCCACTCTCCTGTTGCTCGATGAACCCTTGTCGAATCTTGACATGATGCGCGAGAGAGAGTTGCTGCAGCTTATAAATGGTATAGTTCGATCGCGCAGCGTGACTGTACTTTTGATAGCCCATAACATCAACCCTATTTTGCCGTATCTCGATAAAGTGGTCTACATCGCCAACGGCAAAGTGGCGACCGGGACGCCGCAAGAGGTCCTGACGTCAGAGAGTCTCTCGGCTTTGTTCGGAGGTCAAGTTGAGGTTCTTCGAGACTCTAAGGGCAACATTGCAGTTATAGGCATCGAAGATTACCACGGGTGTCAACCAGAATGACAACTCCCACTTCTTTCAGCATTAATCCATGGGTAGACATACAACGGATTTTTCAATTCGCGTTCATGCAGCATGCCTACGAGGCAGGAACAATAGTCGCAATCATCGCGGGCATTGTTGGCTATTTCGTTGTATTGCGTCGTTCCTCATTCGCAGCGCACGCGCTCTCTCACATAGGGTTCTCTGGGGCAGCGGCGGCCGTATTACTCGGGGTCAGCCCAGTTTACGGTCTTCTACTTTTCACAACCGTGGGCGGAGCAGGGATAGCCGCGCTTGGTAAGCGCGCCGCCAATCGCGACACCGAAATCGGAATAGTTCTCGCATTCACGCTTGGCCTAGGCGTGTTGTTCCTCAGCCTCTACACCGGCTATGCAGAGGAGGCGTACTCCATCTTGTTTGGAGAAATACTGGGAGTCAGTTTCAGCAATGTCCTTTTGACCCTCGCTGCCGGAGTGATAGTTTTGGTTCTCATGGCGGTGGTATATCGACCGCTCCTATTTGCGTCGCTCGATGAAGATGTGGCGGAAGCAAAAGGAATGCCCGTGTTTTTGCTAGGCATGATTTTCATGCTCCTAGTCGCGGTCGCAACGTCGTTTGCGGTTCAAGTAGTTGGTGTTCTTCTCATTTTCTCATTGATGGTCACGCCAGCTGCGACGGCTCAGCTATTGGCAAAACGACCGAGGCAAGTCATAATTATTTCTGTAGCTATTGCTCTGATAGCAACGTGGTTGGGGCTCTTTATCGCTTTTTGGGTGCCGTATCCAGTGAGCTTCTTCATAACAAGCATCGTGTTCGTCTTTTACTTGTTTGTTAGGTTCATCACTCCAAGAATCAGAAACTTCCTTTATGGTTTTCAGGGAAAACACGATTAAGGCCAGACGGATGACTTTTCTGCACTACCATTTCTGGCTCAAGTTGCCTGAAAAACAACTTCAAAGTGAAAGTTCAAAAATTTTTTTCTTATGACGATAAAAGAAACAGCCCATTTTCTGCAAACAAATTAGGAAAAAGCTTGATTTTTCTATTTTTTCTGATAAATGCTGAGTCTGCGATGTGAATGCTTCTTTTTTTGCAGTAATTCTTGAAGTCGGCAATGCCTAAGAAATGTAAGTTTGGTGTGTCATACCACTCGTAAGGCAGCGCTTTAGTTACTGGGACTCTTCCTTTGAAGAATATTTGGAATCTGGCTGAGGCTTGCACAAAATTGGGGAAGCCGACAATAACCTTCTTTCCAACTCGCAGGGCCTCTTTCAGGGCAAAGTCTGGTTTTTTCACTTGCTGCAGTGTCTGGTTTAGTATGACGTAGTCGAATGAGTTGTCGGCGTATTCGGAGAGGCCTGTGTCTATGTCTTGTTGAAAAACGCTTAATCCTTGGGCTACGCATCGATGAATGGCTGTTTCGCTTAGTTCTATTCCCTGCGCGTGCACCTGCCTTTCGTTTATGAGGAGTGCTAAAAGTTCTCCGTCGCCGCATCCAAGGTCCAGTACGGAAGCGTCTTTGCTGATCCAGTTTAGGACGATTTTGTGCTCTGCTTTTACTGGTGCCTGCTTCATTGTGCACCGCCGCTATGTCCATTTGAAGCTGTGTTGAGGAAATGTTTGATTAACTGGGTTTCTTGCTCTGTTTCCAAAAGGAATGCGTCGTGACCGTAAGTTGAGTTTATTTCGCAGTAGGTGGTGTCGACTCCTGCCAGTTTGCAGGCTTTCACGATTTCTTGAGACTGATACGATGGGTATAGCCAGTCCGATTTGAAAGATATTACGAGCACTTTTGCCTTTAACCCCGCAAAGATGTTGGCAAGGTTTTTTCCGTTGTGAATGTTGAAGTAATCTATGGCTTTGGTAATGTAGAGGTACGAGTTGGCATCAAATCGTTTGACAAAGTTGTCGCCTCGATAATGCAAGTAGCCTTCAACCTCAAACTCTGCGCCGAACTTGAAGAGCTCTTTGTCTTCTTTGAGGCGTCTTCCGAATTTTTCAGCCATTGAAGCATCACTCATATACGTTATGTGCCCAATCATTCGTGCCACAGCTAAGCCTTTCGCTGGAACCCTTGAGCCATAATAATGCCCATTCTTCCAGTCCGGATCAGCCATGATTGCTTGGCGGCCAACCTCGTTGAACGCTATCTGCTGAGGCGTATGCTTAATTGTCGTGGCGATTGGTATGGCAGACCGTATTCTTTCAGAATAGGAAACCATCCACTGGAGAACTTGCATGCCGCCCATGGAACCGCCGATGACTGAGAGAAGTTTCTCTATGCCTAAATGGTCAATTAGGCGAACTTGAGCGTTCACCATGTCGCCAATTGAAATTAGGGGAAAGTCGGTGCCGTAGGGTTTGCAAGTTTTCGGATTAATGGAAGAGGGACCAGTGGAACCTTGGCAGCCGCCGATAACGTTAGAGCAGATTACAAAATACTTGTTTGTGTCTAAGCCTTTGCCTGGACCAATTAAACTGTCCCACCAGCCATTGGCTCCAGAGGCATGGGCGTCCCCGCTGAGCGCATGAAGCATAAGAATCGCGTTTGATTTTTGCGCGTTGGGCTCGCCGTAAGTTTCGTAGGCAAGCGTTATTGGACCAAGTTTCTCGCCTGATTCAAGAGATAGTTCCTTCGGTGGGTTAGCGAATCTAAAGTGCTTTATTTCAGAGTCTTGAAGGGTTTGGTTAATTGTTGCTAAATGTGTTGCCTCCAAAAGATTGGTGAAGGTTTAAGGCTTCGCTGATTTCTGTAACGCTTGCTCTATGTCTTCAATGATGTCTTCAGGGTCCTCGATGCCGACTGATAATCTGATATAGTCTTGAGTTACTCCTGTTGCCTTCTGTTCCTCAGGAGTTAACTGTTGGTGTGTTGTTGACGCTGGATGGATAACTAAGCTTTTTGCGTCGCCGATGTTTGCTAGGTGCGAGAGTAATTGGACTGATTCGATGAATTTTTTGCCTGCTTCTAAACCGCCTTTTATGCCGAAGCCGATGAGTCCCCCATACCCGTTTGTTAGATATTTTTCGGCTATTTTGTGGTTCGGGTTATCAGGTAAACCTGGATAGTTAACCCAGCTGACCAGCGGATTGGTCTTGAGGTAGGCTGCAACTTTTAGTGCGTTTTCGGAGTGTTTGCATTGTCTAAGCGGTAGTGTTTCTAAGCCTTGCAGGAACAAGAAAGAGTTGAACGGACTCAAGGTTGCTCCTAAATCTCTAAGCAGTTGCACTCGTACTTTGAAGATGAATGCGACGTTTCCTAAGCCTGGGAAGTTTCCGAAGGTGTCCCAGTATTTGAGTCCGTGATAACTTGGGTCGGGCTCGGTGAATTCTGGGAACTTTCCATTGTTCCATTTGAATTTGCCGCCGTCAACGATTACGCCGCCTATGCTGGTTCCGTGTCCGCCTATGTATTTTGTGGCAGAGTCAACGATTATATCAGCGCCATAATCTATCGGTCTAACTAAGCCCACGCCCACAGTATTGTCAACAACCAAGGGGATTCCTGCGTCGTGTGCTATTTTGGCGATGGCTTCGAAGTCGGGCACGTCAAGTTTTGGATTGCCTATTGTTTCAGCGTAGATTGCCCTTGTTTTGTGGGTTATGGCTTTTTTGAATTCTGTCGGTTTTGTTGAGTCCACGAATTTTACGGTTCTGCCAAGTTTTGGGAAGGTGTAGTGGAAGAGTTCATAGGTTCCGCCGTAAAGGTTGTTGGCTGAAACGATTTCGTCGCCCACTCGCGTTATTGACAGTAGTGCGAGAGATATGGCTGCTTGTCCTGAGGCTACCGCAAGTGCGCCGGTTCCGCCTTCGATTGCAGTAACTCTTTTCTCGAAAACGTCGGTTGTGGGATTCATTATTCGGGTGTAAATGTTTCCTAGTTCTTTTAGGGCAAACAGGTTTGCTGCATGCTCTGTGCTTTTGAACATGTATGAGGCTGTTTGGTATATGGGGACTGCTCTTGCGTTTGTTGCTGGGTCAGCTGTTTCCTGTCCAGCGTGGATTGCGAGAGTGTCCAGTTTTTTTGGCGTCATCTTGTTTTCACCTTTTACGAGGCATAACTGCATAACGGCGTTATATTGGTTTTTGCAAAAAATATTCCAAAAAGAATATTACCTTCGCAACCAATTACTAAACAATGTTCCCAACTTTAGACGAAATCGCAAAACGCAGACGCCAACTAGGCCTAAAGCAATCAGAGCTAGCCAAAATGGCGGGCGTAAGCCAATCCCTAATCGCCAAACTGGAAGCAGGAACCATCGACTCATCCTACACTAAAGTAAAAACAATCTTCGACGTGCTTGAACGGCTAGAGGTTAAATCTAAAATACAAACCGAAAGAATCATCCATAATCAAGTCGTTTCAGTCCAAAAAGAAGACCCAGTTTCTAAAGTAGTAAAACTAATGAAAGACCACGGCTACTCCCAGATACCCGTTTTCGAAGGCAAACATTCCGTTGGCGGCATATCAGAAAAAGCGATTTTGCGTCAAATCCTGGCAGGGAAAGATTTAGACGAGATATCTAAGTTGCCGACTGAGAAAATCATGGAAGAAGCTTTTCCTCAAATAAACGAGGATGCCCCATTATCCGTAATATCAAGCCTTTTACAGACTTACTCAGCTGTTTTAGTTTCTAAAAAAGGCGAAGTAATCGGCATCATTACTAAGGCAGATTTGCTAAGAATGATTTAGCAAAATGCCCTACCCTACACCTAATTTTGATAAAGAGATTCTATAACAAAATTGATACCCTCTTCCTCCTAATGCCCCGCCACAAGCCAGCCCAGTCGTGCTTTCAGCGTCCAATTTATTAAGGTATAATGCTGTTATATTTGCGGAATCAAAATGAGTGCTCGATGCGAAACCATAGGAAAATACGTTCTTCCAATCTTCAGGTCCTTTGTTGCCAAAGAACTCGTTAACACTTACCATTTAACTCAGGTTGAAGCGGCAAAGAAACTTAAAACCACTCAAGCAGCAGTAAGCCAATACATAAACTCTAAACGCGCAATCAAAGGCACAGAACAATTCACCGATGTCCTGCCCAGAATCCAAGCAGAAGCCAAAGAGACCGCTGAACGCCTCGCAAGCAACGAGACAACTTGGGACGAAGTGACACTTGATTTCTGTAAGCTTTGCATAACTTTCTACAGAACAGAAGAAAGCAAAACAGGCGACAACTACACAATATAGGCGCCTATAGGAGGGAGAGGTATCCTATTAGTTACCGCTTTACCCTGCAAAAAGAGGGTAGCTTATTGAAAAAGTTTTATCATGCCCTTCTCCTCTTTAATGCTCGCTTGTGCAGCCTTCTCCAGCTTGACGTCATCGGTGCAAGAAACCTCGAACTCACTCCGTACTCTATGGCCGCATACTGTATACGTAAACACTGGCAATCTGAAGCCTCAAATCATGTAAAGGAAAGGCACGTTATAACCACTTATGCTGACAACCATTCAACTTGGAAAAAGCACGCTACCCCACTTATCCACCTAAATTCTTTAGCGCTTAAACACATATGCTTATAAGTGTGTATGCGCTTAGTGTGTTATGTGAATAAGTGAATCAAAGCAAAAAATGACGAAAATAAACGCGCAATTTGGAAAGTGACGATTCGCTTATTTAAAAAATATATGACACGTAAAGCGTGCAATAAAAACAAGTGAGAAAAATGGGCCGCATCAATGTTGACATCTCAGCTGAGCTAGAAAAACAGCTAAGATTAAAAACAGTAGAAAGATTCGGGGGCAAAAAAGGCGACTTATCCCGAGCTGTCCAAGAAGCCATAAAAACATGGATCGACAAAAAAAAGAATAAAGAATAAAGAATAAAGTCGCCCCTCCTTAAGCCTAATAACTATATTATAAGAATGCCTAGGTAAAAGGCGCAGGGAAAGCCAGTTAGCCTCGAACACACCCTACCGGAAAGGTGTCATCATGGGCGATCTAGCTGGAAAGCCCCTTTTACGAAATGGTCATCCCAAGCAAGTCACGTTTACCCGGCTGATGGCAATGGGCAAGAAAAGTTTAAGCGACTCGTAAACAAATAAGCATTTGATTAATAAGGTGGAAATAATGGTCAATAGAAAATTGGAACTTGTTTTTATCGATAAGGAAGGAAAATGGTACCCTTTAGACGAAGTCGACCGTGAAGAATTAGCGGTAGGTTTAGAAAAAATTTCTAAAGAAGTCGCCAAACGACTGCAATTGTTAAAAGAGCAAAGGTAGAAACATTTCCGGTTTCTCTTCGTTAATTGACAATAAAGGTAAATTGAATTAGGTCATCGCTGACTTTTCGAGCAGTTTTATTTTGATCTTTTAAAGACTTTTGGGCATCGACTGACTAAAAAGGAACTAAAGTAAAATTCCTAAGCGTAGAATTCTCAAGTGCATTTGAAGCTTAAATATAACTTGGCAGTAACAAGTTAGTGGAGATAGTTTTTAAATGGGTAGTTTTTCGGTTTCTTTACCTGCGAAATGGGAAGAGTTTTTGAAACGTTTAGCTGACGACCATGAAATTGACATTAGCAAAGTCATTAGTGAATTGTGTGAATGGGCTTTTTCTAGCTCTGAAAGCAAGACACAGTTTGAAGTTTGGTTGGATAAGGCTTATCCGCCAGAAGGCGAAGCTGAAGATAGAGCAATTGAAGAAGACGAAGAAGAAAGCGAAGCTGAAGAAGAAAACGAAGACGAAGCTGAAGAGGAAGTCCACGAGGACAGAGACTACACCGAAGATAGAGAACCAAAGTCTTACGGTACTACAGTATAAAATAGTGCATTATTTTCACTAACTATTTTGTTCCAAAAATAGAAAACCCGAATAGCTGAGGTGAAAGAACACGAGTGAAAAAGAAAATGTGAAGACTAGTGAGCAAGAAACAAAGCCCCAAACATCTCCCGTAAAACAACTGAGACGGTACACGGATGAGAAGAACAAAAAAGTAACTGCGAAGCTCAATGAAACGGAAACAGGGCCACGCAGATCGCGCGGAAAAAAACAAAGACGACAATTCAAACTTGCCCCTAACAGAGGATAAGACGGCTGGTACTGTAAATTCGCCACTAAGGTTTGAGTTACCTTTCGTTGGAGACGAAAAGTGGGCTTTAGAATTAGCGTCTAAAAATGGGTATATATAGCCATTTTGCCTTTTAGCCTGATAGGTTGAAGGTTATGCCGAAATGTCCAAATTGTACAGCCCATGTGAAAGAACCTGATAAAGAATGGAACTTTGGGCGATTCCGAGTTAAGATGTATAAGTGTACTAAATGTGGAAATCAATTTAGAGAATTTTTCAAGGAAAATACGCTGCAATTCGTGTTGAGCGCGCACAACGGTGGTTTAGGAAAAACCAGAGTGAGCAAAGAAACAAGTGACAGGCATAAAAGCTATCAATAACCGTTTCAACCTTGTGAATACTATAGGAATCTTCCTCGAAA
>CAWJIN010000007.1:0-101625 GCA_963842865.1 Candidatus Bathyarchaeota archaeon | reverse complement strand
GGGTTGCTGTTGCGCATAACTTTGGCTAGTTTGTTCCAAAAGAAATTCCTCACGCTATCCTAAATCAGAAAGCAAAAATAAAGATATGTGACTGCACACCAAAGCCAACAAATTTTAGAAAAATATTATAAAGGCTGAAGCTGCTTCCTTTTTTGTTTATTTAAACTTGTCTTCGCCAGGTATTGTTCCAAAGCCTCTTGGGTTATATGCCAGTTTCTTCCGACCTTTGTAGCACTTATCATTCCTTTCCTAGCGAGTAGACTTAAGTATTCTTTGCTGTATGGAGTCAACTTTGAAGCTTCAGCTAAATTCATAAGGCGGTTTTTTTTCGTACTTGGCTCAATGGCTTTTAAGTAGATATCAAGAGATTGTTCCACACAGCGTGCTATGAAATTTACAAACGGCTTTAGATTGCCGTTGTCAGCTTTCTGGAGAGTGTCGTAATATTTTTTTCGATCAACCTTTTTTATCACCGTCAAGGTATAACCGCTGTTAATTAGAAGCAGATTCATTAGCAGTCTGCTTACTCGTCCATTGCCATCATCAAAAGGATGAATTGAAACTAGTTTGTGATGAAAAACCGCAGCCAGTTCTATCGGTCGCAGTTCTTCTGGATTCTTGTTCAACCACTTAGCAGTTGCTTCATTAGGTCAGGTATTTCGCACGCGGAAGGTGGTGTATAATCACAGCCTTCAATGTAGACTTGGCAATTCCTATAGTTTCCAGCGTTTTCAAGTATTCCGGAAAAGATTAGTTCATGAACTTTCAGAACATCTTTTTCCTCAAGAGTTCTCGCTATGTCCTTTTGCTTTGCTAAACTCTCTATGTACTCGATTGCTTTGGGGTGGTTTTTTGCCTCCAAGTGGTCGCTGAGGCTTTTTCCGTTTATTGTTATGCCTTCTCTAATAACAAGTTGGGTTTCCCTTAACGTTAACCTGTTTCCTTCAATGGCATTCGAGTTATAGGTGTACTCAATCTCTATGTTCCTATGTAATCTGTTCAGGACAGCGTCTGACAAAGGTCTATGACTATCTAGTTGCGTTTTTTTTGTAAGTATTCGCTGGTGAATTTTTTCATCTATGAGATTCATGGCACCCTATTAATCAAATAAACGATATAAAAATATATCGTATCGTCTAAAATAATAGCTAAACGATACTAAACAATATCGGATAAGCTCACATGAGCACTGGCAATCTAAAAGCCTTAATCCTACGTAAAAAAAGGAAATTATAAACACTTGTGCTAACAACCAGATTCAAGCTGGAAAAAGCACGATCACACTTACACACCTGAACTTACCCACCTAAATCATTAGCTACTTAAACACATATGCTTATAAGTATGTATGCATATAATATGTTATGTGAATAAGTGAATCAGGCGAAAAAAATGACGAAAATAAACGCGAAATATGGAAATTGGCGATTCGCTTATTTTAAAAATATATGACACGCAAAGCGTGCAATAAAATAAGTGATTGAAATGGGCCGTATCAATGTTGACATCTCAGACGAGCTAGAAAAGCAGTTAAGATTGAAAACCGTAGAAAGATTCGGGGGTAAAAAAGGCGACTTATCCCGAGCTGTCCAAGAAGCAGTTAAAACATGGATCGACAAAAAAGAATAAAGAATGAAGTCGCCCCTCCTCAATCCCAATAACAATATTTTAAGAATGCCTAGGTAAAAGGCGCAGGGAAAGCCAGTTAGCCTCGAACACCCTCCGGAAGGTGTCATATGGGCCATCTCAGCTGGAAAGTCCCTTTTTAGAATGGTCATCCCAAGCAAGTTACGTTTACCCGGTTGATGGCAATGGGCAAGAAAAGTTTAAGCGATTCGTGAACAAATAAACATTTGATTAATAAGGTGGAAATAATGGTTAATAGAAAATTGGAACTTGTGTTCATCGATAAGGAAGGAAAATGGTACCCTTTAGACGAAGTCGACCGTGAAGAATTAGCGGTAGGTTTAGAAAAAATTTCTAAAGAAGTCGCCAAACGACTGCAATTGTTAAAAGAGCAAAGGTAGAAACATTTCTGGTGCCCCTTCGTTAATTGACAATAAAGGTAAATTGAATTAGGCCATCGCTGACTTTTCGAGCAGTTTTATTTTGATCTTTTAGAGACTTTTGGGCATCACTGACTAAAAAGGGACTAAAGTAAAATTCCTAAGCGTAGAATTCTCAAGTGCATTTGAAGCTTAAATATAACTTGGCAGTAACATGATAATGGAGATTGTTTTTACATGGGTAGTTTTTCAGTGTCTTTACCTGCAAATTGGGAAGAGTTTTTGAAACGTTTAGCTGACGACCACGAAATTGACGTTAGCAAGGTCATTAATGGATTGTGTGAATGGGCTTTTTCTAGTCTCTGACAGCAAGATACAGTTTGAAGTTTGGTTGGATAAGGCTTATCCGCCAAAAGGTGAAGCTGAAGATAGAGCAAATGAAGAAGGCGAAGAAGCAAGCGAAGCTGAAGAAGAAAACGAAGACGAAGCTGAAGAGGAAGTCCACGAGGACAGAGACTACAGTGAAGACAGAGAACTAAAGCCTTAACGGGTCCAGTTCTAAAAGTGCATTATTTTCACTAACTATTTTGTTCCAAAAATAGAAAACCCGAATAGCTGAGGTGAAAGAACATGAGTGAAAAAGAAAGTGTGAAGACTAGTGAGCAAGAAACAAAGCCCCAAACATCTCCCGTAAAAGAAGTGAAACGATACACGGGTGAGAAGAACAAAAAAGTAAATGCGAAGCTCAATGAAACGGAAACAGGGCCACGCAGGTCTCGCGGAAAAAAACAAAGACGACAATTCAAACTTGCCCCTAACAGAGGATAGGCTGATACAGCATCGCTTACATGCGCGGTTTTACTAGTAACCTGCTTAGTAAGTCGGCGGTGTTGCAGTCAATCCTGGATTTTTGCTCTTCTCTTTTCCTCTAATTGGGAAACGTTCATGGTTATGCGTCTTCTAAGGTTGGGCATAGGACAAAAGCGGAGCGCGCTGGCAGATAGAGGCTGAGCACATTTCGACTTTTCGCCTCAGAAGTGTCCACCATAGTGAAGTGGGTCTGTTTCGGTAACAGTCGGCCGTATCCCCCGTACTTTGGTGCATCACAGTCTAGGATCATCATGTATTTTCCAGGGGGAGCTTCAAACCGATAATCAGTAAAGGATTGACAGGGATTAAAATTGAAGGCAAAAATCAGATCAGCCCTTTTGAAGATGATTACTTTTTTCGCGGAATCTTCATGCAGTAGTTGCGGGATGGATGCTTCAAGAAGATGGTGCGTCTTGACAAGCGCAATCATGTCGCGGTCGAATCGGGCTAGCAAATGATACTTTAGGTGAACGTCGTCTGCGAGATGCCATTGTCGACGAGCATGCTTAAATGACCAGTTGTTTCCCTCGCGAGGAAAATCTATCCAGTCCGGGTGGCCGAATTCGTTGCCCATAAAGTTCAGATAACCGTGGCTGGCCGTACACAGGGTTATCAAACGGATCATCTTGTGTAACGCTATTCCACGGGCGACCTTTGAATTGTCATCATCGATCCCCATGTGATGGTACATGTCTTCACCGATCAGTCGGAAAATAAGTGTCTGATCTCCCACTAGCGCCTGGTCGTGAGATTCGACGTAACTAATGGTTTTCTCATCTGCCCTGCAGTTGGTAAGTTCAAACCAAAGATGACCGATGGGCCAGTCCTCATCTTTGAAATCTTTTATTAGGCGGATCCAGTAATCAGGCACCCCCATTGCAAAGCGATAATCAAAACCGAACCCGCCCTCTGACTGGGGAACAGCCAAACCTGGCATGCCGCTGACATCTTCGGCTATGGTGACGGCGCCAGGCTGGATATCATGAATCACTCGGTTGGCCAGAGCCAAATAGGTCAAGGCATCTTCATCCACGCTGCCATCGAAGTAATCGCTGTACGAAGTGAACACTCTACCAAGACCATGTCCTAGGTAAAGCATGCTGGTGACGCCGTCGAACCGAAAGCCGTCAAAGTGGAATTCGTCTAGCCAATATCGACAATTGGAAAGTAAAAAATGCAAAACTTGCGGTTTGTCGTAATCGAAGCAACGTGAATCCCATGCTATGTGTTTTCCGCGTGGGCCGTCATGAAAATACTGAAATAGTGTCCCGTCGAAGCGGCTCAATCCCTCCACCTCGTTGGACACTGAGTGAGAATGGATCAGATCCACAAAAACGGTGAGCCCTTGGGCGTGAGCCGTATCAATCAAGAATTTCAAATCCTCAGGTGTCCCGTATCGCGATGAAGGGGCGAAAAAACTTGATACCTGATATCCAAATGATCCATAGTAGGGATGTTCTTGAATGGCCATTAACTGTAACGTGTTGTAACCGGCATGGGCGATTCGCGGAAGCACTCCGAGAGCAAATTCACGGTAGGAACCAATTTTTTCTTCTTCCTGTGCCATACCGACATGCGCTTCATAGATTAATGGAGCTTCTTTAGGTCGTTTGAAATCGATTTTCCAACGATACGACTCAGGTGGTAACCATACTTGGGCGTTGAAAATCAAAGTTTTAGGATCTTGAACAACTCGTCGAGCATACGCTGGAATGCGATCCCCTTCGCCCCCTGCCCAATGAATACGGAGTCGAAACAGATCACCATGCGCCAATTTGTCGGCGGTCAGGTGAATTTCCCAGACACCATAGTCATTTATCTTTTCCAGCTCAAATTCTCTTTGCTCTTGCCATTTGCTAATGTTTCCTATCAGGTAAATCGCCGTTGCATTTGGGGCCCATTCACGGAAAACCCATTCGCCTCGTTGGAAATGTAGACCGAAATATTCGTGGCCGGACGCAAACTCTGCAAGGCTCATTTTTCCCTGTGTGAGACGCTGCTCTGTCTCTTCGATACGCTCCAAACGATGTCGAATCTGCTCAGAAAATGGCGCGAGGTACGAATCGCTTCTCAGCAAGCGGATCAATCGGCTTTCAAGACCACTCATCAAAATACCTTACTCTGATTTAACATACAAGTAATTTAACTCTTTTTCCAGAAGCCGAGAACAAATCGAAGTATCTTGATGTGCATATTTCAGTTTAAAAAGGATTCCTATTTCGATAACGTGCAAAAGAAGACTATGCGACTACAAACTTCCAGAAAAACTTGGTAAGCGGGGGATATCTAAATATTAGGAAATAGATAAAGAGAAATTGGAAAGGTTTGGTCCAGAGGACTATTAAACAAGGTGAATTCATGTCCGGAAGGTATTATGAGCGTGATGAAGATTGGCTAGTCACGTGTCCTGATTGCCATGGTATGGGTGCAATAGGCACTGGGGATTTTAGAGTTCGATGCTCAAAATGTGATGGAGCAGGAAAAATTAGACGATAGCAAAGACCGTTTAGGTGCGCATGCCTGTTATTAAATGCTGATTTAATATCTACCTGCCTGCCTGCCTGCTTAAGAGAATAAAAGAAAATGCTGTTGCCTTTTTTTCATTTGAATCTGGCCTCGTTTATCCCTGGCTATGACTTGACTAATATTGATACTAACCCCAGAAGGGCTCCGAGAATAACTAGGACTCCTCCGATTCCGCCTGAAACGATTCCAAGCACTAACAGCACTATCGCCCATACTAAGATTCCAACGGACTTTGACCCAATTACGCAGATTGCGCCTATTATTATTGCCACTATACTGTACATTGCTCTGCTTACGTAGTAACCAGCTGGAGAGTAAGCACTTCCTAAAGAATTCCCTATAAGACCCAGAAAGCCGAAGACGATGATGAGTATTCCGCCTATTAACGCTAGGATATATCCCCAATAAGCAAATCTATTCTTCACTTTTTCAGTTCACCTCCAATGAATGCCTGTTCAGAATCTTTAACAACAAGATTTGGAAAAATAAGAGTTTGTTGCTGTAGCCCAACTGCTACAGAAGCTTAAGTTACGCTATCGCTTATTCTGCAACTTTGACTTTTCAGAGTATTTTGATCACAATAATAATAGCAATCGTCAACCACGTGTTCATGGCAAACTTCCCAATTAAGTCTTAACTACTGGTCTTAGGTACATGTGAAGTTGATCTTTTGAAACTTTTAAGTGCAATCCATTGTCTGTCCAGCGGGCAACCCCTTTCTCTAGGGATGAAACGGCCAGCATGTTTCGTACTCCGCCTTTATTTGCGCCAAGCACAGACTCAGCTATGTTCTTTTCCAATTCGATTTCAAGATGAGTTACTTTCCAATCTTCCGGATCTATTCCTAATTCTTTGACTTTGCCAATTTTCTGGTCTTCAGCAAACACATCTTTATCTAAAAAATCTTTACTATTCCTACTTATCTAACCCTCCTTTACGCTCATAATTGAACTACCTATGAAGGGTCATTGATAGAGTTAAGCGCATGTGAATGTGAGCCCACACCGACAAGCTGGCGGTTGTGCCTGCGCTAATCGGCAAAACTGCTATGAAGAATTTGGAACTTGAAACCACAAGAGAAACGAGATTCTCAGGTTAGTCTTCAGCTTTTTTCCAGTCGGATTCAAAACTTGTTCTTAGTACGCCTATAAGGTTGCTGTTGTTAGTCCATAAAGAAGGGTTTTCGCCTAATCCGTTTTCTTTGGAGCCGCTAATTAATGCTTCTGTATCATCGGACATTATGAAGTGATTCAAAGGTTTACAATGAAACTTGACGTGAACCGAAGCCTCATCGATGAGTTTTTGCACTTTTTCTTTAAGTAAAATGTCGGTGCTGTCCCCTTCAAAGATAAGTCGAATCTGAGCACCGTTCTTTATTGCCTGCTTGTATTCATCTGATAACTGAGACAGAATCAGTATGATTCTTTCCTTGTTTGCAATTAACGCGACTTCTTTTCTCGAATTTCTAATCAGTCCTGAAGTCTTAGCCAAAATCGCTTTCTTTTCCGCTATCAGTATGTAGATGCTTTCTTCTTCAGGAGGCGGCTGCTTCCAATCTTTGAGGGACAGCCTCTTGACCGTACTCCTCATACCCGACAACCGTTCATCAAATTTCTTTTTTTCTTCCGTCACTAGGAAAGTTAAGGCATCCGAAATAGGAGTAGCCCGAATCTTACATGGTTTGCCGAGCAATTTTTCAATTAGGCCCAATTTTTCGAGTGTTGGCAAAATTCTATAGACGTCTTCCCTACGCACTTTTGAAAATTTCGCTATCTGTCCCGCCGTTTTTTGCAGTTGAAGTATTGCTAGGTAAACCCTTGCCTGATTAAGACTTAAACCCAAACCAAGCAGGAGGACCGTGTCTTCGTCGATGGACATTTTCAACTCCCGTATTTCTTCGTCGTTAAACATTTTCAGCTCCAGTATTTCTTCTATCAATTTATATTTAAGTTTTTATTCGTTTTCGCAAAATATGTAGCTGTCTTCGCTTTTCGAATAGTTGTGTTGTTCTGATTTTGAAGGTTTCCACTTGTGCTAAAAATAAAAATTGCTGTTAAAGCAGTTGGAACAAAGCTTATCTGGAATACGGCTGGAAAAATATTGAGAGCTTGTTAAATTAGTAATTTCACAATTAGTCATCGATTGTTCTATATTGAAAAAAGAGGGCTGTTTAGTTTAACTGAATACGAAGCCGATGATTACGCCTATTATGAATCCAATTGTTAGCGGTAGTATACCTATGATGAGTGCGCCGTATTGGTACACAATGGAGCCGTATTGGGTTGCATAATTTTTCAACTCGCTAAGACTCAAGCCAAAGAAGCCGAAGTAGGCAACTATGAAGAGTATAATTGCAGCTATAATGGCGATCTTTAGGAATAAATGGATTAGATAGCCCACGATTAATCCGACGACAAATATTATTATCATTAAGACAATTGGTGGCAAGCCACTTATGCTTCCGGAAGTAATAAAATGAAATACTTGATCTATCGCGCCCACAATTCACAACTCCGCAATTAAATAACATAGGAGTACAAATTACTTTTAAACTTGTGTGGCTGTAGGTCCCCAGCAACAGAGCACCTGCTATGTTCAAAGATGCTGTTGGAAAATTCAGGTTCTGACTAAGCTTGCGCTATCTGATTCTTGTTTTTTTGTTTTGCCGTTTATGACTTTTATGCGCAGTCTGTTTAGTGTTTGTTGTGGTTTTTTAGATGTGGGGGAAGAATGTTCCGGGTACTGCTACATGGAAGAGGGCTCCGAATATTATGCTTATTACGACGAAGAGTATCCATGCCAGTATGGCTATTGCGATGCCGCCTAGCCAGCTCGTTCTGAAGCTTGCTTTGTAGACCCATATCCAGGCTATGAGAGCTAAAATTAATGCGATTATGTATGCGGTTGAGCCAATTACTGCTCCCAGAAGGTAACCCACTATAAACAATGTGATAGCGTAAACTATTGGGCCAACCAGCGTCGCAATCATGGCGTCGCCGAAGGTGGCTTTTCCGCCAGTTACTGCCTTGCCAGCTAACCACACGGGTATTGAAACTATTATCCACAGAATAATCAAGCCAATTATGGTTACAAGTACACTCGTTAAAGTCATATTTCCAATAATCAGATTGCTCAAGAGCTACACCTGTTAAGTTACATAGGAGTACAAAGGGCTATTAAACTTGTGTAGCTGTAGCTCCCCAGCAACAGAGCGTCGTGTTGTTTGAAAATTCAAGTTCTGACTCAGAGCCCAAAAACTGCGAGATTATTAAGGAAAGTGGAGCTATGAAAAAAAAGGATGCCAAAAGGAATAGCATCAGTTAAAGAAAATTCAGCCAAAGTAGTAATAAAAGATCACACAACTTAAACTACTGACCATAAATTCTACGTAATCGATGTGACGAGGTTCAATCGCGTTAATCGCACTCTGAAATTTTCAACTATATTGTATGAAAAGTTCGATTCCGTTCATACATAAGTAATTCCGCAAGCAAAACCTTGGTTGATATCAAAGTTGCATTGTCTTCACAGCCACAAAATATTAATTTGCAACAAACGACCTTTGGATAGAGGTGATATGAATGCCTGGCGAGAAGAAAAAAATTGAGAATGCTGCTGAAAAAACTGGAGCGGCAGTCGGTAAAGGCATCAAGAAAGGTGCTAAAGCCGTCGAGGACGTTGGGAAGGAAATAAAGAAAGAACTCAAGAAAAAATAGTGAACTACTCGCCCCTTCCGGGGCGAGCATCCACGTTTAGGCTCTGTTGATGTATTCTTCTATTTTCCAGCTGGGCACAGCACCCGCAGTTCTCACAGCATACCCCTCAGACCACAAATGTCCACCCCAAAGCCGCAGCTTAAGCTCAGCAAACTCCTCAAACAACAACTTGGCTGAAACACACTTGAAAACGCTCACCATCATGGGAATAGACGCCTTCGGCGGAGCAGAAACAAACAAATGCACATGGTCGCCGTCATGAACTCTAACAGCAAGTAGCTGATAGCCATGATTTTCGCCAATCATTTTAAGTACTTCCACCAACCTAACCTCAACTGAGCCTACCAAAACCTTGCGTCGGTATTTAGTGGCCCAGATAAGGTGGTAGTTGGCTTGGAAAGCACACGTCCTAGACTTCTCCAGGTCTCTCACCTCCTTATCTAACGGTGACAGACCCTATCGACATGTAGAATTAATAGAACTACGCATTCATCCTGCCGCTACCGCGGCAGGTATTCTGCTAGGTTTTTTATAAAGAAAGCAAAATTTTCTTTTCTCTCAAAACAAAAAAGAAAAGTACTTGTTATTATCTATGTGAATTCGCAGAGTTCAAACCAATCTTGGAGGATGGGGACGGGTTTCCAGCTATTCTGTTGAAGAAAAAAATATTCACCATTATGTTGAGAACTTTTGGTTAGGGATGAGGATTTATCGTGGCTTTATCTCAAACTTACTTGACGTTAAGGCTCTTTGCGGACATAAATTGTCTTACAACTGCAATCCCCGATGCAACGCGCGCTAATAATAAAATTTTAATGGAGGTTGAAATTTTTGAAAAACAAGGCACACAACTATCAGGAAACATTTAGGATAGGTCTTAGGCTATATCGTGGATTGGTTTTAAACTCGTTTGGAGCAAAAGCTCCATTGTTTGGTGGACATAAGTTAACTTATAACTGTAACCTTAAGTGTAAAATGTGCCCCTTCTGGAAAAGATCCAGTGAAAATTTAAGCACCCAAAAGGAAAAAGAAATTCTAAAGCAAATTTACGATTCTGGTGTTTGCGCTGTCGGGTTTGAAGGTGGAGAGCCGCTCTTAAGAAAAGACTTGACTGAAATTCTAGCCTATGCTCGTTCTCTGCCTCTACACACAAGCCTTGTCACCAATGGCACGCTCCTCAAATCAAGAATAGATGAAATAGCACCACACATCAACGGTATCGTCTTTGTTTCATTAGATGGTCTGGAGAAAACTCATGACCTGATAAGAGGGGTTAATGGCTGTTTCAAAGAAGCGCTACAGGGCATAACTGCAGCCAAAAGGAAGGTTTCTGTAACAATAAATACGACTATAATGGCTGATAACATCCATGAAGTAGAAGATATAGTGAAATTGGCAAAGGATTTGGGTGTAAAAATAGTATTGTCGGTAGCTCATGAGTACCATAACGTTGAGGGGTCTGCACCTCAAGCCGATGAAATTAAAAAGATTGCTAAACGGCTTATTGAATTAAAGAGAAAAGGCTATCCTATTATGAATTCAACTAATTATTTTAAAGTAATAGCTAAAGAAAAGAACTGGAAATGCAAACCCTGGTCGATTATCAATATTGGTACAGATGGTCGGTTGGTTCTGCCTTGTTACGTTCATAATCAGTACGAGACGAGCGCTTCTGTTTTTGAGAATAGCATTAAAGCGGCCACTTCAAGTTTTGATTGGAAAGTAACGCATAACTGTGTAAAATGCAATCTTCACTGTTACGTGGAGCCTTCTCTTGTGCTTTCATGGGATTTAAGCAGCTGGATAGATTGGGCTTTCCCAGTTAGAACGTGATATTGGTAAAAAGCGCGATGCAGGAGCTATCGTTTGGTCGCCTCTATAATTTCGTTACAAGGTGATGCCCATAATAAATGAGTATGAAAACGAAAAAAGAGTTAGCAACAGTCGAACAATAGTGCTAACAGCTGACCAAGCCCTTATGACAAATTTCAGCGGCATATCCTTCTTTGATTTTGGTCATTGCATCCCATACCGCCTTGTGCCAGAACCGTTCTTGAAAAGAGTCTTAGCCTCCCCTGTTGAGACAGACGGTGAAGGAAGAGCCAGGACAGCAACATATCCGCTGAGAAAGGTGGAAGCAGCCCTTCTTAATGCAGGATTCGAAAGTAAACAAGTAATTGTCACGACACCAAACAAAATACGTAAAGCAATTACCAAGGACACATGTATCGTCGGTTTGAGCGTCGTTGACCCCTTAGGCAAGGCACCAGTCACCTATACGCTCGCCTCGCTTCTGGGCGGAGGAGACTCTTGCACAAAAGTCGAGTTTCTAACCCTGATGAAAGAAGTCAAAGCGCTCAAGAAAGAATACAATTTCAAGCTTATAGTTGGAGGCCAGGGAGTCTGGCAGTTGTCACAAGCCCAAAAAGCATTAGGCATAGATATTCTGTTTTTTGGCGAAGCCGAAGTCACTTTTCCGCAACTAGCCAGCAAAATAATCAATGGTGAAAAAACGCCCTCAATCATTTACGGCAAAACACCCTCGATCGATGAAATTCCAGCTATTGTCAATCCTTCTAGATTAGGCGCAGTCCAGATCACCCGAGGCTGCCCAAGAAAGTGCCAATTCTGCTCGCCGACTACGCTAGAATTCAGAAGCGTGCCTCTTGAAAAAATTTTGGAGGAAGTCAAAGTTAACGTAAAAAATGGTGTAAAACACATTGATTTAAGAAGTGACGACATACTGCTATATGGTGCAAACGGCATATTGGTAAATCATGAGGCCGTCACTGCACTCTTCAGAGCTGTAACAGAAAAGTACAATGTGCCAGTGACTTTTCCCCATGTTTCTATCGCCACTGTCAGACAAGATCCAAGTTTAGTCAAAGAGATATCCGAAATAGCCGGCTTTGATTTTAGGCATCCAACATTTCCAGATGTAGGATTAGAGAGCGGGAGTCCAAGAATAATTGCTAAGTACATGTCTGGAAAGCCCAGACCTTGGATGCCTCAAGAGTGGTCCGAGACAGCCCTTGAAGCTACTAGAATAATGAACGAAAATCATTGGTACCCTTGTTACACGATGATAGTTGGCTTCCCAGATGAGACCGAAGATGACATAGTCAAGTCCATAGAGCTTGTGGGTGAGTTGAGAAATATGAAGGCTATGGCGTGGACATTTCCGCTCCTCGCGATCCCTATAAGTAACACGCCTCTTGAGAAGCAAGGCTATCCAAGCTTGAAGGCGATGCCAAAGGTCGTCTGGGAGCTGTTCTGGATTTCTTGGCAACAAAGCCTCTGGTTTGCCCAAAAAGTTCGAGACCAACTGCTCAGTGAATTAACAAACCCCCTTTACAGGGAAGCAGCCAATAGACTATTTGACGTTGGCATTGGATCGCTAAATAATTTCTTTGCACAAATGCGTGAAGATCCTCTCACAGCTTTTAGTGATGGGATGAAGCTTGATTTTCATTCGATTAATGGCATGATGACATTAGCCAGAAAGCTACCCAAGTATCTACTGCGGGCGCGCTAAAACAGGTTGATTATAATGAAGCCGGTAGACGTTGCCATTCTCACAATGAACAGCGGGTCGAATGTTGAGGGAATGCATTAATTCCGTTTACCAGAAAGTACCAGTTAACAACCTAATTATCGTTGACGGTTACTTCACTGATGCTACAGCAGAAAATAATGAAGGACATTTCAAGGTCCGTTTGCATTATTTTGATGCTTTACTTTTTTCGATTTGGAGAAAGCATTTTAACTTAACGCCTTCGTACTTAGAAGCATTGGCTGGTACAAAGGGTTGCATGGCTATGAAGATTAAGTATCCCTCAAAGTTCAGGTAGGTTGTTTGCTGTGCCAACTCGGAGCGGGATGGAGTATGTTGCGGGGCGAATTTTCGGCTTGTTTAGCAAAGTACGTTTGACTGGGATTATGCATTTAGTTGCGGAGACACGGCCATTTACGGCGTACTTTAAGGGCTTCGAGAAAAATCTTGCTGTTCGCGGAATCTTCGGGGAAGAAACTGAGGAAGTTCTGAAGAGCCTGAAAGTGGATTTCATCTGGTTCGGTTATATGGGTGTCGACGACAGTGATGGGCATTTGATGGTGAACAAGCATTACTTGAACAGCGGAAGCAGAGAAGACATTTATCTTGACATCATTCATGAACTCTGCCACGTGAAGCAGCACATGGAAGGCAGGGACCTTTTTGACCCACGTTACGATTACGTGGATAGACCAACAGAAATCGAAGCATACCGTTACGCGGTGCAGGAAGGCAAGCGCATTGGGCTAAGTGCTACAAGAATTCGCCAGTACCTTAAGACTGAATGGATGAGCACTGAAGTTTTGGACAGGCTAATAAGGAACATGGATGTGAACCTTGAAGAACCCTAATTTTAGCGAGCGCACTGTTAGTCCACGTTACCTTACTAAAAACTTAAAAAGAAATCGACGCCAACACTTGTGGCGAAATTTAAAGTTTCATTGTTGGTTGGATACAGTCACATAGCCTTAAGAGTTTTTTCGCTTTCTCTACTTCTATCTCTTGCAGGAATGGAGGTGAATGTTTTTGTCTATGAACACGCGTTTTTCAAGCATGGAGCCCAAAATGACTTCAGACGGCAAATTCATGTGCGAAGCGGACAACAAAACCTTCAACACAAGAGAAGACTACAATAGGCACTGCTCCGAAGCGCACATGAAAAACAGCGGCAGTAAAAGCTGGTAGCTAATTTAATAGCGAATAAAGACTATCTATCCTCATTTTTTAGGCCGCTAAACAAAAAAGTTCACTTAAATGCATGAACACGGAGGCTATTACGGTCATTGCTTCACGGGATAATGTTTATTTTAATGTTAAAGAAATGTTTATATCGGATAAACGTGCTTCTGATAGAATTCAGCTATAATTGCTAGCCCCGCAGTTTTCACATGGCGGCGGCTCAACCCCTACCGAAACGGCGATTGCCTTGCAGGAATGACGGAGTTGGCCTCCAATTGCGGGGACACGAATGTAGACCTGACTAATTGCTCAGTTAGGTCTGAATTGGGCTTTGACGTATTGAGTGGAATGTTTTTCCCTCCAAATCCAGTTAGGCACAAATCATGCGATAAGTGCAGAACGTACCACACAAAAAACAACAAGATCCGCAGATTCAACATTGGAGTGTCACAACTCCGGTTGATCCTGCCGGACCCCACTGCTATCGGGATAGGACTAAGACATGCTAGTCGTGCGCTTCCTAGCCAATTTGGGAGCGCGGCACACAGCTCAGTAACACGTGGCTAACCTGCCCTTGGGACGAGAACACCCCCGGGAAACTGGGGCTAATTCTCGATAGGTGAAGATCTCTGGAATGAGTCTCCGCTTAAAAGATGCTAAGGTTATGCTCTTTAGCACCGCCCAAGGATGGGGCCGCGACCGATCAGGTTGTTGGTGAGGTAATGGCTCACCAAGCCTTTTACCGGTGCGGGCCGTGGGAGCGGGAGCCCGGAGATGGGCACTGAGACAAGGGCCCAGGCCCTACGGGGCGCAGCAGTCGCGAAAACTTTGCAATAAGCGAAAGCTTGACAGGGCTATCCCGAGTGCCATCCGCTGAGGAAGGCTTTTACCCAGTCTAGAACGCTGGGGGAATAAGGAGAGGGCAAGTCTGGTGTCAGCCGCCGCGGTAATACCAGCTCTCCGAGTGGTGTGGATGTTTATTGGGCCTAAAGCATCCGTAGCTGGCTAAGTTAGTCCCCTGTTAAATCCACCGAATTAATCGTTGGATTGCGGGGGATACTGCTTAGCTAGGGGACGAGAGAGGCAGACGGTATTTCCGGGGTAGGGGTGAAATCCTATAATCCCGGGAGGACCACCAGTGGCGAAGGCTGTCTGCTAGAACGCGCCCGACGGTGAGGGATGAAAGCTGGGGGAGCGAACCGGATTAGATACCCGGGTAGTCCCAGCTGTAAACGATGCAGACTAGGTGTTTGGACGGCCACGTGCCGTTCTAGTGCCGCAGGGAAGCTGTTAAGTCTGCCGCCTGGGGAGTACGATCGCAAGATTGAAACTTAAAGGAATTGGCGGGGGAGCACCACAAGGGGTGAAGCTTGCGGTTTAATTGGAGTCAACGCCGGAAATCTCACCGGGAGCGACAGCAGAATGAAGGCCAGATTAAAGGTCTTGCCAGACAAGCTGAGAGGAGGTGCATGGCCGTCGCCAGTTCGTGCCGTGAGGTGTCCTGTTAAGTCAGGCAACGATCGAGACCCGCATCCTCTGTTGCAACTAGCTTTGTGCTGGGCACACTGAGGAGACCGCCACTGATAAAGTGGAGGAAGGAGCGGGCCACGGCAGGTCAGTATGCCCCGAATCTCCCGGGCCACACGCGAGCTGCAATGGCAGGTACAATGAGTTCCGACCTCGAAAGGGGAAGGCAATCCCGAAAGCCTGCCGTAGTTGGGATCGAGGGCTGTAACCCGTCCTCGTGAACATGGAATCCCTAGTAATCGCGTGTCATTAGCGCGCGGTGAATACGTCCCTGCTCCTTGCACACACCGCCCGTCGTTCCATCCGAGCGACTCTTGGGTGAGGCGCCGTCCTCTGTGGCGGCATCGAATCTAAGTTTCGTAAGGAGGGAAAAGTCGTAACAAGGTGGCCGTAGGGGAACCTGCGGCCGGATCACCTCCTAAGTAAAAAGCATGACGAATGCTTAACTGGAGGAGCAAGGAGAACATTCAGAGCACAGGATACGTCAAAGCCCAAAAATCAGAGCAAGAATAGTCAAAAAGGTTTAGTTGTTTTTTTCAACCAACTTTGCTTTTTGTTTTCTTTGGCGCATTAATAATACGCAAAACCGATTGCAGTAGTCATATTCATTATTGCATAATATTGTTCGATTTTATGGCAGCAGCAAATACCTGCGTGAGTGTTTCAATAGCTTTTCTCTTTTGTTCATAAGGTTAAGTTGTATGTGTATCGGTGGTTCTGATTTTATTTATTAGCTCTTCTGGATGAAGCAGCATTACATCAATAGCGGGAGATATTACGCCGTCTGTTTTAGCTTTAAAGTATCGATAAAATTCGCTGTTTGTCAAAACTAATATTTTCTTCTTAGCTCTAAGTTTAGTTAGAAAGAGACAGTCGCTCAATGCCCCAGTGTAGTTAGTCTGTGAAAGTCTTCCTGATTTGATCTCCCCGACTATTTTCATGTCATTAGAGACGAGATCGAACTCATGTATCTGCGGTTTTTTGTTTGAATCTTGTCCGATGACCAGTTTCCGCTTCTCAAGGGAGGTTCCAAAGACCCCTTCTAAGAAAGACCGAATTATTTGTTCTTTGGCAAGAGGATTAGCTTCATTGGTCTTTTGACCAGTTTCGGTAAATCGATATTCTTTAACTAATGTCTTTGACATTCTGTTGGAACCTCCACTATCCTAAAACCATTCTTTATTGAGTCCATAAGAATCTCAAGATTTGCCCCTTTTTTCTCTCCGGAAATTTTTATCTCGTTCAATGCTTTGCGATTATACGCCCTAAAACCGCTTTGAGTATCTGAGATTTTCTTCCCTGTCATGGCTGCGAGCATTTTAGAAATTGCCTTAAAACCTACCTTTGTGTAGAGTGGAACATATTGAGTTTTATCGGTGACTATTAATCGAGACCCAATTGTAATATCTGCATCACCTTGAAGAATTGGTTTAATGAGATTTGAGATTTCACTCGGATCATGCTGTCCGTCTGCGTCCATAGTCACAATTATGTCTGCATCCGTTTCTTTGGCGTACATAAATAGAGTCGCTAAAGTTGCTCCATAGCCCTTGTTCGTTTCATGTCTTAGAACATGAGCGCCCACTCTTTCAGCGATTTCGGCAGTTAAATCGGAAGACCCATCATCACAAACGATTACCCTTTCGGCATATTTTCTAGCTTGAAGAACTAACGAGGCAATGAAGTTCTCCTCATTAAAAGCAGGGATGACAGCGATGACAACGGGCTGGTTTTCAAACAATTCTTCGGTTGTTGCGCCGTCGAGTAAGCTATTGATTTCCCGGTAGTTCTGCAAGAATTTTAGACCTTTTCTGGTTGTGCGGAAGAGTGCTCTTGTCTTCGTTTCTGATTGACTGAGAAGCCCTCGCTTTAAAAGAAATGGTAGATACTCGTAAAGCTGTGGTACACTTAGGCTTGCTCGCTGCATAATTTGAGTTTTCGGTATCTCCTCAATTGCAGCTTCTAATATTAATGCAACTATTGATAGTCTATCTCTTCCTCTCTTTTGGAATAGAGTGTCCGATTGCATCGTTTCTACTGATTGCAGCGCTTTGTAGGGCTGTGAGATTCTGTCTGCCGCCAATCTGCTAAGCCTCTATATGTTAGCAATATATACAGCCTGTATATAAAACTGATGCAAGTAAACTTGATTAACCTCCTAAGAAAAAAGCATGACGAATGCTTAACTGGAGGAGCAAGGAGAACATCAAAACACACAGGATACGTCAAAGCCCAATTAAGCATTAGCAATATAGCTAAAAAACGGGTTAAATCTTTCTTCTTTTTAATGGAAAAACAAATGTATAACTTTTAAAAAACTTTTTGTTTTTTTGTTTTTTTAATATTGTTTTTAATATTGCTGATTTATTCTTCGGATTGTGCCTAAGTCGAGTTGCTAGAGAGCTTTTGCTTCATTTTTCTATACTTTTTGCGACCTATAGATTATAGATTATATATTATTGCTGATTAATGCTAAACAAAAAAAGCATGATTGTTAAAATGCGTTGAGATTAAATAATGGACAAAATGACAAAATTCCTCGGATTAACAGAATCATTTTACAAAATGTCTTATATTGAGTTCGATATAACTATAAAAGGGCTTGGCAAATGAATAATGAAAAAAACCAGTTGAAAGTACTTAAAGAAATTAGCTTAAAAATGGATGCTTTGATTAAGCTGACTGCAATTCAAGCCCTTGGAAGTAAGAAAAAGGTAGAAGCGGTAGGTATCCTAACCGACTTAGGTTTCACAGAAGGTCAGATTGCCGATTTACTCAATACAACATCTGGTAGCGTCAATAGGATGAGACAATACATTAGGACGAAAAATTCTCAGCCTCAGAAAAACAAAACCAAAGGCGAAAAGAATCCTGTCACGACAAGTAACCAAAAAAATGAAGATGAAAATTAATCCTTTTTCTCTGATTCTTCTAACTTTTTTATTAGGTCTAAAATCTCTTGGAACTTGTTTTCGTCAATTTCTTTCTTACTAGCAATATGATAAAGAGAATGCGTCATGTCATTTGCATCATCCTTAAAGCCTTCAGACAATTGACAAATTCGGTTTACCAATTTATCGTAAGGGGGGACAAAGTCTTTAGATGATTCGCCCAGATTGGTTAGTAAAACACTGAAATCGACAATACGTCCTCTTTTCATATCAACATATTTTACTCTATGCTCTAGCCAATTTTCTGGGTATTTTGTTCTAAGAATGTTCAGTATTAGATTTTCCAAGACTTTTCGACATAAAATGAATGTTGCAGTATAACATCTGTAGGTATAGGTTCTGTTAATTTCATCAATATGTTTCTGAAGCAAAGTATCATCAGTTTTATAGTTTGCTATCATAGTTATTGTCTCATTACGCTTGCTTCTTTGTTTAATTGGGACAATTATTTTCTTAGTCTCTAAATTCGCTAAAACTTGCCTATCTATAGGGTCTAAGTGTCTTGTTACAGTGAAGTTCTTGTTTCTAGCATAGATCTCTGCTGCAGCGTTCATTGTTAAAAAAGGATATTTGCGTCTTATCCTAGAAACGGCACTTCTTATTGTTGATTCCTTTAGTTTTGGATTATTTTCCTCAAGTTTCTGTAATATTATAGTTTTTAATCTTGACATTGCTATTCTTTACCAGACCTTGGCTTTAGCTTTCTGAAAGGCACCATTCTCTCTATTGTGTCCTCGCTCACGTCCAGTACTTTAGCAACCTCTGTTAAGCTGAGTCCTGACCTAGCTAATTCAATAACTATTAAGATATCTAATTTCTTACAGACTTCTTCTAACTTTGCGTTTGAGTTCTGGGACTGAGTAATAATTTTATTGAGTTTAGTGGTTACGCTCTGAGGTGTTAAACTGGATTTAGGCATCATCTAATCCTCTCATAAACAATCTTGTCATCAACTTTTACAGTTTGTATCATACCTTTAGCCTTTAAATGGTTCAAGGTAGCGTTTATGGTTCCTTCTTTCTTTTGAGTTTCTTGAATCATGTCTGCTATTGTGTGTTTCTTGTCGCAAAGTTTCAAAATCTTCTCCTCTTCTTCGCCAATCTTTGGGACAGGGGTTGATGCTTTCTGTAAACTTAGCATAATCTCTAGTTTGTTTTCTATGTTTTTCACAGACTTAAGCAGTTCCTTAAACTCTTTATTGCTAATTCTGTCTGATTTCTTGCTCAATTATACATTACCCTTTAGCCACTATTGCTGTTCCTATTATAAAAACTAAGCAAAAAACTAAGCCAAAACATTGAGAAAATATTTTCTTCAACTTCAAAAACTATTAAAGCGCACCCAATTAAAGGAAAAAATCCAAAGTTTCATAAGCGAATCAAGAACACAACAGACTTTATGAATGAATCAGATCTATACCAATCAATCAAGAGGTTCCTTGAAGAAAAATATAGTTGTTTCTATTCGTGTATAGAAGCTGGGAAGCAAGGCTTTGGCTCTATAGATGTTTTTGGTGTTCGGTACGCAAATATTGAAAAAACCAAGATTGAAACCATAGGTGTTGAGGCTAAAGTAAATAAGACTAACGTCTGCGCCAATTTTGGTCAAGCAAAAGGCTATTCCTTGTTTTGTCATAAAGTATACTTCGCTTCATTCCAAGACGGTTCTGAAAAGCACAGTTTCAGCGATGACGACATAAAAGCTGCAAAGCATCTCGGTATTGGAATCATTAGAATATATGGGGTAAATCCCCCCAATTTTATTTGTGAAAAAGTTCTTGAAGCAAAAAATGGCAATCCTATGCATAGTCTTCTGGCAGATGTTCTTAAGAATAATAGGGTCTTTCAATGCGCGACCTGCAAAAACATTCAGCATTATGAAAAAGAGGATTTTGAAACTGTGAGATACAGCAAACATTCAGTTAATGATCGAACCAAACAGCAGATTAAAAATGGCAAAAGTTTGCTTTTTCAACGCATTGGTTATGGTGATAATGACAAGGAAGAATTTTACTGCAACCCTTGTGCCAGAATAAAACTAAAAGTTTAGCCATGTAATCTAATGAGTTTTCGCGTGATAGATAAAACTGACACGTTGAGATTAAATTGAGATAAGAACTAATTGTCAATGAAACTCAATTTGGCTTTTTCTCTTTTTGGCATAGCCTTCATTAACAAGAATTGCTCCAACGTATGAAGCAATAGCAGTTTTGGAGACATTCTCCTTTAGCCATTCACCTAGTGAACCTAATGGCGGGCTGGTTCTAGAGGTTCCACAATCTACAGTTCTTCCTTTGAATTTCTTTAGCAAATCCTCATACATGTTTGCTGTTATACGAATTTTGAACTTACTTCCGTAGAATATTCCTGTTCCTTCCTTAACTGACCCAGTATAGCGAAAGCTTGAACGTTCACCCCATGTTTCCAATTTTTTTAACCCTAAAATCTTGGCCACGGTATTCCCCCTATTTGTTTTCAAGGCATTAGAAATTTAAGTTTTTGTGTCTTCATGCTGTTTTACAACAACCTTTTAATATGCTATTGTTAAAGAAGCAAACCCTGAGGTTTTCAATGCGATTACCATTGATTTTGCTGACATTAAATTCTATGCAGTTCTATGGTGAATCATATTTGGGGTATTATAAGCATCTAGCAGACCGGAGGGTAGGTTGTAGCGCACACACAAACCTCTCAGGGCAAAGAGCTCGGTTCTTAGGTTTTAGCGGTGTAGTATGGTGTGGAAATTTTTGCTTATGGTAAGGCTTTGGCTGATCTATAGTGACAGGTTGCTATGTTTTTGGGTGACTAGTTTCAATGTTGTTGCGTGACATATAAACAAAGCCTGAAATAAACTCTGTTCAACCAAATAAGCTTAAAACTGGTACAGAACGGCTCATGAATTTTTTAGTGCCAGCCATCTTAAGCGGTCACCCACGCTTTCAAAACAAGGTTATTCGGTTAGTGTTTATAGCCAGGTCCGTTTGGTTTCTTTTATAGAATCGAAATGTGGGTCGTCTGAGATTATTGTAGCTTGGTTTCTGATAGCTGTGGCGGCGATGATGCAGTCGCCGATGGGGACGTTTTTGTGGGTGCTTTTGAGGATTCCTGCCTCTTTAGCGATGGTGGGTGTTAGGCTTTCGATTTTTATTCCGCTTCCCATAATCGAAGAAAATACCATTTCAGTTCTTTCCTTGCCTTCCTTTGAGCAAATCAATTGAATAACTTCGCAGACAACCATGGTTGGGATTATGCCGTTGCCGTTTTCGCTTAGTTCTTCCATTTTCTTATAAACTTCATGGTGTAGCTTACTATCCTGAGAGTAAAAATACTCTGCAAGAAATCTGGTATCTAAGACCAGCTTCAATTGACTAGTATTCCTCACGGAGTTTATCGATTTCTTTCTTTAGTTCTGCTACGTCGGCGTGTCCAGCGAAAATTCCCGCCAAATCTAAAAGTTTAGGCACACGTTTGAAAATTACAGCTTGATCAACAGCCTCGACCGCCAAATCGTCGCCCTCTTTTATCCCCAGTTGTTCCCTGATTTCGGCAGGAATGGTTGTTTGCCCTTTTCTGGTAACTTTAACTATTTTCTGCATTTGACATCCTTAAACAAAATGAAAATACTACCTAATAAAAGCTTCCTGACAAAATAAAAAGTACTACAATCCCCCCTGACAATCCAGTTATTACTCAGCTAATATTTTGGTGTAGTCCCAGATTTTGTCGCTTACATAATGCAGCGTTTTAACTACGGGTCCTTTCTTGGTTTGTCTTGCCACTTCTGCGTCCATGAGGCTTTCGCCCAGCGCCAAGGCTTTGCCAAACTTCACGTCCACTACAAGGACGAGGTCGCCTTTGCTGAATTCTCCTTCAATGCGCACGATGCCTGGAGCCATAACATCCGCGCCCTTGCACACGTACGGGACAGCGCCCATGTCAACCACTATTTTTGGTGCCTTCGCGGTGAACTCGCTGAAAAGCAGCGTAGGCAAAACCTTGTCGCCGGACTTGAAGAGTAGGGGTTTTCCTCCTATTAGGTAAATTGAGCCTACTTCGGATTCAACAACTTCAACGTTTGCTTTAGCGCCGAAAAGCGCGTCAAGGTCAAGTTTTAGTTTTGCTTGGGCTTTGGTTAGAATTTGTTTTGCTTCTTTCGTTTTTATGGGGTATCTTCGTTGCTTTGTGGGCATAATGTCTCTCTGTAAGTCACTGCAGGCGTTAAATTTAACTTTGCTCTTACATCATGCAGCCGTTTCTATGAAATGGCAGTCTTTGAAGATTTTACCCTGCCCTCCAACCTGCATCCCAGGCCCTTTTTTCACCTTTTTTACCCTTATTTACCCGAATTTTCCCTAAAAAACCCAGATTTTCCCGCAACCTACAGCCAATTCAAGCTCTAAACCAAAAAAGCAACCCAAAACAGCCCTCCAGAAACGGGAGAGAAGGATACTATTTACAATTGAAATAAAAAGGCTACAGGCTCAACCGTTTGGACTAAAAGCACCAGCTAAATACGCACCTCTAAAACATTCCACACCAAGAACCGCTTACAGAAACAGGAAGTTAACTTAATCTGAGCCGCTAAAAGAATCCTAACTCATGCTAGATAAGGTTTAAATGTGGAGAGTTCAAGTATAGAAGAGATATAGCTACATGAGGATTCCAGAATGAGCGAAATGACAACCGAAATCCTTGAGCAGAACCTCAGCAAAGTCGTACTTGTACGACTCAAAGGCGGAAAAAGCCTCAGGGGAAGACTGAAGGGTTTCGACCAGCACCTAAACCTAGTTTTAGAAGAGACAGAAGACACAACAAACATTGAAAACCAAAAGAGACTGGGACTAATAATCGTCCGCGGAGACAACGTAGTCCTTATTTCACCCTCGCCCAGGTGACCGCCGTGGGAAAAGGCACACCATCAATGGGCAAGCGCCAAGGCAAAACCGTTCACATAAAATGCAGGCGCTGCGGAAGACGCGCATACCACGTACGCCATAAGCGTTGCGCAGCCTGCGGCTACGGAGAAACCACAACCATGCGGCATTATACTTGGATGAGAAAGACTCTCCAAAGAGTAAGAGTCGTCTAATCGCAGAGTTCTAATACTTTATTATTAATTTTATTCGTTGCTAAGAAAGAATCACCAAGCAGTTTCTGCAAACTTTTTTTAGCTTTTTTTCGCGTCTCTTTCAGGGAACTTTTCTACTATTTCAGCAATTGTGTTCATGTTTCGGGTGGTCGCCTTCAGTTTTAGCTTCGACTCAAGAAAAGGGTTAGGTAGCCCTCCTTCACCGCCACCATGAGTCACACTGAAAACCTCGCCGTCCTTCACTGAAATTATTTGCGCCGTCGATTTCGGAATGGTCAAGGGTAACTTGAGCGGAAACTCCAAGGGCGCATCAGCAAGAAACGTTACCTGAAAACTGGTTCCTTCTTTATCATAGCTGTTGAAGGGTTCAAGCTTGACTACTGCTTTGAGTTGGGGAATGGTGCGCACAAACGCTGCCACATCGTAGCCCAACAGCCCGCGAAGCTTGTTCTCTACTTTTCTCTTAATTTCAGCTGGATCTGCCTCGTCAGTTTCAAGGATTACGTTGCCGCTTTGTTTGTGTGTTGAAACGTTTTGGTATCCTAAGCAGGTGAAGGCTTCTTGCAACTTTGCCTTAGCGACAGCGTGGCCGCCGACGTTAATCGCCCGAAGGAAAACAACAAAACGAGCCATAAAAAACAGTAATGCTGATAGCTAAATAAATTTGTTTTTTTATAAAAAACTAAAGAGCGAGCAGAACGCTTACTCGGTTCCTGAGCTATAGTAGCCTTTGTCTATTTTGACAAAGATTAGTGGACCTTTACTTTGCGCCATCTCACGAGCTTTCCTCAACGCCTCATTAACTACCGTGAAAACTCTTTCTCTGTCGCTTAGGTTTTGAACGCCGCTTTCTCCGAGCTCCATCTTCAGTAGATTTTCAGATAAGATTTCGGTTCCGCATATTTCCCCGTTTTTAACAAGCGTAGAGACTATGATCTCTTGGAGTTCTTGCTTGTTCTCAATTCTCTTCCATAGTGGTTCAGCGTTAGTGAGATTTTTAGAAACCTTATTCCATCGGCTAGCGTTCTGGTCGCCTATAAGGAGTTTGACACGCTCCTTCCATTTTTTGAACCAGATGCCAATCCAAACAGTTAAGAACGCGTCTAGTTCCGATGAATCTTCCTTGAAAACCTTTTCCAATCTTTCAACCAGTTCACAATGGCTTGCTTCTTTCCCCATCAGGTCCCAATGGAATTTAAGGAAATTCGTGAAGTCTTGGCAAGCAACCTGCAAGACTTTGCGGTCTGAGCCCATAACATCAAGAGCTGAATCCGCTTCCTTTAATTTCTCCCCTATCATCAATTCAACAAAGTTCATACTGATTCCCGCTCCGAAGCCCTTCTCCAATATTGATTTAACATTAAGGGTTTTATTAAACTTTATTTTTCTTGAGGAATATAACTTGCTAGTCGGGTTATAGCAATATTTCAAATTCTGATATACGCCACAGAATTACTTGATAAACTTTGGAAGTGCATTTACATCGTTTAAAATCAAATCTGGGCATTCTTTGAAAAGCTCTTCACACTGAAAAAGCCCAGATAAAAGTGCTACAGTTCTTGCGCCTGCGGCTTTCCCTGCGCGCACGTCGTTAACCGAGTCTCCTGCGATAACGCATTCGCATATTTCAACATCTAGGGTTTGGACACATGCAATTAATGCTTCAGGCGAAGGTTTAGGCTTAGAAGTATCCAGCGCAGTTACAACATGAGTGAAATATTTTGATATACCAAAACACTCTAACTCTTTTATTATAGCTTGTTTCGGGACACGCCGCATGGTTATTAGGGCCAGTTTAGTTTTTGACGATAAGGTTTCAAGTGTTGCTGAAACGTGAGGTATAAGTTTGGTTTTTTCTCGGGTGATCGAATAATAAGCTTCAAAATATGTGCTCAGGAATTTTTTACAGTCGCCCTCAATGAGGTCGCTGATTGCGAGACCTTGCTCAAGCCTTCTCGGAATCTCAAAGGCAATCTTAATTTCTGGCGGTTTTTGCCCCACGGTTTGGAATGCTATTCTTGCTGCTTCTATGTAGGCTTCTTTGGAGTCAACTATTGTACCGTCTAAGTCCAAGAAAATACCCTTTACTTTAAATCCGTTTTCGTTCATCAGACTGTCTCTGGCTCTTGAGAGGTGGTTCCTTATTTCTTAAATGTTTCTTATAGTTTTTGAGAAATTAATCTTGCTGTATTATTTCTATATAGAGTATGAAGAGAATCTCTATAGGAGCCTCAACATAATTTCTACTTTGAAAATGAGTAGAGGTGAAAAAAGAATGCTCTCAAGAGATTGCGATGGCTGCACCATGCTTAAGGAATGCAGTGTACGATTCAAAAAAACTTTAAAAGGCGACAAAGTCTACTGCCCAGATGGAACAGCTCACCTGATTGACAATTACAGCATAAATCAAAGCGCCGATGTAATCTGTTTCTTTGAAGCCTTTCAATGAACCGGAATAGCTTAACTTAGCCTGTCTCTAAATAGGTGAGAGACAGAGTAGGCATATACTTCTTTATTTTCTTAAAATCAAAAAATATGGAAAAAACAAATAAAGCATGTAAAATCTTGCAGCCAAAACTTGGCGCCAGAATTAGCCTATGTTGCCATCAAACTTTCCCGATAGGGAATCACCATTTAATCAATAACCTTTAATGGACAAATATTATCTCCAAAATAAACTATCAAACCCAACCGTTATTTTTCATTCATATAACCGCAAAAAGATAGCATTCTTAACTGGGCGTCAAGAAAAAAAGTCGTTAAAAAACTAGCTTAGAACTGATTCAACGTTTAAGTTTAGCACAACTTCGGAAATGTCACTGGCGTATTCTGCTGTTCTCCTAACGCTCTCAATCAGTAGTCTCAAGTTAGCGATTTCTTCAATCTTGACATTTTGGGTGTAAAGAACTGTTTCTTTCTCCAATTTGTGCACTTGGCTTATCTTTTCAATTACGCTCTCAGCCAAGTTAAAGTCATGCCGAAATAACGCATCCATTGCGCTCTCAAACATTGAATCAGCCAAAGTGCTTAACTGAACTATTCTTTCTAGAAGCTCCACATTTACCATCTCTTTTAGGAGAAGAGTGTTTTCAGCGATTTTGGTTGCGTGGTCTGCGGTTCTCTCAACGGATTTCGCTATAAGTCTATATCCCAAACAGTCTTTTTGGTTATTTAATCCGATTTCTTTAACGATTCTTGGGTTTGAAACTGCCAGCTTCAGCAGCCGCACTATGTACAGGCCGAAGCGGTTGACTTCACGGTCGGTTTCAATAACCGATTTGGCAGCTGGATAATCCAGCTTCTTCAGCGCAACTATGGCTTCTTTATGCATGGAGGAGGCTATTATTGACATTCGGCTTAGTGCATTTTGAACTGTGAGTTCAGGATAATTAAGTAGAACCTGCAGAGTCAATTCGGCTGGGGTGTCTATCACGATTTCTGTTCCAACCAAGTAGTGCCTGGCAAAATTTTTGAGGTGGTTTCGAAGTTTTGAGGAGAGCACTTGTTGTCCTTGCGCTCTAATGTGCAGAATGTTGAAGCCGTCTAAATAGGCGGAAATTGCTGTTCTCATGACGGCGTCAGGATTGTCGTTTAACGATGCTTTGATGAAGGCTTCATCTTGCTTCTCTTTCTTTACAAACTTTGAAGGCGCTATTGATAGGGATCCATCGTCTTCTTCGCGGACCACCATTGAGCTTCCTCTTTTAAGCTCATTTCGAATTGCCCAATCCTTGGGTACTGAGAGTATGAATGTTGATCCGCCTGTCACCTGAAGTTTGCGTTGTTCTTCGTTTTGCTTTTCTATTTCTTTAGTCACGTTTGACTCCAAGTTAGCTCTTTTATGGTGCATCATATATTAGTTATATATATAGACTATAAATTTTATGGATATTTACTAAATTTACTATATAAAACCTAGGCTTTTTTCGTTATAAAAAATGAAGAAACAAAAATATGAGAACTAAATACACAGCTATAATCGCAAATTTGCAATCGCCATAATAATAGGCACGTAGCAGCATACGCCTACCTATCACAAACCAACCCACAGCCTACCGATAACTCAAATGGAGCTGGTGCAGGCTCCGCCCTTTAAGCTGATTTCGCGTTATCCGTTGATTTGGCAGTGAAAGAATAAATGCAGATCCACTTGTAAATTGGAGTTTTCTTTGTTCCTTGTTTTCTGTTGCCTTTACAATTGTCACATCTAAAGCATTTTTTATGCGTTTTACAGTCAGATTTCTTTATCGTTATATAATATTACGGTATTATACATACGTGCAATGATTTTATATATAGTCTATAGTGTTTATGAAGAGCACGCTCATATAATGAAGCACTAAATAAGCTTTATTGAAGGGTAAAAAAATGAAAACTACGTATATAATTGTAGCAGCAATTGTTGTAATCGTCATCATCTTAGGAGGAGCTTTCGCTTACATATCCTTATTAACCCCCGCAAAGACGACGGCAACGCCTGCACCAACAGCAACACCCACAACAGCACCAACGGCTGCGCCAACAGCCGCGCCAACAGCCGCGCCAACAGCCGCGCCAACAGCCGCGCCAACTCCAACAGCAACACCAGTACCAACTTCAGTGCCAACGCTAGCGTCAAACTTAATACTTAACGGAGCAGGAGGTACACTTGTCGCCCCGCTAATGGCTGAGTGGCAAGTAGCCTACAACCAATACCAACCCAAAGTAGAAGTTAACTATAATGCAGTTGGAAGCGGTGCCGGAATTGTTGACTTTCAAGGTCAAACTGTCGATTTCGGTGAATCGGACATGCCTCTGCAGGCATCAGATATTTCTGGGCTTCCCACAGGCACAACTGCCTTAACTATACCAATATCTGCCAGCGCGGTTGTACCAGCCTATAACATACAACTCAGCAACGGTTCATACTGTCAGAGCGGCTTAAACTTCAACGGCACAGTATTAGCAAACATTTTCTTGGGAACGATAACCAAATGGAATGACCCATCTATCCAAGCTCTACAAAGCCCGGCTGTAGCAGCTCAATTGCCCGCCGCAACAATAACAGTAATCCACAGATCTGACGGAAGCGGAACAATGTTCGCCTTCACCGATTACCTGTCTCAAGCAAGTACTGCATGGGCCAGTGGACCTGGAAAGAGTAAGTCTCCAGCTTGGCCAGTTGGCTTAGGTTATAAGGGAAATTCTGGTGTAGCGCAAGGCATTGAACAAAACGCGGATTCGATCGGTCCCCTTGAAATTGCTTATGAACTTCAGAATGCAGGCCAAATCTTCTATGGAACTGTGCAAAACGCTGCAGGAAACTTCATCCTTGCTAACGTGTCAAACATACAAGCTTCGCTATCAGCAGGTGCCACCAATCTTCCAGCAGGAAATGGCGTATGGTCAAGTGTCTCTGTCATTGACAACATCTATAACGATAAAACAGACACCGGTATCTACCCAATTGTGACCTTAACTTACGCTCTGGTATATGAATCACAATCCAACTACAATCAAGGCGCTGCTCTCGTCAGCTTCCTTACATGGGTCATAAACCAAGGTCAATCATACAGTACAAACTTAGGCTATGCACCACTCCCAGCTAACATAGTCACCATCGACACCGCAACAATTAAGCTGATAACCTACCAAGGAAATCAAATACCGCTCCTAAGCTAAAATTTAAAAGCAATTTATCCCTTATTTTTTTGTTAATTTAACTAAAAAATTGAGGATGCTGAAGTGCATATCCAACTGGTAAGAGGAGACACGATAGTAAAAATAGCCCTTGCAGCAGCAGCTTTCTTCATTATTGGTCTCCTTGTTGCGCTTGCCGTGGAACTTTTTTCAGGGTCAGCCGCCTCAATAAGCAAGTTTGGGCCAGGTTTTTTGGGAGGGTCAACTTGGGATCCAGCTCATGAAGTATTCGGTGCTTTACCTTTTATTTATGGAACTTTGTTGACATCTGCTATTGCTATTCTTATCGGACTCCCGATTAGTCTGGGCGTAGCTATCTTTATCTCTGAAAGGCTAAAAAGTCATCGAAGTCTGGGTTACACACTAGGAACTTTGGTTGATCTCCTAGCTGCTGTGCCCAGTGTCATTTATGGTCTCTGGGGATTATTAGTCTTAGCTCCTCTCTTAGACAAGTACATAGAAAAACCCTTACATAGTTCTCTCGGTTTCATTCCTTTATTCGCGGGAACTCCTTACCAGACGAGTTTTTTCACTGCTGGAGTTATATTAGCAATAATGATTATCCCCACAATGTCCGCTGTTTCAAGGGATGTTCTTAACGCTGTTCCAAACAGTCAGCGGGAAGCCATGTACTCACTCGGCGCTACAGATTGGGAAGTTACGCAAAAAAGCGTCTTGCCCTCTGCGAGGTCAGGGATATTTGGCGCATTCGTTCTTGGCCTAGGACGTGCTGTTGGCGAAACAATGGCGGTCACTATGGTAATCGGAAACGTCCCTAAAATTACCCCAAACCTGTTTTCAGGAGGCTACACTTTATCTTCGCTGCTTGCGAACGAACTTGGCGAGGCAACAGGGATTTATCGATCTGCAATTATTGAGATCGCACTAATCCTGTTTTTTGTTGCATTGATAATTAACATATTTGCCCGACTTTTACTTTGGAGGATGACTCGTGCTACGCAGGTTAAGATTTGAGGAGGAATGCAATTTTGGGAAAATCTAATCTGCCTTTAGGTATTTCACTTTGGCGAAAAGTCGTCAACAGGTTAATGACTATTCTGATAATTGTCGCTGTGATTCTGGCAGTAGTCCCCCTAATTCTCATATTAGGGGACGTTTTGTTACGAGGAGCGCCAGCCATCAGTATAGGGTTCTTAACCCATTTGCCAACAGGGCCGACCTTTTCAGGCGGGGGAATAGCCAACACGATAGTAGGAACATTCACCATGGTGGGTATAGCAGCCCTTATCTCCGTGCCAATCGGTGTTGGCGCAGGCATCTTTTTCTCAGAATGGTCTTCATCTAAGCTATCCGCAATTTCAGGTTTCATGAACGATGTGTTAACAGGTTTCCCTTCAATGGTCATAGGGCTGTTTGTCTTCATCTTAATCGTACTGAGCACCAAACATTTTTCTGCTTTTGCGGGCGCCGTCGCTTTAAGCTTTATAATGCTTCCTATTATAGCGAGAACGACAGGTGAATCTCTCAAGCTAGTTCCTAATTCGTTGCGGGAAGCATCAATGGCTCTTGGAATCCCAAGATGGAAAACGATCTTCCGAATCGTTATAGGTACAGGTAAAACTGGGCTTTTAACCGGTATAGTGTTGGCTGTTGCGCGTGCAACAGGCGAGACAGCTCCGTTACTATATACGGCGGCGGCAAGTAGTTACTATGCAACAAATCTGTTTACGCAGCCAACGGGATCGATGACAGTTCTAATTTACAATTACGCGACCTCACCCTATAAATCTTGGATCACTCAGGCTTGGGGAGCAGCATTAGTCCTAATATTGATAATGCTGGGGCTGAACCTTTTTGTCAAACTTATTATAGGAAGAAACTTAACTGAAACAAGGATGGAGTAGCATAGTGATAACATTCAAACGACGGTTAAAAAAATTAAAAATCGGGAGGATCCGATAAATTGAGTAACAAAACCCAAGATTTATTCGCTGCTAAACTAGAAACAAAAGACTTGAAGGCTAAATATGGCAAAGTACAGGCACTCAAGGGAATTACCATAAAGTTCCCTGAGAACCGTGTAACCGCCGTCATGGGTCCATCTGGATGCGGAAAGAGCACACTAATCAGATGTTTGAATAGAATTCATGAGTTAACGCCTGGTACAAAAGTTGAAGGGGAAGTCATCTTGGATGGAGTAAACATTTACTCTCCAAAGGTAGACCCTGTTGCCGTTCGCAGAAGGATAGGCATGGTTTTTCAGAAGCCAAACCCGTTCCCGACCATGTCAATATACGACAATACTGTAGCAGGCTTGAAACTCAACGGTGTGAGAGATAAAAAGAAACTTGAGGCGCTGGCGGAAAAGAGTCTTCGGATGGCGTTCTTATGGGATGAAGTCAAAGGTGATTTGAAGAAGCCAGGTACCGCTTTGTCAGGAGGCCAGCAGCAGAGGCTATGCATAGCACGCGCCCTTGCAGTGGAACCTGAAATTATCCTTATGGATGAGCCATGTTCAGCTCTTGACCCCATTGCCACAGCTAAAGTTGAGGAGTCAATCGTTCAACTTAAGAAGGAGTTTACAGTCATAATTGTTACACATAATCTGCAGCAGGCTGCACGTATCTCAGACTTTACGGCCTTCATGTACCTCGGGCAACTAATAGAATTCGGGAACACAACCGCAGTGTTTGAGAATCCACGTAGTGAGTTAACAGAAAAATACATAACTGGAAAGTTCGGATAAAGTGAACATTATGCAAAGACTGTTAGATAAAGGCTTAGAAGAATTAACAACAATGGTTTACAAGATGGGCAAAGATGCCGAAAAAGCCGTAGCAATATCGTTAAGAGGCTTTCTTGAAAGCAAAGACACATCCAGCGATGTGCATGAACTCTCCGAAATTCTCGTAGGCAACACTGTCGAGGTTGAGGAAAAAGCTTTTAGTTTGATAGCAAAATATCAACCTGTAGCTTCTGACTTACGAATCATAAACTCTTACATGAAAGTCGCCTACGATTTTGAACGTTACGGCAGATATGCTTGGGACATATCCTTTATCAGCACGCGTTTCAATGGACAACGCACTTGTGATAAATGGATATTTGAGTACATAGAGAAAATGGCTGAAAAAGTTCTCCAAATGGTCACGATAAGCATTAACTCCCTAAAAAGCCTAGATATAGAACTCCTCAAGAAAATAACTAAAACCGAGCAAGGAGTGGATGACATGTACTTCGAGTATCTGGGCAAACTTGTAAAGGCGGCAGGCATCACAAACGAGTGCACTGTCTCCAGCACGCTCGTAGTAAGATATCTTGAACGTATTGGGGATCACGCGACGCACATCATGGAAGCCGTAGTCTACATTGCCACAGGCGAAAAAGTAACCTTGAGGTAACAATCAAAAGAAAAATTAAAGCTTAAGCAAAAGCAAGGCAGCTATTCAGTAACCCAAGTATTCTATTCATTGTTGCTTTTCTTGAAAAAAAGAAGTAACATTCAAAAGCAACGCCTCAACCTAAAATTAGAATAATGATACCTGTTCTGAATGTTAATTGGCAAAGCCTTCCAGCCGACTACTCCCTCAGCGAACGCGACGCTGACATATTGGCGCTAATAGAAACTGAAGACTTAGCTATATTCACATTCGACGGGTTAAAACGAAGAACAGGACTGCATCCAGAAACGCTCTCGCGCATACTTGCCCGACTGGAGCAAGAGGGCATCTTGAAAAAAGGACCCGAAGGCTACAGGGTCACCCCAAAGATAACTGAACTAAAACTTAACCAAGCACGCAAAGAAGAACCAACAACACCGCTGATTCAAACTTTCCTCCCATCAGACCTTATGACGCAACAACTAATCTTGGCGCTTAAAGGCAAATGGTTTGGTTTACTACGTTGGCTGGGCATATCAGAAAATAATCAGGGCGTCACCTTAAAGTGGATCACGGAAGACGGCGGAATCCAAATAGCCGCAAACATTCAAGGAACAGCGCTTAACATAGAAGCAAAATTCTTAACAAACAATAACCTTAACTTGGCCTTGAAAGCTTCATACCAACTCATGGCGAACATCGGCAAGGTCTGCCAAAGCTCACATGTAGCTAGAAACGTTGCTTACTTTGGCGAATCGCCTTTTATGATGCCTGCCTAAGTGTTTTGTGACTAACTTTCATTGTTCCTTAGTCAACAAATACTATTTTGCTATAGTACCTTATGGTGAAAAACAAAATGAGTCAACTATCTAATCCATTAGACGTTCTGAAATCCATCTCAGAAGCAACAAGCACGCTAATCAAGAAAATCTCACAGTCAGTAGTTAGCGTGAAAGCGCAAATGACACACGGCACAGGCGTCGTCTTAACCAAAGACGGCTACATCGTCACCTGCAACCATGTTCTATCAGGATGCAACACAGTCAAAATAGGTCAAGGAGAAAAAACCTTCAACGCAAAAATCGTTGGATCCGACCCGTACAGTGACATAGCCTTGCTAAAGGCGGAGAAAGGCGAATTTACACCCATAGAACTAGGCGATTCAGAAAAACTAAGCGTAGGCCAATACGTTTTGGCACTTGCTAACCCGTTTAATAGAAATCAACCAACCGCCACCACCGGCATCGTAACTAGCGTAAACAGTACTCTTAGAGGCTGGCGTGGAACACAAATGGAAAACATAATCGCCACCGATGCACAGCTTAATCCAGGCTTCAGCGGCGGGCCACTTGTAGATGTGGAAGGCAGAATCATCGGTATAAACGCGGCTTACGTTTGGCAAAGAGGCATCGCTATTCCAGTAAACAAGGTAAAGGCAGTCGCTGATAGGCTAATGACTGGACGAGTAACTCAGAAGGGTTACCTTGGCATAATCGCTAACACCGTGGCTATTCCCGAGGAAATCGCTGAGCAAGCAGGCTTAGAACAGGAAAACGGAGTAATGATTTTCTCCGTTGAACCGGGCTCACCAGCACGCAAAGCAGGCTTAGCCATGGGCGACGTACTAGTAAAATTCAACGGCAAACCCGTCACAGACTTCTACGACCTGCCAAGACTACTCTCAGAAGACGTGATAGATAAAGAAACCAAGCTAACCATCATCCGACGCGAAAACCTGATCGAAGTAACAATCACCCCAACCCTTCACGGAGGCGAAGAAGAATAATAAACCGTTCCCCATTAGAGCTTGAACCGCCAGAACCGATGCGTCCACCGCCACTTCGACGTTCACCTTATCCGATGCCGCAACTCAGCACTGCAAGTGCTGTTGCTTCAATAGCTCCTTTTCCTTCCGTTTTTGATTAGGCGAAGGAGCAATTCCTTTTTTTGTTATGAAAATGCTGAAAAGCAAGATTGTGGCTGTCGCGTTTGCCGTATTTTTGATTAATTCCACGGGAAGTTAATTTCAAAAGGGCTCAAATTAGACTTTAACCATTTCATATTTTATTTTGCCCAGCGACGGTTTCCATGAGCTTTATGCATAAGTTTTATAAACAAGACCATGACAAATAAAGCCCTCGTTTGGCGAGAGCGTCAAGTGTTTACCAATATGAGGTTAATGTTTTACGCTTTCGTTCAAACAAAATAAAACCATAGGAAAAGAAAAATAAAACATAGGAAAAGGAAAATAAAATGAAAAATCTAATGAAAACAATGAAAACGAAATCTTTTGCTTTAATCATCATTGCAATACTGCTGGCTACTACCGCGCTAGTTGCAACGACAATTATGCCTTCCAAAGCCCAGACTGTACCAGCAGGAGTAACACTTGGAGGCATGCCTGTTTACGCGGCATGGAATACAACAATTCCTGCCGGTGTTACTCCATTAAATACTGTTGCAACCGAAGCGTTTATGAGCGTTACGCCTTATCCTGTAGGCGTAGGACAAACGCTTCTCGTCAACGTGTGGACAGAACCTCCGGTGCAGACTGCTCGATATCACTCAGGATATACTGTGACGATCACACAGCCAGACGGAACTAAATTAACTGTCGGTCCATTTAATTCTTACGAAGGTGACACAACAGCATATTTCGACTTTGTACCAAGCCAAGTAGGCAATTACTCGTTTGTGTTCAATGTTGCAGGCAACTATTACCCAGTAGGATGGTATTTTGAGGGCGTAGTATACCCAAGCCAGGCGGCAATTCCACCAGCACTCGTATCTGCTCTAAATCCCAATTTTAGCGCAATGAGTCTACCGATATTACTTCAAGACGCATACTATGAGCCTTCAACTAGTCCAACGACAACTGTAACTGTGCAACAAGCGCCAGTCGCTGGATGGCCACCGGCGCCCTTGCCAGGCACTGATCAATACTACTACGAGAATGGTTACTGGACATTCCCAGTATCAGTAAATAATAGAGAGTGGTGGACCATAGCTGGGAATTACCCGTTCGATGGAGTAGGCGGCGGTGCTGGTTGGCCAGCTGGCACAAACTATTATGCAAGCAACTACAAGTACACTCCGTACGTTCAAGGGCCAACAAGTGCGCACATAGCATGGATGTGGCAAGGCGGCTTTGTAGGCATAGCTGGAGGACAATACGGTTATCGCACAATTGGTTCCGGAGAAACTAATTACGCAGGGCTCCCAACCATAATCTACGAGGGCAGAGCTTACCAAAGCATTACTCAACCAGCAATTGAAAATATTAACGGCTCACAGGTAACTGAGGCAACTCCAACATGGGAGTGCTATAGCATAGAAACAGGACAAGTCTACTGGACACAAACGGGCATAACGCAACCACCAACAGTCATCACTCAAAACCTAGGAACTCCTTCTGAACCTGGCGCAGGACAAACAGGCTTAGGCACAGGCACGTTTTCGCTGATGTACGTTGGTCCAAGGCTGATAAAGTACGATCCATGGAGCGGCTCAGTGCAGTTGAATATTTCACTTCCAACTTTCGTTTCCAGTACAGTCTATGATGATCCATATGCCTTAAGCGTTCAAAATCTGGGAGGAGGCAACTACGCCTTAATCAACTGGACAACAACAGGAAGCGACACTGTCTTCTCGGATAGAATAATGAGCAACGTATCTTGGCCATTCACCAGTTTAGGCACAGTCGACTATGAAGCGATGGTAGCTGTTAACACCGGTTCGATAATTCCCCTTGGTGCAGACACTGCCCAAGGACAATTCGTAATGGGCGCTAGTCTAATAACAGGGAAGCTATTATGGAACGTGACAACCAGTGACATATTCTTCAGCACAAGCACTGGATGCGCTGATCATGGGATGTATGCCGTTCGCTGTCTAGGTGGTTTCTGGGACTGCTGGAATCTTCAAACAGGGGTACTAGCATGGCAAACTATAAAAGTCGGACTTCCTGGCGGTGAATCTTATCCGTGGGGAGACTTCGGACCGTACACTACAGCTTCCTACGGAGGCTTGCTCTATGACTTCTCTTACGCCGGTTTTTACGCTATTAACTGGACTAACGGCCAAATAGCTTGGCATTTCATGTCACCTTGTCTTCCGTTCGAAGGCCCATGGTATCCATCGATGTCTCTCTTCAGCAATGCTCCACAAATCGCTAACGGAATACTCTATTATGCAAACGGCGAACACTCTCCCACTGAACCCCTTGCCAGAGGATGGTATCTCTATGCCTTAAACGCTACAACGGGCCAAGAAATATGGGATAGTCTAAATGGCGGAGCTTGCGGGCCCGTTTCTGGCGGCTATTTAACCTTCGGCGATAACGACAACGGGTATTTGGAAGTCTTTGGAATAGGACTAAGCGCAACCACAGTTTCAGCACCGCAAACGGCAGTCACAGCAGGAACTCCAATACTAATTACTGGCACGGTTTTAGATGAATCTCCAGCGCAGCCAGGCACTGCATGTGTTTCTGACGCCTCAATGACTACTTGGATGAGCTATTTGCATGATCAGGAACCGCTTAATGGGATCTGGGGTAACGCTACTGTGACAGGTGTTCCTGTGACTTTAAGTGCGATTGATCCAAACGGCAACCCTGTGAACATTGGTAAGGTTACGAGTGATGCACCAAGCGGCACCTTCGGCTACACGTGGACTCCTACGATTGCAGGGCAGTACAAGATATACGCTACTTTTGCAGGTGACGATTCATATGGCGCTTCATTGGCAACAACATACGCCACCGTCGTAGCACCAACAGCAACACCAACGCCGGCACCAACCGTTACACCTCCTTCAAACCTGGCAAATACAACAGACCTAATAACGTACATAGCCATCGCAGTAATCGCTATAATCATTGCAATCGCAATAGTTGGAATAATGCTCTACAGGAAGCATCCTTAGCGCAATAAGAACGCACACATTTTTCCTTCTTTTTTTTGTTTATCCATCTGCTGAAGTACGATAGAGAGGGCTGAGAAGGCTCGGGTTGAATTCACGATATTAGCCTAGTTAGTCGTGAGCAGCACTTGCATTATTCTCCTTTAAATTGTTCCAGAAGAACCTTGTTGCACACTTCAAGATTTGAGCTTATCTAACCAAAAGAGGAATAAAACACGCTTAAATTTTGAAAAGGGTCATCTTTTTTACCATTTTAAGGAAATCGTGCGCCGAAGGCACTTAAAGGGTATCCCTCTGTTTTTTAGTCTCATTGGATAGCGTCACAATAGGCGCAGCGAGTTACTTCTATACCGTTTTCGATAGTGCCATAGCGTTTTTTACTTCCACATTCAGAGCAAGGTTTACGTACTCGCCAAGTATCCTCTTTCAAAAACGATAGCTCTTTTTCCGAACGTTCTTCCTTATCGGTATGGCAATTGGCGCATTCTAAGATTACTGTTCCGTTCTTAAAAGTCTTAACGATTTCATCCATTGAACCGCAACAAGGGCAGTTAAAAGAAGCATGTCTTTTCTCGATTGAAATAAGCTCGCGTGGTTTTTTCGGAAGAACCATAAAAAGGAATAGGTTGTTTTTGCTTTAAAGCCTTTGCGAGACTATTCTAACACACATAGCGCCACCACAATCAGGGCAATTTTCCCTTTTCTCGTTAGTTATTTTTCGGCATTTCAAACAAATATATTCCTCTCTAAAGTTCGGTTTATATACTTCCCAAAGCGGCTTTTCTTGCAGTTGAACGCTCATTTTACATTTCCTTTAGTCTTTTAAGACGCTTTTTGAATAGCTAATCGTTTTTTCTGTCTTTTTCTGTTTCGTACCTTTGCCGCTTGCCTTGCATAGTGGTTAGGTCGTGCCCGTACTTGTACACCATGATAAGGACACCGCTTTCGCCCGTCTGCACCTATTATTAATTCAGACTCTTCCAACTCATGATGTTTACTAAACGTGGAATTGCACGTGTATAAGATGTTCTCAGCTCGTTTTCTCGTTAATCATTGGTTAGCCGCTTCTCTTGCTATAGTGTCGTTGTATGTTGCTTTCGTCATTTTCTCGCTTGTGTGGCACTTCTTACAGATTAAAAAGACATTCTCGCCGCTTTGTAATACATCGAATTTTTCACCGCAATCATGCTTCAAAACTACACTTCGCTTTTTCTTTTCAGTTCCAAGCAATAAGCACACTTTTAGCTGGGCGACTACGCAATCATAAACAAATTCTGTCTTAGTTCTCTCGCCTCGGTACTTGTCTATTTTGTCGCTTTCTTCCCTTGTAAATCTGGGCGCTATAGCAATCTTTGTTGGCTGCTCGGTTTCTTCTATTGGCGGGGCTTCTGGTTCTTCGGTCATGCGGCTACCTCTCGCTTTAGTTCTGTATCTTGCCTTATAGACTTCCAAAAAAGTATCAAGGGTATTTTCTTACCTTAGTTTTGCTTGGATTTTTGGTAAGATGGTTTCGTATATGAGGTTTCCTTTGCATTCTCCATAAGTTTCTATTAAGGCTTGTTTTACTGCTTTGATTGTTTTTTCTTCGAAGCTGTTGCTCATTTAGCATTCCCTTCAAATATGTGCGGCATAACGGTTTTTTGGCTGATTTTGGTCTTTTCGTTAGTGAAATCTATTGAGGTTTTCAAGTTGCTACCTCTCCAAGTACGGCTATTGATAGATTTCTTAAATTTTCTGCTGGGTTTTGCTCGAAAACAACGTCAGAGGTTGCTTTTATTATGACGCCTCCCGTTAATGGTGATATAGCTCGGTTGCACTTGAGACAGAAATGCAGAAAATAGAAGTATGCGTTAAGATTGCTTTCTTCTTCATCGGTTAATGCGTGGATTTCGGGTTCTTGTACCTGTTCAATGCATTTTAGGCTTTCGATAGGAACGCCAAATTCTTGTGATAGTTCTATTTTTGCTATGGCAGTAGGGTCTATTTTTTCAAGCTGTCGTAGCTCTTCCAAGTCTTTTGATGTGATAGTTTCCCTTGTTTTTTCTCTCATTAGTTGCTCGATGTAACGTTGCCTCATTTCTTCTTGGTCTTTTTGTCGGCTGTCTTTTATCCATGTTGGGGTTTCTGAACCGCCAAGCCATTTTCCGACTTGAATAGGGGCAGAACCGTTATAACAGCCATAGCAGTTTAAACTGTTCATATCTATTTTTTCAGAGGTTAGAGTTCGGGGAACTTTAAGCAGTTGCAGTTTATATTCGCGTTCAAATTGTCTCTGAGCTATTTCGTCTTTCTTATCCATCGCCTTAGTCAATGCTTCAAGCTTAATCTTCTCTTCCGATTCTAAGGCTTCACGCTTCAAAAATAGGGCTTCTCTGAGTCGGTCACCGCTGGGGTCACGCTCGGAAGGTTTCTTGGTTATACACCATTTGCATTTATGAGAATCTACACATTGTTCGCATTTTGGAGGCAAAATACTAAGGGGAATCATACGTTTTTGGGAAGGACAGTAACCGTCATTCTTGAATAGTCGGTTTGCTTGTTCTTGCTGAGTCTCAGCAATCGGCATCGGCGGTATGTAAGTTGCAATTGAAAGTTCTTGCTTTACTTGTATCTGAGTGCTTTCAGCGGTTTCAGAAATTCCCCTGTCAACATTGCAGATAACATGGAAAGCGTCACCTTTACTTGGGAGGTCATATTTTTTTTGTACCGCATCAATAAGTTCAGCATCTTGGAAGTTAGCGTTAAAATTTATGTCTGTTTTCTTAGCATTCGGGTTAAAAACACAAAATGGAGCCAATTCATCAAGTTTTAATTTCATGCAAGGCTCACAGAGAGCTTGGCAGCCCATTCGTGTGTTACCAAAATTTTCTTTAGCCTTTTTCTTGAGACGTACATCATCCTCAATGTAAGCATCGAAGTGCATGTGTTCTGTCTTTTGATTTTCTTTATTTGGTTGGTTTTCAATCATTCTAACAACCTTAAATTCAAACTAAAAAGAGAAAAAGGGTTTATGCGGTTTATTTCCTAAAACGTCGGATTTAGCTCATCCTTTTTTTGAATGCGGTTGTCTGCTCGGCTATTGTTAGCGTTTTCTCTTTTAGGGCGGCTAAGACTTCGGTTTGCTCTGGGGTCGGTTGCTCGGTTGTTGCTTCGGGTTCGGGTAGTCCTACGGGCGGTATTTCTTGGGCGGCTTCGGGTTTTTCTTCTTTAAACATTTTGCCTTTTTCTATGCGTACCTTAGCGGCTTTCGTTGCTAAGTTTCCAACATGCATGCCGATAGTAAGAAGCTCAAAGTTGTCTTGGGTCATGTCGGCTTTTATGGCTCTCTTAAGAACATAAGGCAATAAGGTTACGGTGTCCTTGCTTTCTTGGTCGGTTAAGAATGGCGTGCCTTCCCCTTTCCCGTCGCCTTTTAATCCAGCAATGCTAAAAACATTATCCACTATGCCTTTTACGCTTCGTTCTTGAATGGGCGTTAATTCTGCTTTTACGGCTTCATAGCTTCCGAATTGGCCCGGCGGTGCTTCGCCATAGCTGGGCGGCTCGGTTACTTCGGGCGCTTCGGCGGTTGCTTTTTGTTCTTGCTCAATCGGCATTTCGTTGCCTTCGCCGAAGTGGGCGGTTGCTTCGTGGCTTTCAATCTTTCCAGCGTCGCCTTTGAACCTGATTTTTTTGTTAATTGCCTTGTAACATAGCGGCTTGCTGAATGGTTGATTGAACTTGTTTTTTCCTGTCGCTACGTCGTTTATGTGTGCCTTTGCATCTTCGGCGGTGTTGTAAACGCTAAAAATCTCTATGAGTTTGGCGGTGTCGGTTTTTGCTTCTCCTTCCGTTTCGGGCGCTGGGGTCGGCTGGGCTGTTAGGTCGAAGGCTGGCGGCTCTAATTGAGGTAATTGTTTCATTACCCCATTTTTGGTTTTTAATTCTACTTGGCTCACGTTTTTCCCTTCCTAAGCAATAGCTGACTATTCGACCTCTGCCATGACTGCCGCTTCTTGAGATGCCACTTTCAGGTCAATAGTCGTTTTGTGCTCTCTCATCAATTGGTTATAGCGATTAGTGTATAGCGGCTCAACAAAGCGGTGTACCCAATCTTTCCACGGTTCAAAAGACTTTTCGCCCAAGATAACGGAGCGTAGCTTCTCGCCTAAAGTGCCATGATAGAAGTCTCTAATGGTTGTTGGGTCGGTTCCGCATTGCTCTGAGCAGTCTTCTAAGCTTAAGCCGTGAAGCCCCGCAAGACTAACGAATGTATGTTTCATGACTGTGTGGCTTGTTGTTATCTTGCCTTCTGTGAGCCAATGCTTACGATAGTCCTGAGTTCCTTTCTTGGTGTTAATGAAGGCTTTTAACGTGTATACTCTGCCGTCGGGAGCTACTTTTTCGCCTTGTGTAAGTGGCTCGCCTTGTTTTGCTCTTTTGAAGCGCCATATTCCTGCTCTGTATCCTGCAAGTTTCAAACTGCTACTGTAGCTCACATAGTTAGCATCGTCAGTTGGAAAACGGTTGAACCATGCGCCGACTATGTTATTTTCGTCAGTCCATCGTTTGAAGAATGCCATTGTTTCAGGTGTGAAATAGCGTTTTACTTTGCCGCCTGTCTTGCTGCCCTCGACTTTCGGCTCAAACATACTTATGCAGTTTAAATCCGATAGCGGTTGGCAGCGATACCCGTTTGGCAATGTCTTACCCATTAATAATTGGCTGCTGATTCTGCCGCCGCCTTCTAACCCTAATCGGTGAAGTATCAAAGTATCGGCTTCATTGATTTTCTCAACGTATGCTTTTAGTTCGTATTCTTGCAGATAGTCCTCTTTTTTGCCGCCGATGTTCTTTTTTCCCGTAGTATCCCATTCGTCACCTTCGAGAAATTGAAAATGCCTTTGCGATAGTGGCGAATCCTCAATTTGTAAGGCTGTAAACTTCATAATGCATCGCAAATCGCTTAATGGTGCAAACTTGATTTTTCCTTGTGCGTCAAAGAATCTTGGGTCGTTTCTTGCTTGCTGGAACATTTCTAAGGTAAACAGTGCTGGGTCTTTTTGTCCAAACATCATGTACAAGTTGCGCCCCATTGCATCGACACCTTTGCCTTGTAAGCTCCATTGTCCTGTTACAGCGTTTTGGTAGTGTTTTGCAAGGTATTGGTGACACAGCGTTTTTTCATATTCGCTTACTTTTGAACCTGCAAGTGTTTTACCTGTTGGTACTCCGTTCGGAAAGTCTCTTACGATGGTTAATAGCGTGTTTTTTGCTATGTTTAGGTAATCGGCGTATTGACTGCCGTTTCTTATTTCGACTTCAATGTCATGCCGTAATTCGCTGTTGTGTTTATCTCCTCTGATTATGCCTTTGAATGGTCTAAGCTTCCATTGACTTGTTGCTGTGTCTTTTACCAAGTGGCTGAAAACTCGCCGTATGTCCTCATCAGTTGTTATTGCGCCTCGTCTTTGTTTTGGTGAAGCAAGTTGTCGAGGGCTACTCAAGCATGTTTCGCCGCTTTTTCTTTAACTATTGGATTGTGGTTGAATGCTTCGATGCCTTTGTTTGAATTGTTGCTTGAAAGCCGAATTAAAACTAAAATTATTACGATGACAACTGTAAGGCAGATTAACACTGCTTTTTTGTTCTCTTTAAAGAAAGCTTCAATTTGGTTAGTTACGTCTTTGGCGAAAGTGTCGATTCTGTTAGTTAATGGTTTTGCGATAGGCTCTATAATCGCGTCAGTATTAGACAAGTAGCGTCACCTTGTTTTAGAGTAAAGCAACGAGTGGGGCTAACTTGATTACGCTTGAAATAAGTTGCTTCGCGCGGTCAGGTTTATTATTTTTTACGATGCTATGAATTTCTTGTTTTTTTGCATTGGATAATTGTTCCCATTCTTCCTTATTAAGCCCTGTAACAGCTAAAACTCTATCTAAAGGTGGATTCATGTTTTCCTCAGAAAAAGTCGCTTCTTTGCCGTCAGTTTGAGAGAGTGCATCAACCTCAGGAAATATATCGGGTCGGCGTTCTTCGAGTTTTTGGAGAGAGGCTGTGCCTAATTTCAGCTTCAAGTAGTCATATTGTATCCCTGTCAGTTTCGCTTTTAGGTCAATGGCTAATTGGTAAATGTTATAACCCTTCAGTTTTTCGCCGTCAAATTCTGAGCATTTTTGCAGTACACCGTTTAACGCGTTGATTTGTTTTAGTTCTTCATTGAGGGTTAGAGCGGAGAATGTCCTTTCTCTGTCTGCTTGGTCTTTTAGATTACAGTACAAGTATGCTATTTGGTAGGGTAGCATTTTTTTGGCGACTTCAATAGGCAATAGCATAATTACTTGGTCTTCATCTCGCTCAAACCAGAAACCGTTTGTTTTGCTAATCATTTTGTCAATTGTTTGTACGTTGTTCATTTTTCCGCTATAGTCCTTCAGAGCTTCATTAACCATTGCGGTTAAAGAGAGATTTTTGAAAGCGCCGATTCTTGACAAGGCTTCAGCATTGCTTTTTTGAATGTTGAGTGTCGTTCGAACAGTAATCTCCTCTATAGGAGGAGCTAAAATATCTTTTTTAAACGCACTAATTTGCGCCATATTTTAATCCCATAATTAGCGTATGTTAACAAAAGGCATATTAGTATGTTGAGCATACTAAAATCAAGGAAGTAGTTCGGTATGTCGCTAAGCAAGAGAAGGGTCAAAAGCAAGAACGAAATCAGGCACCAAAACACAAACAAAGCCATGAGAGAGGCTTCCAAACGAAAAATGCTTGAGGCATTAGCTAAATTAGAGTTAGAGTTTGCTTCATTTTCAAATTGGTTAGCTGAAAGTGGATTGGCAAGAGCCTATTTTAACGAGCTTCTGAACGAACTACTTGAAGAACGAAAAGTCGGGAAAGTTATTTTCGTTGGCAGTCATCCACGTTATCATTTAATAGAAACGCCTAATTGGGTATCACTTGAGTATCTAAGCTCCTCTTATTTGTACATGCTGTTGGAGAAAATTAGAACGTCAACCGATAGGGAACAAGCAACCAATAACTTTAACAGATATTTGGGAAGTTTAATAGCTTACCTTTTAAAAACTCATGATGCCAACCATTCGCAAGAAATACTAAGGGTAATTCTAACCCAAATTCAATCTTATCTAAACTACCCTGAACCTAAAACGCTTATGGGTCAACCGCTCACCAAGAAAGAGCCAAATGTCGAGTCAGACGAATGGGTTTTGTGGCGAGACATAGATTCAAGGGAATACATAACAACCGTTAAAGTTCCAAAAAGCTTAGAAGTCATAGAAAGCGAGGAATGTAGCAATGAAAAAGCCAAAAATCAACTACCCTGTAGTGGTCGTTGCCGTACATGCAAAATTTTTAGCAATGGTTGCTGGAATCGCTTAGCGGAGGCAAGAAAGAAAATCGAAAAAGAAAAAGCCAAAAACATATCCGCAATTCAAGTAGGTGCAATTCAAGCTATGGAAGACTTATCGAGCAAGAAAAACCAAAAAATAGATGCTGTCATAGAAATAGAAGCCATTGATAGGGCAAAATTCAACAAAAAATGGTTGAATAGTGAAAAAACGGTTACATAATTACTATTTACGCAAAAAAAGAACTGTTTTTTTTACGATAACCACAGTCAAACAAGGCTAATTAATTTTGGGTTTTTGACTTTGTGTGTGTGAGTGTGTGTTTACCATGCCAAACTTAGGGCTTTTTGAAGACGTTGTTTTTTCTCAAGTCCTTGTCGCTGGGCTTCTAATTGGTTCAATAGTTCGGCCGCTTTATCGTCAGCCATGCCGAAAAGAATTAGGTGCTTTGCGAGGCTATAGTTTGACATCTCCCTTCTTTGAGCTTCAGCCTCAAAGTGCTTAAAATCTTTTTTATTCAGCCAAACAATAACTTGCTTCATTAATGCGCCTTCAAAAGAAAAAAGCTACAATTCGACCCCTACCGCAAGAACGACATCGATAAAGTCTTCATCTTTAACCCCGCGCTTCTTGACCTTAACAACTTTCCTTTCTTCCGCAAGAGTTAACATCTCCAAAACAGTTCCCAAATTCACCTGATTAAAGGGTTTGTTCATTTTTCTATGCCTTGCAGATTTTGCTTGTTAATCCAATCTGTAACGGCGTCTTCAACGGCTTTTGTAATATTGCCTTTTCGCATACCGTATTTTCTATAAATAGCTTCTCTGAATTTGCGTTCTAAATCATCTGAGATTACAAGATTTAATGTACCCGTTTTGGTTGCCTCTTTTTAGGAAGAATGGGAAGAGGAAATTCACTCTTCACATTCCCCGTCTTTTTGGGAGACGGAAACCCGCTGGGCGTCGCTCACTCAAATTTGAAACCTTCAAAAACTTAAGTGTCATTACTTTCCTATAAAGTTATCTATTAATGTAGTTAACTATTTATCGTTCTACACTTAAGCAAATTCAAAGACAAGTGAGTAAAAAGTGTTTTTGAGAAAAGAAAGAAAGACTCCTACCATTCACCTTAGTAAGAGGTTGTTTTCTAAATTTTACCGCACGACTGGAAAACAAGTTAGTGAACGCCTAAAAGGTGAATAAGTGTAAATTATAAACTCGGTGTAAATTTTAAACTAAGTAACCTTACGGTCACTAACCTATTTTCTACCCTTTTTCAATGGAAAATCATCAATAAATCCGTAAAAATAAACCCCAATTTAGCCGCCGTTAGACCCTAACACCATGAAGTTTTAAGCGTTCTCCGAAAATGCACCTCAAATCTCCCTTTTTAGTCAATTTTTGATGGTGTTAGAAAATGTTAGAAAAAGTGTGCAATTAACACCATCACTCCATGCTTTCTAACACCATGCGTAACACCATAGAATTAGAGTTAAAACCTTATTGCACACTTTCCCATGCTTATTGCACACCATTATTGCACACTTTCCCATGCTTTTAGCCACTTCACATAAGTTCCAGAGCCTCAGCAAACGCTCAGTACAAGCACAAATCAATAAAACAATCAGTCTCAGCCCGCTATAAGTACAAACAATCATTTAATTCTGCCTAAAGTGTGTGCAATTCGATTTCGTTCACTATTTGGTGTAGGAGTTTTTTCGAATAATTTTAGCTTTTGAGCACTTTTCAGTAATTAAAAATTTCATTCTACTTGCTACTAAAAACACCAATATGACACCTACCCCTCCTCTATCTTGCAGCATTATAGATGCCATGTAAATTACCTTATAAGCAGATTCTGCCTATCCAATATTAAAGTGGTTTAAATGAACGCTGCGCTAGCTTTCCTCATTGGGGTTTTAGTAGCCATTGGAGTATTTCTCTTGTTTGCAGCATTGTCAGGAATAACGGTTTATGGGGTAGCTGTTCCTCTTGCAGCAACTCTATTTGCCGTAGCATTGATTTTAGGGTTGATATTTTATGCGGGGGTCAAGGCTCAGTTTAGGCGGGTGAAAACAGGCAAAGAAGCCTTAATCGGTGCCAGAGGCATAGCAACAAGTGACCTTAAACCTAAAGGTGAAATCCGCGTTATGGGCGAGTTTTGGGAAGCCACCGCCAAAGATACGGCAATAAATGCTGGACAAGCGGTGGAAGTTGTAAGCATGGACGGCGTGTATCTTGTAGTTAAACCAGCCGAGCAAAAAGCTTAACTCTCCAGAGTGCAGAATACTTATTGAAGGTGTGAATTAAATGTCGGCAGTTGTAGAAGGAGTTGTTGGGTTCATAGGTTTTGTAGTTATAATTTTCTTGTTAAGCGGCATTAGAGTGCTAAGAGAATGGGAAAGAATGCCTGTACTACGCTTAGGGCGGTATATAGGCATGAAGGGTCCTGGAATAATCTATCTTATTCCTTTAATTGACAGGGCGCCCCTAAAAATCTCAACAAGACTAGACACTATACAATTCCGCACTGAGTCAACTTTAACCAAAGACAACGTTCCAGTAAACGTTGATTCAGTACTATACATGAAACCTGTAGATTTGGAGAAAGCGGTGTTGAATGTTGAAAATTACTATCAAGCTACTCAATTGGCGTCACAAACAACTTTGCGGGAAGTTATCGGTAAACAAAGCCTCAACGAGTTACTGGCTGAACGTGAAAAAGTCGGAGCTAAACTGCGAGAAATCATCGACGAAAAAACTGAGGCATGGGGAATCAAAGTCACCTCCGTCGAAGTCCGAGATGTCATAATACCAAGTAACCTGCAAGACGCCATGAGCCGCCAAGCACAGGCTGAACGAGAACGCATGGCAAGAGTAACTTTAGCCACAGCTGAGTTCGAAGCGTCAGCAAAAATGATTGAAGCAGCAAAAATGTACGAGGCAAGCCCAGAAGGACTAAGACTCAGATGGATGAACATCCTCTACGAGTTAGGCCAGCAATCACAAACAAACACAATCATGTTAATACCCGCGGTGATGCCGGAAGCAGGCTGGCCTCCAGTTGGAACCTACGGCTTCAAAGACCTAACTACGGCACAACAAGTACAGGCGGCAAAGAGGCAACCAATGGCAAGAATGGAACCGCCACCACAACCACCGCCACAACAGTCATCTGAACAACCAGAGTAAGCAAATCTTTTTTCTTTCTTTTCCTTTTGTCGTATGCCAACTATGTTAAAATTTATTGAATTTGTAACTGAAAAATATGAGTTTTTAGCTTTTTAATCGGGAAGAAAGAAAGCAGTTATGCTAGTCCGCTCGAAGCTGCTTTTACTGCTTTCACCGTGTGCTCCAGCAAAAGTTGAGCCGCTTCTTGGCTAGGCCAGCCGCCTAACCCGCAGTCTGGACCCGTAAACGTCATTCGGTCGCCGTATTTTTCTTTGGCAACTTTGTATCTTTTCTTTATTGTTTCTTCTGGCTCAATCAATTGTTCAGCTGAAGGTTTAGCGATGCCTTTCTCATAGAGTTCAGCTAAAATGCTGTCAATGTCTGTTCTGGAAACGCCTACTCTGATTTGCTTATCCGCCTTCTCCAGCAAACTTTTAGGAACTGATTCAATGTTGCTCGGCGAAGCAGCATACTCAAACGATAACACGTCAAGGTTCTTGACGCAGAGCAAATCATGCACTCCTGAAGCTGAATGCAAGTGAATCTGCCTTGTGGCTCCTTGGAAATCAAATGCTTTCTCAAGCACCTCGCAAATCAAGTCAGGTGTAGCTTGGATGTTGTTGAAGCCGAAGCTTGGCTCATCAATCGAAACAACTTTCGTCTCGATGTACTTATTGTTTAAGATGGAGTTTTTTGCAAAACGCCTAATGGTCTCCGCAAAACCGTCCAGCACATCAGCATAGGCTGTTTTTCCAACCTCATGCAAATACTGCTCCATAGGACCAAAAACTGAAACGCGCAACTGGATTTTTTTGCCGAATTCTTCGCTGAGGACTTTGGCTTGTTGATTGATTAAGTGTACTTCGGGCAAAACTGCTTTGTCTTGGTCGACAACAAAGGAGCCATTCGCCATTGCCAGATGGATTACATCGCCGACTTGCTTTATGCCATCGTACTGTTGAGGAAAGTTTACAACATCTAAGCCGGCAGCAACTTTTTTTCTAAATGAATCAAGCACTATATTGCAGAAATTGCTTTGTAAAAAAGTATCCTTCGTTATATCCTTGCCTTGGAAAATTGCTTCTCTTGCAAGCTGATACGCCCTGCTAAAGCCTTCTTTTCCAACTCCGAATGGCAACGGGAAACTGCCTATGTCGTCAACTAAAGTCTCCATAAAGTATATTGATGATGGAAATTCTATTAAAGCTAATCCTACCTTTAAACCGCTGAAAGGTATGAATCTTATGTCTGAATGCATATTCTGCAAGATAATCCGCAAAGAATCGCCTGCAAGCATAGTTTACGAGGACGCGCAAGTCGTTGCTTTTTTAAGTAACCACCCAGTGAACATGGGGCATACGCTTGTGGCTCCAAAAAAGCATTACGCGAACATTTACGAGATTCCAGAAGAAGAAGCAGCCTACCTGTTCAAGACAGTCAAAAAGATAGCACACGCCGTTAAAGATGCGACAGGCATTGAAGGCATCAGGATTATGCAGAACAATGGGGAAGACGCTGGACAAGTCGTTTTCCACCTGCATGTCCATGTTATTCCCATGAAACCCTCAAGTCAGTTTCTTCACGAACATGGCTTCCGCGCCCCTGAATTGCTGGGTAAGGACGCTGAAAGAATAAGACAACATTTACCTCATTTTTAGACCATTTCCACTAGCTAAAAAGTGCCTCCTACCCTCTGACTCCAATTTAGCTGGAAGAATCATCAAACAAAATTGAGTCCCTACCCGCCTTTTGGCTCTACTTCTAAATTCAGAAGCTCAAGCTTACCAACCAAGCATTAACTAAAACTGTTTTTACGGGCACACCTATAAAAGAGGGAAAAACAACATTGCTTTATTCAAAAGCTGGATAAACATGAGCCAACCCCCAAATGAGCAAAACAACAATCCCCAATCAGCACCCCAAATGGAGAAACTTTTAGTCGATGATCCCGCGCACTTCCAGTTCCATGCAGCCTACCTTGTTTACTCAGACACGTTTGACGCGGTAACTGATGCGCAGGCGAAAAAGGATCTGAACCAGAACCTTGAAGATTTAAAAGCAAACAAAATAGACTACGAAACATTTTATCTGAACATTTCCCGCTACAGAAAACTAGACATCCCCCGCCAAGAAAGGTTCTCCATGCAGACACAGCGAAAGAAAGACTGGCGCAAGAAAACGCAACGGCAAGAAAGAATAAAAAGGCATAAGAAGTAGATTAACTAAAGTTTAATTTCAGTTTTTTGTAACAATTCTATCCATCCTTGCTTAGGTGATTCAAACCGTTTTTCCATTAAGAGCCTTTTATGCGAGTCGATGCTAATTTGAATGATGCTGAGCAGAAGATAGTTGACCGTGTATAAACATGTTTAAACAGTTCATAGGGAAGTTTTATCTATAAAGCCTATATTTCAACAGGTTTATAACCTGAAAAATGGAGCAAAATTCATGCCTAAATTTAGAGCCTTTGATGTTGCAGTCATTGGAATATGTGCAGCGCTTTACGCTGCAGTTGGATACCTAACAGCTGGAGTGACATTTCTCGGTGTTGCATTTTTACCCGCTGTTGTTATACCAGCCGTCTTTGCTGTATTATTCGGACCGTGGGTTGGGGGGTTCGGGGGCGCAATCGGCATTTTCATAAGAGACATGCTTGCCCATGGGATTCCAGCTTTAAGCTTATCCGCTGGTGTTCCACCAAACTTCATACTCTTCTTTCTAATCGGCTACTTAGCCCACAGAAATATTGACCTGAAAAAGACAGTGATAGTCTTGATGGCGGCAGGTGTAGCATTAATTGTCCCCACAGCGATTTTTCTACCTCAGGTTGAATCATACACTGGATTGTCAAACTTGGAATTAGCCCTCGTTTTTTCGTTTACCGTAGTACTAAGTTTGGTGGCCATTGCTGTAGTCTCTGTGCGTTGGAAACAATGGAGAAGTTTCGCAATAGGGGCTGTTGTAGCACAAGCTGCAGGAGCTGGCTTGCTTTCGGTTACTGTATGGGCGGTCAGTCCACTTTTTCTGTCGTACTTCGGAAAGCCTTTTCCTATTATTTGGGTTCTTCCGCTCTTTGTCTGGACTTTCGCAACTGAAATACCATTTATACTGCTTGTTGGACCGCCAGTAATCAACGCGTGCTACAGGGCTTTTCCCAACCTCAGCCAAAGACAGATGAAAAGCCAAAAAAGGGTCGAAAATGTTGCTTGACCGCGAAATTATGACCGCAAAAGCCTTTGCTCCAGCGGCAATATCCAGCTTCTTTGAAATCCACGACACCGAAGGCAATAAGCCGATTATTGATTTGGAAAAAGTGGGCGCCAGAGGCGGAGGATTTGGCCTTCAAAAAGGCGTCCTGACCAAAGTAACCATCAGAGAAGCAGAAAAAAGCGGCAGCATCAACGTTTTCATCAACTCCAAGCCCGCCTTAGAAGCAAAAACAACAAGGAAAGTAATCGAAATTCTTCTGAGCGGAAAAAACGCAAAATACGATGTTACAGTTGAACATCAAATTGAGGTTCCTATCGGAACAGGGTTTGGAACAAGCGCAGGCGGAGCATTAACAGCAGGGTTAGCGCTTAAAGAAGCACTAGATTTGCCGCTAACCTACAACCAAATAGGCAAAATCGCGCATGTTGCGGAGATCGAATGCCAAACAGGCTTAGGTACAGTAAGCTCCTTAACGTCCACTGGCGGTTGCGTACTAGTTGTGGAACCAGGAGCGCCGGGTATTTGCCAAATCGACCGTATACCAATAACCTCAGATTACATGGTTGTAGCAGGATTTTTCGAATCAAACATCTCCAAAAAAACAGTACTCACAGACCCTGAAAAAAAGCAGGTGATTAACCGCTACGGCAAGAAAACCTTAGAGGCAATTCTTGCTGAGCCCAGCTTAGAGAATTTTCTAGATTGCTGCTGGAAGTTTTCTGAAAAAACAGGCTTAGCAACAGAGAACGTTCGACAACTAGTCAAATTGGCAAAGAAGGCTGGTGCAGTCGGTGCAGCGCAAAACATGATTGGCGAAGCAGTGCACGCGTTGGTGCTTAAAGAAAATGCTGATCAGGTGGCAGAAGCTTTTAAGCAGGTTTTGCCCTCTGAAAAAGTAATAGTGAGCAAAATTGATTTTCAAGGCGCCAGGCTGGTAGGGCATGAAAAAATATGAGAAAGTAGCAGTTGGCGGGACATTTGATAAATTTCATAGAGGACACAAAGCCCTGTTAAGTAAAGCGTTTGAAATTGGCGAAAAAGTTGTAATCGGCTTATCCTCCGACGAATTTGTCTCAAAAATGGGTAAACCGCACATAACTGCACCTTACCCTGAGAGGCTAAAGGAATTAGAAGCTTTCTTACATAAAAATGGCTTAGCTAAAAGAGCGGAGATTGTTCCACTAAATGACCCTTATGGTCTCACTGTATCTGGCAATGGCTTAGACGCTTTGGTTGTTAGTAAAGAAACAGAATCAACAGCTGATAAAATAAACAAAATCCGCATTGAAGCAGGGCTTCCACCATTAAACATTATTACTATTAGCATGGTTCCAGCGGAAAACTGCAGCCCAATCTCCACCACAAGGATTAGAAGTGGAGAAATCGACCGAAACGGTCACTTGCTCAGGAGCGCACAAAAACAGTAATTACTTATTTGCTATAATATTTCTCCTATAACATTGATCGGTTTACTGATTGATGACGTTAAGTCCTCAAGGTTCTCTTTGGCTACAGTTACGAGGACTACCGTGGCTGGACCGGCAGACTTGTTTAAATCTAGTCCTTTCACTTCAGCAAGCTTCAATTGCCTACCGACACCATACGCCATCATTTTAGCCTCATCCGCAATGCCGAAAGTGCCTACAGCTACGATGTCATGAACATATTTTTTCTGAGAAAGTTGAGTTACATTTTTGAGGTCAGCAATTTCTCCTTTCGCTTCTGCCAAAATCACCTCTTCGCCAACCTTAGGCTTGCCAATAGCAACTATTAAGTCGCCAGGGCTTGTTTTTCCAAGCCTTAACTCATCTTCGTTTGCAAAGCCAACTACCGTTAAGCCAGCGCCAGTTTGCACTGTTTCAAAGTTATCTTCCGTGTTTTCCATGATTACTTGGTTTGGGTCAAGACCTAGGGTTCTGGCTTCTCGTCGAATGCCTTCCAATATCTCGTTGCCTGTTGGTTCCTTCTCCACGCCTAACGTGACTGATAAGAGGAGGGGAAACGCGCCTGTCGCTATCACATCCATTAAGGCAACCCTTGCCAGAAACTTTCCCAGCACCCGCCCGTCAACTTTTACTTTATCCATTATTTTTGGACCAACCGCTCCGGACGAGGTGGACCCTGCCACAATAGCGTGACCTGTGGGAACTTTCAGGATTGAAACATCGCCTCTGCGAGTATAAGTGATTTGGGCTGGTTCGACATTGAACGCCATGGGTCTCAGCAATGTGCCAACGTTTTCTACAAGGTGCAAATAGATGATTAATGCTTGGCGCATTACTTCTGATCTGCTTAGCCCGTGCCTTTTAGCGAGTTTATCGATGTCATAAACCACTTTGTCTGGTAAGCGAACGTTTATAATTTCCATGATTTCATATCCTTGCTACTAATTAACACAGCTAAAATTCTTTTTAACTCTTTTATCGTTTACTAACTGCTCTGCGGCTTAATAGACGAAGTGATGCTTAATTTGGTTCTGCTTTTCGGCTGTGAGAACCTTTTCTAGTTTAAACTTAGCTCAAATAGCACAAACGTTATATGCATCGTACACTTAAAAAATCGGCAGGGAGAGCAATAAGAATGAAAAACAAAATACTGACCCTCAGTATAATTATTTTGTTAGCGTTTACCACCATTTGTGCTGCTTCAATGGTGCCTGTTAAGGCACAAGTCGGTGCAGGACAATGGATCACAAAATATACAATTACGGACGCAACGACAGGCAATTTAATACTCAGCAAGGATGTCACAACAGGCTCAACTAGTGGTCCAGGTGTAATAAGCGACCTAGAAGAGCTGGAAGTGGCAGTCACTATTAATGTTGCAACAAGCAATCCGTCATCAAGCTTAACTCTTAGCACTGCAATGGCGCATGCAGCGAATCTAGATCATTACTGGCAATATGATGTGACTGGTGGTTATAATCTTGGAAATTTCGATCCTAACTCACCAAGTTTCTCATTTACCCAAACCGCAGGAACCTTAACAATTTCATGTTATGGGGAGGCAGTAGGGCAAGTTGCACAGACCGCTGACGGGATAACATTGCACATACCAATTCCACTTACTCTAATTTCACTGACAGATCCGAGCGGTACCACATTAGACGCGATTACTCTTAACATAACAGACTCCTCGCTTAACAACTATAACACCTTACTCCATGAGAAGCAGAGTCAATTGTCAAGCCTTCGCAGTTCAGGAGTTGACCCAGGATACGTTGAAGTCTTCTCAAACGTAATAACTCAATCTCAAGCTGTAGCAAATCAAGGATTAACTGACAATGCAGCCGCCATGTTAAATGGCTTAAACGTTGCTAACCCGCCAGCTTCAGCAACAATGCAGATACTTTTCATCCCGTTAATAGTTGTTTTCGCCGTTATTGCAGTAATCTTGGGATACATGTTTATGCGAGTCAGAAGCAGAGTAAGCTACTTCCAATTGGTGGTTGAGGATCAAATCAAAGACCTCGAAGGATTAACCCTGAGAGCGTCAAAAATCGATAGAACAATGGCATCAAACCTAGACGGTGTTAAAGACAGATTGAAACGTTTAGTCGGGATGTGATAAGAGACGAAAATCTACCAAAACAGCGTTCATTTGATTGGTCTCGGTTCAGCTGGAACTAACATAGTCGAAGCGTTCCTTTCGAATAAAAAAACCATGGAACTGATGGAGACCGATATTACTCGTCTCTCCCTTTTAGCAATCGACATAGCTGACCCAGAAATCAGAAGCTTGCTAGAGACTGACGAGAGAATAAATAGGTCGATGGTTAAAGCAGGTATCCCAGCAGAGAGAATGCGTTTAGTTGCCCAGTCAGTGAAGTTCCCAACAGCTGAGGCAATGTTCGACTTCATTAACCAAAAATATAATGAGTACCTAGTAGGTGAAGGAGCTAAACTTGACGACTTCACCCCATGGCTTCAATCAACAATGGCTATTCCACCCATGGCTGGAGGCGCAGGCAGAAGAAGAGCATTGGCAAAAGCAATTTACGCTTTAAACTATTATCAGCTTGGAATAATACGGAATTGCATAAACGTTTTCAAGGAGCAAGCACTCGCATCAATTATTACTCCAACTGTAATTGTATTTTATGGCTTAGGAGGAGGAACAGGAAGCGGCATCTTCTTTGATTTCACTAGGCACTTGCGAAAAGTCTTAGGCTCAGGTATACCCATCATAGCTTTTGTTATCACTCCATGTGGCGGAGATGATCCTCCAGCAAAAGGCTGCTCGGCATTTACCGCAATGAATGAGCTGTCTCTCTTACTGAATAAAGATTATAATGAATATGTCACGAAAAGGTTCGGCGACCTGTACCGAAACCCCTTGAACGCCCTTGTCTACCTGCCATTACTTCCAGCGTTTTCAAAAGTAGGCAACATAGTTTCAGCTCGAAAAGAAATGGATGACATGGTTGTGGATATGCTTTACGTTCTAATGGATTTTGACTTAGCAGACTTGATGGGTGGAATAGGGACAGAAGTGGGGCTAACTAATAACTCATCGCATACTCTGGGCATGATGAAAGTAATTTATCCAGTGGATGAGTACATAGCAGCTTTCAAGGTGAATTTTGACAGCATACAATTGGAGCAAGAGCACCGCAAAGAAAAGCTCGAGTTACTGGATGCAATGAATTCTTTAATCAAAAATAACTATGACACAGCAAAGGAATACTACAAAAACTATCTAATAAAAACAGGCAATTTCAACGAGGAGCAATTTGAAGAAAAAATCAAAGCAGTGATTACCAGCAACCCACGGATGGAAGATGACTTAGAATTACACGTCAAAGGTATCGAGATACAAGTCAAAAACTGGATGAGCGAATTAAGAAGGTGGCTCTCTACAATCAGGTTCATGGGTAAACCAGGCCCAATAGAAGAAGCCATAATCAACCTTACACTCAAAAAAGACGGCGCAAGGAAAATCGACAGCCTTGAAGCCTTGCTTTCGACCTTGACAAAGACATACCTTGAATTCTCTGAGCGAAAAGCAGCCATTATTGAACGGTTGAAACAGCTGATTCCAAGCTCACAAGTTTTCACTGTAAGGCAAAAGAGAATTCTAGACGATTTCGTCAATATTGCAGAGATTGCTGAGAAATCCCTAAACACCCTCAAATTCTACGACGAAACCAGATACTTAACCGATGCGTTGGTCAGGTACTACGAGGCTATGCCAGAATGCACATCTGAACGGAACGACTTGAAAGACATACAATCTGAACTGGCAACAATCTACCTCTTAGTTCAATTGATGCTTAGAACACCTTCTGACGAAGCAAAAATGATTGAGGAACACCTCGCATACATAAACGAAATCACGCTTAAGCGCCAAGGAAAACGGAACACCCTTGACAATGAAGTAATGAGGATACAAGAATCAAAGAAAAGAAAAGAATTCGATAAATCTAAGATGGAAGCCCAACTTAGAAAAACGTTCAGTTCAAAGAGGTATGCAAGAGAACAACTACTTCAGCTTGATAGAGATCTCAAAAGGATAGAAACTGAAGAAGCCATTGCTCTCGATAATTTAAATGAAGCGGATAGCTCAATCAAATTGTACGAAGATTTGTCAAAGAAGATAGAGTTAATATCTGATTACCGCAAGCGTCTAACCAAAATTGTCGATATGCAAAATGATTATCAGGGAAGACTCGCTAAAATTGCCCAACCGAAGAAGTACTTTGAAAAAACAGCCGAACTTACTGAAAATGAACAGAGAAAGATAATATTTAAGATATTAACTGAGCAAGAAGAATTGCTGACAAGTGACGTTATACTAGAGACATACTAGACATGGATCATTTCAGAGACTACATGAAGAGCGTAATCAGAGCCTTCAAAACACCAAGCATCATGGGATTCAAACCATCCTACAGGACAGACTATATCTGGGTCACCGTTTCGACTCCTCCAAACATGTGGACCGAAGACATGTCTCAAGAAGTATACACTGCACTAGCAGGATATGTCACCAGTGAAGTGGCAAGAACCATCACCGTTCGAGTAACCGAGTCACGGGATCCATGGACAACAAGAATTCTAGTAGTTGGCGGCAGAGCAAAAGCCGAAGACATGGAAGCATTCGACGAAATGCAACTGCTCTACAGCAAATCAAACGATTTCGAGAGGCATCTCGCAAGATCATACCTACTTGAGCACGGTGTAGCAGCAACAGAAATTGTTAAAGAACTTAACGGAAGCAACGAAAACATCAATAACACCAACAAAAACACAAAGTAAAAAGGAGCTTAACTCCTTTTTTATTCCACTAAACTTTTTACGATTGCCTGCCATTTTTCTTCAGTTATCGACCCTTTTTTAAATGCTTGATTCTTCATCCTTGTAAGCTTTTTCTCTAACGCTGCAAAAATTGTCGTTGTCTCAAAGCCGCCTACGAACATAGCTACGTCTATTCGGTCACTGCTATCCTCCACGTAAATCAGGTCGGTTACGTAAATTGATTCAAGGGCCGCTTTATCCTTGGACCAGTTGGCTATTGCTAACTCAATTGTTCCTCTTGGAAGCTTCTCTTTCAGGTGAAAGGGCATGCGGATAAGAACGTAAAGTAAAGAGGCGCTTGATAGGTCAAACGTGAAAAAAGGTCTAATCAAGGCTGCGTTAAGCATGTTCTCTATTGAACCGTAGATTTTCAAGCTTGCACCTGTCGCTAATAGAACAGAGTACATTTTAACGTTGAATGTTCTAGATAACTCGGATATTTCTTGGATAAGGGTTTCTTTAACTAGCAACAGGTTTACTAGGTAATTGGCAACCATGTTACCTTTTATAAGGGAGCCATTTCTATCGACTCCTTCATAGTTTTCAAGCAAGTCTCTGTCCAAGAGCACAAGTGTTGCGGCATCGCCAGATGCACACATTCCTAATGATGCAAGCGAGTTGAAGTATGCTTCTGTAAGCTGTATTTTTGAAGGCAAGATAGCTAAGGATAATGAATTTATGTTTGAGGCCTTGAGTTTCGATATCACGGTTGGTAATGAAGCGCTGCCGATTCCATCCCATATTGATGCAACTATTATCGCGCTGTGCAGTTTTTCGATAGGTTTTCCTTTTAAACTTTCAATTAACGCTTCGTTTTGTGAAATAAATGGTAATACATCATACCAGAAGTGAGTATCAATGTTTGCGTCTTCAAAGCCCAAAACGAGATTCGGGTCAAATCCCTTGGGAATCCATTTAAGGACCTCATCTCTAGATTTTCCAATGAGAATAGGCAACACTTCGTCACTGTTGTTAAGGTATGGTTCTTTTAACAATATCTTAATGGGATATTCGCCAATGCAAACCAAGGCTTGCTTGGGTAGTAATGGTTTTAAGGATTCTATATGTTTTTTAACGTTTTCTAAAACGTCAAAACCGTTTGTTTCATCGTTCATCAGAGGTACCTGCATAACCTTTAAGAACAGTTAGTTAAAATAAGGCTTTAGGTAGATTGCTTGACGAAGCCCTCCCAAAAAGATACCGGCCTAAAATCTTGGTTCAAAAAAACGATGCAGAAGAGAAAGGAGAAGGAAGAGCAGGAACGCAACCTTGAGCCTCGATATCTGAAAATAATTACTTTTTTGGTAACGCTTGTTGCTATGGCGTTTGGGATGTCTTTTTTGCCTCTTTTTCCTCAACCATTGCCGATTATACTTGCTGTTTTGGTGGCGTTTATAACTTTTCAGTATCCAATGTATGGAATACCCATCGGCGGCGCTATTATTGGGTTAGGCTTGCTGTACCATTTGGCCGAATTGCAATTTATTTCCTATCTCGGGGCTACACCGGTTCGCGTAGCGGTGGTTGTTGTCTGGATGACATTGTTTATTGGTTTACCCGTAGTTTTTCACCGCTACAAGAGCGCTCTCGCCATTGATTTGGGCATATTAGCTGTTACGATGCTTTTCTTTGCTCCAATATATTTTTTGGCTATTCCATTGATTTTGGCTTCAGCGGTATACTTCAAAAAATACGTTGCCTTAACAGTCGTCTATTATGCCTTGATTTCGGTGCCCCTTCAAATTCTTCAGTACTTTAAATATACCGTTTCACTCATTGCTAGACCTGATTGGTGGAATGCAGCCGGTTCAAGTCCGCCACTTTTTATTGCTTTAAACTCAATTTTCACCAATCTTGATTCGGCAATTGGCCAGTTTCGACTGTATACCACATCCCAAGTTGTTTATACAATCACCGGTCAGCTTACGTGGATTCCCACTTCCACTGGGCGCACCCTTAGCGCTGCGTTATCGCAATATCGTGATTCTGCTCCTGGCCTAATCATGTTCGTCATCATTCTGGTGGGGCTTTCTTTGGCGCTTATTTTCTTTTTAAGACTTTTCGTTAAGGAGAGCTCAATCGGCAGTATCAATAGGATTTTTCCATGTTTCGCTGCCACCATTGTGGCAGCCTTATTCTTTATTCTTTTGAGTGCTCTTCAAGTGCCTTTGGCTTTCACGGCTGATGTTAGTTCTTCAACAATAGTGTTGGGAATTTTGGCGACGTTTCTGTTTACTTTTCCCGTAGCCTTTAATTACACTCCTAAGCAAACGGCGACAGATCCAGAGATCGTACAGAAAGCTAAAGCGCTTATGGACAGATTGAAGATTTTCGAGGGTCAACTAGATAACGTCAAGGAGAATATTCCTGTGGATGTAAGTTCTCCTGAAGGAAAAATGTTAGTTATCAAAGACTCACTTGAAGATACTCTGAAAAAGTCAGCGATGCACTTTTACGAAGCGGCAGATCTAAATCAGAAACTGCAGGAGTTAGAAAAGGTAAGCAAAAGTATTGACGATTTAGAGTCAGAATTAAACGCTATACTATCTGAATACCAGATTTTTGTAAACTGTGAATTTTCTGACTGGATTGGAAAACTTAAAGACAGCGGCTTAGACGTGAAATCAACGGTGAACGCTGATTTTCAAAAAGAGATGCCGTTAGATGCAAGAATAGAAGCCATCAAACAAATCTTAGACGGAGGAAGAGTTCTTGCCCAGGATGTTGTTCAAATTGCTGAGCCAATTTATGGAGTTATTAGACCTTTGTATGATCCGAGTCTTCCAGAAAAAAGCAGGGCAATAGAGTTCACTTTGCAAAAGCTTGAACAAAAAGAGTCACCATGGATCGCTATAGAAGCACTGTACAGTTCGTTGAATAATTGGAAGAAGCAGTATGGCGCTGAAATCCTGACATCAATGAAGTACCTTAAAAACTCCTTAACGCCAATTGCAGACTTGAGCAGTGAAAGCGAGGTTTTGCGGCCGATTTTTGGTGAGAACCTGCCCAAAGTGCTGGATTACGCCAAAAAAGCTGAGTCAATGAAATTAATAGCAGAGAAGAAGGTTGAGGAGGACCAGATGAACATCGTAGATGTTGTCACATTGAATGATGACATTCAATCTTTCCTCAACATCTCCAAAGACTTGCTTTCCATGCTGTATACTGAATTGATTACTGAGGAAGACTCGATTGAGCGTTTGCTTCCAACAAAAGATTATATGTGGGAGAAAAACAGCACCTTGCGTGAACGCCTAAAGAAAGCAACCGAAAGTCTCTCAAACCCCTCAAACTACAAGATTAATCAAATAATGGAAAACTTGCCCAATTACCTGTCTTACGTTGATGAGGCAGTACAGACATTGGCGGTTTATACTGAGCAGAAAGAATTTCTGCTTAACTATCCAACAGCGGAAGCAGCTATTGAAGAACAATTAAAACAGAAGAAACGCATTTCACTGCAAGACCTTCCATTCCAAGCAAAGTTTGCAGGCGAGTACCTAAGACTCTACTATACACAAAGATTCAGCGAATTCACCTTCGATAAAGAAAACCTGCAGCTGATCAAAAAAACCTAACATACCGAACTCGAGGTTCCTTATTTAGCAGTGATTTGTTTTTTCTGCCTCTTAATATTTTGTGGTTCCAAGGCATTTACTGGACTAATGCTTATAGAAGTCCAAAGGTAAAGAGCTTTTGAAAACGAGTTGCATCTATAATGCATAACACTGCTTTTATATCTCAATCTGCTCTTAATGTAGATAGTAAATTTTCTGAGGAATAAAAATGGCTTATTTTGCTAATAGGATTGAAGCTGGAAAACGCTTGGCTTCAGCCCTGGCGGATTTTACTGGCAAAAACGGCAAAAACGCTATTGTTTTAGCGATTCCACGGGGCGGCGTAGTTGTAGGTTATGAAATCGCTAAAGCGCTCCGCCTTCCTTTGGACGTTATTATTCCGCATAAAATTGGTGCGCCTGATAATCCTGAGTTGGCTATTGGAGCTATGACTGAGGATGGAACCATAATCCTCGACAACAACCTAATTAACTACATAGGGGTACCAGAGGACTTTATTAAAGAAGAGAGCGAGCGGCAAAAACGTGAAATCGAGCGCAGGCTAAAATTTTACAGACAAAACGAGCCTTACCCCAACTTGCGAGGTCATGATGTTATTATTGTGGATGATGGGATAGCTACAGGCTCAACTATGAAAGCGGCTTTGGCTTCGGTTAAAAACAGGGGTGCAAAAGCCGTTACCGTTGCCGTTCCAGTTGGTCCACCTTCAACCATTAAAGAGTTAAAAAAACAAGCAGACCGCGTCGTATGCCTCTACACTCCCGAATATTTCCAAGCCATAGGACAATTCTACAAGGATTTTAGCCAAACCACCGACGAGGAAGTAATCCAGCTTCTCAAACAAAGCAAACAGAAAAGTCGTGAGAAAACAGCGGGGGGAGTGACGGCATGATTCATCAAGAAACAGCTGTTAGAATTCCCGTTGGCAACGTAGTTGTAGAAGGCAACTTAACCGTTCCTTCAGGCGCTAGACGCCTCGTGTTATTCGCGCATGGGAGCGGCAGCAGCAGATTCAGCACAAGAAACCAATATGTCGCAAAAATCTTAAACGTCCAAAAAATCGGAACACTACTATTTGACTTGCTCACCGATGAAGAGGACCAAGAAGATATAGTAACTGGAGGATACAGGTTCAACATTGGCTTGCTGGCTAAGCGCCTTATAGCTGCAACTGAATGGCTCAAAAAAAGCCCCATAGCAAACAATTGCGCCTTCGGCTACTTTGGAGCAAGTACAGGCGCGGCGGCGGCTTTGATTGCAGCTGCAAAGCTTCCAGAGGACATTGCGGCTGTAGTTTCGCGTGGAGGACGCCCTGACTTGGCAACTGATTATCTTCCCAAAGTAGTAGCGCCAACTCTCATGTTGGTGGGCAGTTTGGATACTGAGGTGATTGAGCTAAACAGGCAGGCGATGGAGCAAATGTCTGCTGAAAAGAAGCTGGTAATTGTCCTAGGCGCAACTCACCTTTTTGAGGAACCAGGTACACTTGAAGAAGTCGCTAAACTATCGACAGATTGGTTCTTACGTTACCTAGTTAAGTGACAGCAAATACTGCGTGATTAAAGAGTGTTTATTCGCCTTTCGGCTGCTTATACATCTTGAATAAAGCGTAGTTTTCCGCCATGTCCGCCGTGTACAGAAAACTAAAGATTAACACTTCTTCCAAAGGAACGTTCATGTAAACTTTGTCCTTAGAAATGTTAACCGCTCTTGACTTAGATGTTAAAATCACCGTTAAAACATCTCCAACTGCCAATTCGTCGCCGACTTTATGTCCATCCTCAGAGGCTTCATCAAGTGCTATGGCTGTTTTCCATGCGTCGCCACCGCCAAAATCAACAATTACGTATGGATGTCCCATTTTAACCAGAGAAGAAATAAAAATTGACGGAATGCATTTTGCGCATTGACCTGAAACTTCATTCATTTCTGTGTCGCTTAAGGGTATTATGAGAACTTTATGTTTTACATTGGATTCATCAGTTACCGTAAAAAATTGCATAAAATCACAAACGCAAGCAGATTTAAGAAATGGCAATCCTTGTAGTAATGAAAAACTCAAATACTTGGTCATTCCATAAAACTCTCAGATGTTGGATGTCATTATTTGACACCGTAAAAAGGAAAATACCACCCGAAGCTGTTTTTTGTACTCCTAAAAAAAGAAACCCGTTTAGAATCAATTATGAAGGAGACAAAATAGTTTTCTTTAAAGATGCCAAGAAAAAACCTTTCTCCAAAACTCCGAAAATTTGTTGGGACGGAATACCTAATTTTCTCAGAGGTAAAAACTGGGTTAGAATAGGTCCAAAATTTGGTGTTGCTCCAAAAAATAGCCTTCAGGATTATATAGATGAATTTTGGAGTCACGGTAAGACTCATTCATCCGAAGCTAGTCATGTAACATCTGTTCTTGAAAGTCTTGGAATTGTTGAGATTGACCGCGGACGACCCTTAATGGTCAGATTGGTCGTTGATACGACTTAGTGTTGCTCCCTTCATACTCCATCCATCGCGTTATTGCCACCGTTCAAAATACAAGCTTTATTTTCACCAAAAATGTCCATTCTTTAGTAGGACACAAATTTTCTTAATTCTTTCACGTTGTGTATCTCTATTGAGTTACTGGCATGTTCCATTGTGGTTCTCATGGCCGCCGTGAACAAGACGGTTTCTTCATCATTCACGAGTCGCATTTCATGAAGTTGACTTGCAACTGCGGATATTCGGTCTTTTTCTTCGCTGTATTTTATCAGAACTGGGTATACACCGAATATGAGTTCCAGTTGTTTTTTTACTTTGATTTCAGGAGTGACAGCAATTATCGGTTGTGCAATCTTGAAGCGAGCTATCATTCGGGCTGTGTAGCCTGACCGCGTTAAAGGGATAACTTTGTGAATCGGCATACTTTGACATATATCCTGGATTGCCCTGCTTACCGTGTCAGAAATGTTGATAAACGGAGTATCTTCAACGTTGCTCTTAACGGCTTTCTCTATTTCATTCGCTATGCGAGTCATCATCTCAACGGCATCAACAGGATACTGACCAACCGCTGTTTCTCCGGAAAGCATAACGGCATCTGACCCGTCAAGTATAGCGTTTGCAACATCACTGACTTCGGCTCTGGTTGGACAGGGTTGATTAATCATCGATTCAAGCATCTCTGTCGCAGTGACGACAAGCTTACCCTTCTGATTGCATAATTTGATAAGGGATTTCTGAACCAGAGGCACTCTTTCAGGTTCAATTTCAACGCCTAAATCTCCTCTTGCAACCATTAATCCACCAGCGGCTTCCAAAATCTCTTCGACGTTTTGGACACCCTCAAAGTTCTCAATCTTGGCGATTATTCCGCCTTCAAAACCATTGGTTTCAGACAAGTTTTTCACGTCTTCTGCATTCCGCGTGAATGAAAGCGCAACGTATTCGACGTCATGTTTTTTTGCAAAACTTATGATCTCCAGATCCTTCTCAGGGAAAGTTGGAACTGAAAGATGCTTATTGGGAACGTTAACTCCTTTTCCGTCTTCTATGACGCCGCTGTCCATGGTAAGAAGCTGAAGTTTTCGATCTTTCTTTTCAACCACATGGGTCCTAATTTTTCCGTTATCGATGTATACTTCGTCATCAACCGCCATTTCGTCATAGAAATCGTGATTGAAACAGACTTCTTCCCCGTCGAAGCCTACTTCCAAAATATCTCCTTTGCTGATGACCTTTCGTTGAGATGCCCTGATTCTAATTTCTGGTCCTTTAATGTCAATTATTATGGGGATATCCGCAACTTCCCGCACGGTTTCTATAACCGACTGGTACTGAGCGAGATTTCCATAAGCGGTATTTATCCTTGCGCCGTTCATGCCAGCTTGGAACATTTTTTCAATCGTTTGCTTTGAAGAGCTGGCGGGACCCACAGTACATATAATCTTTGTTTTCTTCAACAAAACCTCTCCTTGTGCATTCTAAATATGGCACATTCCAAGTTAAGGTTAACGGCGAGAATTGGACTAACCAGACATCATTTTTTCTGAAATTCAATATGTCTCAAATTTTTTCCAAGGCTTTAAGTTGAGGCTTTGGGATCAATCGTGGGGTTCGTTTCATGTATTCACGATACTCGTCGCCGAATTTATCAATCAGCATTAGTTCCTCCTTGCTTATCTGCGAGTAGATTATCGTGATTAGGGCTAGTACAGGCAAAAGGTTAAGCCAATTGGAAGCCACAAGAGCTTGGGCTACTATGAAGGTGAAGGCCCCCAAATAAATCGGGTTCCTAACATAGTGGTACGGTCCGCTCGTTACCAGTGTCTCCCTCTTTCTCTGCAGGAACTTCGATGGTTCCAAAGCGTGAACCCAATTCTTACCAAGCGTCCGATAACTCCAAAGCGTGAATGAAATGCTCAGAGCGGCTACGCCAACCATGATTAACCGGAGCCAGTCAGGCAGTGGAATCGAGAGAATCATTATCCAACTGGGAAGTATGGCGTAGAGTATTATTCCTCCGAACCAGAAGGGAGCAAGCAATGCAAGCGCTATGATATGCAACCGCCCTTCATGTCGAGCCGTCTGGTCAATCGATGATTTACTCTTTGGCTCCCTTGATGAGTACCTTGCTCATGCTAGATTAGCAATGAAGATAAGCCACAGAGTCGAGAAGATAACTCTGAAAAGCAGCTCGTTCGTCACTTTGATGACTCCAAAGTCATCTTCAATTTGTAACTATTTAAGACTAGTTATGGTTCAATCAATTCATCTTCAGTGAGATGCACACCACACTATAGTACAGTAATATCCCTAAAACTATTTATGAAAAGCGGGGCATTGAGCGCGCTTCAGGCAGAAAAGGTCAAGAAGCGATTACGTGGAACTTTTTTTTGAAAACATTCTCTAACCAACGGACCCAGAAAATGAAATTACTATGAAAACCGCTCAAGCGTCTTTATGTTTGCTTAGACAGATTGATTAAGGGCTTTGGAGAATTAGAAAACAAGCTTAAACGAAAGTTACAGCAAAAGGGTAGGCGGTTATTCTGGCTCTCAGCATTGAGCTCATTGTGGCGGCGTTCCTGCTTATGGCTTTCTTAGCCGCTGTCCTATCTACAAGGCTCAAGATACCGTACACTCTGATTTTGGTCTTAACAGGCGTTATAATCACCGTGGTCGCATCTTCGTTTACTCTGGAAGGAGGCTCTTTCGAGAACCTGATTTCTCAATTGAGATCACTCTGCGCTCAACTTCTCCAAGGAGGCGGAGGCGGCCTTTTCGTGGGCTTCGTTGTTCCCCCCTTGATTTTCGAAGCCATGATTCACCTTCGCGCCAGTGATCTGCGGGCTGTAATCAAGCCTTCGTTAGCCTTAGCAACCGTAGGCGTTTTGATAGCGACTGGTGTTGGAGGGATTATCTTGTGGAAGGTCGTCGGTCTTTCGCCGTATGTTTCTTTTCTTTTCGCCGCGTTGATTGCCCCCACGGACACGGTTACGGTTTTGGAGGTTTTTCGACGGGTCAAAGTTCCTTCTAAACTATCTACGTTGCTCGACACCGAAGCTGCGTTCAACGACGCCACTGGCATCGTCTTATTTACCATAATTCTTTCAACTATCGGTCTTCAAAAGGTCGCGGTAACGCAAACAATATTCAGTTTCGGGTTCACCCTTGGTGCAGGCGTTTTAATTGGGTTAGCGGTCGCGTTTCTAGGCGAAGTTCTCACAAGCTTGATAGCGGACAGAGTAGCCGAAACCATCTTGGCAGTCGCGGTGGTGTACGGGTCGTACGCTTTGGCAACAGGAATAGGCGCCTCAGGGCTAATAGCGGTCGCCGTGGCAGGGCTTTACTTTGGCAACTTCACGATGCGGTCCGCCATGGAACCCGCGTCAAAAGAAGCCGTGACGACATTCTGGCAGATAGCAGCTTTCCTAGGCAACTCGATAGCGTTTCTAATCATCGGTTTGGAGACAAATATTATCACTCTTTCGCAATCAGTTCTGCTCATTGTGGCTGCATACGCCGCTGTGACCATAGCCAGAGCCGCCACAGTGTACCCAATACTTGCTGTGTTCAACAAATTCGGCGACAAAATATCCGCGGTTTGGCGCAACATCGCCATGCTTGGCGGGGTCCGAGGCGCTTTGTCCATAGCGCTAGTGGCCACAATAACAACTTCCGCAGTTATTTCTAAGGGAGATATCAACACCATAGATACAATGGTGCTCGGAGTAGCTTTCATCTCAATCGTGTTCCAGGTGCCTTTGCTGTTCCGCTACGTGAGGAAAAAAATGCCCCAAACGGATACTGTGTCAGAGACAGAAATTGACAAGCAATTCGATTTAATAGCCTCGCACATGGAGGAATTGAGAAAACTAAGATTAGAAGGCAAAATATCCAACGAAGAATTCACGAAAAGAATAGAAGAAAACAAAAAGAACCTCGACGAGCTAATAGCAACGTCGCCCATAACAGTCGAAACAAAAAAAATTATTCGCGCACGAGCCTCCGCTTTATACAATTCTTTCCCCAAAATGCCAAAACGCAAAGCGAAAGACAAAAACAAAGAAGCAAATAACAAAACAACAAAAGATCATAATGACAAGCCAAATTAATTACATGTCAATCGATGGCGGAATGCCCAATTTCAGCATGTAGAAAAGACAAATAAGAAATATCATCAGAATGGCTTTGTGATTTTGTTCTTTTGGGATAGATCCAAAAAACATAAATTTACTTTTTTTTATTAAAAAAAATGTAAAAAATGCAAAACGCTAAATTAGAAAAAGCTGAAAATAAATGTTTAGGGAGCTTATTCTTCCATCATTATCAAAGTTAAAGTTGACCTAACTTGCTTGATTGTGCGAATCTTATGCGTCACTGAATCCTTTAGTGCTTCCATAGTGTCTGCTTTGACTCGTACAACCAGATCGTATACACCATAAGAAACGTAAGCTTCTTCGACGTTATTTATATTCCTGAGCTGTTTTAACACGTTATCTTCTGAGCCTGACTCAACATTAAACAACACATACGCTCGTGGCATTCAAACACCCTTTTTTTAATAATTACAAAGGTAATTAAATAGTTTGGCATAAAAAAGCTTTTATTATAACTGTTAAACGGATCAAGCTAACGCTTGTCTAGTAAAAAAGTCGAAATGCCTTATATGTGAATATATACGGTATGTACAGTAAAGAAATGAGAATTTTGAGAATTTATTCCATAAAGGTTAAATGTACCATGGCAGTTAGTGCTACCAAAATCTCTTCGGAGTTCTCAAAACATGAAAATTATATCCAAAGAAGATTTCCAGAACTTTATAGATGCTTTAATAAAAGATGATTCTTTGAACGTTATTGGCGTAAAATCACGGGGAAGTAAATTTGCTTTTGGACCTCTTGAGTCAGCCAAGGAATTGCGTCTCGACTATGACGTAACATTGTTGCCTCCGAAAAAATATTTCTTCCCTCAACGCGAAACCTTATTTACCTATGACTTGTCAGATGGATTTTCCGCTAAAAATCCAGAGGAACCCACGCCAATGGTACTTGTAGGAGTTCACCCTTATGACATTGTAGCCCTACTTCACATGGATGAAATATTCAGGGAAACGAAGTCTGACCCCTATTATTTTAAGAAACGAGAGGCAGCAATCATAATAGGCGTCAACATTCAAAAGATGTCGAAATGGAATTTTTCTTCCTTTATGGGCAGTGCAGCTATAGATTATGGCTATGATCTTATGCTTACAGACTTGGGTAATAGATATGCAATAAACGTTGGCTCTCAAAAAGGAGAAGACCTATTATCTAAATACGCAAAGAACGTCACAGTCGCACTGGCACGCGACGTCCAGATTGCTGGGCAGAAAAAAAGAGAAGTAATGGGCATGTCTCAGCAAAAGTTTGACTTTCCGCCTGAACTTATTCCTGAACTGCTTAAGGACAGTTATGGGAAAAGTGGGTTTTGGGAAAAGCATTCTGAAAAATGTCTAGCCTGCGGTTCATGCGTTCTAGTTTGTCCAACATGTTATTGTTTTGATGTTAAAGAAAACCTTGATCTTTCCCTAGAGCAAGGTGAGAGGATCAGAACGTGGGATGGCTGCTTACTAGAAGATTTTGCGAAAATTGCCTCAGGAGAAAACTTCCGTGCTACAAGACCTACAAGGTACCGCCATCGATATTTCAAAAAAGGAAAGTATTTGTTCGATACTTTCGGGTTTATTTCTTGTGTTGGCTGTGGAAGGTGCTCTTCAAACTGCCTCCCCGATATAGCGAATCCTGTTAACCTCTTCAACGACATGTATCATGAAAGTATAGAAAGTGGAGAGCAAATGGCAACCATCGCTGCTCAGCCAGAAGTTAACATTCAAACAGAAGGATACATAGATTACGTGCCAAAGCTAGCAACCATAATCAAGAAAGTACCGATGACTTCGATGGAAACACTGTTTGAAATCAAACTAGACGACGGATCAGAACTTAGTCACAAACCAGGCCAATTTGTAGAAGTCTCTGTTTTTGGAATAGGCGAGGCGCCAATATCCTTATCCTCCTCACCAACAAAGAAAGAAACATTCGAAGTTTGCGTACGCAAGTTAGGAAATGTCACTACAAAATTACACAGGCTCAATGTTGGTGATAAAGTAGGAATCAGAGGTCCATTTGGTAATGGGTTTGATGTTGACTCTCTAAAGGGCAAAGACCTCTTATTCATAGCGGGCGGTCTTGGAATAGCACCTCTCAGATCTCTAATCAATTATGTTCTTGACAACAGAAAAGACTACGGTCGCGTCTATCTGCTATACGGATGCAAAGAACCAAAGGAACTACTTTTTAGCGATGAACTATTCTCAATAGCGTCCAAAGAAAATGTTGAGTTCAAACCTACTGTAGACCGGTGTCCTGAAAGCGGAGTTTGGGAGGGCAACATAGGTGTAATTACAACGCTTATTCCTCAAGTCTCTTTTGATCCAGAGAAGACACTAGCGATATTATGTGGTCCCCCAGTCATGTACAAATTTGTAATTGCAGATCTGAAAAAACGAAATGTTCCAGATGATCATATAATCATGTCACTTGAAAGAAGAATGAAATGCGGTGTAGGAAAATGTGGTCACTGCCAAATTAACCAAATTTACGTCTGCAAAGACGGCCCTGTTTTCAATTATTCAAAAATAAAAGGTGTTCCGGAGGCTCTGTAATGAAACCCAAAGTTGCTTTCTTTGATTTTGCAGGCTGTGAAGGAGACCAATTACAAGTAGCTAATCTCGAAGAAGACCTTTTAGCTCTTCTTAGTCAAGTTGAAGTTGTTAGCTTTAGAGAAGTCATGAAAGAACACAGCGACAATTACGACATAGCTTTTGTTGAAGGCTCTTGCACTAGGCTACAAGACGAAGATCGACTAAAAACGATTAGAAAAAATGCTAAAATCGTAGTTGCCATAGGATCATGCGCGACAATCGGCGGAATCAACTCTCTTAGAAACTACAAAGATTTAGATAACGTCAAAAAAACTGTGTATGGAGAAAACGCAAAGCTCTTCGATAGTTACGCTGCAAGAGCCATAGATGCAGTAATTCCCGTAGATGCCTACGTTCATGGATGCCCAATAGACAAAGAAGACTTCTTGCAAGTTGTCAAATCGCTTTTACTGGGAAAGAAGCCGGAAACTACGACTTACCCAGTTTGTGTTGAATGCAAGAAGAACGAGAACGTATGTGCCTTTGAGCGAGGTCAATTTTGTGTCGGAACAGTAACTAGAGCTGGCTGCAATTCATGTTGCGTGAATGAGGGAACAATATGTTGGGGTTGCCGAGGTCTTGTGGACAATCCAAATGAGAATTCCCACAAGGAAGTTTTGATAAAATATGGTCTCACAGTTGATGATGCAATTAGTAAGTTTCGATTGTATTTTGGTTGGCAGGAGGCAAAAAGATGAAAGAATCAAATGTTGAGGTTGAAGTCCACCATATAACAAGAGTTGAAGGACACGGAAACATCAATGTGAATATCAAAAATGGAGTTATAGAACAATGTGAATGGAGCATTCCAGAAGCACCAAGGTTCTTTGAAGCCATGGTCGTAGGAAGATCTTGGAATGAACTTCACCACATCACCTCTCGCATATGCGGTATATGCTCAATTGGTCATACGCTTGCTTCATTGAAAGCCACAGAATCAGCCTTAGGCATAACTATAAGTGAACAAGACCTAAAACTTAGAAAGCTAGCATTACACGCGGAAAATATGCAGAGTCACATTTTACATTTAGGTTTTCTCGTTCTACCTGACTTGATGGGTGTAGGTTCAGTAATTCCTCTTGCGTCTACAAATCTTCCAGAGGTTAAGATAGTTCTTCAACTTCACAGAACCGCAAATGAGATGTCAAACTTGCTCTGTGGAAGAACAACCCATCCTCAAAGATTGATACCGGGCGGTTTCTCCAAAATTCCATCAATGAAAGAATTAATAGCACTTAGAAAGAAACTACAAGATTCAATTCCAAACCTTCAAGCCGTGGCGGAATTATTCAAGAGCTTAGCAGGCAAATTACCTAACTTCAAACGAGAGACAGAATTCATTTCTTTAACTGACCCAAGTGAATACGCACTTTACGACGGAAAACTGGCTTCATCGGACACAGGTACTGCACCAGTAAAAGAATATCTTGCATACACAAACGAGTACATTATTCCGCAATCTACCGCTAAATGGGCAAAGCATACCCGTGAATCGTACATGGTAGGTGCTTTAGCGAGGCTAAACAACAATTACAAGAGACTATCCCCAATGGCTCAAAAAACAGCTGAGAAGTTCAACCTTCTACCAATGTGCTACAATCCTTTCATGAATAGTATTGCCCAACTTGTCGAAGTAGTACACAGCGTCGAAGATTCGATACGCCTAATAAACGAACTTGAAGCAGCAGGTCTACAATCTCAACTAGACTACAATAAACCAGAAGTCAAAGTGAAGGCAGGCAACGGCGTTGGTGCAGTAGAGGTACCAAGAGGCATATTATTCCATGATTACACATATAACGAAAAGGGAATATGCACTAAAGCCAATTTCGTAATCCCAACCAACCAAAACCACGGAAACATTCAGTTAGACATGAAATCCATTCTTCCGCAGATTATCGATAAACCGCAAAAAGAAATCGAATTAACGCTAGAAATGTTAGTAAGAGCTTACGACCCATGCATTTCCTGCTCCACACACGTTGTTAAAGTCAACTTAACTTAGACACAAACGAATCCTCCAGCAGCCAAACATTGACTCAGTCAAAATTCCGATGAGTCTGTGTTTAGCTGGTGCTTTTGGTCTAAGCAGTTGTTGTTATGCTTTTAACACAACTATTCAATTGTAAATAGTACCCTCCCTCTCCTCCTCTTTCTGGAGGCTTATTTTAGGTTGCTTTTTTGGTTTTTGGATTAGGGTTAGGCTGCAGTATTTTTGGGAAATTTTGGTTAGAGGATAGAAAAGGCATTAAAGAGTGCTTGGCTGTGAGTTTGCAATGTTCAAAATCAAATTGCAAAAGGATACCGAATTGTCCTAAAATGCATTTCAGATGTTTTTCTTAATCGCAAAATGGTTAAGAATTAAGTATCTGGAACAGGCATGTCGCTGTGATTGTTTATACTTGGAAAACAATGAAACGCAGTATTAAATATTTAAGTCGTTTAAAAATTTCCAGAATTCTTCGATGTACCTGATAATTCTTATTTCTAAATAGTTAAAGCCGCAATTTGTGGTCTCATCCATTGGTTCTCTGAAAAAACCCACCGTGTGAGGATAATTCTTTTCAAACTCCGTAGCATCCACAATATCCATTAAACTAACTTGAGACTTTGCGTTCCCCTTCTTACGATCTTTGAACACCACTGAATAGTAAAGGTATTTTCTTCCCTCATTTCCTGACGCTGGAAAACTGATTAACCAATCCATCTCTTGGAAATGAAAACTTTTCATTTTTCTTTCCAATATCCCTGCCCCTCAGCCTCAATGCATTCAACAACCAATGTGTAGCACACCTATGTTAACACTTGCCCTTAAAATTAAAGTTCTAACCAGCAAAAATTTTTTGACTAGTATTGAAATGTTTATAGGTAACGGATAATTTTAAAGGGAAATGATGTTTATGCCATTAATGAAAGCGATTCAAGTTAGTGCTCCGGGCGCAGATTTTGAGCTTGTTCAAAAAGAGATTCCTGAGCCAAAAGAGCATGAAGTACTTCTTAAGGTTCAAGCTGTGGAGTCTGTCACGGAGACGCAATCGTTAAAGAAGGATATTTCCCCGGTTTGCAGTATCCAAGGACGCCTGGTCACGAAGTCGTCGGTACTATCGCCAAATTAGGGTCAGAGTCACATTACTGGAAGCTCGGACAAAGAGTCGGTGTAGGCTGGCGCGGAGGACACTGTCAGCGATGCAAGTCCTGATGATGAATGCAAAGGTCCATTTCCGAGCAGTTCTAAAGGTAGGTGAGGGTTAAACATGAGTGAAATCTTAAAAATCATTCAAGAAAGACAATCCGCAAGAGTACCCTTTGACCCGAACCGTCCAGTATCAAAAGATAACTTGAAACAGATTTTAGAGGTCGCAAGATGGGCGCCTACCGCACATAACATGCAAAACTTCGAAGTAGTCGTCGTTGACGACAAGGAAGTGCTGGAAAAAGTAGGAAACATCAAATCACGCATATCCGAAGAGTTCCTGCGCGAAAACTATGAACAATTGTCCTTCTCAAAAGAGGAACTTTTGAAAAAGAAAACTGGAATATTAGGCACAATGTTTCCGCCGGCATGGGTAGACCCAGCGAAAATATCGGAGGCTGCCCGCCAAGCTGCGCCTATGCCGCTGACGCAGTCCATCCGAGGTAGCCCCACGTTTCTGCTAGTGATATATGATTCTAGGAAGAGGGCACCTGCTTCAGCAGGCGACGTTTTAGGCTTCATGAGTTTAGGCTGCGTTATGGAGAACATGTGGCTTATGGCGCAAGCTTTAGGAGTTAGCCTGCAGATTCTCAGTGCTTTCGCCGCCCCCCATGTGGAAGCAGAACTAAGGAAGCTTCTCGGAATCCCTGAATACATGAAAATCGCCTACACTTGCCGCTTGGGATACCTCACCGCCTCAACCAAAAACCTTAGAGTACGCCGCGACATAGAAGACTTCGTTCACCATAACCGAATCGGAAACAAAGGCATATAACAAAAACTTTGCGATCCAACTCTTACCTTAACGGCAACAAAAAATTTGATTTTATAAAATATCATTACTGAAAAGTTTGTTTAATGACGAGCTTTGTTAAATTATAAAATGAGTTACGCCAGTCAAAATGTATTGGACTGCAATGGCAGCAATAAGCAGTGCCATAACTCTTCCTATAACCAAGGAGCCTGTCTTGCCTAAAAACTTGTAAATGCCGTTTATATACCTGAGGATGACCCATGTTAAGGATAATACAATCAAAACTGCCAGAATCGCTATTGCTATACCGTAAGTTTGGAGGTCCAATATAGTTGTGGTAATGGCTCCCGGCCCCACCAGAAGAGGTATCGCAATAGGAACAGCACCTAAGCTTTCTGGAGATTCAACGTCTTCATGCATGCCGCCTGTAAATAAGATTCTAATTGAAATAATTAGCAGTAGAATACCTCCCGCAACCTCAAAACTGTAAATCGATAATCCAAAAAGTGCAAAGATTTCTTGACCTGTAAATGCGAAAACAAGAAGCAGAGCCATGCCAACAAGCGTTGCAGTGTTATACACTTTCTTTTTCTGGGCTTCTGGAATATTTTCGGTTAACCCCTCGAAAATGGGAATGTTACCGAACGGGTCAACTATGATGAATAAAGCTATAGTGGCTCTACTTAACTCTGTGATGAAATCCAAAATAGCATTGCTCCAGACGCATCATAGTCTAAAAGAATGACTCGATAAAAACGTAACGGCTATTAGAATCAAAAACAAGATCCCGCAAAGTTAATTAAGCACTCTCAAAAAGAGAAAACTTTTAAAAACTACACGATTTTTTTCCAGCTTTCAACATAATCCAGGAATTCTTGCACTGGCTGACAGCACGGGTCCTTTAGCTTTTCTAAGCTCCACGAATTCAATTGCCGTTTTCTGGAAAGCTCGAATTTGGCTGGGTTATCAGTTAGATATAGGAATCCGTCGGCGCCTGCTCTTGCGCAGCGAACGCTCACGGTGAGCAACTCTGAGGTGGGCTGGGGCGTCTTTAGGGTTGTCGCCTGGACCAAAATGTAAAGGCTAATGTAGAATTGCCTGTTTTTTAATATGCTGATTGATTTCTTGTACCGAATGTTATGCTGTTTTTTTATCAATACATTTTAACTTAAAGCTGTAAATTTGTGAAAGGTTTGCAGAAACTGCCCTATTTCCATAGTTTAGAAACTTTCAGTTGTAGGCTCAATTTTGAACGATCTTTTATTATCAGGATATTTTCAGGTGGAAAATTGGATGAACATTGCAATATACATCGGTAAAATAGACAAACGCACATTATTAAGCACTAATGTGGTTCATATGCGTATATTTTAAATATAAGTAGACGGTAGCTGTACAGGTAAAAAATAATCAAGTAAACAAATGTCAAAAAGAGGAAAGATGAATGACGGCAGGAGACATAGCCTGGGTTATAACTGCAACTGCACTAGTCATGCTGATGACGCCAGCACTAGGATTCTTCTACGGCGGCCTCGTGCGAAGAAAAAACTTGGTATCAACAATTGTTCAATGCTTCGTAATATTCGCTGTCGTAAGCATAGTCTGGGCACTCTGGGGCTACTGTCTTGTGTTCGGCAACAGCGTCAACGGCTTGATCGGCTGGAGCCCAAACCTACTAGGCATGAGCAATCTAAGCATAAATACGGTTAACACTGCACTTGCACCACAAATTCCTCAACTATTACAATTCGCATTCCAGCTCAAGTTCGCAGCCATCACACCAGCACTAATCATAGGCGCTTGCGCAGAAAGAATCCGATTCAAGTCGCTACTTATCTTCATGGTACTCTGGTCTACACTTATCTATTGCCCGATAGCTTGCTGGATCTGGAATCCAACTGGGTGGCTTCGCGTCTTTGGCGCCATCGACTTTGCAGGAGGCATAGTAGTGCACATTTCAGCAGGCATTTCCGCGTTAGCAGCAGCAGTAGTGGTAGGCAGAAGAAAAGGATGCGCCGTCCCATGGCAGAATCATATGAAATCTTTAGATCAAAAAAACCATGCAGCAGAATTCAAACCAACCAACATCCCATATGTACTGCTAGGCGCAGCGTTACTGTGGTTTGGCTGGTTTGGCTTCAATGCTGGCAGCGCATTAGCCGCAAACGACTTAGCTGTCTCAGCGCTTGTAGTTACAAACTTAGCAGCAGCGGCTGCCTCTATAAGCTGGATGCTTACAGACTGGGTAATCAAAGGGAAACCATCCGCAGTAGGTATCGCTGCAGGCGCCGTCGTTGGATTAGTTGCAATTACCCCTGCATCAGGCTACGTCAACGTACCATGCGCATTAATAATTGGTTTAGTAGCAGGAGTCATCTGCAACTTAGTGGCTAACTGGAGAGCAGGCAGATCACGAATAGACGATGCACTTGATGTGTTTGCATGCCATGGCGTCGGCGGAATTTGGGGTTCAATTGCAACAGGCTTATTCGCATCAGCAGCTATCCAATTAGGTATAAACGGCGCGTTCTTCGGAAACCCAGGGCAACTAGTTGCTCAGTTGGTAGCAATTGGTGTGGTGGTGCCTTTTGCATTCTTCGGTTCCTACTTCCTGCTTAAATTGGTTAACGTGTTCTCGCCACTACGTGTTAGCGAGGAAGCAGAAGATGCAGGTTTAGACCTAGCCGAACATGGTGAAGAAGCATTTCAACTAGATTAGAGCAAACAAAAGGCAATTGCGCATGTTTAGAAGAAGAGAAGAAATCCGCAAACAACTCAGCGAATTAATAGCAAAATTCAGGGAAAAAGGCGCTCTAACCCAAGAAAAAGCCATGACTCCAGAAGAATTAGGGCTTCCGCCGAGATTCAAAGAGGCAATGCAAAGACGCTTAGGCAGAACAGGAATTTTCGTGGAAGTTAACGGAAAATACTATCTTTCAGAACAACGGCTAAAAGAAGTTCAAGAAAGAATTTCCTCTCGAAGATTCTGATAACTACTTTTGCGTCTAAAATTTGTCACTCTTTAAATATAGAAACCTATTTTCATATTCCAGTAAATAAACTAACATTCTAGGCGCAACTTGGATGAAAAGAAAAGATTACCTCGAAACTCCAGTTAAGCATATAAAAATAAACGGGTCACAAACAGTTGACCAGTTAATGCAACAATTCAAAAACTCAGGCTCCTTAGGCGCTGGACGCTTAGCAACGGCATGCGATATCTATGAGAAAATGCTCAAAGATAAAGACTGCACCATCTTCTTAGCGCTTTCAGGCGCAGTCGTACCCGCTGGAATGCGCACGTTAATCACTGACTTGATAAGAAAAAGGTTCGTGGACGTGATCGTCAGTACGGGCGCATGCATGGTTCATGACGCCATTGAAGCCGTAGGTGGGCATCATTATAAAGGAAGCTGGGCAGTGAATGACAATGAGCTTTACAGGTATCATGTTTTCCGTATTTACGATATTTTTGTTCCTGAAGAAGACTTCGTTAAATTGGACTTCAAGCTGTCGGAAATGTATGATGATATTGCATTAGAACGAAAAGGAGAAAGCTTAGCTTCAAACGAGTTTTCCTGGGAAATCGGCAAGCGACTAACCGACCCAAACTCTATACTGCGAGCAGCCTATGAAGAGGGGGTTCCAATTTTTATCCCAGCTGTGCGCGACTCAGAATTTGGTTTCATCCATTGGCTTCACGCGTCCCAGCAAAACCCCAAGCCTGTGCTTCAGGTTGACGCTTTCAAGGATGTGCCAACTATTTGCGGCATCAGTGCGAAATCACCCAAAAATGGGATGATAGTAATCGGTGGCGGAGTACCACGCAACACCATCCAATCATCCGTATTAGCCTCTAAGAAAGGCTTAGATTATGCTGTGGTAATCACCCTGGACCGGCCTGAAACAGGAGGCTTATCGGGTTCAACATTGGAGGAGACGGTGAGCTGGGGAAAAATGAAAGGCAAAGCAGACCATGTTATGGTTATCGGTGAAGCATTGATGGTTTTCCCGTTTCTTGTCGCTTCCGTTACCGAACGATTAGGCGAAAGCTTCAAGCGCAACCTTGCTTTACAGCCTAAAACCGGTACGCAAAGGAAGCTAAAACCATGAGCGGCAATGATTCTGAAAAGTTCTGCGGCAACTGCGACAGCCACAACTCATACGATTACCCCACCAAAATTTTCTGCTCAACCCGCCATGCTCAAAACAAAAACCCAATAGTTGACACCCTATGGCACTGCAGTGACTGGAATAAGATCAGCCAAGAATGCTACTGCGTCCGAGAAGCATTAAAGAAGAAAAACGGCAACGAAACAACACAACATTAAAGTTATAATAGTGAAGCATGTTTTGGTGTTGGTTGAAGCCCGGTGGTGTAGTGGTCAAGCATAGGGGCCTCTGGAGCCTCCGACGAGAGTTCGAATCTCTCCCGGGCTACATTAAAACCTAGTCAGGTCGACTTTCAAACTCTCGGGTAACGTGGGTTCAAATCCCAGCGGGCCCGCCATCGGATTCGCTTAATATATTAAACGAATCCTTTCGAGTTCACCTGTAACAAGGCGCTTAAAGGCTTGCGGTAGATCCCAGGGACCACAATGCGGTTGGAACTCAAATAAGTTCAACTCACATAGAGATTTAATCCAGTTTGGCGCGTGTGCCTTTGGCTAAGCCTGTCTAGCTATTCTTTCCGCTTCCTTGAGTAGTCTAACGAGTTCGGATTCATCAAGATCGCTCATGTTTCTTACTTTAATATACATCAGGTCTTTTCCCATCCCACTTCCCTTCAAAAGGCGCGACGGGCATGTTGACCCACATAAAAAGAGCAAGTCAACTTGAGATCGGTCATTTCTTATTGACAAGAAGTCTTTATCATTCAAACCATACATAATTCTCCCACGCCTAACTGTCTCAGCCGTGCCAGGAATTGTATTCTTTACTATGCAACGAACCTTTTCAGTTATTATTTTCTTTTCCGGTTCAAGACTGCCTAAAATTTCGTCCACAGTTTTTAATCTACGCTTTACCATAAACGGATGATAGGTTCGAGAAGTTTTTATTATTTTTGCTCGTTTTTCAAAAATATTGTAAGGAAATAGTTAGTGAGCCTAAAAAATGCTACACACCAACTATTTCACTGGAACTTTGTGTTTTTTAGGGGCGGGTGCGATCGTCTTTTTTGGGATGCAGACTTCAAGTAATCCGTCTCTGTAAGTGGATTCAGCTTTCTCAGGGATTACTTCTTCGGGGAAAGACAGCTGTTTATAAATATGCGAGTAAACGCGTTCTCTGACGACAAAGTTCTTATCCTTATTTTCTTTTTCAACATCTGTTTCAGCCGAGATTTCAATACCATCATTCGTCAGGCTTACATCGATCTTGTCTTTAGCTACGCCAGGCAATTCTGCTTTCACCACAAACCTGTTTCCTTCATCCACAAGATCTACAGTTGCCTCACCCACTGGAACGGGTTCCATACTTATCCACTCAAATGGAAAAGCTATGCTTTCAATGAAGTTTCTGCGAAAATTATCCATCAAATCGTCAAAGGTTGTCAGAACATGAACTGCAGGAACGTGCTTGGCAGGAATACGTTTAGCAGGAACTTTGGTGGGAATGTGTTTAGCAAGAACAGGTTTTACGGGTTTTACTGCGATTTCAGATTTTGCGATTGCTTTCACCTGCGTCTTTTTTTGTTCTTCACTCATTTTTTTCACCTCGATTATTTATTATTAAAGAACTAAGATAGGTGAAATGTCGACAGAGCTATTTTTGAATTGATTCAGTTTGTTGTTGCAGTTTTTTATTTTGTCCGAGGGAAAGGAACTGCTCGGAAAGTCAGCGGTGACCTAATTCAATTTATCTTTATTGTCTAATTTGATGAAGAGACACCTGAAGTGTCTCTACCTTTGCTCTTTTAACAATTGCAGTCGTTTGGCGACTTCTTTAGCAATTTTTTCTAAACCTACCGCTAATTCTTCACGATCAACTTCATCTAAAGGGTACCATTTCCCTTCCTTATCGATGAACACGAGTTCCAATTTTCTATTAACCATTATTTCCACCTTGTAATCGAATGATTATTTGTTCACAAATCGCTTAAACTTTTGTTGCCCATTGCCATCAACCAGATAAGTGTAACTTGCTGTGATGACCGTTGCAAGAGGGGACTTTCCAGTTAGATTGCCCATATGACACCTTCCGGAGGGTGTTCGAGGCTAACTGGCTTTCCCCGCGCCTTTCTGTCAGGCATTCTTACAACATAGTTATCGTAATTTAGGAGGGGCGACTTCATTCTTTATTCTTTTTCGTCGAGCCATGTTTTTACTGCTTCTTGAACAGCTCGGGATAAGTCGCCTTTTTTGCCTCCGAACCTTTCTACTGTTTTCAATCTTAGCTGTTTTTCTAACTCGTCTGAGATGTCAACATTGATGCGGCCCATTTTATTCACTTGCTTTTATTGCAGCTTTGCGTGTCAAATATTTTTAAAATAAGCGAATCGACAATTTCCAAATTTCGCGTTTATTTCTGTCATTTTTTGCTGTAATTCACTTATTCACATAGCATACTAAGCACATATGCGCTTATAAGTGTATGTATTTAAGTGCTAAATAATTTAGGTAAATTAACCGGTAGTGCGCTTTTACCTTGCGGAAAGGTTGTCAGCACAAGTCATTATAATGTGCCTTTCCTTTACACAGGATTAAGGCTTTCAGATTGCCAGTGTTTATGTATACAGCATGCGGTCATAGGGCGCGGAGTGAGCTTGAGGTTTCTTGCACTTGTGATCTTAAGCGTAATGAGGAGAAGGCTCCTTTGCGTTGCGCGTGCCATAGCCGTAAAGTATGGGAACCAATTACAGCATCGTCTATAATTCATGCCTCATCTTTTGGCAATTTGTCTATTCTTTTGTTTTCGACACTTGTTGAGGGCCACTAGTTATATTTTTGTGCAAGCGCCATTAAGGATGGAACAAAGAACAGAGCGATAACAGAGATATCGACCAGCACAGCAAAAGAAACAGCGAGGCTAATTTCTTGAAGTTCACCAATTCCTGATAAGGAAAGCGACCCGAAAACGCTTGAAAGAATGAGGCCTAGCCCCAAGACTACAATCCAAACTTTGCTAACCGCCGCTTTGATAGCTTCATCATCCGACTTGCAGCTGAGAACCTCTTCGCGAATTCTAGTTACCAAGAAAATATCATAGTCTTGGCATTGTTTTCATTGAGTTTGTTATTAATTGGCATGGCACCACAGATATTTGGTTTCTTCTTCTAATTTTGATAAGTCTTAGTCTGCACAGCGTAGAAATAGCCCTAGCTGTAAGACTTTAGGTCCTGATGGGATGGAGATATGAATAGCGGGTCTAAAAAAATAGCGAGTAAATGGAAAAGAAGCACTTATTATCTTAATCGTTGAGTATACTGGTGTGGATAATGCTGTTCATAAGTTTCTTGAATGTAAGAATTGTTGGGTAGAGTGATATGGAAAACTTTGAGAGATTAAGTAGTAAAGTTCTCATTAGAACCTGCCCCTGTGGCATCGTATTCAAAACGTATGATCCAAGAAAAGTGTACCATGCAAACAGTTGTAGGACAATTTACGTTAGGAAAAGATATGAAGCCATAGTCCAAAGAAGGAAACTAAAGCAAAAGAAGCTTGAAGAGAAAACTAACGAGGGCGCGACTTGGTCTGTTGTTTAATCGCTTTATAAGGAAGGTTGCGTAGTAGAAGGCAGTTGCGATGATTAAATGGTGATAGAAAATGTCGGAAAAATCTAAAATTGTTTTCGTTGGAAATAAAATGCCTATGGACTATGTTCTGGCGATTATTACAGGGCTGTCGGCGAGCAATGGTAAAGATATAACCTTGAAGGCTAGAGGACAAGCAATAACTACTGCTGTTGACGCAGCTGAAATAACGAGAAATCGCTTTATAAAAGACCTGAAAGTAAGCAAAATCGTGATAGGCACAGAGGAGATGCCGCCAAGAGAGGGCGAAACCAGAGCACGGATGGTTTCAACAATTGAAATAATGCTTACAAAAGAGTAGGAAAACCTTCGAAACACGTGCTGCCTTGTCCCGATATTATGTGTTGAAGAACTTATAGCTCGGAATAGAGGTTCCAAACATTAGACACGACAATACGTTGGCTAGACCTTTGGCTGATTATGGAGCTTCTGACATGGTCAATGTGGTAGTGACTAATCCTCCTTTCGGCGGAACAGAAGAACCCCGGAATTGAAATGAACTTTCCTGCCGCAGGCTGGTAAGAGCTTAGATGAGTGGAGACAAATTCAACTTACATCGCGCACAGAGGTTGAGATCACTTGCTAAGAGGTCAGGACAGCTTGTTCTTCAATGTAGTATATCGTTGTAGGTTTTGCTCCCGCTAAATTGGTTCCTATTATTCCTTTTTCTACTACTCCTACAATTAATACGGTTGAGCCGCTCAACTGAGCACCTCCGTTTCTAAAATCTACACCGATGCTATTTACATCCAGATTGGTTTGTGAAGTTACTGTTTCGTTGGGACTAAGCACAAAGTCGTATGAAATGCCAGTATAAAAAGCGAAGGGACCACTGAGTTTACCTATGACTATGACTGTCTTGTTCTCCCATTTGGCAGGGTCAAGATTGATTTGGTTTATGACCGCGAAGGTCGCTCCTGTCGTATTAAAGGCTGAGGTTGATTGGTTTTGCAGATTTGAAAAATAAGAGAATAACAATTCAAACGTTGAGTTGACACCAGAGTTCAATTGAGAAATCTGATTGTTCTTATCATTTATTGCCGAAGTATAAGTTTCAATCGCGGCACCTAAGCAGGCTACCAAAATGATGCAGCTTATTCCAAGCGCAGCAACAATACCTTTTCTGGGTACTCTCTTCTTTTCTATTTCATTCATGTGTAAACCCCTACAATGATAGGGCAGTATGAGATATAAATCCAAGGTTTAGAACGGCATCGCAAAAAAACATGATGAAATATTGCTGAAAGCGCAGAAAATATACAGAAAGGGTTCAAAGTATTGAACAGTGACCTGAACAAAAAGTAGCTGCACTTCGGGAAAAGACCAGCAAATCGATGCTGTGACGCTATTTTCCCCACTCTTACAGGTGTCTCAAGAGTTGCCCTTGATTCTCCGTTTGACAGCGTCGGTGCTCTATTTATCACATTTTGATGAGCAACTGAAAAAAAGAAAACTTCTCACGCCGTTCTTCAATGCCAAGAGGCCTGAACATAACGTACCAATTCACGCCACAGGGTGCAATGAACTCTGGATTCCCCATCGCCTTCAATCCCTCAGTCCAATCAAGGCCAAGCGTGAGTAAGGTTGAGTTCTAAGGCTTAATGCTTGGTTTATGGGACAGAGTTCCATATGTTCATCGAATATGTGCCAGGCACTATATGACTTAGAAACTCTGGATAAATTGTTGTCATGAAGTCTGATTTCATAAACTTATTGTAGAATTTTTCAACGTCAGCAAGGTTCTCAAACTCCGTCATTTCGACATACCCGCCAAAGTTGCCTCCAAGCAGATGACTGAAGAGTTTGTTCGATTTTACCTCTTTGCAAACCTCTGGATGATTTTTCCACCATGCTTCCCATTTCTTGTAACGTGCAAGGTTTTCGCCTAGTTTATCTGGTTTTATAATGTATGTTTCCACCACGAAAACGGTCATTTTATCACCTCTCTTACGTTGTATTTTGGCGTGTTTGTTGTAACTTCTATTTAAAATCATTGAACAGCGACAGTTTCCACTTAATACAAAAAGACTCCCTAGCAACCTTTGGAACATCCAGTGGCCCCTTCTTTTCAAACACGCTGACAGGACAAACCTCAACACAGTCTCCACACTTCACACATTTATCCGAATCCAAAGAAAGCGCCAAACAAACACCTCCAAACGTACAAGGATATTATGCATCAATTGAAATATAAAACATTTCAAAGCCTATTAAACAAAATCTTCTTTTTGAATTATCGTGTCAGAGTTATATATTGGCTTCTTCATAGGGCTTCTTGGTGATCGGTGATGGCTAGAATTGAGACGTCAATAGAGATAGCAGCTCCTATAGAGAAAGTGTTCGCTTTTCTTTCAAACCCTAAGAACCAAGAGAAAATACTTCCAAATACAAAGATAGAGGATGTCTCCAAGCAGCCCATAGGAGTTGGCACTAAATATCGCATATCTGCTGTTATTTCAAGAATGAAGGTCGGCTTACACTGGCACGAAATTGTTGAGTTCGAGCAGAATCGCAGGTTTGTCGATCATGAAGTCAAAGGCGGACCCTGTAAAAAGGAGGAATGGACCTTTGTCTTCGAAACCATAGATAAAGGCACAAAGGTGACCCTGAACATTTTGATCGATCTCCCTTATTCAGTGCTTGGCAAGCTCGTGGAGCTGTTCTATATGAAGAGTTTCGAACGCTGGGTCACGGATGGATTACGGAAGGCGAAGGAGATTCTAGAAGCGACTTAGCTAATTTGGGTTTAAGGACTAAAGTTAAGTCATTAGAATTGGGAAAAGAAAACCAAGTGTGAAAGATGCTGCCAATTGATAGTATTTGAAAAATGTTTGAACGAGAGTTTGAACCTATCTCAGGCTGCATTCTACCTTGATTAATTCGACTTTCAAGCTCTCGGGTAACCATTGAAAACCTACCCAAATCTGGGAAAAGAGCCTTCATGGCCATAGTTACCGGGTCGATATCATACAACAGCCTTAGTCTACTTGAGTTGGCTCTTTTGGGTGGAATTTTTCGAGCGCATCGCGATATTCATGTAGAATCCGAGCATAATTGCCAGTATCGCTCCTCCGACTGCTGTAATGCTGAGGTACGCGGTGGTCATCGGACCTGATGTTGTCACGGCATCAACAGAGATCGCTCCTCCAATTGCAGAAGGATAGACTAGAAACTGAAGGGAGAATATTATGACGCTAAGAAATGTGATGAAAATTGCCTTGTTTGATACTATTGCAGCGGTCTTTTTTGATATCACGAAGAGAACACCGACCAGCAGAGTGAGAGCGACCGGTATAAACATCAGAGCAGAGACAAACGATGGCGAATACAAGTAGTAAGCAAGAACCGAGAGGCCAACGCCAGCCGCAGTCAAAGGCAGAACGCTGTTCTTCATAGGATTAAGAGAAAAGAATACAGGTGCAACGCCAATACCTATGACAAGCGTACCTACCACAAAAAGAAGGGAGCCAGGAGAAGAAACCCAAGCACCAAGCGAAAAGGTCCCCCTAGCAAAATTAACGCCGGCGCCGCTGACCAAAGCTGAGAAAAGGACTAAGACAGTAAAACCAAGAACCAGCGTCGATGCAGCGTAGATCCTGTAGAGTTTTACTTTATCGAGCCACTTTCTCTTGATTATGAACTCTGCAAAAGCCAATGATGCGTTTCTTGCAACAAAGAGGATCAGGAATACTGTGAGCAACGGCGCGAAGATGGAAGCGATGGGAACCAAGAGAGAGGGATAGGCAAAGTCCCCCATCACAACCAAAAACGCCGCGAACGTACCTGTCACTTCCCAGATGGGCACAATGTATTCAAGAACCTTTGAGTTTGCCTGTTTCCAGAAGAGAAGCAAAACGACTGAGCCCATTATCTCTGTTATTAGCAGTGAGGCAAATATCGCGAAGACGGCAAAGTACGTTTCAAATATGATGTTCAATAGTTAACACCCATACTAACTGTACCTTTTTGTTTGTGTTCCTCTCCCTCAGGCATTGAACTGGAATTGAAGACCCGTGAGAAGAAGTAGAACGTGAGCGGCAGCAAGATGAAGTAGAAAGCGATTATCAGAATGCCCGGAATCAAAAAGGATGAGCTGTAGTTGGCTGCCTGCTGGCTGGTCATTACGTTGTAGACTATCCAAGGTTGTCTACCGACCTCGTCTGTCACCCAGCCCAACTCCATAATTATTAGAGCTAAGAAAGCGAGAGGAATCCAGCTGTAAAGAAACAGTTTGGACTCGTGTGGTTTTCTTCTCAAGACTGCCCAATCGATAAAATAAGCTAGAAAGCAAAACCCGAGGGCAAAGCCTCCAATGAACATTATGTCGAAGGTTGTATGCACGTAGAGCGGAGGCCAGTTTGAGGATGGAAACTGTGATAGTCCGGGAAGTGTTTTGATTCCAGTTTCGATCTGTACAAGGAATGATTGCAAGTGAGGAATTGCGATGCCGCCGTAAAACTGGCCGTTTTTCAAACTGCCAAATAATTTTTCGGGTAAGTTGGTCCCGGGCGTCGGGTTCAGTTCAATCGCTGAATACTTTAGCGGCTGAAGTTTAAGCAGTGTCGTAATCTCGTTTATTCCGCTCAGTATCGCCAGGACTATCGTTATTATCCCAAGCGATGCTGCAATTTGTAACCCTTTTGTGAGCATCTTTTTTTCTTCGATGTCTTTTGACTTGATGTTCCGCCATGCGAAATAGCCTCCAACAAGCATCACTCCTGCGAACAATACCGTCGGAAGCACATGTGCAACCTCGGCTAAGGTTGAAGTCGTGACGAATGGTGCCCAAATATTAAGCCCAGTGACCTTCCCGCTTTGAATGAAGGCAGATTCGTTAAATCCGTTGGGTGTGTTCATCCAGGCGTTGAGCATGGTGATGAGTACGGCTGAAAGCATTGCGCCTGCTGCGATGAAGATTGACAGCACCCAGTGGGTGTATTTGCTGAAATAGTCCGCGTAGTAGATGTACATGACTAGTGCGATGGTTTCCAGGAAGAATGCGAAAATTTCTGTGTAGAAGATTGAGATTGCTCCAGTCTTGGAAACGAGTGTCATGAAGGTGGGAAACAGGGTTACAAGCTCCACTGCCATGACTACGCCGCTGGCTGTTCCGATGCCAAAAATTACCACAAACGCCTTGGAGAGTCGCTTTGATAGAGCGCTGTAGTATCTGTCGCTTCTGCGTAGTGAGAGAAATTCTGCTATCGAAATTATAACAATCACTGCTATGCTCACGGAAACAAGGATAATATGAGATGCGATTGTAAAAGCGAAAAGGAATCTGTCAAAAAGTGCCATCGTACTTGAATCCAACAAAACTATCATACCTTCTTTTTTTAGAAATAGGCAGGTCTAAATAAAAATATTGGTTGCGTTTGTTGATTGGCTAGCTTTCCTATGTTGCTGCTACGTGAATCAGTGTACTGTTTTGGCTTAAGTGTTTCGCCTCTTACTTAATTATATGATCCGTTGGGGTGTCTCGTGAGAAGTATGTTAAGCAAGTTTTCAGGCCAGTTGTGTTCTAGTGTATCACCTGTTCTTGAGCGCGGTAGCTTGTTGCTAAATTATTTTGATTGCCATTTTCCTGTTAACTGATTTGTATTTGACTGAATACTCACCGCGCTAATAGCGCCCCTCAGCTATGAAGTAAAGAAGCTCGCAATTCTTTCCACTACGTTTAGGATTTTGTTGATAACGTTGCTAAGGGGACCTAATTCACTGGTCATCAACCTGAGGTTGTCGATGTCAGGTTTTCTAAGGGCACGGATAGCAATCGCACTTAAAAGAAATGCTGCTGAAAAAACTGCTAGGCCGATTATTAGTTTAGGCCAGCTGCTTAAGCTCAAAAACGAAACTGCAACATACGCTATGCCTCCCGATACAGCAGACGAGGCTAGTATCTTGGCTGACGAAGCCCAGTCCACGCTCGCGTCGTAGTGCTTCTTAATCCAGTTCAGCGATATCACGAGTCCTGGAACCCCGTCGAATATTGTTGTTATGATCAGCCCTATGACGCCTAAGGTTGGAACAAGCAGAAATGCCAAGGTGATTCCTGCAACTGTGTTGACGATGGCGAGTTCGAGGTAGAACCGTGTTTTTCCTTGGCCGCTGATCAGGCTAAAGATGCTTAACTGGCCGAAAGCCGTTAACAGGTAGTTAACTGCTAACAGAGCAAGAAAAAGAGGGGCATCTGCATATTTTACACCGAACAAGGCGGAAACGATAGGGTCAGCTAAAGCTATTACTGCAACAGTGGGCGGAATCACAAGCAGAGAAGAATACTTTACAGAGCTTTTAAAAACAATTTTCAGCGTTTCTTTATCTTTGTCGGAATCCAGCTTCGAGAAGGCAGGGAACAGCATGGTTGTTATGGGTGTCGCAAAAAAGGTAAGCAGCACAGTGAAGTTGTTAGCTACGGCATAGTTGCCTATGAGAAAGTTTGAAGCATAGATCGCTATTATGAAAGTGTAGAACTGAGCTAAGAAACTGTTGAATATGCCTGAAAAAGACAAGGGCAGAGCGTATCGAAACATGAACTTCATGGTTTCCCAGATTTTCAAGGGCTGCGCAAAACTGCTCTTCTTCTTTAGGCCGTAGTAGATTTCCGTCATTAAAATAACGCCCACTAAACCTCCGCCCAGCGAGCCGGCTGCGTAACCAATGACTGCGCCTGAAACGCCAAAACCCACGTACACAAGCACTGGAGACAAAACTGAGCGGAAAAGAGCCCCAAACACAAGCGTCACGCTGTTGGGTTCCATCTTTTCTCGTCCAATAAAAGCGGCCTGAGCAGCGTTTAAAAAAGCACCAGCCAAAATAGTGAAAGACGATATCTGAATCAGGGCAGTTATGGGCCTCTTAAAAATGTCAGCCGCAATGAAGCCTGAAAGCAGAAGTGAGAGGAAAGAAAGCGCCAGACCTAAAATCACCTCAAAAATTAAACCTGCCAAGAAAATGCTTCGCACACGCTCTGGCTTTTCCTCAGCACTGTACTGTGCCGTGTACTTGATCATGGCTGAGTTCATGCCCCAATCTCTAAACGTCCCAATCAGGTTTGGTGCGGCTAAGGCAATCGTGTACAAACCATAATTCTGCGGCTGCATGATCCTAGCCAAAATAATCACACCGACCGCTGAAACAACAGTCGAAATGACAATGCCCCAGAAGAGATAAAACCCGCCCTTAGCAGAAACCTTAGCTATCTCCGTAGCCTTATCAGCCAGCCCTTAACGCCTCCATGCTTAGGTTCTTAGCCATGCCGAATCACTCTAATAAAAGAACCCCAACTACCGGGCATCATTTAACTCAGTTTTCCCAAAAATACCCAAATCTCAAAAGCGTGGCCACCTTTAATTACCGCATGAAAGGGCGCGCCAGTTTGTTGCTAAATTTTTTCTTGTTAAATCCGAAGGTAAAGGAAGATGGAAGAATTATGAACTGTCTGCTAATAGTAAGCTCAGAGTACGGCAAGAGTTTTGAATTGACGATTTTCTTTTAAGTATGCGTCTTTTGGCTTTTTTAAGATGGATAATAAGAAGGGACGCATGTGTAGAGCTGGGAACAAATGTAATGTTGTTTCTTTCAGTTTGTATCATGGAGGGAATGATTTTCTAGGTTTAAGCCATTTTGGCTGGGTTTATGGGCAACATTTGCCTTTTGGGATAGGGTGTCCATGAGGGCATTTTCTTGGATGGTTAAGTTGTGTGCATAGGGCATTCATGAATTCTTCGTCCATGTGGTGTTCTATGCCGCAAACGCTTTCTTCTTGGATGTCTGTTTTCAGTGCTTCTTTCATCAATACTTCAGTTAGTCTGTGTGCGCGGATAATTCTTCTGGCTATTTTTCTTCCTTTTTCAGTAAGTTCGATACCCTGTCTTGCTTTGTAAATTACGTAGCCCTCCTTCTCTAATTTCTTAAGCATTTCTAAGGCGCTTGGCGCTGCTACTCCAAGGTGATCTGCGATCCATGTGAGGTGAGCTAATTTTTCGCCTCTCTCTTCTGATATCCAAAGTGCTTCTAGATATTCTTCAACGCTTTCGGAGGTTGGCATGAGTTGTGTTCTCAGTTAGTTAATTGTTGATTTTAGATATAAGTTTTGAAGTTTAAGCGTTTGTTGCGTATGGGGGAACTGATGGAGGAACTGATTTAGGTATGCCTAAACGTTAATATAGCCTCTGTTACTTAGGTTGACCTAAGTGTGCGCGATTTGACCTGCGACTTTAAAGAGGCGTCAACATGAATTCCAAAGTAGGCGACTGGCTTAGAAACTTCGGTCCAGCCTGGATCGTAATGATAGCAGACATAGACATAGCCTCAATTATCACCTCAATACAATGCGGTGCAAGCTACGGCTACAGAATGGCATTCATTCTTCTTTTATTGATCTTTCCCCTCTTCATTATCCAAGATGCAGCAGGCAGACTAGGAACATGCGCAGGCCTTGGACTAGGCGAAGCAACCAGAAAACAATTCGGAAGCCGCAAGGCAATACTTGCAGCTATCCCCATGGGCATAAGCGATTTCCTCGAGTACCTAGCCGAATACGCGGGCATGGCCATAGGCATGTACTTACTTGGCTTTCCTATCCTTCTTGGGCTTATACTAATTTTCTTGATGCACATAGCTGTGGTGGTTGGCAAGCAGTACCGTAGAGCAGAGATGGTGCTCATACCCTTAAGCTTCATGTTAGTCGCGGCTATAGTGGCATCTGCATTCATATTTCCCATTAACCTGAAAGAATTCGTTTCGGTCGGACTCTCCCCGTTACAGCCATACACTAAACCATCATTTGACTTCCTTCTCGCAGCCAGCGTAGGCGCAGTAATCATGCCATGGATGCTCTACTATCATTCTGGCGCCGACTCCCGCAGAAAGAAACAGCCAAAGGCCCTAAAGAACGAACGCATCGAAACGCTCCTCGGAGCTATAGCATCAGAAGTTCTAATGGTCATACTGATTTTTCCAGGAATACGTCTTGCCAACGGAGGCAGAATAATCAGTGCGTTAGCCCTGTCAAAAGTGCTCTTATTCTTCGGGCCATATGCAACGCCCATTATGGGAGCGTTGTTCCTATTCGCAGGATTTCTTGCACTTATCGTCATATCCCTTGGCTCAGCCTGGGGAGTCCTCGAAGCAACAGGCAAAACATCACAAACCTCTTTCATGACAGTGTTTCTGATAGAAAGTGTTCCAGCCATAATCCTTGTAGCCACAATAACAGGTTACATCCAACTCATGCTAAGTCTAATGGTTATTTATCCAATAGTGATTATACCGTCTCTGTACTTTCTGGGGAAACTTGTCTCAGATAAAAAAGTGATGAAAGGCTACCAATACAACAAATACGAAATAGCAGCTTTCGTGATAGCCTCAATCATGATTGTAGCGGGTGGAATCCTAGGCTTGTCCGCTCTGCTCTAAAAAACTCGCCTTTGCTAACGAAACAAACAGTTTTGAGACACGACGCCAGTAAGAACCCTTTGCTCCCAGCAAAAGTTTCATTTGCGAACTTGCAGAGACCTCGCTTGGCAAAGAAGAGTCTGTTAACTTGGTGTGAGATTTCAGCTTAGATAGGATATTTGTGTGTGTGCTCAAGCTTATAGTTTAACCGTTTAAAGTAGTTAAACAGCTATTCGTCAGTGCAAAATATGCGTAAGTGGCCTGAAAAGCCAAGTAACATGTTAAAGAAACAATTTTTTTTAGGTATAGATATTAACCTTGGTTTACCATTATTCTTAGAGAGTGGGATTAAAATGAGTGTTAGGCTGCAAGTTTTCGAGCATAACGGTAAGGATGATAATCCTTTTCGAAGAAACTTTCGCTTCGCTGTTGTTGACTTCAGTAAGTCTCAGAGTTACCCCTCAAACTTCGTTTGCATGTTACCGTTAAAATTAGGGGTGGGAAAACCAGATAGCGTTTTCTTGAAGGTTTTTGGGAATAGAAGTTTAGAACAAGCTAAAATATTATTAAATGGAGCTTTGAAGGCCGAAAATGATGCAGAAATCAAAGCTGAAATAGAAAGAAGACTAAAACTGCTTGATCCTACACATACAACGCAAATCAAGTGCAGTTCCTGCGGCAAACTTTTTCAGCCTCAAAGAATAAGACGGTATAAAAAAAATTTTTGCCAAGTTTGCATGAGAAAAAGATACGGAAACCGATAGGTTACTCTCGTTTTGGGCAACCTTTTTAGTGTCCGAGACAGGTTAACTTTAAAATTTTTTATTAATATTAATATTTTAGGCGAATTAGTTATTCGTGACTTCTCTTTTTACGGCTTTTATAATTATGAAAACAAGCAAGAGATGCCAGATGGTTAAAGATGTCTTACAAGTTTTGGTCAGGTGGCGTCTTTGAGTAGGGCCAAACAAAAACGCTTTGAAACGACGGAATGCAGAAAATGCACGTACAAAACTAGCCTCTACCGCTTAAACCAATGCCCGTTTAACCTTTAGCAAATCAAACTTAAGCTTTTATTCAACTGTTCCGTTCGGGTGCTTTCCCATCCAGTCCAGGGCGAAGGCTTCTGCTTTAGTCTTCTTGGAGAACTCAGGTGAAATTTTTTTACTCTCAGCTTCATCCGTTTGTTCTCCAGCAAAGATCGATACATGGTAGTTTTCACTGAATTCTTTTTTGGAAACAATGAGAGTTTGCCCAGTGTTTTCGTTAACGTAGCCGCCTTGATTGCTTATTTTCTTCCACCCTTTAATGATCTTCAAATTATTCGCCTTCTTGTAAGCCTATTGCAAGCTTTCATTGCTATTAGAAATAGAAGTTAAAGTAAATAAAAGGCATTTAGGCAACTATCTTCGTCGTGCCCACGCCTGTTTGGGCTCAAAATTAACGTGTGTATTTGCGGTTTTTAGGGGTTGATTGGTTAAGTGTTTGGAAAAGCAAGCTTTGCAGTAAACTGGTTTGCCTGGTGTAGGCTTGAAGGGCACAGTGGCAATTTGATTGCAAGAAGTACATTTTACCTCGTAAACATTCCTTTGAGACATTATTTCACCTCGTTCATCCTACAGTAAGAAAAATTTAAACTTGAAATTTGGAAATTTTGTTTATGGATTAAGCTTTTCGCCTTTTTTCTTGTTATCTGTAAAACTTTTCTTTGACCCTTTCTTTCTATATACACAATTTAGCCGTACAGAAGACTTGCATCTGCGACAGTTCTTAACTAAACCCGCTCTCAACACACACATTTTCATTTACCTCATCAGTTTTTTTTGAAAAGAATCAGTTATACGTAAGGGTAAGGGTAAGCCCAAGAGGATAAGAGAAACTCTTCAACCTATGAACTCTACCACCATGCTTATAAAGCAATGCCACGAAAAAATGCTTTTTCAAAATAATAAAAAGCTTTGCTGGCAAACTTAACAAACGTAAAATAAACCGTAGAAAAAACGTTTGTGTGTTAGCTATGCGAATAAGTTCTACACACCTTTTTGTTTATGGATTAGAATTCTTCAGAGGAAGAGTTATCGGCTATTTGCAAGCTCCCTTTTTCTCCAGATTGCTCTGATAAAAAAAGTTTAGAGAAAAATGTGTAAAAGGAAAATTACAAATGAAGGCAACCTCGAAAGCATGGTTATACCTTCCTCAAATGACCACAAATATCTTGCAATGTAAGCAAAGGGGCAAAAAAATAATCTTAAAGTGACCAGATAAACAGTATTGATATGAATTGGACCATAGAAGACAAGGAGTACATAAACCTTAGAATGTATGCGGTAATAGCCCTAACCATTTAATGTATTTTGCAGAATAGAAAGAAACGCGCGCAGTGTGCGTATTTTCAATCAATCTGCATCATAACGTACACACATTTTCGTTGTTTACTGAGTAATTAGCAGATTTGAATGGCATGTTTTGAACGCGGTAAATCAGTTTATTCTATCTGTTTGGTCTTTTATGTCAGTTTTTCATCCCTCTAAATTGGCGGACTCGGCTGCTGAAAACCTACTTTGTGATGTAGTTCATGTGCGTCTCGGTTTTTTAAAGCCCATTGGTATACGTCTCTTAGTTCTGGGTGGTTTAGTATGTATTTAATCATGTTTTGTCCAATCTGTTTTCTTCTGTGGTTTTCATCAACATAGACGTCGAGTATGTAGGCAAACCTTGTTTTGTCAGAAATGACTCTTGCATAACCTACTTGAAGCCCCTCTCGGGTAAACGCGCCCACAACCAATGCAGAATTTTGTGCCCCTTTAACTACATCTTCCTCTTTGAGGCCAACGCTCCGATAGGAATTCTTCAGCATATACGTAACTTGACCAAAATCCATTTTATTAAACCCAGACTTTAAAACGTAATCAAATTCAGGCATTTTTTACACTTCAGCTCAATTTCTCCGCTATGCAGATTTAAGACTTATCTCAGTTTCCAGCCTGCCGAGACCGTTATAGCGACTTAATTTACTATGTAAATATAGCCGAGTTTCTAACCCGTGAATGGTCGTAGTAAAAGAGCGTCTTAGTTGAGAAATCATAATGGAGAAAAATTTTATCGTCAACCGTCCTCTAAGGCTAAGCATGGGTAGTATTAGCAAGAGTTTCGCATTAGTTCTGATTCTAGTCCTAACTATCTCAAGTCTAACTCTAATGATGATTAAACCTGCATCTGCACAGTCAATACCTAAACCGTCTGTTCCAACATTCACTTTGAGTTTTGTAAATAATTCGTATTATGTTCCGCCAACCTATGGCATAAGTCCATACACTGGACAAAATGTTGTCACTAAAGCTGGTTATGAATTAGAAAACTTGTCGATAGTGCTCACGATTAAGAACCAACCCTACTCGTACTCTTTTATCAACACTGTTTACAATTTATACTATGATATTCGAACTAAGGGCTATTTTGGAGGCAATTGGACTGAGCTTTACCCCGTTGTTGAAGGACTCAGTGAACCGATTTATCGTGGACTCAATGTTGGTTTTTCTCAGTTCCTTACCGATAACTCTCCACAGGAATCAAATTCTGAGTACACCATGGTATCCTTCTCCGTTGGAGCGAATGGTTACTACTTATTTACAGCACTACCTGCAAACGCTCAGGTAGACTTTCAAGTACAGGCATTGGTTGGACATAATTCTACAGCTTATAGTGCTATAGACCCCTTTGCCCCCGAGGTAGGTACACAGCCTGTGCCATCTGTTGCTTTTGATGTATCAAGCGGTTGGAGTGGCACACAAACAGTAACCATACCTGCTACTTCCTTAAGTCCTACCCCTGCTCCGTCATCTTCAACTTCAACGCTAACCCCAACGCCGACTTTAACGTCTGTTAGCAGTTCTCTTAACTCATCTCTTTTACTAATAGCTCTTGTAGTAATTGTATTCTTGTTGGTTGTCATTATTTTTCTACTGCTTTATATGAGAAAACGAAGAATCGCCTTTTCTCAAGCGAAGATAACCTCAACCCCTTGAAATTGCGAAACTGGAATAGCCCCCAAAAAACAAAACATTACTCTTTTTTGTTTAACCTTGAGCATTTTAGCCAAGGTTACTCAGTATTAAGATATATTGTCTTGTAACCTTAAAATGTTCAGAATGCGGAAATACCTTCAAAATGAATGATGTTAAAGAGGGCGCGATAGTTGCTTGCCCGATCTGTGAAGCTGACTATAAAGTGGTAATTAAAGATGGAAAAATTCGGTTAGAAGAGTACGTGTATGAAACCGAAGACAGGTGAATTATCAAAATAACGCTTAGTTCGGATAATTAATTAATATTAATTTTTAATAAAAAAACTGCGTTAACTTACTAGTTCAACCCGTGTACCTATCGCTTGACCAGGAACTCCATGCGGGAATCTTACTCGGACCATACCGTTTCTTCCGTGGGGGCCCCTAATTTTTCCAACAAACTTGTTGTTGCCACTTGCCCAAGTTACTTTTTGTCCTACGAGTTTGCCCGCCAAAGAAGCGGAATCAACCGTTTCAAATTCAATTAAGCATTCTCTTGAATATTGCGCTTTTGGGCCTGTTCTGTAATTAACTATTCTTCCGTGTACTATTTGACTCAAAATATTCACCGCTTCGCTCCCCCTGTTAAGGTATACTAGCTTTTAAAGCTGCACTATTATGCTTGGATGGTGACGCCGATTTTTTGAACAGCCAATTCTAGTGAATTTACTGCTTCCTGGACTTTTATTATTTCTTTTTCTATGGTTCCATCTTTGTCTTTTAAACCAATACTTGTGCCGCAAACGCTGCATCGAATAGTTTCTCCACGCTTCAGTTGTAGGAGGGTCGCTTTGTTTTCATTATTGCATTTTAGGCAATGCACAGTGATACTCCATAAATCTACATTAATCATGTTTATCATGTATTGTTTAGGGCGTATTTGCTCTAAAATATTGCGATAATTTTTCGGTAAGTTGTTGGAAACTTTTAGGCGGCTATTGATTGACCCCAATGTTACTGTTTTTCTTTTGATTTTTCGGTTTCTTTGAGCATTTGCTTAGAGATTGCAGTCGACATTTCTGCCATTTTTGTCGTGTCTTATTTGGTCTGTGTACGAAGTACCGTTTTCTTGACAAGAAATTTCGATAAATAGAATTGGATGAAAATAAAAAAAAACTAATGAGAATACAGTTTCTCATACGGTCTTTTTGACATTGGCAGTATTTTCTTGAATTTAGCGTTTAAGATTTCCTTAGGGTCAGCGCTGAAGTAGCTGCAGTATTCCTTAACTAAGCTTTCAATCGTTTGAAGGTCACGCTTGCCAACATCCATGATTTTGGTTCCGTTTTCAGACTTAAGTATCTCTCCCCGTTCGTAGATTACGCCGCCGTGCATTCCTGTGCCAACAAATTTGGCTTTGCATTTTTCGCCTTCTTTTAGGTTCAACCCCAGGATGAGGATTATTCCGCCTGCCATGTACTCTGCTAGAAAGTCGCCAGCCGTTTGCCCAATGATTATCTGAGGGATTTTACGCTGGAACTGTTTCATGTGTATGCCAACTCTGTAGCCAACGTAGTCACGGACAAAGATTTTTCCGCCTCTAATCGAGTGTCCTGTTACGTCTCCAGCGTGACCGTTTATGATTATTTGCCCCTCGTTCATTGTGTTGCCACAGCCATCCTGTGCGTTGCCATGAATCACCAATTTTGGTCCATTCATGAAGGCGCCCAAATCGTTTCCTGGCGTTCCGTAAATGTCGATTTGGATGTTTGTGTCTAAGTCAGTGCCGAGGTATCGTTGCCCACAAACATTGTGTACCTCTATTCTTTCAACATCGCCGCAGATTGCCTGTCTCAGCAGACAGTTTAAGTCTCTATAGTACAGTTCCTCTGCATCAATTTTCAGCACATTGCCTTCTTTTATTATCCGCGGAAGAAATTTCGCATCGATTTCAACAATCGGTTTTTGTTCAATCATACGTTTACTCTCCTGCCATTTTTACGCCTAGAATCTTTAACTCAGTCCTCGTTAAGCCGACACCCCTGAGTGCTAATCGGTTGCCTCGCAAGCTTTCTATGGCGTTTATACCCATGCCCCCCATCATATCTTTAATTTCTAAACTCCAGCTTTGAAGCAAATTGACTAATCGCTCAGAAGCAATGTCGGGGTTGATGCGTTTGCTAATCCACGGGTCACTTGTCGCGATACCCCATGGGCATTTGCCAGTGTAGCAGCGTTGGCAAACAGTGCAGCCCATAGCTATCAAAGCGGCAGTTGCAATGTACACGGCGTCAGCGCCTAACGCTATAGCCTTAACCACATCAGCGCTGCTTCTGAAGCCGCCAGCCGCAACAACAGAAGCGTTATTGCGTATGCCTTCCTCTCTGAGCCGCTGGTCTACTTGTGCAATGGCTAACTCGATAGGTATGCCTACGTTGTCTCTGATGATTTTGGGTGCTGCGCCAGTTGCGCCTCTGACACCGTCGAGAGCTATTATGTCTGCTCCAGCTCTTACCATTCCGCTGGCGATTGCAGCTACGTTGTGAACTGCTGCGATTTTCACTGAGACAGGTTTAGTGTAGTTTGTGGCTTCTTTAAGTGCATAAATTAACTGTCGTAAGTCCTCAATTGAGTAGATGTCATGTTGAGGGTAAGGTGAAAGCGCATCTGTGCCTGTCGGTATCATGCGTGTTTTGGCCACATCTCCCGTTACTTTTTCGCCTGGAAGGTGACCGCCAATGCCTGGTTTTGCACCTTGGCCAATTTTGATTTCTATAGCGGCACCCACATCTAGATATTTGGGGTGTACACCGAATCGTCCTGATGCAACTTGGACAATGGTGTGGTCGCCGTACTTGTATAGACTTTTGTCTAAGCCGCCTTCGCCAGTGTTGAAGTATGTTCCGCATTCAGTGGCTGCTCTGGCTAAGGATTCATGTACGTTTAAGCTTATAGCGCCATAGGACATGGCTGAGAACATTACTGGAATATCAAGGCAAAGTTGAGGTGTAAGCTGCGTCTTTAGTACTGTTTCGCCGTTTTCCATTTCCAGTTCCAGCTTGTCCGGTTTTGCGCCAAGATAAGTTCTAATCTCCATCGGTTCACGCAGCGGGTCAATCGAAGGGTTAGTTACTTGGCTAGCGTTCAGGAGCAGTCGATCCCAGTAAGTGTAGTCTGGCTTGTCACAGCCCATGCCTGTTAAGATTACTGCACCGCTTTCAGCCTGCTTTTTCACATCTCGGATAGCCTCCATTGTCCAGTTGGCATTGTCTCTGCTAGTGGTCGGGTTCTTTCTTATGGTGATAGCGTGGGTTGGGCAGAAGGTTACGCAGCGCTGGCAGTTAACACAGTTCTCTTCCTTACTGCAAACCTTATCGGTTTCTTCGTCATAATAGTGCGTGTCGTATGTGCATTGGTTAACGCATACTTTGCAACGAATGCAACGGTCTTGGTCACGCTCAACCAAATATTCAGGAATTATGTAAGTTTTCATTAAATTTGCCCTCCAGCTGAAACCTCAAAGGTTTTGGGGGAGTTTTTTAGTCTGCCTATCACTGGTTCTCCGCCTCTTGGGCACCAGAACTTGTCCAGATTTGGCGAAACCAAACGCATGGCTGACTCCTCTGACGATAAGTACAGGTAGTCGCCGTTTGAACCAGCTACTAATGGTCGCAGTTTGATTCTGTCAGTTAAGCCTATCATTTCTCCATGGTGAGCAACGATTATACTGAATGGCCCGTTCATTAGTAAGCTGCCGTACGTTTGCCGTAGCGTTCTTAGAAGCAACGCTTGTTTGGGTTCCATATTGTCTATTTCACTCCATAACGGTGCAGCGAGGATTTGAGATACCAGCTCGATTGGCAAGTGTTGTCTTCGCATGAGCAAGTCAACAGTGTATGCTAACACTTCAGTATCTGTCTGCATGGTGCACTTGTAACCATACATTTCCAAGTAGCGCCGGTTTATGCCGTAGGATGAGAGTTCACCGTTATGCACTACCGTCCAGTCCAGAATGTTGAATGGATGTGCTCCGCCCCACCAGCCAGGCGTGTTCGTGGGGAATCTGCTGTGGCATGTCCAAAGGTATCCTTGGTAGTCTTCTAAACTGAAAAAGTCTGCGACATCTTCTGGGAAGCCTACGCCTTTGAATACGCCCATGTTTTTGCCGCTTGAAAAGACAAATGCCTTTCCCGTTTCAGTGTTAATATGCATGATGGCTTCTATCACGTAATCTTCTTCTGTTTGACCTTCAGGTCGATGTTTTTTAGGTTGAACAAAGTACCGCCAAACTAACGGGGGGTCATGGACATTGGCGGGTCTTGTCTGCATTTCTTCGTCGTAGATTAAGTTAAATCTAGAAGCGAGTATGTGGTCGGTTTTTTCTTTTGCGTCTTTGCTTAGGTACATTATGTGGAAAGCGTAGTAGTCTTTGAACTCTGGGTATATGCCGTAAACTGCGAAGCCGCCGCCTAAACCGTTCCCACGGTCATGCATGTTCGTTATTGCACGAACTGGATCCTTTGAGCTAAACCGTTTGCCATCTGTATTCATCATCCCGAAAAGGGCGCAGCCTGAGAAATCCTTGTCATCTCCGAAGGGACTGATTATTTTTCTATCTTCACGGTTCATTTTATTGCACCACGCACATCTTTCTCTGTAAACCAACCGGCAGTGTTGCTAAACCAAAGTCGTCTGATAGGAGTTTTTGCTTGAATTTTTTCACGTTTATCGTATTCTTCATAAGATAGAACAAGACGCCCGCGCGTTCAATGCAGTTCACAAGCGTCAACCCTACGATAACGTTGTTTTTAAGGACAAGTTTCTTGTAGACGTTGCGCTCCGCATCATTTTTAACGAGCACTTCCAGCGCTGGGTCTTCCTTAGGATTAGCTAAGCCTATGGAAACGATGGGAATGTCAAAGTATTTTAGGCTGCTCATGTTAGTGCCGCCCATGTAAGTGGTTTTCTTGCCTGCCATGTTGTACCCTGCAACTTGTCCTTCCAAGACTGCGAGGGGCCAAAGGGGCAAGAGGCGGTTCTGGTTCATAATGAAATCGTATGCTTCAGCCACATCACCGCTAGCGTAAACGTCGGGCACATTTGTCTGCATCATATTATCAACTACTATTCCCCTGTTGGTTTTCACCGCTGTTCCTGCTACCAGTTCCGTGCGTGGAACAACACCGATAGCTACGATGACAAGGTCACAGGGCACTTGGTCACCCTTAGTTAACATTACTCCGTCAACTGCACCATCGTTATCTAGTTTGCCCAAGATTTTCTGGACAGACTGACCAGTTACGATGTCTACGCCTGCTTTCTTAACGACGCCTTCAACAAGGTCTGAGGCCTTCGCATCTAAGAGCAAACTGAGAATTTTCTCTTGCAATTCAACCATTGTAACTTTTAAGCCACGCTTCATGAGCGCTTCAGTTACGCTTATGCCGATAAGCCCTGCGCCTATAACTACCGCCGCCTTAGCGTTTATGCCATCAATTTTAGCTGCAAGCCGTTGAGCATCCGCAATGGTGGTGAAGGTGAATACGCCATCCTTTTCCGAGCCTTCCATCTTCGGAACAAAAGGTTTGCCGCCTGTTGCAAGCAGCAACTTTTCATAAGCAACTTTTTCGCCGCTTTCAAGCTGGACGGTTTTCTCGTTTAGGTTTAGGGCTGTTGCTTTTCTGCCCGTTAAGGCTTCTACGTTGTTTTCTTTCCAGAACTCGTCGGTTCGGCACTTCATCTTATGGAAGTCTACTTTGCCGCTGACAAAGTCGCTAATCATTGGACGACTGTACTGCGGGCATGCTTCTTCTGAAATTATGGTTATGCTTCCTGTCTGGTCTACTTCTCGGATGGCTTCAACTGCGCCTATGCCTGCTGCTGAAGCGCCAACAATCAGGTACTTTGGCATTTAGATTTTCACCTCTTTGAATACCAATGCTTGGTTGGGGCAGTTAGCAACGCATGCTGGCTCTTCTAAGCCTTGGCATAAATCGCATTTGGCGACTACTTTGCCTTGCTGATCCATTATTATGGCGCCATATGGGCAAACCATTATGCAGGTCCAGCAGCCTATGCATTTCTCTTGGTTATGGGTCACTAAACCTGTTTTTTCATCTTTTTGCATTGCGCCTGATAAGCAAGCGGTTACGCATGGTGCGTCTTCGCAGTGTCGGCATTGAATGGCGAAGGAGACAGGCTTGTTTACTTCCAGTCTTACTCTGCTTATTGGTTTGGGGCGTTCGCTTTTGTAGGCTTTGATTATGTCTTTTGATTTTGAATGTTGGACTGTGCAGTAAACCTCGCATAGTCCGCAGCCCATGCATACTTGTT
>CAWJIN010000006.1:0-33520 GCA_963842865.1 Candidatus Bathyarchaeota archaeon | reverse complement strand
TTCGTTAATTTAACAGAGGAAAGTTAAACTTCCATTTCTAAAACCATGGTGGCAATAGGCTCGCCTTTAAACGCCCGTTCTTTCTCCCATTCTTCTGCGTTCTCGAACCAAAGCTCAAATGCTTCTTGAAAATTTTTTAAGGCTTCATCACAACTCTTGCCTTGACTAGCTACACCACTCACCGTGTCCACTGCGACGTACAACTCGCCTTCTTTATGTATCGTAACACCAACCCGCACCATGAACACGACCTTAAAAATATAAGCAGGATGGAATCTTATTAACATTACATAATTAGAAAAATATTGATTCTCATTTATTCTTTTCAGCGGGGGGGATTTCTAGTTTAGTTGGTAAATATTCGTCAACTATGTAGGTTAGACCATATCGGCTGAAAGCTTCTTGCTCAGCCTTCTTCTTTATTTTTAGAAATAGCTTTATCTCTCTCTGCCACAGGGGATCATTCTGGTACCTTGGATCCTTCTGCAGCTCATATAAGCGTTTAATGTCCACTTCGTCCAACGGGTCAGTCGGCAGCTTGTACTCAATTATGTCGCTTGCCCAGACTCCGCTCCAAACAGCGTCAGGCGTGTTTAGGTCTCTCAGGTGCGCAGCATTCGCCGAGCCCGAAATAATGACTTGAGCGATGTGCATTCCCCATGGATCACCATCAGTCAGAATATAGACGGGCAGATTCAACTCGTCATGCAGACGGCGGATGAAGCTTCGGGTTTGTCTTGGCGCTTGTCCACCGCATGAAATCAACAAAGCCTTATGCTTGTTGTGCACGTTTTCTTCGATGAATCTCGTGAACAGGGCGCCTTTCTCTATGGCGATGACTTTGTCGGCTTTTGTGTCCATGAATTCGGCTGAAGTCAGAGCTGGACCAATCAACACGCCGTCTGGGTGGCTGGTTAAATTCAACGTTTTACCCTCATATCCAGGGACTGTGTAGCCGATGGTTAAGTCGCCGAAAATTGCGCTGCGTTCTTCTGGGAAAATGTTGAAGTCTTCTCGGGCAAACCCTGTTAATGTTTCCAGGTCAGTGATGATGTTGTTGCTTTCCTGCTGGTCTGTAAAGGTCATCTCGTAGGCTTGCGCCGAGTAATAAACATCTCTGAGCGTGCTGGTCTTGCGTTGGCTTGTAAGTTCGTTGCTAAACATTGCTGCCCAAGCAAGCTGCGTGAACGGCTTGATATGTCGGATGTTGCGAGCGCTGCGGCTAACGCTTTTATCCCCAAGAATGAACTGGCGAAGCGCAGGGTCGTAGTTAATGTTTTCAGTGGAACGGCTTGGCATGTTAATGGTTGGGAAAACGCCTTGGTCTAGCTGATTGTATATTTGGGTGCCAAAAGCGTGAAGACTATTGATAACCTCGTTCTTTTTCTCTAGTATCTTAACTTTCTTCTGCTCCATACTTCTGCACACTCTTCAATAACTTATCTATATCAGGCACACGTTCTTTCCCCGCTAGCGTTGTCGAGAACTGAGCGATTTTGGGCAGATACTTGCCGAAGATTCCCAGCCGCTTCTTCTCCATATGCACGTGCTCTTGTCGAGAAAGAAAATGCTGCAATTGACGGGCAACCTCACGCAGAGCATTTGCCACTTCACGGCGTATTTCGGGGCGGTCAGCGATGAATTCTTTTCCAACCGTCTTATACGGCACTTTTGTGCTGCAAATGTGAACGACAATGGCGATGGGCATGTCAGGTGCCACTTTGTAGCGTCGCCAGTTCATGGCGGAGATTACTCGGTAGGAAACGTCGCTTGCCTCATCATACAATAGGGGAATTTTGTTGGCGAAGCGGTAAATTACAAAGCAGCCGCGCTTGGGCACTCCGCCGCCATAAGCCATTGCCATCTCAATTATGAAGGGGTGACCCGCATAAGTGGATGGTTTACGCTGGTGAACAACAAGGTACTCGGGATTTAACTCCTTCATAATGCCCGCTTTAAGCAGTTCCTCGCCTAAGGGTGAGAGGCAACTTGCGTCTGGAGGCAAGAACTCCTTGTACTTCTTAAGGTTCTGCATCAACCGCACGATTTCCTCGTGAGACAACCGTTTTGGATTCTTGGAACTAGATTGCGCTGCCTTCCCACATTGAGGGCAAATTGCTCGGTTATCAATCCACTTTATTTGGTCATACGCTAGTTTACCATGCTCATTGCAAGAAAATGAAATCAAGTTAGAGAAAATCAAAAATTTGACAGCTGTTATGTCGCCGACACGGTGAAAATGACCTTTCAAAAAATCTTCCATGTTATTGTAACTTGTGATTTGGATTAGGCGTTGTAGCAGTTCCACGTCTACGCCGTATGGATGTGGACACGTTTCTTTTGGGGGTTCAGGCATATCGGTGGTGCCACGGATAAACTTGTAGAGCCTGCCTTTGGGGTCAACAAACGTCAAGTTCGCGTATGGGTTGACCATGGCGGTTTGTTTTAAGTAATCAAGAATTTTCGGCATTGCCCTAAGATAGTCGCCTTCCAAAGTAAATTCAACGATGGTTCCCCGCCAATTATCCTTATTGATCAGGACTTTACGGTCCAAAATTATCGGGCGGTTTCTTTGGATATCAATCATTAATTTGAAACTGTAAATTTTCGCTTGCCCCGTACACGAGGTCACATAAGCTGGCTGATGAGTGGTGATTTGCCCGTAAAGGACAGCCATTTTTCCGCCTAAACCGAAGGTACCACGCGTCTGTTTCAACTTGTATTTGCTGCCGAAGAGGACTTGCCCGAAAGCTGAGGGAATAAACCGAGGCTGAATTCCGCTGCCGTTGTCTTCTACACGGAGCTTGTAAATTTGCGTATCCTGGCTGGCTTCTCCCTCGAAAGATAAGCGTACATAAATTTCCGGCACGATTTTTTGGCTCTCCGCAGCATCCAAAGAGTTCTCCACCAGTTCACGGATTGCCGCGAAAATTGCTCTGGACGGGTTTGTGAAGCCTGCGATGTCTCTATTGCGATAGAAAAAAGTCAGATGCACTTATCTCTTCAAAGGTTGCTTGTGCCAAGTCTATTCCCCCCTTCGCTCACCACTTTTTTCCTTGTTTTATCATTGCAGATTGTTTAGTATATTCTGCTTGTTCTTTAAGTTAACTGCACTTTGCGGAAAAACCCTTTGATTCTGGAACGGGCTGTGGCTTGGGAAATGGTGAGTTTTGCTTTAAACTTGTATAAATAGGGGAGATTTGGCTTTCTGGTGATGGAAATAATATTAATTATTTTTTGGGTGTTTCGGGCTTCATTTTTGTGTAGTAGTATTCGCCGATTCCTTTTTGGAACTTGTCCATTTGTGAGTCTTCCTTATTTACTCTGGGTCGCATTGTGATTGAGTCTCTGCGGAAGGTGATGTTCATTTCTTTGAGGAAGGTGTTCATGCCTTTTCGTAGGCTGGTTGGCGGATTAGCTAAGCCGCTTACGCCTGGTTCGCCGTTGAAGACCATTAGGCGGTCGGCTATGAAGTCTTGGGTGACAACGTCATGTTCAACTACGAATGCTGGTATGCCATGCGCTTCAACAACCCGCCGCAATGTTTTAGCCATGTTCAATCGTTCTTCAACATCTAAGTACGCGCTTGGTTCGTCAAGAAGATACAGGTCGGGTTTGCGGCTTAGGCATGCGGCGATGGCAACTTTTTGCAGTTCTCCACCGCTAAGCTCCATCACGTTTCGATCCATCAAAACCTGAAGTCTCAGTGGCTGGGCAATCTCGGTTTTGTACCAGCTGGATGTAAAGTTTTCTTTAGCAACACTCATAAGCAGTTCTTGAACCGTGCCCGTGTAGTCAGATGCGATATATTGGGGCTTGTAGCTGACGGTTAACTCGCCAAGCTTCTGTTTCTCGTCGGTTTCTTCGAGTCCAGCGAGAATTTTTACGAAAGTGGTTTTTCCGATACCGTTGGCTCCTAGGATACCGACGATTTCGCCTATCTTAATCTCGCCTGGTTCAATGGTAAGTTTGAAGCCCTTGAAAGTTTTCGTCATGCTGTCCCATTTCAAGAGTGGTTCGCTTAGGTTGGTGCCTGCGGTCGGCGGTTTCTCGTGGAAAACGATGGATTCCTTGCGGAACATTATGTTCTCGTCGGGAATGTAGCCTTGTAGGTAAATGTTAATGCCTGTTCGGACGCCATGCACATGTGAAACAACACCATAGACGCCTGGTTCACCGTAGAAGAGGCAGATTTGGTCAGACAGGTAATCAATGATGGCTAAGTCATGTTCAGCCACAATTATGGTTTTTTGCTGCTCTTTTAGGCTGCGTATGGTTCTTGCGACAACAAGCCTCTGCTTCACGTCCAAGTAGCTTGATGGCTCGTCGAAAAGGTAAACATCTGCTTCGCGGCTAAGCGCTGCTGCAACCGCCACACGCTGAAGTTCCCCACCGCTCAGGACGTCTAAGGGTCTATCCCAGACTGTTTTGAGCTCAAGCTGCTCCGAAAGCGCATCAAGCTGCCCTCTCTCATCAACTTTTTCTAGCAAATCACCGACTTTTCCGGTGACCGCTTTGGGAATCTTATCCACGTATTGTGGTTTGCTGCTGACCTTGAGTTTTTTTTCACTCATTTTTTGAAAGTAATCTTGAAGACTTGACCCTCGATAGTACTGGATGATCTCAGGCCAATCAGGCGGGTTATCGTATTTGCCGAGGTTGGGTTTGATTTCGCCTGAAAAAACCTTCAGCGTAGTGGTTTTGCCGATGCCGTTTTGCCCAATTAAACCCAGCACTGTTCCGGGCGAAGGCATGGGTAAACGGAAAAGTTTGAAGCTGTTTGCGCTGAAACGGTGACTGCAATCTTTCTCCAGTTCGTCTGGCAGGTTGACGATGCTGATGGCTTTGAAGGGGCATTTTTTGACGCATATTCCGCAGCCGCTGCAGAGCGTTTCGGATATGATTGCTTTGTTTCCTTCAACTCTGATGGCTTCCACTCTGCTGCGAACCATAGGGCAGAAGCTAACGCAGACTTGGTTGCACTTTTTAGTTTTGCATTTATCTTGGTTAAGTACAGCGATTCGTGTCATGGCTAACGCCATAATGAATTAAACTAGTAAGTTATAAATTTAAAACCCAAAAAGAAGTGATTACACGTAATCCTTAAGGTGCAGCACTCTAAAATGTCCTTTGGCTTTTTGGTACATTTTGTCGTCTGAAGTAATTAATTTTGCGTTCATTTTTTCAGAAAGGAAAAGATACGCAGCATCATAAACTGCCAAGTCCATTTTGGTCGCTATTGATAGTTCATCAGAAGCCTCTGCCCAATTGACCTCATAAAAATTAATTTGCAGGTCGTCTGAATTTTTTAGGGCTTCTTTAGCGTCTTCTTGGGTTATTCTTCTTAGATTTATCGCTTTCCACAAGGCATTTGTAACTTCCTGTACCATAAATGAAGGGGCACACATTTTTGCTTCTTCAGCCATAATGTCCTGCTTTAGTTTGTCCGCCTTTTCTTTATAAGGCTCATCTGGCAACAACCATTTCAAAACGACACAGGCATCCAGTACGTAAAGAGACGTAACGCTTATCGCTCCCTGTCTTCTCGAATCCAAGAAACAATTTCTTCATTAGATGTTGGTTTGCTGCGTTTCCGAATCTCATCTAGCTTTTCGAATGCCGCTTTCATTTTTTCTTGATTGATTTTCTTTTGAACGCAGTCTCGGATATATTCGCTCCAATTAACGTCGATTTGCTTCATTTTTTTCTTCATTTCTTGAGGAATCTTAACGGTGATTACTGTTTGCTGCTCCATACATACCCACAATATATACCAGAAGGCTATACCTATAAACATTACTAAACAGGAGTCAACTCTTGAAAACTGATGATTGAGAGAACAAATTTTTTTCATCGGCTTTTCAAAAAGTTAACCTCAAAAATCAGACTGAATTTAACTTAAAAGAAAGATTAAAATTTTAATTTAGAGGTTTGTGTTTACCATTCTTCTTCTTCCCATTCTTCATCTTCGCCTTCTTCCCATTCATCTTCTTCTTCGAATATCATGTCTCTTTTTCACCTCGCATAAGACGTTTAAAATGACCCTATCCTTGCGGCAGTTTAAACATTTAGATTCGTCAAATGTCGTTAATCTTGAGCAAATTATTGGGAATCAACATGCAGCGTGCACCTTTTTTCTACTAATCTTCCTGTGCACAATAATAGCTAGTTCACCTGTTATTGTGCAGCTCGGACCTAAAATTTTGGAGCCTAAAACTATGGTAAGTTTTCGATGATAAGGAAGCAGGCAGGAATTCGTGGCGGGTCCCAACAAAATAGATAAATTCTCCAAAGACCCATTTAAGTCTCGGGATGATGTGAGGCGACGGCTTCGAGCCCTAAGCTGTGAGAAATCGTCAATAATCGCTGACCCACTAAGATGCGTTATGCTGATAGTTTTTTATGCATGTTGCTTTATGATAAACTATACCTGTTAAGACAACTGTTTTGAGAATCTACGTTATTGAACGCTAACGTAGTTCTAAAGAGGATAGTGCTTATTTGAGGTGGCTTTTCTCATGATAGTTCGCAAATTTTGATGCCCTTATTGAAACGTTGAAGGTCCTTCACTTTTCCATTTTGCATACGCCTTTGCCTGGCTTTGTGACGAACGCTGTTGCTTCGCACCCAGCAGACTTGAATCCTTCCTTCATGGCTGCTGCAACCTTAGCTGAATTATTCTGTTTCTTGTTAACAACTGCTATCACCGCAGGTCCTGCGCCACTCATAGTTACTCCGCATGCACCAGCCTCTAACGCGTTTTCCTTGACCTTCAGGTATCCTGGAATTAAGAAAGCTCTTGCTGGCTCAATTATGGAGTCATGCATTGACTTTCCAATGAGTTCTATGTCGCCTGTAGCGAAGCCACTTGCCATGGCGGCAGCTTGTCCGACGTTATAAATGAGTTTCTCCAAAGGAACCGTTCTGGGCACGACTAAACGGGCTCTCTCAGTCTTGTTGGTTGGTGTGTTAATATGCGGGAAAGCCACGCAGCATTCCATATCTGAGGGTGCTTTTAAGCAAATGATTTCCATTGGATTGTACGATTTTACTATGACGAAGTCTCCGAAGATGGCGGCTGCAACGTTGTCCGCGTGTTCATATCCAGCGGAGGCAACTTCACCCTTGGCGGCAAATTTAACTAACTGTTCGTTACTCAGGTTGAGGTTAAACATGTGATTTAAGCCATATGCCACGGCTGCGGCTGAAGCTGCGCTACTACCCAAGCCTTTGCCCGGCCAAATGCCCTTCTCAATCGTTATGCTGAGACCTGTTTTCAGCGAGAACTCCTGTAACATCAGGTTTGCGACAACGCCTGCTGTATTCTTCTCAGGCACCGCAGAGATGGTTTCTGCTGAGAAGCCGTAAACTTGGATTTTCACACCCGTTGTTGTCTGAACCATTGTGACTTTATCGCTTGGCTTTTCCAAGGCTAATCCGAAGACGTCGAAGCCTGAACCAACATTAGCGCTTGTGGCCGGCGCTTTCACTATGATCTCGCTAAGCGGCATTATTTCATCTCAGCTTGGAAGCCTTTCGTTGAAAAAACATTCATAGGCATTGATTGATTTACCCCCGATTAGTTTGCTCGAAACAGTAATTTCAATATTTCCGCAACGAATTGACAGAAGCCAGTATTTAGCCATGATTTAAGATAGGCTATGTAGCTTAAAAAAACTACTAGCAAAACTAAAAAATTGTCAAGAACTTCTACACAAAAAAATTAGATTCGTCAAGGCACACCAAACTAAAAAAGAAAAGGCGCGATTTCTCCTGCCCTGAGTGTGTTACAACCAACACACCAGCCCATTTTACTAGCCAAGATGCTATCGGATAAACAAATAGGCCATAAACAGACAAAAAACTCCAGAAGATTCAATGATTTTTCTTGGAATAGCGAACAAACTATACACGTTTTTCTGAAAAGATTTATGTCCCTACTACGAATATGTATTGGTCTGTGAAGTAAATGGCGAAGGCCAAACTGGATGAAAATGGCAGGGTTCAGATTCCGTTAGAAGCATTAAAAAAACTCGGCTTGAAAAGCGGCACCGAGTTTGAATTGAAACAGGACAACGGCGTTTTGGTTTTAAAGCCCATTCTTCCAAAAAAATCAAGGGTCAAGAGTCCTCCTTTATCTGCCTCAGAAAAAATGGAAATAAAAGAAAGCGAAAGAGAATTCGCTGGGCAGACAACACAAGTTTATGACAACGCATCTGACCTGCTTGATGCATTGCATGCTGAAAGGAAAAAAGCACAAACCGCTAAAAGAGCTAAGTAGGCAACCGATTTGTGGAAGGCAAAGCCGTCAAACCGATTTAAATCAAGCTATAAAAACCTAAGCGATGAAATGGCTCAAAGAGTTGATTCTGCACTAAAAAGCTTGCTGGATACAGACAAACCAGAGCTACTCGGGATTCCCAAAATGGCAAGTCGAAAAGGCTACTTCGCATATGAACTGGGAAGAAGTTGTAGAATAATATATCGACCAATTTACGACCAAAAAACAATTGAACTTTTACGAGTGTGCTCGCACAAACAAGCGTACAATCCTTGAGGGACTCCCCCTAAGTTTCACTTTCACCAACCTCTCTACTGATTGAAAATATCTTTTCTGCGATGGTTTATTAGGCGTAAACAGTGCATTCTGCTATTCTCAGTATGTTGAAAAAGCACCATTTCATGTTGAAAGTGCGGGGATTAATTCTATGTTGAACTATGTTGAATCATAGTTGTGAGCCTAATAGAAGCATCTAGTAGACTAGGGAGGTAGCTTGTGCACACACAAACGTCCTTAAGACGAAAAGCCAAGAACTGACAACATACAAATTATTAATGTTATTAGGAACATCCATACGCATCCATCAAACTCCATTTTAAACTGTATAAACGGCAAGACTTAACTTATCAACTGTAGATTAAGAAATGAGTAGCATGGAAACTTTCGAGCAGATAAAAAGCACTTTAGCTGAGCATAAAGAAGAATTGAGGCAAAAATATAAAATAAAAGAAATAGGCATTTTCGGTTCCTACGTTAGAGGCGAACAGAAAAAACAAAGTGACATCGACATCTTAGTGGAATTTGAAGAAACAACAGATTTAAGCCTTTTAGATTTCATTGGAATTGAGAATTACCTGAGTGATGTTTTGGGAATCAAGGTAGATTTGGTGGAAAACCATACTCTTAAACCAAGAATAGGAAAGCATGTCTTGGAAGAAGTTGTAAACATATGAAAAAAGAGCGCCGTTAGAAGCGCCCAAAGCACATTATAAGGTAAAGCAAAAATAACCTGTCTGCATCTTTCTCTTCTGGGAGAACTTGGTATGATTAATGGCTTTAACCTTTTAGCTACCACTTCGCGTGGGAACGAGCGGCCAATGTGCAATGAACTGCTCTATCTGCTTAAAGAAGAGTTAGGCGATGCCCAAGCAGAAACCAGCAAAACCAAAATCAGAGGCTTAATCGTTGCAAAAACCACATTGGACCCATGCGCCGTGATAGAGAAGTTGCGTGCTATCCTCAAAGAGCGTCCATACGAGTTCCGCTATGCCCTTCGGATTTTGCCCATTGAACGGGTTGTACCAACGGATTTGGAAGAAATTAAACGCGCAACTGCTGAGCTAGCCGCCAGAATCGGCGAAAACGAGACCTTCAGGGTTACGGTTGAAAAACGTTTCACTACACTTCACTCAAAAGACCTCATCGAGGCAGCGGCATCAGATATCAAGCGCAAAGTAGACCTTGAGAACCCAGACCGCATATTGCTTATTGAGGTTCTCGGAGCCTTAACGGGCTTGTCACTGCTTAAACCCAGCGATATCTTGGCGGTTGTTAAAGAGAAGATGCTTTAAGCTCACAGTTGAGTTGCCAGCAGGGCTACTCGCTCGATAACCAAGTCAACCACTGCCTCTTCACGGTTTTCGTTTTTCATGACAGTCTTTAGCTCTTGGTCTGTAATCTGAAAGGTTTCGATAATTTTATGTTCCTTAAAATTTGACATTTCTAGTACTTTCTCGTCAGGTTCCACGCCAACGCAGGTGCTGATTGCCTGAAGCATGGTTTTAAGTTGGGTTGGGTCTTCGCCGATTATTATAACTGCCATGCTTGTGGTTTGAGGCTTAATGCCGCAGCGTTGGATGGCTTTTTGTATTTGCCGTTGCGCGGAAGCATAAAGCATTGTTTCCATGGCTAAACTTTTAGAAATATTTGTTTTGTTTTGGAAAGCTTGCAACGCGTTTAAGGCTGCAAAATACAGGTGCTCCTTTGTAGCAATTAAGTTGGCGTCAAAGAATTGCACATCAACGTTTTCTTGGGTTTCTTTTCGGTTTGCTTTCAGGAACTCTTCTGCCTTAGCGAATTTCATGTTTCTGTACCCTGTTATTTCCGCGTATTTACCGTATTCTTTTAGGTGAGTCAGCATTATTGGCTCCTATTGTCACTGTTTAGCAATTTTTCAGCCAACTGTCTTGGCAAGCCCGCTTTTACAAGATTTGAAATTTCCTTGCTCGTGGCACGTTTGCCTTCAGCTTTTTGCATTATTTTCGCCATCGTTTCTTTGGCTTCCCACGGAAAAACTATCCAGTGACTTGTTTCTTTTTCAAAATAATCCGGCATGGTTATGGTCCCGGGTTTGCAGTATATGGTAGCTATTCTGATTTCCTTTGCGCCCTGTTCTTGCAAGTGTTTTTTCGCAAGCTGCAAGCTCCTGCCGCCGTCAGAAACATCATCTACCAACAGTACTTTTTTGTCCGGCAGCTGCGTATGGAGGCATTGCTTTAAAACTGGCTCTTTGCTTTTCTGAGCGATGCCAACGTAATATTCTATGGTGATTATTGCGAAATCCCTGGTTTCCAAAAGGTCCGCCAAAATACGCGAGGGAACTAACCCGCCTCGTGCGATGCCGACGATAATGTCTGGTTTGTAGCCGTCGCTTTGGATTTTTTGGGCTTGGGCAAGCAGCATGTCGTATATCTGGTTCCATGTTGGGGCTTCATATTGGGTGTTGGCAGCCACTTTTTTGCCTCTTTTAGATTGGTGATTTGTCAGGCTTTATAGTTAAGTTTAGGTTTGTTAAGTCTTTTGTTTTCGGCAACGTAACAACGGCTTTAAAGTGGGTTGTCAGAAAATCCTCTTAATTTTATTTGACACAGGTCAATTAATTTTTAAAAAATTGTATAGCTTTATTGATTTTAAAACCATTTTTAAGGCATATTGTTTATTTTTCTAATCCTTTTATTGCATGCGCGGTATTATTTATAAAGGAGTATGTTAATAATTGATTTCGGGAGATAGGCGTCTGCAGATATGTTTCATAATTCGTAATATGGTTTAAAAGCTTAAGACGCAATTTTGGTTAACAAATAAAAGGTGTTTAAAAATGGCAAAGAGTAACGAAGAGAAGATTAAGCATGTACTGACTGACCCAAAGTTATCCGCTATTAAAGCGATGCTTGAGAAGGATCACGCTATTGACTGCCTGCTGCTGCTTTATGCTGGCCGCGGCAAATGGAAGGAGGCTAAAGATTTTATGCATAAAAATAAGCTTACGCTAAGCGATGGCACTTTCAGGGCTAGGATGATCGAGATTGAATCTTTAGGTTTAGCTAAGAGCGAACGGATTGATCCGCTCAAGAAATATTACCTCAAGACTGAGTTCGGCGAGAAATTAGCAAAGCTTCTTCTCGGACTTTTCGACGAGCTTGAAACTTAAAACTCCGTTTCCCACAGTTTTTTTATTTTTAGCTTCTTTATCTTTTAATTTGTATTTGATTTGGAAAAATTCTTGCTTATTGTTGAATTGTGTTTGGGTTACGTCTCTCGTTGTATTTTTGTCGAACGGATACGTAATAGTGTTTATTAAGTCATAATATTTATTAAGGCAAAAATCTGAATACATTCAGCAAACCAAAAAAGAGGTTAAAAAAATAAATGAACCTATTCGGGAAATTTAGAAAATTTAAGAAAAACGCAAAAGCCCTAAGCCCCGTAATCGCAACAATCATACTAATAGCCGTCACCGTCGCAGTCAGCGTCGTCGTAGCCGCATGGATGGGAGCACTCACCCTTGGATTCATGGGAAACGCAGAACAAGCATCAATAACAAACGTACAATTTTTGAGTAGTACTGAAGTCGTCGCTACTGTCGCAAATACTGGAACAAATAGTGTAACATTATCAAGCGCAACGATAGATGGAAACCCCGCTACCTTGGCATTTTATACACCGAGTACATCTTTGGTTATCACTAAAGGCACTTCAGCAACCGTTAGTATTACTGTCGCTACCACAGTACCAGCCCAAACTTTCTCTGATGGAGCGCAGTACACATTCAACATAATAACTGCCAAAGGTCATACGCTAGTCTACACTGCAACATACAGCGTCGCACCAGCACTTTAAGCCTATAATCTTTAGACTTTGAAACCCGGGGGTAAGGCAAAAAACGAACCACCAATCTTCCCTTTCTCTTATTTTTTACAATAGAACAATAGAAGGTAAAAAATCATGGTTGTCCAATTAAAAGAATATACATCGGCGCAGGCAATAGCTGAAGACTTAGACAAGGATTTATCCGAAACCAAAAGTTTACTTGGCGAATATCTGCGTCGTTTAGATGAAATCCGCACTTTAGCGGAAAAATCAAAAAAAGTCCGCGAAGTTATAATGAAGCTTGCAGGAAAGAAAACCAGCGCAGCAGACAGCCCGGGCGAAATAACAGTGGGTACACTAAACATCATCTTAGACGCTAATGCGTTCCACGAGTTAACAGCCATAGAAGCCGTCGTACGCAGCCATCAAGAACGGCTGTTGGTCTTACAGAAAGTGCGCGACGCATTAAAATGGCTAGATCAACTCGGCGACACCGAAGGCCTCAAATACCTAGTGCTGGAAGACGAAGGCATCCCACAGCGCATCCTATTCAAAATATCCTAAACCGCCGAGCTGGCAGGACCAAAAAGTGACCGAAGCCTATTCAACCGCACTGCAAACAATCATAAACGAGTTCAAAAATATAATCCCAGAAATAACGAACACTTTCATATTCAAAAAGAACGGCGAAATCATAGCCAGCACCGAAACCGCCACTGAAGACCAAAACAAAAAACTGATCACCGCCTTCAACGACATAGCTGAGCAAGCTGAAAACATCGGCGGCATAGAAACTTTAACCATCCAAGGCGCAAACAGCCAATTAAGCATTACATCCATGAACAATAGTTACTTAGTAAATGTTTCTTCACGTACGGCAGACGAAAAAATGGTTAAAATGTTAACCAGGGTCATTGTTCCAACCGTTGTGAAGCTTGTAGATCAAATTTCTGAACTATCAGGCAACGAGTTACCCCAAGCTAAAAATCGTGAAGTTAAACCGGTTGAAGAAATAGTTCTGCCCGATGAGCAAACAATGCAAAGTGAACCAATCCCCGACATGTCAGCATCGTTTAGTTCTGAACCGATGCTTCCGGAACCGCCCGTGAACCAGTTCATGATAGAAAAAATCGGGGGCTTACTAGTTCCCAGTGACATTGTGCGGGTAGATAGCGAAGTAATCGCCAAATGGCACGATATCTATGGTGACAAGGAAATCACGCAGGTACATATCGAAACCTTAGAGGGCAAGGCAATCATATGCGGATTCAAACCCATCAAAGAAACAAGCCACAGCACCAAAGGCATAATACAATTTCCAGAAAAAGTACTGCAAGCCCTGCAAACCAGCAAAGGCAAACTCGTAATAGTTAAACCAGAAATCACACGCCAAGGAGAAAAAATTGTTGAAGCAAAAAACAAGCGCCGACGAAGCTGAAACAGCATTGAACAACCAAGTTGCCATAACAACATCGGTTGAGGATGAAAACTCTGCTTTCGCGAGCCTAAGCGCAAGCCTTGCTGAAATACGTAAACTCAAAGGTGTCATAGGCTACATTCTCAGAAGCAACACCTCAGCCATACTAGACTTTACCGAACCCGACAAAATTACTGAAAATGCTATTCTATCATCTCAAATCCATGATTCGAGCCAAGAAATCGGAAAACAATTCAATCTTGGCGAAATGGAAAATGTGCTTGTTGAAGGCGAAAACGTTAAAGTGCTATGCATGAGCATTGGCGAAAACAATATAAGCGTATTCATGGAAAAAAACGCCGCCCACTCAGGGATAATTAAAAGAATTTTAATTTAAAAATTAAGCAGAGCTTGGATAGTTTTCAAGCTATCTGTTCTCTACTAGCCCCTCACACGGACTAGTGAAGGTATAAAAATACATTTTAACATTTTATAGTTGCTAACAAAGCTGCAATGAACTCTGGCGCAAACCTAAAAAATCGTTCTAAGAAACGAAGAATTCGATTAAGCGCTTTCGTAACGTGGCAGCTAAAAAACGGTTTCTCAAAGAGAAAGGAGAAAAACCATTTTGCAGAGTACACGAACCCTTCCAAGTTTGTTTATAATCTTTATGGGCTCCATGGATTGCTTAACCACGGTTATAGGAAACCTGTACTATGGCACACGGGAGCTCAACCCCGTATTAGCAGGCTTGGTTAGTTCGGACCTTCCAGCTTTTGTAATCGTAAAATTAACTATAACCGTTTCCGCGGCTTTGACGCTTATTTTAGCACAAAAAACACTCGTGAGTTCTCCAGACAAAAACTCGGCATCGTTCAAAATTACGTTTCAAATAATAAGAATTACCTATTTTAGCATAATATTATTCCTTACTATAGCCGTGGCACACAACCTCTGGGTTCTATACAACATTCTACTGTAAAAATTTTTTTATCGCTTGAACTGATTGGGTTGGAAAGCGCTTTAAGGTAAGTTTGCATAGCACTAAACTGTGATTGTCTTGCCTAGAGAATTCATCTTGTTCTCACGTTTGGGAAAAACCAATTCAGCATTCAGCAACCTGCACGATGCAGGAAGATTAGATATTGTCTACGAATGCGTAGTTACCAGTCTTTTTCTTTCACATGGCATACGCAGAGACGTAACTTTTCATGCCGTATTGAATGGGCCGCCTAATCCGCCGTTGCACATACAAATTGACGGGAGCACGCTCTATGATGTGCGAACGGACGTGGATACATGGCAGCAAATTCTGAGAAAAGTCATCGCTGGCAAGTCTCACCCTGGCGTCAGCGTAGACAAGACAGGTTTTGAAGTATTACTTAAAAAAGAAGCCCAAAGCCGCAACGTGTATGTTTTGGAAGAAGGTGGAAAAAACATAGCTGAAACAGAACTTGCTGACAATGCTATCTTCGTGCTCGGTGACCATGTTGGTTTGCCTAAAAAAGCAGAAACATTTGCTCTTAGGTACGGCGAAAAAATCAGTTTAGGCAAACAACCATATTTAGCGGCTTCGTGCATAACAATTATCAATTACCTGCTTGACTGTCAAGCTAAATCTTACTCTTGAAATGCTCCCAGCCGCGAGCTTCAATAACGCGTTTCTTTCCATCAACGTCCAAAAGCATCTGCGTATCCTTTGTGACTTTTCCAATAGGCAAAAGGCGCCCGCCAACTGCTTCAACCGCGGCTTCGGCATCAGCCCACGCTTTAGGCTTAATTGTTACCACAAGCTCGTATTCTTCACCGCCGTAAAGCGCCAACTCTAAAGGGTCAAGATGGTTAAACTCGGCAAATCGTCTAACTTCGTCAGCAACAGGAACACTGTGAACTAGGAAGCCAACGTCACTCATTTTTCCAATCTCATGCAGGCTCCAAGCTAAACCATCACTGGAATCAATAGAGGCCGACACTGCGCCTGAGCGGCTAAGTGTTAAGCCTTCCTTTAGTTTAGCTTTAGGCATGCAAACTGCACTCGACAGCACGTTACGCAGGTCTGCTGAAGCGGAATACTTATCCAAAAGCAAGCGTAAGCCAGCAGCTGATTTGCCGAAGAAACCTGTAACAGCCAAGATGTCGCCTGGCTTAGCTCCATTACGTAGCATTAGTGCCGCTTTTTCGGCTGTGCCGTAAAGGGAAACTGAAATGATAAAGTCTGAGGCTTCACCCGTGTCGCCTCCAATAATGTAAGCGCCGTATTCTCGTGCTCCCGCGTTGAGTCCACGGGCGATTTCTTCGATGTCTTTTCGCATAAGACCTCTAGGTAACCCGAGCGACACAAGAGCTGCCGTGGGCTGGACGCCTTTAGAAGCAAAATCGCTGATGTTCATAACTATTGCTTTGCGTGCCGCTTGCCATAAGCTCATGTTTGGAGGAACGTCGGTTTTCCCCACAAGCATGTCAGTTTTCAGTACGGCAACTTGTTTTTGATCAATGTTAACGGCGGCAATATCGTCTCCGAAGGGCACGGGGGAATTGGGCATGGCTTCAAGGTAGTTGGCGATGATTTCGATTATTTTTCGTTCACCTATGTCTGTGCTTGTCGTATTCGGGTTGATGTTTCCAGTTTTATCGTTGCTCATGCTTTCACTCTTCTATTGAAAATCAGTAAAAACATTAGGTTGCTTAAGCCTTTTAAAATTGACGCTTAGTGAGTGCTCGGCTTGGCTTTTAGACTTTGATTTTCGTGCGTGCATTAGTCCACCCCAGTCTACTAGACCATCCAAATAGAGACTGGGTGGAAAATGCAAAAAATTGCTTCTAACTTTGTTTCAACAAGCACATTTAAATCGACGATAACTTCGTTGCGAAGCCTTATGTTAGCGCTTTGTACGTGAGCCTATTGAAAAGACAAACAATTTTGAGGTATAACAGAAATATGAATTATGAAGTGGCGAGGCTGTTGTGTGGAGGTTTTTTAAAGAAAAGAAAGTTTTTTTTCGGCAGTTTATCTGCTGGATTGTGCGACGCGTTCAATTTCGTTGCGTTTAGCGATGCCTGCGCTTTTGATGTCTTTGTTTGCTGCCAAAACTAGCTCGTCTGCGAGTGTTTCTTGGATGCTGCGTGGGTTATTTATGCTTGCGGCTCTTGCGCCTTCACTTATGTGACGGATAGCTAGGTCTATGCGACGTTGTGGTGCGACGTCGACGGATAGGTGGTAGACGACTCCTCCGTAGCTGACGCGTGTTGTGTCTTCACATGGCGAAGCGTTTTCCACGGCTTTGACAAGGACTTCTATGGGGTTTTTGCCTGTGCGTAAGTTGATTATTTCGAATGTTTCTTTTACAATGTTGGTTGCTTTGGCTTTTTTGCCGCTGTTTTTGCCTGAGCGCATAAGACTGTTGATTAAGCGTTCTACAATGTTGACTTTGGCTTTGCGGAAACGTTGGTGTTCATGTCGCCCCATGCTGTGGGGTGCGACCATTGGGGTAAGGTTGAGGTAGCGCTGCAACCCGATGTCTTGGACTGAGATGTCTTTGAATGTCCATTTTTGGAAAAGTTTGATGTCTTGTGGTTGGGCTACTGTTTGTGTGCTCATGAGCATTACCTTGCTGGTTTTTGTTTTCGTCCGTAGACGAGCTCGTTTAGAGATACGCCGTTTATCATGACTACTTTCCAGCGTACGCCGGGGATGTCTCCCATTGCGCCGCCTCTGGTTCCGCCGATGCCTTCAACAACGACCTCGTCATGTTCGTCGACGACGTTGAGTGCGCCGTCTCCGGGTAAAAACGCGGTTATGACTCTGCCGTTTTTGATAAGTTGTGTGCGGACGCATTTGCGGATGGCGCTGTTTGGCTGTTTTGATTCAACGCCTACTTTTTCTAGAACGATGCCCCGTGATTGAGGTGCACCCTGCATTGGGTCTACTTTTTCGTCTAGCCTAAGCATGCGCCTGTTAAAGTAACGATCAGACCAACGGAAATTCTTCCGTTTCTTTTTTAGTTGTCTTGCGGCGAATTCGCCTCTTGGAGACTTGGAACCCATACTTAAGATATTCCTTCTTTTTGCACATCCATAGTCAATATACCAATATATAAACAAAACGAACCAAATTCGTTAAGTTAAGTAATAAGTGTTTATCCAAAGTTGTTAATAATGAGTTGTTCCAATAGAGAACGTGGGGTTTAGAAAGCCCTTGAAGTTACAGTTAGCTAACCTTGGCATTAGGAGCGCTGTAAAACTATTGACGATATGTTGGATAAATTTGAGGCTGGGGGAGCAAGTTGAAAAAAAGTAAAGTTGTAATGGTTTTGTTGATGGCGATTCTTGTTTTTTCACTCTTAAACATTGCTGTGCCAGCGTTGGTGCAATGCCTAGGCGATCACGGTACGGGTAAAATAACAAGCCAATCATTCCTAGTCTATGGATATCTTGTTCAGCCAAGCGTAACTGTTGAGCAAGTGAGTTTTGAGGGAAATTGGCAGGGAACAACCGTAAAGGGGCTTTTCGTAAATAACGAGAACGTTGAGGTTTATGGTGTTCCTACTGCTACAGTGCGTATCCCAAATGAGGCCACTCAAACACAGTCTTCAAGTAGAACCGATTTGCCCCCTGAAGGATCTGTGTGGATAACAATTACTTTTTCGGATTTGGAGTTTCAGCCAGATTTCGCTTGCTCGATGTCGTTCGCTGCAGAACCCATCCAATCTTCAACAGTCGGTGGATCAGGAACTGGAACCCAGACTTCTTCCCCAGCGACTGGTAGTTCTGGGTATACACCTGTGAGTGCTGGAGGAGGATTCAATTTTGCCTCGGTTGCGGTGCCTGTGGTTGTTGCAGTGGCTGTTGTTGTGTGTTCGATGGCTGGGTTCGTAATGTTTAGGAAGATGAGGCTTTCAGAGGAAAAGGTTAAAGGTTTTACTTCTTTTGACTTTCAGGATTGGGTTATGCAAAGGCTTGGAGGGCATGCTGGTTCAGTTTTGGATTCTAGGAAGGGTATTGATGGATTTACAGGTGATAATGCGCCGCTTGTGATTAAGCAGACTGATAGTGTGGGTAGGTTCCAGGTTGATAGTTTTATGAATGCGCTTACGCAAGCAAAGGCTAGGAGTGGGGTTATGGTTGCTTTTGGTTTCGATAGTGAAGCGCATGCGGCTGTATCTCGAGCAAGAATGAATAGGATTGATATCAAGCTGGTTACGGTTAAAGAGTTAATTGAGCATAAGGAAACTACTTTGCTGTAAGCTTCAACTTTTTTAGCTTGTTTTTAAGGCTAGCAGCAAGACCATCTTACCATAATTGGCGCGTTTCCCTGTTGTAACGAGCAGAAAAAAATGTGCATCAACTCATCGTAGCATGTTTTTTATGTGTGTGTCTAGAGAGGGGAAGGGTGGGTAGGTACGAGTGATTGAGTGATTGGGAGTGAATGAGTAACGGAGTGACAGAGTGACAGTGTGTGACAGTTAGTGCGTGAGGGGGATTAAATTTTAATCCAACCGACAGAAGTTTTCTGAATCAGATCATCAAAAATCACTTTCTATAGAGAAAGCTTTTAGCCCATAAAAGCAGTATTAAATAAATGTGAGGCGATTTGAATGCAGAAGAAGTGTCCGGTTTGTAAGCAGGTTTATACTACGTTTGATAGTAAGAAGAAGTATTGCAGTGATGCTTGCGCTAAGAAGGCTGGCAAAGCAAAGTAGAGCCATAAACTAAAAGAAGCCAAGCCCACAGCGATTTTCTTCTAACTGGTATTTGGTATATTAGTAAATTTTGAATTAGCCTAATAATACTGCAACAAAGGGCAAATTAAAAATAATTGTTGCTTCATATATTTACTAGGAGATTTAAATGGCAGAGTATGTTAAGGGACCTGAACCTGACAGGTGGCATTGGTACAAAAGCTGCAAGCAGTACCCCCGCGTCGTCATGCAAAGACGGTCTTGGAGACCGAGTTCTGACCTCTGCGACGAATGCTTAGACATAGAAAAAATCGAACTTCGCAAAGTAGCAGCAACGTAACCAGTTATCCCTAAAATCGAGATTGCGAGTTTACAATGAAGCTTTTGCCCTATGTTTCGCTGTTGAGGGGGTTTTTTGTGCAAAGTTTTTTATGCTAACTCTGTTGATAACCCAACTGGTTAGAGGTTAAACGTCTGGAGTTTCCCCCTCTCTAGTCCTAAAGGTTCCAGACAACCCCTGACCACTTTTCACTCCAATAAGTCAACTTCGCAATGAGGTCTCCATCAACATGCTTTTATTTGTGACGCAAGAAATATCCCTTAACAAAACCAACTTACGCGCATGAAGGCAAGCTATATGGTTGAGCTCAGAACGCAAGAACAACGGTTACTCTCCGCTTTAGAAATTCTTGGCGGAAAAGCTTCAGTAGAACAACTCATTGATACTTGCGGTTTCCCAGATACAGCAGTCATGCGCACTGCGCTAACTCTTCAAGAAAAAAACCTTATCACCATACACGCCGAATACCAAAACGTCATCAAACTAACCGCTGAAGGAGAACAATACGCAAAAAACGGCTTGCCCGAACGCAAACTAATCCACGCCGTAGCAGCACTCGGCGGATCAGTCGATCTCAAAAAAGCGGCACAGCAAGCGGGAATTGAACCGGAGTTTGTTCAGATTGCGCTTGGCTGGGCGATAAGAAAAAAATGGGCACTCTACACCTCAAGCGACAACACGATACGCATATCTGAGCCACTTTTGCATCAAGCGTTCATTGCGGAAGGCTGCGACGAAACCCTCCTCAAACACCTAAACGACAAACACCAAGCAGCATTGGAAGACCTAAGCCCAGAACTAAAAGCAGCAGCCGAACAGCTGAAAAAACGCACACTTTTAACCATCGAGCCCAAAACCACACGCACACTCCAAATCACCCCACAAGGCATACAGGCTTTAGTAAAAACTGGATCTGCTGATCTTGGTATCAGTGTAAAAGTCAGTGCTCCGGAAGTCATTACCCAACTGACGCCTCAGGACATAATCACAGGTAAATGGCACACCTCAAAGCTGCAAAAATACAATATTGAAGCGGCAGTAGCCAAAATATGGCCTGGAAAAAAACATCCATATCTGCAATTCCTCGACGAAGTCCGCGCCAAACTTGTGCAGTTGGGCTTTCAGGAAATGACTGGCACCAGCGTTGAAACCAGCTTCTTCAACTTTGACGCTCTTTACGTGCCGCAGGACCATCCAGCGCGTGAACCAAGCGACATCTACTACATCAAAGACCCCCAGTACGGCGAGATAAGCCAACATGGTGAAGGTGTGGCGCACGTTGCGGAGACGCATGAGAACGGCTGGATAACAGGTTCAACAGGATGGGGATACAAATACTCACTGCTAGCAGCCCAGCGATTGATTCTGCGTGGTCACGGCACATGCCTCAGCGCCCGAACATTGGAGAGCAAAAATTATCAAGTTCCAAGCAAACACTTCTCAATCGCCCGCGTTTACCGACCAGAAATAACCGATAAAACCCACCTCTCAGAATTCAACCAGGTTGAAGGCATAATCATAGATGAAAACCTAACCCTGAAAGACCTCTTAGGCGTGCTCGGCAAGTTCGCCATGGAGATTGCTGGAGCAGACAAAGTATGCTTCAAACCCGACTATTTCCCATTCACAGAACCCAGCGTGGAACTGAGCGCTTACAAGGAAGGCTACGGCTGGGTAGAATTCGGCGGCTCAGGAATCTTCCGCCCAGAAGTCACCTTGCCCCTTGGCGTAAAAGAACCCGTAATCGCATGGGGACTCGGCGTAGACCGACTCTTTATGATGCGCGCTGGCATCGAGGATATACGGATGATTTTCAGCCAAGATCTTGATTGGCTAAGGAAAAAGCAGGTGACATAAAATGCCCACAATCGACATAGAATACGATGAACTAGAGCAACTGATTGGCAAAGAGACAGCACGCAAATTGTTTGGAAATCCACAGAACATAGACATCGAAAAACTTGATGCCGTATTATCTCTAGTTAAAGGTGAAGTCAAGACCTACAACAAAGAAGAGGGAACTCTAAGCATTGAAATGAAGGATACAAATCGTGCTGACCTTTGGAGTGCCGAAGGCTTAGCAAGGGGACTGCGCTGTTACCTTGGAATAGAAAAGGGTCCAAGGCAGTACGCGGTGGGCAAACCAGCCATAGAAGTAAAAGTTAACACCAAACTTTACAACATCCGCCCATTCATCTGCTGCTCCATAATAAAAGACATCCACTTAACCGACCTGATAATCCGCGGGCTCATGCATCTTCAAGATAAGCTAGACCAAACGTTTGGTCGAAGCCGCCAGAAAACCTCCATTGGTATTTACAATTTTGACTTAATCAAGCCACCAATAGAGTACACTGCCGTTAAGCCAGAAGAGGTTAGTTTTGTTCCCTTGGGATTTACTGAAAAGATGGGTTTGGATGAGATTCTTGAGAAACATCCAAAGGGCATTGAATATGGCCACATAGTTAAGAAGAACCCGCTTTACCCGATGCTGTTTGATTTCGAAGGTAAAGTTTTGTCTTTCCCACCAATCATTAACTCAAACGATTTAGGCAAGATCACTGAGGAATCAAGAAATTTACTAGTTGAAGTCACAGGGACCAGCCACAAAACCGTCTTTAACACGCTTAACCTGGTAACTGCGGCACTGATTGACCACGGTGGAAAAGCTTACTCTGCAACAATTCGTTACCCGCAGGAATCGGAGTACCCGGACAAAGAGGTGGTATCCCCTGATTTCAGCGGCAGGTGCGTGTCTTTGAGTGTTGAGTACACGAATAAGCTTTTAGGGCTGAAGCTTTCGGCACATCGCATTTCTGAACTTCTGTTAACGGCGGGTTTAGGCATCCAAAAAACGCAGGCTGACAGCGTAGAGGTGCTTGTTCCATGCTACCGCGTGGACGTAATGCACCAAGTCGACCTAATCGAGGACGTCGCCATCGCTTACGGCTACAACAATATTGAGCCGCTTTGGCGCGAACTAGCCACAACCGGGCGAGCAAAGCCTGATCAGCATTTAATCGATATCGCACGGGAACTTATGATTGGTTTAGGCTACCAAGAAATCTTAACCTACATGTTGACCAATCAAGAAAACCTCTTCGAAAAAATGAACACGCAAAAAACCAAGAACGTGGAACTTGCCAACCCTAAAGTCGTCACCATGACGTGCCTGCGCAACTGGCTGCTGCCAAGCCTTTTGGAGTTTCTCAGCAATAATCAATCTGTAGAGTTTCCCCAAAAAATATTCGAGTTGGGCAAAGTTACCCTGTTAGACGATACTAAAGAGACTAAGACGCGGGATGAAGAATGGCTCTGTGCCGCAACAGCGCACGCAAACTCGAACTTTAGCGAAATAAAATCTGCTCTAGACGCGTTTATGAGCAATTTTGGAGTGGATTGGCAAATAAAAGAGACTACTCATCCAAGTTTTATCGATGGCAGAGCTGGCAAGGTAATCGTTGCTGGCTCAGAGGTTGGCGTTGTCGGCGAAGTCAACCCGCTGGTGCTTGAAGCATGGAAGCTTGAAAATCCAGCAGCAGCTTTCGAAGTTAATTTCCAGAAAATTCTCAAAGCCAAACTGAACAAATGACAGAACACCAAAACGATAATTCGCAGAAAAATCAAGAACAAATTCCTAAAAGTAAGCTATGATTTTAGCGGAGCAGCATAGGTGATGTTGACAAAACTTTTTTACATCGCGAACTGAAGGGTGAAGTGTTTTCTCATTAGAGCAGTCTTAAGATGAAAGGCTTAATAATCGTGACGCTGAATTTTTATGTGAAAGGGCGAACGCTTTGGGGCTTTCAAGAATGGAGAAGTACCTCACCGTCATCAAGGTCTTAGATAACTGGGATTCAATAACGCAAAAACAAATAACATGCAAAGCTGACCTCAATTTAGTCTTGCCAAAAGAAGACCTTAACTTTCTAGTCAAGTTGGACTTAATCATAGAAAAAACCCTTGGAGCCAGAACAGTATATTCTATCACAGAAAGAGGACAAAGGCCATGTAAATATTTCAGATTAAAGGATGATGACTCAATATTTGGTGGAACCAAAATAACCCGAATTGACTAAACATCCAAATCTTAACTCCACTCCTTAAGAGCACCGAGCACGCTTTATCCAATAAAAATTAGTTTCAATTTTCCCTTCGTCAGCTTACTTCAACTATTCTTCATAAATTTACAACTTGCGCCTGTTTGCTTTGGTGCTCTACCATTTTTGCGTAAAATCGGGATATTACGATTATTTTGAATGTTAGCGTGATTGCTCTTTAAGAAAGCAGACAACAGACAGGAAACCGTCGAATAGCCAGTCTCAATAGGGAACTGGCAAGATTTTGTCGTCTTCTTCCTTAACGGAAAGCGTTCTGTCTAGTTCAGTAAAGAATTTGATGACTGCTGTACCGCGAGCAGTGTTTGCATAAACTACGTCGCTTTTCTCAACCACTTTCTCTTCAATTAATCCTTGTTTAATCAGAAAATCCAAGTATCCTTTTAGAACATCGCAGTTAACCTTTGCCTCGAGCATAATATGCGACACCTTCAGCGGCCCTCTTTGCTCTAAAACGTTCAGAACATCAACGTACATTTCTAGTTTGGAGCCCATTCCTAACCCTTATTACAGATAAAACTGAATTTCAGTATTAACGATTTGTGCGTAATAAAAAAAATACTCACTTGAAGCAATTATGAGACATAAATATTATCTTGATTTTTCTCAAGCGCCTTCGGCGCGTATCGACTTCCATATTTAGTAAAGAAGCTGAACCCTTAAAAATTCAAATATACATCGTGACTAAAAAATCTAGAACCATGAGAGGGTTCCGTTTTTCCTCGCCCTTTTCAGGCACCACGCGTAAATAACATATCCTAACGGAACAATTATTGCGCACATTAACGTTAAGATCAACAGGTTTGGAAGAATACTCTGTATTGTCCAGCCTATAAGCACAAGTCTGATGCATGTGAAAAAGTAGTATGGCGGAAACACATACGAAATTGCTTGTAGCGCTGCCGGCATAACTTGCGGCGGAAAAAGAACGTTTCCCCACAAGCTTGTTGCTATGGTTATGAGCGCTGTCACTGGGTCGCCTTGCTTGGTTAAAATAAGGATTCCCGCACCAATCATGCTGAAACCAATGAATGTGCCGATGCCTAACGCTAAAACAATTATTGTTCCCAAAATGTTGACACTTAAAATTACTCCGAAAATTAGCACGCCGACGGCAAGATAGATTATAACCACGCCGGTGCTCCATATGAAGCCCCAAATAGAACTGCCGACGATGAATGTTGTTAAGCTTGTTGGCGAAACCAAAACCTCTTCCAGCGCCCAAGGGTTGATGGTTTTTTGGACCAATGTTAGACTTTGACCAAGGTAAGTGTTAAAGGCTAATCCGATAATCAGGAAAGTGATCAGGGTCGTATGGTCATATTGGACCACGCTTTGCATGGTTGCGTTTGAGCCCAAAAAAGCGTACGATAACGCGCCAAACAACGCAGTTAAAATAAGTACAGCAATGTTAGTCTTGTAAGTGGAAAAGCTGATAACGTCGCGTTTCATGAAGAAATAAATTTTTTCCAGTTCATCCCACATAGTTTATGCTCTCTTGGTTAATTCAATGAACGCGTCTTCTAAGGTGGGTTCTTCCCGCTTGAAATTTACTAACTTAATTTTTTGTTCAAACAGAAAGTCGAAGATTGATGGGAGCAGGTCAACACTTTTCAGTTCAACGCGCAATTTTTTCTGGCTAGGCAGTGAGTCTTCGTCGGTTTTTTCAGTTATGCTTATTACGCCTTGCAAAGAACGCATTTGCTCAATCTGAGCCAGCGTAATTTCCTCAACTATTAAGTAGATTAACTCTTCATTTTTGATTTTATCTCTCAAAGCGTTCGGAGTGTCGCAAGCCACGATTTTTCCCTGCTTCAGGATAGCAATTTTATTGCAGATTTGCGCTGCCTCCTCAATATAATGTGTTGTGTAGAGCACTGTTTTGCCTGTTTCCTGAACGGTTTTTTTGACAAATTCCCTAATGTTCCTTGAAGAAATAGCATCTAAACCAGTTGTTGGCTCATCAAGAAGAATTATGGGCGGGTCTGGAAGCAGGGTTCTTGCGAGTGCGAGTTTTCTTTTCATTCCGCCAGAATATTTCTGGTACAACTGAAAAGTGCTGTTGTCTAAACCGACAAGTTCCAAGACTTCCATAATTCGTTCATGCCGTTTTTGTCTTGGCACATTATAGATTGAAGCGAAGAATTCGAGGTTTCTGTAACCATTCAGCCGCCAAAAGAAGCCGCGTTCTCCAACGCTGAAAAGAGTGCCAAGTGACCGTTTAACCTTCATTTGCTCCTTGATTATGTCGAAACCATTGATTAAAGCGGTTCCACTGTCTGGCGGAAGAAGGGTGCACAGCATTTTGACCAGAGTTGTTTTTCCTGCTCCATTTGGTCCCAAAAGCCCAAAAAGTTCCCCTTTCTTAATTTCAAAGCTGAGATTGTCAATAGCGTTTACAGAAACTGTTTTACGATTATAAAATTTGGTTTCAGAGGTTTGAATTTTTGATTTAAATGTTTTCGTTAGATTAATCGTTTGAATAGCGTTTTCGTTCTGCAACCATTAAACCTCTGTCTTAGGATGTACCTCTATTATTTAGCAAAAGCAATCAATTATAATTTCAGTTAGCGTTAAGCGAACAATTAAGCATTTCGACACCGCCACCTTTAGCGTATTTGATTTTAAAATCACTACTTCCGAAAAAATTGCAGCGCCAAAAATATTCATAATTTCATAAAAAAGGCAGGTTGTAAACCGCCGTTTTTTGTTAGTCGGGAGATCTATATTCCGAATTACAACAGAAGGGTTTGCATTTCCAGAATTTTGGATATAATTAAAACTGGTGAATCCAGGGAATTAGCTGCTGGACGTTTTCGAATTTTTCTGAAAGAGGCAACTGCAAATATGCGCCATACCTGTTAAAGTAGGGTGAGCCTTTTCTTGAGAACAAAGTTAAGACTTTGCCGTCATGGTTAATTTTGAAGCCTGAGTCGCTTGATTCATGGCCTCTTATCAAAATTTTAGCGTTCACTTTTTCAAGAACCTCTTCCGTTACTTCTTTGCCGAAAAGTTGTCCTGCACCCCTCGGCGAAGAAGAAATGCCTTGTAAGTTTTCGTCGGGGTCGCTCCAAAGCAAATCTTCCAGCAAAGCCTCGTTGCGGTTTTCTTGAGCTTGAGCAATGTCTTCGAGGCTTCTGATTTGTGGAGAAACGCCGCCGTGAACTATCAAATAGCGGTCTTTAACAAACACGGCATTATAGAGATAAGCGAATAAAGCACGGGTCTTCTCGTAAATCACCTTCCAATCTTCCCCGAACCTGTTTTGGAATTGGACGGGCAAATCATGCGGATAACCTAACAAATCTTTTGGCGCTTCATGGTTTCCACGTAACAGAACAACTTGCTCGGGAAAAGCAAGCTTAAGCTTCAGAATTGCGTAGTAGATTTCTGTTGATTTGTCTCCCCTGTCACCGTAATCGCCTAAAAAAATCAACGTTGCCTCTTTGGTTTTCTCCATTTTCTCGACGAATCGACTACTTTGCAGAATAATGATGAGGCTTTCAAAGTTCCCATGTAAGTCGCCGATTACTAATGCTTCGCCCAACGGTTCAAGTTTAACTAACCGATTCACAATGGTTAAGTTGCCAATTTGCCCGTTTTCATTACGCAGCAAAGACTTGGCTTTGTCCACTGTCTCGATGAAGCTGCTACTTTGAATGCTTAAAGCTTCTTCGACAAGTGAAGATAAATCCAAAGCCTAACACGGCAACTATGGAATTTGAACTTTTATTTCAATTGAGCTGGAAATATCTCTTTCAATTGACCGCTTGAGATTGCTGATTTTATCAATTGCCTCTTTGTACGCATTTTCTTTGACCGCTTCATGTGTTTCTATAATAGTTTTTCTCCCTTTTAGCTGGTCAACTTGCGCCTGAAACACAGATAGATCGCGTTTTACATCCTCCATCATTGGAGAACCTGACAACTGTTCTTTTGTGGTTGCCTTTTCCACGCATCTGATTTGAAGCTTTAGGAGCGAGTTGTTCTTGAGTATCTCATTTAAGGACTGCTCGGCTTTCCTTGCTTTATCAGATTTTAATTTAAGCTTGTCCTCAGCCATTAAACCCTCAAGCTTCTGCAAAATCTCCCTAAGCATCGGATAACCAATCTCCTCAGCTATCAACGCGTCAAAAGGATTCGCCAAATACTGATTCACCTTGCTAAGCTCATCCGGAGTTATTCCACCTCCACCCCCCGAGGTGGCTAATGCTTGCATTTTTATGAAGGGTTTTTGCAGATACCTAATCGAATGTTTCAATTCACCGCTTAACATGTCTATCTCAGCGTTTACCGAGTTTAGCTTATCAATCGGTCCGCTATTTTTCAACTCAGCAATTTTTTGTTCCAGTTCAGCGATTTCTTTTTCGATCGGTATACGCTCATCCTTTATTTTTTCTTTTTCTTCCCCAATTGTAACTAACTGTTGCTGGACGTTTTGAAGTTCATTTAGAAGCTGGAAGGCTTCTTCTAAAGTTTTAGTTTTAACGTACTCTTTTGTAACAAAGTCATTGAGGGTGGCATATGCTTGTTTAGATCTTTCATAGACAGCTACGAATTTTCTTCTATCCATAATGAAGAAAGGTGAAATTTTTGGAAACCAATTCTTAATGTCGATATCGATTACAATAAAGACTTTTTGAATTTCCTGAGCATATCTACTTAAGGCATCGTAAGAGATTTCTTCCGGAAAAGTGAGTTTTTTGAGACGGTCAAGAAATAAATGAGCAAGCTTGTTTAACGCTCTGGCTCGATTGTAAACTTTCATGTTTCTTCTATCGATTTCTCTTGTACTATTATCCAAGAGCATCTGGCTTACGTCCCCCACCGCCTCGATTGCGGCGTTCATATCGTCCCTTAATTTTTTTGCTTGAGCATGCACTGGCGAGAGGATTGAGCTTGTCTTGTTTTCAAGCCACCGTTTAACTTCGCCAGATGATGTGAACTGGATTGTTTCCGACAATTACGTTTCCCTGTATCTTATCTTATGTAGGCTTATTTATCATTATTTCCAAATTTTAAGTCGGCCACTACTATTTTTTGAGTAGCTACTCTTAAATAGCTAACGGCTGCATTGGACAACCAAACGAGACAAACAAAGATGAATACCAAAACACTTGCACTAATAATAATATTCGTTGCGCTCACTACAGCCCTAAATGTGGCTGGACCAAAAATTCCAGCTCCTTACGCACCCTTTCTATACTACCAAATCTGGGAAATACCAATCGTGGTAGCTTTCTTAGCCCTTGGAGTAATAGGCGGCTTAATAATATCAGCGATAAATACGGTCATTCTAACAATTTATTTCAACGGAGGATTTTCGCCACTGGGACCGTTTTATAACCTTGTTGCAATTCTCTCAATGATGTCAGGCATCTATATCCCATACCTGATTGCAACTCGGGGCTGCAAAACAGAAAACTTATCTGATATCCTTAAGAAGCATGCTAAAGTGATAATCATATCTGCAACGGGCTTAGGAATCATCGTCCGTATTGCCGTAACGTCGGTTGTAAACTACTTTGCGCTCCAACAACCGTCCCCTGTCGGCTTTTCATACAAGCCAGCGGCAGCCTTGGCTTTTCTTCCACTCGGCGCACTCTTCAATGGCACAGTAGCTCTTTACACGATACCAGTCGCATTTGCTATAGCAGTACCTGTTCTTTCAAGATTCAAACTGAAATGAAAAAAGAAAGTTTTAGAATCCTAAAGATTCAGCTAGCACCTTAGGGTTAATTTGTCCTGCTTTGAATGTTCTGCCAGTTTTAGCGTTGTTTAGCATTAGCACTGCCGGCGCAAACAAGTCGTGGTCTATTTTGTAGAAGCCGCAGTCTGCTTCACGGAAAATCTGCAGGAAAGGTTTACCATAATTCTTAGAGGCCATAAGACGGAGGAACTAAAAACTTATAGCATGTGCTTTTTGGTTCTATTTTTCTCTGAACAGTGACATGGTTGGGTAAATTTCTATTCCGGTTTTGTCGATTGTGTAGGGGACAAGGTTTGTGTTTACGCTGACACCTCTCATTTTCTCCACTTGTAGACCTCTAGTTGTGGTTCCGCCTGAAAACAGAGTCTGCATCATAATAACACCGTGGACCAAGAATTCTTCATCAGATATATTTCGTTCAAGACCAAGTTTAGCCAATTCTGTAGTAACGAGAACTGTTGCGCCGCAATCGGAAAGCGCCTCTATAAGGTCTACGCTAGCGGTTCTTCTCTCTATCGGATCTAAAAACCTGTAGAAAAGCGAGGCAAGCGTATCCAAAACCACGCGTTTAGCGTTGACTTTCTTTATAATAGTCTGCATGTCTTCCACCAACCTGTCAACCTGGAGTTCCTTTCCTCGAAGACTGCTTGATTCCTCTTTCATCATTTTTTCCTTAAGCATGGCAACTCTGGAGAGCCTTGTAGCGTCGAGGAAACCGAATTTCCCTTCTTGCTCAGCTTTTTTGAAATCCCAACCGAATTTCGCCATTTCAGCAAAGAAATGATTTTTACCCTCGTCTAAGCTGATGAAAACGCCGTTTTCACCATGTTCGGCGATGCCTTTGTATAAGAATTGGGAAGCAAGTATTGTTTTTCCAGCACCTGGTCCTCCGATCACTAATATGACTCTATTCTGCGGGAAGCCACCGCTGATCAACTCATCCAAACCCTCAATTCCAGTAGGAACAGTACTCACAGAGTCAGACAAACTATTCACCTTCAAAGATGCTAAAAGACTCAACAGTCTATTTATAATTTTTGCAGGAAGATAGAATAGCACAGAACGTAGGCTTAGGAACTTATCAAAGCAATATCGGACTTAGGGGTAACCACAATGGTGACGAAGAAACCATCCACGTCGAAAAAATGCAGGCACAAGAGTCGGCGCATGCATGAAAGGCGGAAAAATCGTCATCTCAGGATTCCTAGAAGAACACGTGCTCACATTCACCATAGACAGCCGAAAACCTAAAGTCAAAATCGACGAAGGCGACTCGGCCACCGGACCATTTTACGTCTTCTTAGGCGACCTCGCCGAAAAAGGAAACGGCAAACTAGTCGTCTCCAAAACCAATAACCCCCACCTCAAAACCTACGAAAATACCTTTAGAAAAAGCATCGGCAGCAAACACTCAGACGAACCATACGTGCTTCATAGGAACAGGGTAAAGAATTACGGTTACTAATGAAGCCGTAAAACATATTCTTGAGAAATTAGAAGAGGAAGAAAGAGAGAAAGAAAATTACTACGAAGAACCGAGGAAAGAAGCGGACCTTTTCGCCTCTCTTCACAAATGGATGCCTCATTTAGATTTTGACGTTAGACAAGTTCCTACTGTCGAACAAGCTATAGAATCACTCAAAGAAGCTGCATCACAAGTAAGTAATCAAATTTCGTAGCCAGACTCCATCCCTTTCTGCCTCCATTCTGAACGCATTGCTCAACCCGATTCATGCAAAAAATATTTAACGGGAAACCTCCAATATAGTTTATGATGAAGATGGTTTCAGCGGAGGTTTTTCCCGGTGCAAGTCTCTTGATAGATGGAGAGCTTCCCCGCGGCATATACCTCCTCATAGGTAACTCAGGTGCTGGAAAAACATCCTTCTGCAAAACTTTCATAGCCAGAGGACTGTCAAACAAAGAAACCGGAATTTACCTGTCTACCGACGAAGATTGCGGCGAGATCCAAGCGTCAATTCAAAAACTCATGGAAGATCAGGACAGGATGAAAGGCGACCTTAGGCTGGTTGACGCGTATTCCTGGCGTGTTCGAGGCGTCAGGGGCAACGAACCATTCGTAACGGTTAACCCGGCAGACCTCACCGGAGTTATGATCACATGTCAGAAGATCTGCCAAGACGTATCGAAGCCGAGGTTTGTTTTTGATTCAATCACAGATCTGGTGATTCAATCAAATCCAGATACGACTCTGAAGTTTCTACAACTAGTCACAGCCAAGATGAGAAGCCTGAACGCTCTAGCTTTTTTCACCTTGATCCCAACGTCCCACGATAGCATGTTTGTCAGCACGGTTAGGACCATGTTCAACGGGATCTTTGAGATGAGACTGGACGACACAGGTTCGGAGATTACCAGAATGTTCAGGATATTCTCAATTAAGGGCGTCAAGCATCAGACCCGCTGGATCATCTTCAACATTACTGAAAGAGGAATATCGATGGTTGATGATAGTACTCCGAGATGCGCATGGTGTGGAGGAGTCATCCCATACGAGCCTCACAAGGAGACAATTAAGGATCGCGACTACACGTTCCATGCGACTGGATGTTCAGATAATTTCAAGAGAAAATTGGCGCTTGAGCGTTTGTCAGAACAGTTAAGACCATGTTCGAGCGCGCACGCTTAGCAGGTAAGCGGGATGTTTGTTAATGGTTAGTGAAAAGGAGAAGCCTTGTTTAGTGTCTTGCAGTGCTTTGAAGGCGGAAATCCAGGAGCTCGTGAAAAGAGGCGATCTTAATGCTGATTTGGTTTTTGTAAGCAAGTTCTTCCACGGAGATTACGCTCTTTTGGAGAAGAATCTTCGAGAAGTTCTAAAACGAACGCTCTCCTGTTTTTCCGGAAGGGTAATTTTGGTTTATGGGGACCTGTGTCTTGGTCCAAATAATGAGATGAAAGAGCTCGCCGAAGAATACGGCGTAACTAAAGTAGACGCGGTGAACTGCGTTGACTGCTTACTTGGTGGAAAAGGGAAGTTTTTTGACGTTGACCTTACTCATAAACTTCTGTTATTACCCCCTGGGATGATAGATTTTTACAAGCATCTTAAGAATAAAGCGTTGAAAGAAGGTATTGATGAGGACATTTTTAGACAGTTTTTTAGTGGTCTAAAAGGTATCCTGCTTTTTGATACTCTGGGAGAAGTTGAGAAGAACCTTGAAGAAATAGACAAGTTGAATTTCGGTCTCTCAGTTTTGGAGACGAAAAGAATTGGGCCTCACAATTTGAAGCTGGTGATTTCAGAAGCGATAGAACGTAGCAATCAAACTGGCGCGCACGCGTAAATAATGTCCTTACAAAACCGAACGAACAAGCGCGCTGCCTTGTCCCGATATTATGTGGTGAAGAATGTTGGTGAGACGGCTTTGTGCTAAGGTTGGAAACGTAGAACTTGACTCGTGGTTTGCCAACGCATGAAAGTTTTGGACTCTTAGAATTTTCTCATCAAGAAAATGTTGCCTTGCGCATCCCTAGCTCCAAGTCCAATAGTTTCGAGAGCTGGAACAACTATTTTGTCAGTGAAAAGTGATTGAAGAGTACAAACACCAGAATCGCATGCCAAAGCTACCAAGTAATCAGCGCGATATTCTGGTTTCTTGACTGCGTCGACGTTGCAGGCCATCGGAACCAATTCCATGTCCACCACGTCAAAACCCGTCCTGCTTTAGTCTCTGGGCGAGTTCTTCCATTTTTTCTTTTCCGCCTGTCTCGCAAGCCCTTGCGCAGGAGTTGCAGGACACGATTCCAACTTTCTTCATTTCTTGAGCATGCCTCTGACAACTCCGTATGGCTTGGAACTTGTAACAATCACCTGTTTGTCCCTGCAATCTATGTTGCGTTTTGGCACCTTAAAATTCTTTCGTTCC
>CAWJIN010000005.1:0-8855 GCA_963842865.1 Candidatus Bathyarchaeota archaeon | reverse complement strand
AACACGCCAAATTAAGAATCCAAGGAAGTTTGCTTAATTTTCGCGTGTGAGATTTCGGATGGCCCCAGGATTTGAGTGACTCCTTTTCAAGTAAGGGGTTCACAGCGTTTGGGTCGTTCCCGGGATGACGTGATAATTTCTTATAGTTTCGGTTCTTTAGCGATGTTATATGCGGGCTGACTCTACGTACTTGAAGTCTATGCAGCCAGCGTTCTTCTGGAGCAAGCGAGTCTAAGAGCGCATTAGTTAAAGATTATGGAAAACTTGAAAATGGGAGAAAACGCGAAAGTAAAAACTTTAGCTGGCAAAGAATTTATCTGCTTAGTCTCGCTCATTAGGCAGTTTTGATTTTTACTCACTATTTTCGTGTTGTTGCCCCGCGGCGGCTGGTGTGCCATGCGACATGATGCAAAAGCCTGCGTAAACTGCCGCGTTCTTTGTGTAATTTAGAAGACGGCACCAATACAAATTTATTGCATTTTCTTTATCGATTAACTGTCAGGGCAGAATTATGGCTTCGAAGAGTGAAAAAACCGATTTTATCCCTTCGCCTCTTTATGATCAAATAGTAAATCACATGCCTATTGTCTCGGTCGAAGCAGCGATACTCATAGGCGATGCTTTTCTATTTTTGCGAAGAAATAATGAGCCCGTCAAGGGAGAATGGTGGTTTCCTGGTGGCAGGGTGCGAAAGGGAGAGTCCCTTGAAGGCGCGTTAAGAAGAGAAATCAGCGAAGAAACTGGTCTTCAAATAAGGAAATATAGGCTAATTAATGTGTACTCAAGAGTTTTCCCTGAACGACATGATATTACAATAGTTTACTTATGCAGATGCAAGGAAAGGAAAATAATGCTTAATAATGAGCATTCTGAGTATGCGCTTTTTAGTAGCGCTCCCGAGGGTTTGCATGATTATCTTAAAGTGGTTATTCAAGATTGCAACCTAAAATTTAGATTATGATTTACTTACATGTTGTTTATACCATTCAACCGTTTTTTCTAACCCTTCCACAAAATCCATTTTAGCCTCAAAGCCAAATTCTGTTCTTGCTCTTGTTACATCTAAGCATCTTCTTGGTTGACCGTCTGGTTTAGAAGTATCCCAGATTATTTGGCCTTTGAATCCTGAAATTTTGGCTGCAATGCTTACAAGCTCTTTTATTGTTATTTCTTTTCCTGCGCCGAGGTTAACTGGGGCTGGCTTGTCATATTTTTCGGCAGCGGCTACAATTCCTTCTGCCGCATCGTCCACGTATAGAAATTCTCGGGATGCTGTTCCTGTTCCCCAGACAACTACTTTTTTTTCGCCCTTTTCGGTTGCATCTACGAATTTTTTTATAATAGCTGGGATAACATGCGATGATTCAGGGTTAAAGTTGTCGCCAGGCCCATAGAGGTTTACAGGAAGCAAATAGATAATGTTCATACCATATTGTTGCCTGTATGCTTGAGCCATGACAAGGAGTGCCTTCTTGGCAATGCCGTAGGGGGCATTTGTTTCTTCAGGATATCCGTTCCACAAATCATCCTCTTTGAAGGGTATGGGTGCAAATTTGGGGTAAGCGCATACTGTACCAACTTGAACGAATTTCTGTACTTTAGCAATCCTAGCGGCTTCTATAAGCTGGGTGCCCATCAGGATGTTATCGTAAAACAGCGATCCTGGATATTTCTGGTTATACCCTATTCCGCCCACTCGCGCGGCAAGATGAATAATAATGTCAGTGTCTTGAACAATTTTTTCACAGTTTGCCCATTTTCGCAAATCAAGAGTTACGCTTCTGGGAATAGTTATCTGGCTTCTTAGAACGCCCCTTTTACTGGTCAGGTTCTCGACTATGTGAGAGCCTAAAAAGCCTGCCCCTCCAGTTATGAGTATTCTTTTGCCTGCCCACGAAGCCGTCAATCTACTTTCCACCATTTGTTTGGAAATTTCTTGCGCAGAATTTCATCCCCTTCACCAACAGGAGTTAGGCCTGCTTTGCGCATATCGGCGTCAACCATTATTTTGACTAGTTCTTTAAACCGTACTTTAGGATCCCAGCCAAAAAGTCTCTTAATTTTTCTTGTGTCTGCAACGAGGTCTTCCGTTTCCGTGGGTCTGAAATATCTTTGGTCAATTCTTAAGTGTTCATCCACGTTTAAGTCTGCGTATGAAAACGCCTCTTCGACAAAATCTCTCACAGAATGTTGTTCTCCGGTTCCAACCACAAAATCATCAGGGTTGTCTTCCTGAAGGAACCGACACATTACTTCAACGTATTCCGGAGCATATCCCCAGTCTCTCTTGGGTTCAAGATTACCAAGATAGACAAATTGCTGCTTCTTGGCAAGGATGTTGGTGATTGCCGTGGTGATTTTTCTTGTGACAAAAATCTCGCCACGTCTTGGAGACTCATGATTGAATAGTATGCCGTTGGTAGCAAACATGTTGTAGCCTAGTCTGTAGTTTTTAGTTATCCAATAGGCAAAGACTTTGGCTACTGCATAGGGACTTGTTGGGTTAAAGGGAGTTTCCTCATTTTGGGGAGAAGATGCACGACCGAACATTTCGCTGCTGGAGGCTTGATAAAACTTGGTGTCGTTTCCGCTTCGTCTGATGGCTTCAAGGATTCTAATCGTGCCAAGTGCAGTTATGTTTCCAGTGTATTCAGGCATGCTGAAGCTAACTTTTACGTGGCTTTGAGCTCCTAAATGGTATACTTCATCGGGTCTTATGTTGTATAATATATTGGAGATTTGTTCTGAATCTGAGAGGTCCCCGTAGTGTAGGAAAAGTCTTGCGTTTGGGTCGTGAGGGTCAACGTAGATGTGCTCGATTCTGCCTGTATTAAAGGTGCTTGCTCTACGAATTATACCATGAACTTCGTAGCCTTTTGAAAGCAATAACTCGGCTAGATAGGAACCATCCTGTCCTGTGATGCCTGTAATAAACGCCTTCTTCATAGCTTTCACCAATTAATTTAGTTAGGTAATTGTGATGTAGATAAGTTGCATTCTATCAAATAAATAATGTTATTGTGTTAAGCTTATGTGTTGTTGATAATAATTTCAGAAATCTGGGTGCCTTTGGTTATTGTTGGCGGATTTAAAAGTTTGGGTAAACGCTTTTGCAGAGTGACTATAACAGCCAATGCTATGATGGTGGTGGCTGAAATCATTATTCCAATATCTTCCACATGTGACAGAGGCATGTAGAACTGAACGGTACTGACACCGGCTGGGATACAGATGAGCATTACTCCAGGTCCTGCGTAGAAGCTTGTTATGTTGGTGGTCCTTGGATTTGTGGTAATTTGCCAATTACTAACGTAAGATTCTTTCCACAGCAAGCGGGTAGATGCAGTATTATTTACGGATGCCTGAAGGAGATTTGGTTGCGTCCAATTGGAGGTTAAAGGCGTAAATGTCGAGTTGAAATCTATTTCGTAGTAGGCTATGTTCTGCATTTTTAACATGTAACTTTCATTTCCTGTCGAGGCGTTTCCGCTGTTTGTTAATACCAAGTCTATTCCGTTAAATTGGTTCAGTGTAGAGTTGCCTTGACCAGTTATGAATGATGCGAGCGGAACTGAGAATGTTTGCCAACCTGTCCATTGGGAATCGGTTAAATTGTACGTTAAGAAAGCGTCGCTGTTTGAGTTGACTAAGCGCAGCGACATGTTTTCGGGTTGGTTGTTATTCCACATTTCGAACTGTATCAGCCCGACTGCTGAGGTGCTGATTGGGTTTGCAAATGGAATTCTGTAGGTTACTTGACCATTCGGACTTATTTCGCCTTGCAATGTTTGTTGGTTGTTTCCAGTTATGACATTAGCGGTAGCATTCACGGTTGAGTTTACGTTCATCTTGTCAGCCTGAGGAGTGGAAGTGGTTATGTTAAAGTTTGGCAGGAGTATTGCTGTTAAAACGGCGCTTGCTACTGGTGAAGCGTCTTGGTATAATTCTTGGAGAGAAACGGATGATTGTGTTATAAGGCCTGCACCAAGCGTTGATCTGGAAATTACAGCGCCTTGATTAGTGTTAGCCACTATTTGAGAGGAATTGCTAATGTTAGTAAGAGGGGTTGCATGGGTGCTGAAGGTTAAGCCCGATTGCACTAGGCTAACGTTCGTAAGTGTCGTGCTGTCCGGGTTGTAATTCATGATGACTGCGTTTCCGCCAGTTTTAACGTAGTTTTCAAGTGTCGTTTGGTAGGTTTGGAATTGGTCCGAGCTAACAAAGACCGTGCTAATGAATTGCAGCTCGTTCTGAAGGTTCGACGTGTCTATTTTGACGGGAATAATCATCTGAGAATTAAGGTCAAGTTCACCTAACGTTTGGAGTAATGCGTTATAGGTTGCGTCGTCACCAATGACTCCCACGACAGGTGCATTGGTGGACAATAAGATTGGGCTAGATTCATTATAGGTTATGTAAGTGGCTCCGTCACTAAAAGTGGTCGTGTTATAAAATTGCGGCCTTTCGTAATATCCATGGTATGTTTGAAGATACTGCTCAAAATTCGCCGCTATAATCCCGTTTACTCCATACCAGTCCATCCAAAACATAGATGAGTAATAATTGCCCTTAGAATAAGGAACCATGGAATGTGCGCCTAATTGCTCCTCAGTATATAGAGTTGTATCCTCATCATACCGAAATAACACACGCTCAGCGAAAATGTCATCGTAATAAGCATGGAATGATCCAGCTTGGCGACCGCCAGCAAATTCAAGTTCAGGGTATGCGTATTGACTCATAGCGTAAATGCGCCTCGTAATAGCTGCTGACCTAAAATTATTTGAACTTGTATTGTTGATGTAACCTAAATCTTGGTAAAGCGAATGTACCCAATCTTTTGGATCATTAGGATTCACGTTAGAAAGATAAACGGTGGGCAAAGAAACCATAAACGACATTGCAATCAGCAGAACTAAGATTACTGACAAAATTTTAGGAATTGACTTTAAGCCGTATTTTAGTTTATTTGAGGCAGTATTTTCAAAACGGGCGCAAAACACACTTGATAGCGTTATAGCAGATAGCATTAAGCTAATGCCAAACCACAATGCGTAATCATATGCAGCCATAAGATACCAATTTGGCGGAAATGGAAAACACGCAAATAAAGCGAAGTATAATGAAAGAATCGAAAAGACTATCAAAAAAGCTTTCTTCTCATAACTTATGCTAAAAATCCGTCTGTCCTTAAGCAGGGCAAAAATAAAAACGCTGCTTAGGAAAAAGATTAGAGGCAAAAGAATTGGCGTTATACTTGTGCTTAAGGCTCCAAGACTATTCAAAGTTAAATCATTAATAACCAGAGACCGGTAAGAAAATTGGTAACTTATCAGTGGCATGTACCACCATGAAATCAGTCCCACAACAGGTATGAAAACCACCAAGATTGATTTCAGTTTCTGCTTGAGCCCTTTCACCGCAAAAAGGTAAATCAAAAAGACCGTTGCCACTGCAAAGAAACCAACCATTTCATGCAAAAGAGCCGCAAAAGATAACGTGAAAATTAAGGAAAGAAACGCTTTTCGACTAGGTTTTCCGTTATTGATGCTTTTGACATGACTGTATGCTGCCACGATGGATAGAATGTAGAAGGGAGTTGCAAAAGAACGCAGGTAAGCTCCACCTGTTATTGTCTCGCCCCAAGCTATAGGCAGCGACAACCACGCGAGGGAAAACCCCAAACTCAGATACCGGGGTAACCCCATGTCTTTAGACAGCTTGTAAACCGCAACACCCAGAAGGAACATGGAGAAGAAGAAGAAAATAACTATGAGCTCAGTAATCGGTATGCTTGTTATGAAGTTGGTGAGGGCAACCATAAAGTAGTATGTGGGCGGGTAAGTTTGGAACGGATCCAGCCCCAAGAACCAGTTTGGGTACCAATTGATGTTTGGAAAATTATTTCTGACAAACAACGCCTTGCCCACATGAAGATAAGCATCATCCCCCGTCGGCCAACTTTTCAACGCACCAAAGTAGGCACCGATAATAAGTACAAGAAGCAGGATAATCACGTAGACCAGGTAATCCGTTTTGATCTTCTTCAAGACGGCGCTAACTCTATGGTCTCCGAGATTCCTCTTCTTTAAAGCCGCAAACGCTTTTTCCCCAGACCAAGCAGCCCCAAGTAGAACTCCAACAACCAAGAGGTTAAAAGCAACATTAACTAGCTCGGTTCCACCGCCAATGAAATAAGCAGTCAGATAAAGAAAAACAGAGATGCCTAAAATTACCCAAAAATTGTATTTACGCCAGAAATATGCCCCTAAAACGAAAGGAACAAAAAACCAGAAAGCAATAACGGAAAAAATTAGCAAAAAAACGCATACTGCGATCAAGATGAGTGGCAGAAGGTAACTCAGGTATCTTTCAACGGATAGCTTGCGTGACATCTGGTAACCTTCAGTTGCTGGGCAATTTAACTTTTCGCCAAAATGGCAATAGCGGTGAGCAGCACTACCTCAGCCCACTCCAACTTTCAATTTCTTTCATAGACTTTGCCTGGACTCTGATGCACGATAATTGACGGAAGCTCTCTCCAGATACTTTATGACCTTGGAATCACGTAAAAACTGATATTTGCATAAAAACGCGTCAATTACATATAGGAAATGGAAGTTATATCCAAAAAAACCCATTTTTTTCATTCTTCGACCTGACACGGAGAAAACTTCCGTTCCGTCAATGAAAGTGGTTCGCCTATTTTTTGCGAAAAGCTTCATAAAATGTCCGTCTCCATCTATCCTATTCTCAAAACCACCTGTTTTTTCGAATTCTTCTCTTCTGCACATCATGAAATTTGTGCTTCCATGAACACCAGTGATATTGGTCCAGAATTTTATGAACGAATAGTAAAAGTAGTATTCTATTTCTCCCCAAATCGGTGCATCGTACATGCTGCCAAAACCGCAAAGTCCATCTAGCTTTTCTTTTTCGAATTTATTTACCATTTTTTCTACGGCTTGTTCATAGAATATGATGTCTGCTCCTGTAAACAGCAATAGTTCACCATTTGCTATTTTAGCACCTTCGTTTCTAGACGGAAACTCCTTCATTCCGACTCTGACAAGCACTTTTGCATTGTTTCTTTCAGCAAGCCCGATGGTGTCATCCTTGCTTCCTCCGTCAACAACTATGACTTCAAAATCCTTGAAAGTCTGTTTTTCTAAGGAAGAAAGCAAACTACCGACACACCGTCCTTCATTTAAAGTCGGAACGATAACTGAAACTTTCAAGCTTAATCCTTCTCCATTTTTTCACACTATTTCTTTCCAGATGACCCCTAGGATAAGTCTCCTTCGGCAACAACATAGAACATATGGGACTCCTTTCTGACGAATTGAGGCATTATCGACTCTATACCCATTCCGCCCTTAATCATAGACTTCTTCAGATGGCTTAATTCAGCTATTTCGAAACTGCCGCGGCTAGTCCTCAGCGACTTAAAGGGACTGACGCCGCTTGCAGGCGCAAAGAATGGAAAGTCAATCATGCCGTACTTGACGACCTTAGCGCCGTGGGAATTTAGCAGATTGACAGAGAATTCAGGTGTAGTCGCTCTCACACTTCTGTAGGAAACCCATGGAGCTATCATGAATCTTCTTCCCACGATTTTCACTAGTTTATGCCCAAGATTATTGTGGTTGCTCTCGAAGAAAAGCGTATACTTCGATTTTTCCTTTGCCATAGAGAGGAACTTTATCAACTGGCTTTCAGGCAAAAACTCCAAGAAGTAATTAGCAAACAAAATATCAGTTTCTAGACTTTTGTTTTCTAGAAATTCTTTGTAGGAGACGAAATTTACATCTCTTTTGTGGGCTGAAAAGAACTTTGATGCGTAGTCTCTGTTTTCCACGTTTGTGTAGACAATTTGAATAAGGTCAAAGAGGTTATGCAATACAAGTATGTCGAGTCCCACTCCTCCTGATTCAAGAATGGGAACCCCGATGTCACACTCTGTAACACTGCTGAGATTGTGCTCTTTGCATAGCTGGCGAAGGATTCTCGCCTTCCAAACGCGGTCGTAAATGGTTCCAAAGCCCTCATCAATTGTAACAGCGATCATTTTCTTTTCCCCTCAATCATTATGTAGGTTCCAAAACTCCTAACGAACGGCAAACGCTCTAACTTGGCGTTTATTTTCCCGAGATTTACATGTTCTTTAATGATTTTGACTGGAGGCTCCCTTAGCGGGCTGTAAAATGTAACCCGAAGATTAAATCCTTCAAAGCCTCGAATTAGACTGTTCTTGGACACAAATGATTCGTGCGGAGTACCGAACCCTATGAGGTTCTTAACTTTCTCCCAGCCCAGAAGCTTAATCAAACCCAACCGACCAGCCCAATAAAAATAGTTGATACTCCTTGAATGAGGTTCAATTATCAAGATGCTGCCGCCGCTTTTCACTATTCTTGCGAGTTCTTTTATCATCATTTGCTGATTTGGAGCATGGTGAATAACACCAACGACAAGCAAGAAATCAATTGAGTGGCTGGCAAAGGGCAGATTTTCACCGTCTCCACAGATTCGATCAGTGTTCTGATTTAACCTAAGTAATCCTCGACTGAGGTCAAATCCGACCGTTTCCATTCCCATTGACACAGCTATTGGAATATATGCACTGTAGCCGCATCCAACTTCAAGAAAGATCTTACCGCTCAGACCACGAATCCGTTCTTTAATTTCCTTCATTAGAAAATTTTTAACCCGATCCCAATAGGCATCTTCTTCCCAACCAAGAAAACCATTAGGATCACTGTCGAACATTGTCATTTCAGTTTCTTTAATGCTCGTCAAAATCTACATCTCAATTCTGTCAGTTGGTCCACCCAGTTTTCGTCACACCAATTTCC
>CAWJIN010000004.1:0-3600 GCA_963842865.1 Candidatus Bathyarchaeota archaeon | reverse complement strand
CACTAATGTATGACAAGCTTTTATTGTTGCTTCATTGATGTTTTATCAGGGATGGTAAGGTTGAAGTTCGCAGTTATTTTTGAAAAGAATGACCCTTAAGTACTTTATAAGTTGATGAGCCAGGTTCTGTGAAGTTCTCGTCACCTTGCTATTTTTGTTGTCCATGTGAAAAGTCGTCACCTACATTTAATTAAGCTTTTGAGGGTTCTGTCAAATCTTTGAGAGAAAGGGATTCATGTAAACTTTTGAGAGATGACCTGATACTGTTAATATCTGTCAGAATTTTTTTAGTATGAACATTCTGTGAAATGGGTTTTCAAATATTCGATATGTTTTCTCAATATCGAAACCTGAACACGTAATTGTTTTTTCTACTTTTCTTAAACTATAGTAATTGTTTATACCGATTTCCCAGAAATGTTCGCCCTCAAAAACATGTTTCCTAATGTGAATAAGCGCAGGAAAAGATAAAATATTGGCTGGCGTTGGATAAGGAACTTTCAGTTTTACGCCAATATAATATGAAGAGTCAGGCAATGACAAAACCACATAGGCTGAGCTAACACGATTCAATTCCTGTAATGCCTTACCAAATTCAGAATATGGCAAATGTTCCAGAACTTCACAACAAATTATGACGTCAAATTCTTTATTCTTAAAAGGTAGATTAGTTACGGAGGCAGCAAAGTCTGGTTGTAGTTCTCTGCATACATCCAGTGTAATTAAATTGTATCCCCAGCGCCTAAGATACGACGATACGAAGGCATTACCTATACCAACCTCTAAAATATTTCGTGGATTACGTTGAGTAACTTCTTTTACTTGCGTCCAATAACTATTAAATCGTTCCTTAGAATCGTAGTGTATGTTGAATTGTTCCATATTTGTTTACTTTTAATGATTAAGTGAAGCTATTACCTTAAGAGAATATCTGCTTTTCTGAAATTGTGAGGGGTTAACTAATCAAAATCAAATAAACTTTAAAATCCTTATAGTTTTAAATCACTCTTTTATTTGCTATGTCTATCCAAGTGCCTCTTCCTATTCTTATTACTAAAGAAAACAAGTGGTTCGTTGCTTCATGCCCAATTTTGGATATTGCTACCCAAGGGAAAACGGAAAAAGAGGTTAAAGAAAACATGGCAGACCTCATAAACGATTATCTCAACGACCCTGATACTCAAAAGCCGTCTATGGAAGATTTGATGTCTCTTTCGCTGACTAATATTCCTGTTAAAGTACCCGAAGGTGTCATTCATGGTAAAGCTTCGACCACTACCACAGCAAAAGGTAATTGAGATATTACGTTCACCGAGAGTTTTAGCTATTCCCTGTACCAGCTTATTCTTTGTCTTCTTGTTGTTCTGTCGCTTCTTCTTCCTCTGACTCTTCAGAAGGTTCAGCGGTTTCTGCCTTTTGTGCATCACTTGAGAGTAGCATGTTGATTAATGCTTTTTGGTCTACTTCTGCCCTTGTTCTCCAATCCAGATACACTTGTCCATTGTCTTCTTGTCCTAGGTAGCCGTAGCGAATGTACCTTTCGATGTTTAAGCCAATTTTCCAGTTGGGCATTTTTTCGCTGAGCAGTTTTTCAACGTCTTTTCGTGCTACTTGTCCTTTCTTGCTAATTATGTACGAGATTGTTATGGCTAAGCCTGCTAAATCGTCAATGCGCCAACCCATCAACTTATCCTTTGTAGCTAAGTCGCCGCGCAGAGCAACGTAGAATCTTGCTTTATCAAGCTCCTCTAAGGTTGGCTTTTCGGGGGTTTTTTCTTCTTCAAAAATCGTTTTTACCTGTAAATCCAGCGGTTTTAGGTAATCGTCAAGTAGATCGAGCACTTTAGGGTAATCTGAACCTAAAGATTTACGCAGTTCCCAGCCTTTAACGCCTGGTTTCTGGTGGCGCTTGTAGAAGAGCATCTGTGTTGCCTTTTTGATTTTGCTGCCGTAAACGCCTTTTCTTTTGCTCAATTCAATTCGCCTCTTTTCCATTTCTGCCAATCTTCACATGAGACGGCGATGGCAACTGATGTTGACTGCTGCGTTAAGATTTCCGTTTTTTGTTTATCGAAGGGTTTTATGAAAACCAGTTCTTCTAACCTGTCAATCTCCAGTGTTGCGTAACCGTAAGTAACCAGAAAACTAGTTAAGAAAGCTCTTTGAGCTGTTTCCTCGAAAGTGTCAGCGCCAATAAAATCCCAATATTGGATTTTTCCATCCTGCCCCTTCTTAACAACGCACTCTCGGAGTTCTTGCCAGTAACAGTTCAATTCCTCAGAAAATTCCCTGTCACCTAAGATTCCCTGCTTAATCAGTTCGTTCCTGCTTGCAAAACCCATCGAAACCTCAGCGGCATCAAGGTCTTTCCATCTTTCACTAAGAGGGGCCAACGCTTCCCAGTAGAGCAATCCCTGTGCTAAAGTGTTGAGGCTGATTTGTTCAAACTCGATTAGTGGATTCCAAGCTTTAAGAAAAACGTCAACCATCTCTTGCTTGCCAATTTGCAGGATTTTCTCTTCCAACAAAAACGGGTCAGTATAAAGCGAAGTTGACCGTTGCTTGACCCATTCACTCTGCAATTTAATAACCGAAGCTAAGTGGTGAAGCGCTTCAGCGTCTAGTTTTAACTCGTCAGGATGTTCCCAATGCGGAAAATACTCTCTAACTATTTTGATTATTTCGTCAATATCTAGCGTGAAGGGGTCTGCTGTGTGGTTTTCGATGGCGATGCACATTTCAATTATGCGCTCCAGCCTTTTTTGGCCTAGCGCCTTGTGTTGTTTGGTTGACTGCATTACGCCGCCACCTCACGCACGACTGATTTTCCTTCAAGATTCTGAACTGTAATGATGTTAGCGTTTTGCTGGGCAAAGGTGATTTGGCTTGGAGTGATTACTACGTATTGAGTGTTTGCGTCTTTAATAATGGAAAGAAGGATTTTCGCTATCATTTCGCGGTTTTTAGGGTCCATGTGAATGTCATATTCGTCTACTGCTCGGAATGGGGAGCGTACATGCTGCTGCAAGGCTAAGAGAAAACTCATGGTTGCCGTGGTCCGCTCGCCGCCGCTTTGCGTGTAAGCATCTAGCGCCACTGGTTTTCCACCTTTAAAGCCAACAAGGATTTCTAACCCAGCAGTTTCAATGTCCTGTGAACCGGATAGTTGCACTTCGCCTGTTGCCATGGTTTGTCTCATGATTTTTTGGTATTCCAAGTTGACGCGGTCAAGGAGGTTCTGCATGACGGTTCGCCAAGATTGCATTCTGGTTTTGACTTCTTCAAGGGTTTTCTCACGGTTTTCGGCTACGAGTTGCGCTTTTTCTTTTAGCTCCAAGTAAAGTTTCGAGTAGGATTCATACTGGCGCTCTATATCTTCTGACACGTCAGCGAGAGCTACCAAGTGCCCTTCTGTTAAGCTGATTTCATCTTGGATTTCAGAGGCGTTTTTTAGAACTGCTATTCGTTCACCTGACTGCTCAGCTTTAAGAACTGTTGCCTTTAGGTTTTCTTCAGCTTCCTTTAGTGACTTTTCAATGTCTTTTAGGTTGACAATTGCGTTTGCACGCTTAAAGTCAAGCAGGGCAAATTTTACCCGTT
>CAWJIN010000003.1:0-15145 GCA_963842865.1 Candidatus Bathyarchaeota archaeon | reverse complement strand
CTTCATTAATAAAAATTGCTTATTTGTGATTTCAGAACCACTTTCCTTCTGTAACGTACTGCAAAATCTGATAGATAACGCATCCAAATTAAAAGCCTCATAACATGATTAACAGTAATAATTGGAAATTCATAACGCTTTAGTTCCTTCCTCTCGTTTTAGAATTAGTAACCTGGAAACTGGGTTCACAAGCTACCTGTGAAAGAAAAAGGCAGCCGCTGGGATGAACAATTGAGTGGAAATGACGGAAATAAAAAATTTGAAACCATCCTGCTAGAGGCTGTGGATGAGGCGTTTTCCACTTTAGGAAAAAGCGTACAAACATCAATTTACTTTCACTTGGAGCACAAATTCATCATTCCAAAGCAAGATATTCCTTACAGGATTGATGATTTTTCAAATGCACTTGAACAAATTTTCGGCGTAGCCGCCAAACATTTGGAGATACTTATCATGAAGAAGCTTCATGAAAAAATCAATTGCTTTTACGAATGGAACGGTCCAAGCTGGCTTGTTCCCGATTTAACGTTTAGGCAACATGTTGAGCTCATGAGGCTGAACTGTGAAGATAAAGGGAAAACAGGAGACGTAGAGGTCTGGATTAATGCAGAGGAAAAGCAAAAGCAACACGTATAAAGATAACTTTCAAGAGCTCCTAAACTTCGTTTCGGACTCTATTGTGGTCTTTAGTCAAGAAGGTGTTGTGCTGGCAGCTAACAAAACCGCAAGCATTCTTCTTGGAATAGCAAGTGAGGAATTAATAGGCAACCATATTGAAGACCTAAAGATAATTGATGAAAAAACAAAGATATTTCTTAAAAATCAGCTCCAGAAAAGAATCGAAGGCGAAAAAATCGAGAATTACGAAGTCTCATTTGTTGTAAATGGAGAAACTAAATATTTTGAGCCAAAAGGCAATAGAATCGATTACTTTGGAGAACCAGCGGACCTAATCATTCTACGGGATATAACGGAAAAAAAGCAGATTCAGGGGCAATTATTGGTAAAAATTGCAAAGATGGATGAACAGTGTCAGGAATCTGAGAAGAAATACAAGAAGCTTTTCCAACAATCAAAGGATGCTATGATCTTAGTGAATGAAAAAGCCAAGGTTACTTGCTGGAACCCAGCTGCTGAAAAAACATTCGGCTACAGAAGTAAAGAGGCAATTGGCAAAGATATACACAAACTAGTTGTTCCAAATACTATATCCAAAGAGGGAAAAGAACGCATCAGATCAAGCGTAAAGGTGTTTACTGAAACAGGAACAGGCTATTTCACATTTGGAAACGTTGAATTAGCCGGGCGTCACAAGGACGGCACCGAATTCCCAGCTGAATTGTCAATTTCACCGATAAAGTTATGCGGTAAATGGAATGCAGTCGGAGTAGTAAAAGACATCACTGAACGTAAACAACTCGAAGACGAGCTAAGAGCAAGCGAAGAACGATTCCGCGCCATCAGCACCTCTGCCATAGATGCAATCATTTTAGTGGATGAAGAAGGCGAGGTCATTTACTGGAATCCCGCTGCAGAGAAAATCTTCGGCTTCACAGAAACAGAGGCAGTAGGCGGAAAACTATCTGAATTGGTCATTCCACATAGGGGACGCAAGAATTATGAAGCGTGGCTGAACGAATTAAAGCAAAATTCCTTTTCAAAGAGTCACTTTGAGTCAACGTCAATGAGGAAGGATGGAACAGGGTTTCCGATTGACCTTTCTGTAGCATCAGTGAAGTTGAAAGATAAAAATTGTATAGTGGCAATTGTTAGGGACATTTCCGAACGGAAGAAGATGGAAACTTCTATTAAACAGGAACGTGACATGCTTGAAGATATCACCAAAAGCATCGGTGCTGGGCTGGTTATACTTGATAAGGATTACCGCATACTTTGGGCAAACAGTTTTTTGAAAAAAAACGAGGGCGACATTACAAACAAAACATGCTTTTCAACATTTAATACGCTGGAAACCGTATGCCCAGGTTGTGGACCTGAAAAAGTTTTTGCAGGCGCATCTTTTGACTCTCGAGAATACTTCAATAAAACCTTACATGAAAAGGGTCTACCTTGCTGGTATGAGCTAATAGCTACTCCCATTAAGGACGCCGAGGAAAAGGTCACAGCGGCATTAGAGCTTACGGTAGACATAACAGAAAAGAAACAGTTGCAGGAAAAACTCGAAGAGGAAAAAAACAAGTTTGAAGCTGTGACACAAAACATTAGCGCTGGGCTTCTGCTAGTTAACAAAGACTACAAGATAACTTGGATTAACCAATACGTGAAACAAGTGTTTGGCAATATAGAAGGAAAAACCTGTTACGAAGCAATTGATGGCAATAACTCAATTTGCCCAGCTTGCGGAGTCAAGAAAATTTTTGACGGCGCGAACATTGACAAGCGTGAAACCACGGTTGAAAGTCATGGAGATACGTTGCGCTTTGAGGTTACCGCTACCCCAATGAAAGACCGCGAGGGCAACGTTGTCGCTGTCTTGGAGCTTGCAGTGGATATAACAAAAATTAAGTGTATGCAAAGTGAACTCACTAAATACTCTGAAAAACTCGAAGAACTTGTAGAAAAAAGAACTGCACTGCTTAAACAGGCGCAAGCAAGGCTCGTCAAGACCGAGCGTCTAGCTGCTATAGGCGAATTGGCAGGCATGGTCGGGCATGACCTACGTAATCCGTTGTCAGGAATCAAAAACTCTGCTTACTATTTGAAAAAGAAAGGTGCAGAAATCTCAGAAGTTCAGGCTAGAGAAATGCTTGATACAATCGATAAATGCGTAGATTATTCAAACAAAATTGTCAGTGACCTTTTGGATTACTCAAGAGAAATCCGTTTAGAGTTGCAAGAATGCTCATTACGAAAGTTGCTAGCTGAGGCTTTAGCCATGATGAACATGCCGGAAAAAGTGGAAATTCTAAACCATGTTCCAGATGAGCTACACCTAAAGGTAGATTCTGACAAAATAAAACGTGTTTTCATAAATCTTATCAAAAATGCTGTTGATGCTATGCCAAACGGAGGCAAAATAACGATTGATAGTAAAGAAGTAAATGGCGGTTTGGAAATCTCTTTCGCGGACACCGGCTCAGGGATTAGTAACGAAGTTTTGCCAAACCTTTTCTCCCCATTGTTTACTACGAAAGCGCAAGGTATGGGCTTCGGCTTAGCGATATGCAAACGCATCATCGAGGCACACGGGGGAAAAATAACGGTTGAAACAGCTAAAGGTAAAGGAACAACTTTCATAGTTACTTTGCTAATTGAACCAAAACCTGAAATTGGAGGTGAAAAAATTTGGATAAACATGCCAAAATCCTCGTTGTCGATGATGACGAAAACATAAGGAACACTATGAAGACTATTCTTGAGGACGAAGGATACCTTGTTGATTTAGCAGCTACTGGAAGCGAAGCTGTTCAAAAAACGAGGAAATCAGCCTATAATGTTGCGCTATTAGATATCCGATTACCTGATATGGAGGGCGTTGAATTGCTAAAACTAATTAAGGACACTGTTCCACGGACACGCAAAATAATGGTGACAGGTTACCCGTCGATGCAAAATGCCATAGCAGCCTTAAACAAGAATGCAGACGCATACATGATCAAGCCCATAGACATCGAAAACCTTCTAAACACAGTTAAAGAACAGTTGCAATTACAAGAAAACGAAAAAGAATTTAGTGAACAAAAGGTAGCTGAATTCATTGAAACCAGAGTCAAAGAATTGTCCATCGACCAACCTTAAGCAGTCGAAAAACTCCAATTTTTTATTTCCTTTTAAGCTTTATTCAATAATTTTAATTGTTGTTGTTACACAACCACACATGTTAATACGGCAAATTTCCAGTTATTTATTTAGTTCCATTTATTATATAAAACATAAGACTTTTAATTGGCATCAAACTAATAGTAGAAAGCGAGGAAAAAACCTTGGTGGAAGACGCCGTAATCGAGATCGGGCATGTGACACATTTCTTTTCTAAAATCAGTGTAGCAGTAGTAGAATTAATGTTACCATTAGGTGTTGGAGATCGCATACTCGTAAAAGGGCCTTCGACTGATTTTGAGCAAATTGTAGAATCTATGCAAATAGAAGGCAAATCTATTCCACGCGCTGAAGGTGGACAAAGCATAGGATTAAAATTGGTGCAACCAGCAAAAGAAAAAGATGTGGTTTACAAGAAACTTTGACCCCCTCTCCGACTAAAAGTCGGGAGATTCTTGCTGAACCTTGAGAAATTTAACACTTTAACGAACAAGGTTATTTCTGATCTTAACGCGTTAGAAAAAGCAGTTTCAAGGAGCAGCTAACCTAAACCGTCAGTTTTAGTGGAAAATTCAAAGGGCGTTTTTCGTTTTCTGCTGATGACGGTTATTATTTCAACTACGGTTAACGCGGCAATTGCGTAAAACGGAATCCAATCGTATTGGTACATTTGTGAGACGATGTTTCCATTAACTTCTGTCTTCAAGAATGCAAAGCCTATTCCATAATAGAAGAAAAAGGGCAAATTGGTTGCCGAAACAAACGTAACCGTGGCTGTAATGAACTGAAGTACTTTTTGTCTGTTGTACCATAGAAGTAGCGGGAGCGCCAAAAGCGCAGCACGCGGATCGAATGCACCAAACGCGAACAATAACGCTGAGAACCATGGTTTTTTGGCAAACCCTAAGTATAAAGCGCCTATTAAGAGGACAGTTTGGAGTATGTGGGCATTTACTAAGACATACCCCAAATAGTAACTTGGTGAGAAAGACTGGGCTTTTAGGCTGACTATGGCTGCTGAATTTATCAAGGGAGAAGGCAGGGGATCAATTAAAATAATGATTGCTGCTATAGCGCCGAGAACTATGTTTTTGTCTTTAACCATCTTGTAGACAAAGAAAGCCAAGGCTGGAATTAGAGCAAGTTGTACCAAGTCAAAAGCGGTAAGAGCGTTCTGGTAGCTTAAGGCTAGAAACGGCGCAAAAAGTATCAGGAAAGAAGGCGTATACTTGAAGGTTTGAGGATGGGGAAGAATCTGATAATCTCCGGGCTGAGCACCTCCAGCATAGATTTGGGTTGGATTATGGAACAATCTCCATTCCCCGAGGTAGTATGCTGAAAAATCTCTCGCATAAGTGGCGTTTTCTGGCTTAAACGTTTCAGGATATGCAACGCAAAAGGAAATTACATTTAACGCTACCGCTATTAGGATGACCACAATAATTTTCTGTTTTTTGGATAACTTTTGTCTCATTGGTTTTCTCCATGTTTTCTGGGTAATTCCTTAATCTTTTATTATTATAATTATACGCTATTTTTAAGCTAACTTGCTAAACGCTTAGTCATAGACACCGCTAAAATTCACCTGAAATAAACGAATGCTGGAAAATCCTCAACCGTGAAAAGAGAGCAAAGAATTACAAAATAGTGTATAAAGCAAGCTACGGGATGATTTCGCAGCCGTTTTTTGTTGTGATGTCACCATCTCCCGTGCACAATTCCCTTTTTTCTTTTTTAGGGCTTCTAAGCATGGTAAACCTTATAGGGTTAAGCGTAAACTGCCAAGTTTGCTTGTGGATAATTGCAGCAACCGCGGCATAAGAAGAGCTGGAATAAGTTTATGAGATCACGTTATCAGCTTGAGCAGTTTAAGAAAAAGAACCCTGATAAATTCAACACTTTAACGAATAAGGTTATAGCAGATTACTTAGTAAATCGGTGAGCAGTTTCCGAGTCTGTTTTAAATATGTCAAGCATAAACTAAGCATATGAAGTAAAGGAACGGCTACCGAGAAATGGGGGGAATGGCAGTTCATGGCTGAAATAATTACCGGGATAATTACGGCAGTTGTGGAAGGTGTAAAAGAAATTCTGGCGGTTATAAGTAACGCCACCGCTATCTATGCTGCAGTTATGTTGGTCATAAGCATGCTTCAGTACATCTCTAATCAAGGAGTAATCAATGGCGTAGTATCGTGGATCATGGTAAGTATAATTACGAGTTTTGTAACCGGTCTTGTCGCAGACGCTCTCAAATCAGCAATTCCATCGCCAATCCGATGGCTGGGAGCAATCGTCGATATAATAATGAACCTTGCTTAATTTGAGGTTACCAGGCTTACGGGAGCATTTGGGCGAAATCCAAAAGCTCGGATAATGGGCTCTCATAAGTATTCTTGAATTGGACCTTGCCAAAGTTATTCAAGCATTGATCCATAAATCTCGTCTCAATTGTCAGCCCTGGTCCTAGTCGAAAGTCTTGGAAGCCGGGATAGCCAGCTTGGTGGATGGTGTCGATTAATTGGGCAAATTGTGCATTCCAGTTGTTCGTTCCATTCCAAAAGTAAACTGGCAAAAGGTCTTGAATTCGAAGAAATCGGCAAAAGGCGGACAAAAGCTTGACAAAGGATGCGTAAGTCACTGCGCATTCATGGTACCTTTGCTCTTTCCACGCAGCAAAACATTCTGGGTACAGTCCATATAGTATGTATCCAGTAAAAAACTCAGTTAGGCCCTCGAATAAGTTTATGTAACGCCAAAAGCTTGTAGATACAGCGCTAAAAGAGACGCTATGAAGTGTTTCGTGAATTAGCGTTTCCCTACACCAATTCCCACATACTAGGATTATTTTACCTTTCTCAACGTCATATAATCCCCGGCCCCCTAGCGGGGCTCTCCCATAATTAGCCGTTATATCAGATAGGTCGAGCTCAATTATTTTGGTGTCAGGCGAAATGAATTGGTATGAAGGCGGACCTATCACGCCGATTCTAAATTGCCAGCCAGTCGCCCTGTTTTGCGTTCGCGCTTGAGGGAATAAGCATTGTATATCCTGTAATGTCTTTGTCCTTTGGCTCTCCAACTGAGCGATGTCTCTTGATGATGCCAGTAAAGGAGGTCTGATCAAGCAGCTCAAGCCTAATCCACACCCCGAATTCATAAGGTTTTTAAGCTTATATGTGTGTCTGTGTAGTATACTACACAATATTAGCTACACAATATTAGTGAGGGGTGAAAAAACCTGTCAAGCGTACTGATAGAGAAATATTCGCATATGCTAACTATGCGAGATTTTATTAATCTTTATACAAAGCTTGAAGAAAAAATAGGAAATAGAACTCTAACAGCAAGAAAATGCGGGATTGAAAGAAAAACAATCTATGGCTGGGATACTTCAAAAGAAATACGACTAAGAACAAGAGAAAGAATCCTTTCGGTATTACTCGAAGAATTGACTGAAGAAACATTAGATTTTCTAACCAAAAGGAGCGTGGAATCCTCAGCAGACGTGTTACGGACTTACCTGTCCTCGCTATACGAAAAGTCAATGAGTGAGGAAACAAGCAATCAAGAATTTAGCAGACTGTCTCTTAAGTTGGATCAAATAAGTCGTCACTATGAAGGTTTAATTGATGAAAACCTGCAACCCGAAATTGATACCATGGTCCAGCATGCGGTTATGCATTCAAAGGAAATCGGTGTACCTTTTGCGCCTCAGCCAAGGGAAATAGTTAGGCTCACCGAATTTTCTCGCCTCATGCCTGACTTAGTAAAAACAATATCGGCTTCGGCTCCTTATTTTCCTACAAGTGAAATTGCTAATATTTTTAACCTCCCCGTAGATTTCGTTGATAAGTTTGCTAGCGCGCTCCATGACAATTATGTAGCTATTAGAGCAATTGAGCCTGCCATAGCAACAGGACTTCCATTTCAGGGAAACAAATCTGCCACGATGGCAACCCTGACTCAAAACATATTTGAACAAAAACAAAAACAGCCATTCGGTTCTTCAATTTGGGAGTCGGTTTGGGAGGGGCCGTCTGAAGTATTAGTGGAAGCTAGAGGTGCAACCTAATGACAATGCCTTCGATTGAAGAAAAAAAAGCTTTGGATTTGCAAAATATGAATGTTCGTTTGAGCATTCGCTTTAATTTTGTATTATTTCCGTTCGATGTTTCTGAATTGCTGGAACAGCTTGGGCAGGCAGGATATTTTCCAATGATCCCATCTCCCCCTAAATTGGTGGGTCAAGTGCGTTTAAATTACAAAGGGATGATTGCACAAAAGGGAACTGTTGGGGTAGAGATTAATGATGATCGTGGAGTGATTGCAGTAGTAAGTCCAGTTCCAGATTTGACCATTCAAGGTTTTAATGAGGTTCTTCAAATAGTAAAGGATAAACTTGGAGTTGACCTCATGGGACGGGCCGATTTTTACGAGATGTTGTCAAGTTTTGATGTTAATACTGGCAAGAACGCCTTGGAGTCAATGGTAAAGTTCAATGAAAAAAATGGTGGTTTAGCAGAAATAGGTAAGATGATTGGTCAAGAAGTTTCGGGGTTCACCTTGAGGATTATTCCAAAAAGTGGGACACCATCATCCACAGATTGGTTTGACATGACGATTGAACCTAATGTTATCAAACCACGCACAAATTACAAGGTTCTATCAATCTTCAGGAGTAAAGAAAAATCAAAGGTTGATGACTTCATTCGATCGTTTGGTGAAAGCCTAGCGAGAATATTTGAAGCAATAGAAGCGTAGAATTGAATCGGAGGTGTGAAAATCTATGGCTGCAGCGAGTCCCTTTTCTCCAGAAGATATAGCTCAAGCAGAAAATGTCGATTTCGAAGAAGTAGAAGAAAAGTGGAATATTTACAAACTTAAAGATGGAACTGCTCTCAAAGTAAAGCTTATTCTAATGGGTATAAAACGACTCAAGAAGCACAATCCCGCAGATGGAACCCCCATATATCTAATTAACGCGCAAAACGTTGTTAGAGCTGTTGACATCCCAAAAGAATTACTAGCTAAACCAAAAGAACCTTCATTCAAGCCCGTCTAATTAGATTAATAACCATTGATTGATGGACTATTTTCCTAATTTTTTTCGCAATTCTTTTTCTGCCATGTCTGCTAGCCGCTTCGAATATCACGCTGAAGTAGAAGCCATACACTCTTTAGGAAGCGGAAATAATGACAACAAAAACAACGGATTATTCCAATACTCAGGGGATGATTTCGCAGCCGTTGTACTTCATGAAATCGAAATCTTTCAAGCTTATTTTTCGTTCGCTGATTAATCGCTGAATCCGTGGGAACTCAGTTTTTACAGCTTCCACGAGTTCTGCAACCGTGTGGCAGACTTTACCGTAAGCTTCATCACTCCAGCGCTTAGTCACGTTTGCATATAAACATCTTCCGCCGCAAACATTCAGAATCGAGCAGTTTGCACACGGTGGCTGGTCAACAAGAATTTGCTTTATTTTGCGGGGATCAGCATTGCTTATGTGGCCTAAATAATACTTTTTCATCCCCCACATTGTTGGGCAAGGAATAATGTAACCGTCAGTCTGAATGGCATAGTTTATCCAGCCTCCACCGCAGCGCATACGGCAATTTTTCTCTTCATGCAAAAGCGAATCGGCGATGCCTAGCAAAGGGTAAAGCTTCAAAACAACGCCCCTCTCCTCCATCTGGTCTACCCAGAACCTTGCAAGCTTTTTTATCCCGGGAATATAGCTTGTCTCTGTCCACTGTTCAAAGTTGCGCCTTTGGTAATCGTTTCCCCAAAAACCAGCGTTCAATTGCCAATGTACCGAGGAAAAAGAAAATTCATCGTTCTCTAAGAGCCATCGGACTTGCTTGTAGATATCCGTTTGCTCCATGATTGTCATCCTAGCAATTAATTCTCCTCTAAAACCGTTTTGCTTGATTAATTTGAGATTATTTACGACTTTGCGGAAAGTGCCGTTTCCCCTGTAATAATCAGTTAAAGCTTCTGCACCATCTATAGAGACAAGAATAGTGTGGAAACGGTTAACGTATTCTGGCTCCAACTTATCAAGCAGCAGCCCGTTTGTCTGAATCATAAAAAGCCTAGCCTTCACCCCGTCCATTACCTGCTTGATTTTATCGGCGCAAAGCAAGGGTTCACCACCGTAAAAGGTTAAGACGCAATCAGGGTCTTTCCGACAGAACTTATCCAGCAACTCCACGTTATAGTTAATTTTTCTGGGCAAATCATAATCAACTTCGATGTCGCCGAAATCCTCGTCAAAATCATCCAAAGATTCGCCGAAGCAGTACTTGCACTGCAAGTTGCATTCAGTGGTGAGGATCACGTGGAAGAACATGTCTTAATTGTGTACGGTGCTGGCTTAATAGTATTTTTCCGCTAACTTCCGAGCTTCCTCATCTTCAGGGGTCTCTTCAGCTTCGTCTTTTCCATTCTTGTTTTCTTTTTCAGCTTTGCCTGAATCTTTTCTCTGGCTTTTGCCAGCCTCCTTCTGCACCTGCTTAAGGGCTTTTTCGACATAACCCTTCAGTTCTCTTTCTTTCATGATTTTCTCAGGCAAAGTCTCAGGCGCATAAACCAAAGGCAAAACAGCCAAGAACAAAAAGAAAGCGCTGAACGAAAAAATCTCTGCGGTTGGGATAAGATTACCTAAATTACTTCCAATGGTCAATTGGATAAAATAAGAAACAAAAAAGGGCAGAACGCCAACAGCATAGTATTTATCGCTAGATTTACCCTGACTAAGATCGCCCCATATAGTAACAACAAATATTACATAAAAAATACCCCAAGCTACGCCATTAATAATTGTATAAAAATACCAGCTAAAACTAATGTAGTAAAATAGCCCTAAAACAGCATAAGCTGTGCCCATTAACGAAAATCCAATAATAGACATGCGTTTACGTCCTAGAGCATCCGTTAAGAAACCTCCTACAATAGCAAAAATGCCGATAAAAGCGTTATTCAACAGCGTTAAATAATTAATTTCTGCATTTCCAATATATTTTGATTGTATTGGTATAGTTAGATAGGCTATTAGTGAAAACATAATCCATGGAATAAGATAAAGCAAAAAAGAGGAATTAAATAGTGACCTATAAGATGGCGTAACACTTTTTGCCAAATTTTTTACATTGCTTTGTAGTAATAAGAAAAATAGTAAACCGATTATTCTCCAAACGGTAAGGATTAACCCTTGAAAGCTAGAGTTTCCTTCAGAAACCATCCCAAGAATAACCATCCCAAGCCCGCTGAGTAACATTATTACTCCTCCTACACGTCCTCGGCTTTCGATTTTTATGCTCTCAGTGAAATAACCCATGCAGCAAGGCATACCTATTCCAAGTGAAAAACCCAGCAGGGAAGCAATCACCAGGACATTTGGGAGATAAGCCATATCTAATAATAGTGTGACAGATGATGATAAAATTCCTAAAATCATCCAGAAAATAAGAAATTTTACCCTATTATGCAGTTTACTTGTTAAAGCGGCACCTATTATTGCAGAAATGGCTATCGAAGAAAAATGTACACTCCAAATTTGCAATACTATAGAATTTGATTGAAAATTTGCCGTAGCCCCCTTCAAGATAGTAACAGCAAAGAAATACCATACAAAAGCGTTACTTACCAAAATTATATTCACTACTGAACTGGTATTTAGAAAATTAAATTGAGCCTTTAGCGTCTTGTTTACCATTAGTATTTTCTATTCTTCTGTCGTAAGTTGGAAGATAAGTTTTTTGCATTCTAAAACTAAATCCACACTCCATTTTTAACCGCAAGATTCTTAAGTAGATCTGTACAACAGATATACAGGGAGAAAAGATGAAGGCAAAAAAACCACTTAGACCAATAAGATTGGGTTGGGCTTAAAACAACTATAAACCCTTATTTCTTTTCATATTTATCCATTTCCTATGATAAATTATAAAGATCCGCAACCATAGCTTTTAGCATTAATTTGAATTTATCTTGATTCTTTTTAATTAACGATAACCGCTGGTTTTCTTCTTCTATCATTGAATACATTTCGCATTTCAATTCCTGGGTTTCTTTAGAAGCAATAACTATTTCAAGCGTACGCTCAACGGCCTTCTTCGTTATCGGATCACCTTTAAGCAGGCTTAAGATTTCATCTTTCTTCGCTGTATCTTTAAATGTATATAGAATTGGCAACGGTAGCCATTCCCTTTTAGCTCTGTTCTTAATCTCATTTAATTCAAAAAGATCTATGAATTCATCTCTTATAGTGAGCAAGGTACCAAACGTTTTACCAAAACTCGCTAATGCTTCAATTTCTTCCAGTGAACCCCCGCCTATAATTGCTCCGATACGCATGGTAGCTTCAGCCACAGCTGCTTTTGTCTTAATCATGCTAAGGTATTCTTCCGCCACAATTGAACCAGATGCTTTTAGATTGCTTTCCTTTGCTTCTGCACTGCTAATTCCAAAAAACGCTTGCATTGTTAATTCTAGCACTAATCGCTTCTGGTTCATTGGTAGAGCTTCGCATGCCTCATGAAGAACATAAAGGCCTTTAAATAAAAGGGTGTCACCAGCCAGAATAGCGATGTCCTTGCCGAATTTGCCCAAGATTGTTTTCTTTGAATACTTAAATGTGGATTCATCAATAATATCGTCATGGATATCTGCTCCTCCTGCAAGTAGTACGAAGGCAACGCCTATTTGTGTGGTTTCCTCAGCTTTTCCTCCAACAGCCTCACATGAAAGTGCAAGCGAAGCAGGATGCACAACGTCATTCCAAGAGTCTATGAAATACTCTAATGCCTGTTGGATGGGTTCGCTTGGCATTTTTTCTTGTTTGATTGTTTGTTTAGCCAATTCTAAGGCTCTCTGTCCCTTTTCCCATAAAAGCGCTTTAACTTTTAATGCTTGTTTTTTTTTAGTTGACATACTGGTAGAGCATTTATGTTTCTTTCTGTATTAGTATTTTGGGTTAGCTATACCTTCTCCAATTCCATGTTTGCTTACTAAAGACCCTTAGACTTAAGTCTTCTCTACTCAACTTAGCAAGGAACGAAAACATCCCGAACTGGCTGCCAAAGTTACTTGTATAGGTGCAGGGGGTGGGATTTGAACCCACGAACCTCTACAGGATAGGCTCCTGAAGCTGACATACTGCCCTCTTGTGGGAGAGCAGTTCTACGCCTTTGACCATGCTCGGCGACCCCTGCACTTGTGTGGATCAAATTTGAGGAGGGCCGAGGCAGGGATTTGAACCCTGGCAAAAGGCTCCACAGGCCTCTAGGCTACCAAGCTACCTCACCTCGGCCACTTTTCCATGCTTTTCCGTGACTTCGGCCGCTTCTGCGCGTTTTCGCTATTCTTTGTTTTATTCCGATACATTCATGGCAAACACCTTATTTTCGTTTGCGGAAGATTTTCCCGCCAGATACCGTTCCTAAGAGAACAAAATCTTATATAATGAAATAATAGAGAGAATAGCTCCATATTCTTAACAGGTGGACTAAAATGACACAAACCAAGACGACGGATATGCCATTTAGAATTGGGATGTTGCTTGTTGCCCTCTCTTGGTTTGGCTACATGGTTTACAACAACCTCTTAGGCATTTTTAATCGCCACGTCACGGGTCGTTTGGAGATGGAGGATATACCGGCAGTTATGGGAAGCGGGCTCTTAGTTGCGGCAAGCCTCATTGCAATAATCGCTATTCTCTTCTACGTTGTAAGAAGAGACCTTTCAAAACCAGAAGCATACATGACCCTCAGAATTATCTTAATCTTCGAAATGGGCTATTTCTTGTCCTTCTGGTCCTCCCTTATTGCAGACGCTCTCCCAGGTGCCCCCCACCTTACAATCGTGAGAGTAGTCCAAGTCACCGTGCCTTTATTGGTTGAGGCAACAGTGCTTCCAGTTGTGCTGGCCAAATTATTTTTTGAATTGAACCCAAACAAACCTGTTTCAAACCAGATAAAATGGGGGTTGATCTCGGGTACCGTTTACCTTTTGGTTTTCTGGCTCAACAACGCGGGCGAATGGATAGCCGCAGTAGTGGGAAAAGGACTAAACTACATCATCCAGTACCCAATAAACATGTTGAGCTTCATCCTAACAACAGTCGGGCTATTTCTGCTCACTCTATACGCTGGCTATTTTTCGAGAAAATCCATCCATAAAGCAAGCTTCTCTCTGGGCAAAATTGACCTGAAAAAGGCAGGCCTAATCATCACAGCATTAGGAATGTACCTGATCTTTATTTTTCTTTTGTGGCTTTACTTTGGATCCGTCGGAGGATGGGGAGTTTGGTATGCTTGGTTCCTAGGCCATGGCTACCTAGACTTGTGGGGCGTGACCCTTCCATTCGTCGGCTTATGCTTCCTCTTCACCGCGTCCACACAAAATAAAGATGCAAATAAAATCAGTAAGAAACGCTATACATTGACCAATAAACAAGTAAACTTGGTTCTATTCTTGACCCAAGCGTTAGGAACGATCTTCTACATTATTTTTTCAGCTGCTTATGACATTCCAATCCCTTCAACCCATATTCTCATAGCAGAACCGTTTTACAGAAATTCGCTTATGATAAGCGGAACCCTATACTTCATCCTCATACTCATAACTATAGGACTTAGCGTTATAGCGTACATAAACGAGTAAAAGAAAACAAGAATAGTCTAAATCTAGCCTAAATATACAGAGCTTAAAGGGCTGGATTTGTTAGATACATGCCCCTTTCCACGTTAAAGGTTTTCATATTTTCTGACCGATGAATTTTTTTGGCGCGATCACGTTTGAGAGGAATGACTACATCCTTGTTAAGGAAGTCTATAAGCAGCGGCGATTTCGAGTTAGGATCCCTAATAATGGGCTTTGGTAGACTAAAATTTTATGGCGGGTATTTTCTGATTTTTGTGATTTAAAAGTATGTTTAAACATGTGTTTAGTTTGTGGTTCGTTATGGTGAAAACTATCACTATTAGAGACGAAGTCTATGGGAAACTCCTAGCCATTAAGGGAAAAGACGAGAGCTTTAACGAGTTATTTAACAGGCTGGTTGAGTGCACATCAACTGCGGAAACGGTAAAAAAGCTTAGAGGCAAAGTTGAATTCACAGACAAAGAAATGATGCTTTCAGAACTTTACTCTAAACGATGAAAAAAGAAATTGATAATCCTCGACTCAGATGCAGAACTACGCAATAACTGCAGCCATAACAATTAACAACGGCGCAAAACTATACACATTCAATCAAAAACACTTTAACGCTTTTCAAGACCTCGGACTATAACTCTACCCGTGAAAAAGAAACCCAAAGAAAGTTCAGGTTAATAAAAAAGAAGAAGAGCTGGTTTC
>CAWJIN010000002.1:0-14093 GCA_963842865.1 Candidatus Bathyarchaeota archaeon | reverse complement strand
GGTCGCTGGCATGGTTAATGTTCCGGTGATTGCGGTTCCAACTTCTAATAGTTATGGTTTTGGCGAAAAAGGAGTAAGCACCTTGATGGCTATGCTTCAGTCATGTTCACTGGGTTTGGCAGTTGTTAACATTGACGCTGGAGTTGCTGCTGGTGCTATGGCTACGTTAATTGCGAATCGTGCGGCTAAATTTAGAGATTAAAGACAGGGTTAGTTTTTGGCTTGTAGTGTCTTTTAGCAGCTTATTCGAGATTTCACACTGTTTGGTTCCTTAAGGAGAAAGAAATAATTTTTGATTAAAATTTAATCCCCAAACCCAAATACACACAACAACGGCATTTTGCATAGGGTTCTAATTCTTGTTGACAACGTATTTATTTAGGCTAATCACCAAGTTTCAAGAGATTCACAGAAGGAGAATAAAATGAAACCAGCCTTGATCGTTATAGACGTACAGAACGAGTTCTTTAACCTCAATCAGGGTTGCTCAGATTCCTTGAAGTCTGCTATCGAGTACATAAATGCGGCCATAGATCTTTTCAGAAAAAAGAATTTTCCCATTGTCGTCGTACAGCACAAAGATGAGGAACGGGGCCTTGTGCCAGGTAACACAGGTTTTGATGTGCCTCAGAATGTGAAGCTTGAGCCTCAAGATATACACATAGTGAAGACCTACGGTAGCTCTTTCACGAAGACAGGGCTCGCGGAAAAACTAAAGGAACTTGGGGTTGACACCGTTATTGTGTCAGGTTTTTGTGCAGAGTTTTGCGTCTTGTCCACCTATAGAGGTGCTGAAGATTTCGACTTCAAACCCATAATATTGAAAGGTTCTCTAGCATCTGATAATGCAGAGCACATAAGATTCGTGGAAGAGATTTCAGAAACAATCTCTTTTGGCGCTTTGAAGACATTGCTCTGATTCGCGCGCGCGGCTAAATTTAGAAATTAAAGGTAAGTTTCAATTTTTAGCTTGTGATTTCTATTAGCGGGTTTATTCGAGATTTCAGTAGAATGCTTATATAGTTTTACGGCGCACTCAAAAGTGAGCGTATTTAAGGATGACTTTTCAAGACAAAATCGTTTTGAACCCGATAGGACGCGTGAAAACCGAAGCTGTCGGCGACGAGGTTAAAGATAAATCCAGAATCTCACAGATTATTATTCGTGACGAGTTGGTTGAAGCCTTAGAGGGTGTTGATGGCTTTTCACACTTGTTTGTCCTTTTTTGGCTCAACCAAATTTCCAGTAAGCAACGAATGACATTGAAGGTTCATCCAAGAGGCAGAATGGACATGCCTTTGCTTGGAGCTTTCGCAACCAGAACCAACCTTCGCCCAAACCCCATCGGACTAACACTAGTCGAGTTGTTAAAAGTTGAAGGCAACACTTTGACCGTTCGCGGTCTGGACGCCTTCGACGGCACACCAATCTTGGATATTAAGCCCTTCGATTCCTGGGACAACGCAGAAAAAGCCAGAGTTCCTGATTGGTGGATTAAGCTGAACAAGGAAAAACGGTAGTTGCTATAACAGTTCTTGGATGCCGTATTTTGCGTCAAGCACTTTCAAGAGTTCTGCTCTAAGCTCTTCACCCTTTAAACCGGCAGCCTTAACGCCTCCAATTTTATCGGCAAGCTCTGGCTCTTTGCAGGCTTCTTTTAGCCAGTTTTCAAAGTCGCCCCTGTAGAGGTGAAATTCAAGCGAACCTGCGCTAACCTGCTTTATAGCCTTGTAAAACTCTTGCAGCGTCTTCGAGGTTAAGTCTGCGGGCTGATCGATGCCAAAGTAAAAGTGGAAACCCATTTCTTCCGAAACAGGCGTGAACACTTTGAAGGCTGCTTTTCCTTTGTCAGTAATACCATATCCTCTTTCGCTTCTTTGCAGAAAGCCCTCTTTTGTTAGTTCTTGAATTTGCTGTATAGTTTGGTTTGGGTTCAAATTCACTTTTTTAGCAAACATGTTCAGGTCCATGCGGCTTGTCGCTTCAATCATAGTTTTTAAAACTTTAAATTGTTCCTCTTTCAAATGGCTTCCCTCACCACCTATTATTAGTTAAACGGAAATTTAAATGTCTTAACTATTCGCTATAATCAAGCAGCTTCTTCGACAATAACCTGCTATGTTCCAAGGGCGAAACTACTGAACCCAGCGATAGCTAATTAAGGCAGAGATGCCTGCGAAACTATTTTTTCTTTCGGTCTCTTCAGCGTCTGTTTCAAGGTTATTTTGTTGAATAGACTTGTTTTTGGCTGTTGTTTTACGTCACGCATGTTCATTGTTACTAGTCACTCAAGTTCATGGTTACGCGTCACTGTATCAATGGAGCATCCAGTTTCTTGTTTTTCGTCCATTATGATTATAGGTTGAATTTAGAATTTAACGTTTAATGGTGAGCTTAAGGAAATTCCGCACGCGCCGCGCTTGATTGTTGTTGTTTTCTTTTGGTTCTTGTTGCGATTATTAGGCTTGCCACTGCGACTATTGCGATGACTATGGCGACTAAAATAGTTAGGAGAAGTGTGTTTCCGCTGGTTGTGCTGGAACTTGTAGCGGTTGGTGTTGGCGTTTGGGTCGCCTGAAGTGCTGGGTTTCCTTGTTGTTGAGCGTATACTGAAGTTGGGATTGCACCTGGGCCAGCAAATGAACCTGAGCTTGAAGCGCCTGTTGTTGAGCCTGTTTCTGGTGTTGCGGTGGCTGTGTATGGGGTTATCCAATAGTTTTGCTGTTGTGTGTACATCGTTATTGTTGCCGTTGTTTGCGGGGGAACTATCAGCGTTGAGCCTGCAACTCCGATGTAGGCTGGCTCCATGGGGCCAGTCACGTTTACTGGTTCGCCCGCGATGATGACTTGCGGTGCAGTATTGTTGGTGAGGTTTAGGGGTAGCCAGCTCCACGCGTCGATTTGTTCTGGTGCTGTAGGTGTGACGAGGGTTGCATAGCCGTCGGGGCCGGTTGTAGTCCAAGTTATGACGTTGGATTCGTAGCCCCAGTAATATGAGGATCCAATGGTGGATGCTGAAACAGATGCACCTGCGGCTGCGGTTCCGTTGGCGTAGAGGACTTGTATTGTTAGTGTATTTGTTGGGAATGAAGAAACGTTCTGAGTTGTGATTGTGATCGTTATTGAATTGGAGATTTGCTGCACTGAGTATCCATATTCGGTTGCTGGGGCTACAGGGATGGGCAATGATGGAGTACTTGAGGGGCTTTCACCGCTACTTGATGTGGCTCCGAGTGCCAGGGGAACTGGATAGTTCGAGTTGGTTTGGTTGTTTGCGGTGACGGTGAAGATGTATTGTCCGTTTGGCAGTTCGAAGGAGGCGGCGGGATAATAGGTTTGAACTGAGGATTCCTGGTAGCCGGTCATGTTGAAAGCTGAGACTGTGAAGTAGCCTGATTGTATGTTTGAGGTTTGGATGTTTATTTGGACATTGCTGTATGAGGTTAGGCTAGCAGACGATAGTGAAGTTACGCTTAATAGAATGAGACCTAAGACGATTATGAACGCCAAAAAACGGAAGCTTGTCTTAAAGTTAAGCATTAAAATCGACTCCTTTGCTTATTTGACTGCGACGTAGAAAGAAGCATCGAATAGGTATGAGCCTAGACTTCCGGTTACGTTCACTTCGTATGTGCCAGAACTGATGTTTGTGTCAGCAGTAACTGTTAGGGCATACATTTTTCCGGATGTATAGCTGAAAATTATGTTCAGTGGGTTTGGTGAAAATTCGGCGCTGAACCCTGCGGGAACAGTGACGTTGAGGCTTAGATTATCCTGGGTAAGGCAACCGAATATAACCGTTGCAGTCTCTCCAGGAACCATGTTAATGGTGGGAGTGACAGACAATCCAGAAATTCCAGGAGGGGACGGCGCTGGGAGAGGAGAGCCAGCTGACGCATTTATGATCGGCGTAATCGTCGTCAGAGGTGGCGAGCTAGCCGACGCATTTATAATTCCCACGCTTGGCGTCGAAGGTGCAATCACAACGGGTGGAATAAATTCTTGTTCGTTTACAAGAAAGAGGCATGAAGGAGTGGAATTTGCAACTAACAAAGCGGGGACATTTACTGACCCTCCGATTATGTATGAGGAGTTTGTTTGTATTTCAACTGTTGGCATGTAAAACGCCGATGGCGCATTTTCGTCAGCGACTATGTTGAGAGCTGACGTTACTTGTTCTCCCGGGCTGAGGGCAAAGTTTGATGGAGAAACACTGAACTGTACGCCATAGGATTCTGCTTCTGCCGACCCCAAGTAGACGCTTAAAGAGACATTAACAGTTTCATTTGCACCACTTGAATAGACCAAAAAAGGCACTGAACCGTTTCCTCCAGGTGGCAACACCAGCAACGTTGAACTTGCCGCTCCAGCCGCCATTATTGAGGAATTAAACCCTTCAGAAGAGTTAAGTTCAACAGTGCTGTCAACTGGTATTACGAGAATAGCAGGAGCTCCAGTGGAACCACCGATAGGAGCCGGTTCGGCTTCTGGTGTTGATGTGGATGACGTCTGTTGGGTAGGGAAGAACAATAGGCTCACTCCGCCTAGAAGAATTATTAAAACTGAAGCAAGAACAATTGCAAGGATCATTTGCTTTTTCTGTTCACTCATGGACTATCATCCTTTTGGTTTGATAAGCTCCTAGACTTTGGAGCCTTACTTAATTCTATGCAATAGAACATGTGTTCTAATCATTTGATTTTTCGTTCTAATTGATTGAACGGAGAATCGTTTAAATCAGTCGCGAATGTGATTTGAAGCATTGTGGCAACCTTGACCTCGGATGAACCTGAAAGTATGTTGAAGGGGACTACGCTGGAGGTTTATAGGTTCTTATTAAAGAGCAACAAGCCCGTTGGAGCAAGAGAGGTCCAAAGAGCTCTCGACTTGAGCACTCCTTCATTGGCGGTTTATCATCTTTCTAAACTAGAAGACGTAGGGTTGCTAAAACGTGAGGACGGCGGCTATGCCATCAATAAGGTTGTTTTGGAAGACAGCATAAAAATCAGCCGCTTCTTAATCCCAAGGTTTCTGTTTTACGCCATTTTTTCAGTTTTACTTCTCGTTACCGAATTGACGGTTCTAAGACCTCCCGTGGTGACCGACGAATACTTCTTCGCCACAACAGGTACATTCATATGTGCCTTAGCTTTCTGCTACGAAACCGCAAAGGCATGGAGCAAAGGCGGCTTCTAGAAAACCAGGTTGTTTTAGCTTATTGAGCTAGCGATACTTTTGACGTTCGGCAGAAAGGGCAAAATTCAAGTAAAATCAAGTTTATTTATTCCTCAAAAATTATTGCTCTGAATTATTGCCTTTATGTGTTAACTGTCGTAGTGTACCCTTGATTTCTTCCCGTATCAATCTTATGAGCTGTCTCGCTTGAGCATCAATAGCCAGCAGCAAGACTACGTAAATTGCAAAGCCTGCGATGGCTTTAGCTATTGTGGCAAGCAGCGTTGTTGTAGGGGGGAACAGAAAAAGCATGACGCCGCCCATAAAGAGGGAGGCTAAAATATATTTGGATATGCTTTTCCAAGCAACCGGCATTCTAACTGAATGATGCATATAAAAGTATAATCCGATGAACGCTGAAATATGGACACCAATAATTATCGCTACAACGTATAATACCGCTTGAACTGATCCATGCACCGGCAGCCGCGTTAGAACGAAATATACCAGAGGCAAAGCAAATGCCGCCTGAATGTATGGAATAGTGAATACCGTGAAGATTTTGCTTCTGAAAAGTTTGCGAATAGAAATTTTTCCTTCCGCATCGAAGCCTTCTTTGCCCATGACACATGAAGAATAAAATGTAGACACCAAACCCACCATGGTATCAATCGTTAGTGCGATCAGAACGGGCCAGGCAACACTGTAACTTATGTTTAGGATTGTTAAGAACGCAGTCGACATAACCATTGTTATTGTAGCAAATGGGATAGCCAACATTAACACTGTTCTAAACGATAATCCAACCTGTTCATCTGAACAAGAGTTAGCCAACAGTTTAGGATACAAAGCGGTCGCCAAAGAAGAGGAATATCCAACTATGGTGGTAAAAGTGAAGGCAGCTTGATAATAGGCTCTAGTGTCTGCTCCGCCATACACGAAAAGCAGGATAAAGACGAAAGCAACCAATTGCCCGCCAACAGCGCTGTAGGCAATTACGGTTGAACCCTTAAGCCACTCTTTAAGGTAGCCCCAGTGTACTTTTCCCTTAAGTTCATCAGACAAAAGATACCAATAGTATAATATTTGAACAACGCAGGAAACAGTTAAGGCTAATATTGCGCCGAGGAATAACTGCCTAAAACCTAATATCAAAACTAAAGCAACAGTCACTTTCACTATTTCCTCAATCATCAAGCCATACCCAAGTGCCTGAGGCCTTACAGATTGCAAAACACTTTCAAAAATAGTAATCATGAAAAAGGTCAGAACATACAATCCGGCGATAAAATAAATTAGCAGGTAGGCTTCAGTTCCGATTGCTCTTGAAACCAGAGTTATAACTGGAAAATAAATTATAACCGCAGTAACACCTATTAACAATTGCGCTAAAACGCTAGTTTTAACAGTCCCCACTTTACCTCTTGCCGCAAACCGAGTTGCCCAGAAAGGTAACAAACCGCTGAAAAGCATAAAATACCCAGTATAATCAAAAATGTTTGTCCAAATTCCGAACTGGTCTTTGGACATATTTCGGGTAAGCAAAAGCGTGAAGATAAGTCCAGTGATTAAACTCAATATTTGAGTTGTAAAAATAATGAACCCACTGTACTGAAGCCTTATTTGTTTACTCAAGTCAGCTTTCCTGCTTTTGTCGATTTAAGGTATTAGTGCATTATTAAACTTCTAGATATACAATTTCCCAAATCAACCTGAAAAAAGCAAGATTTTACAAAAAAAATTGAAAAAAGATGGATTGTTTAATCTACCCTTTTACTACAGCTAGTGGAACAAGCCTTGCAACTTTAGTGGCAATTCCAATCTTGTCGCTGACGTCGGCAACCACATCTACATTCTTATACGCGGGGTCGGCTTCCTCAGCCAAAACAGAAATGCTTGCTGCACGAACAACAATGCCCCGCTTCTCCAAACCCGCTTTTATGTCTCCACCCCAAAACTGCCGTTTTGCTGCTGATCGGCTCATCATTCTGCCCGCGCCATGGGCTGTTGAACCAAAAGTTAAATCCATAGCTTTCTGTGAACCCACCAGAACCCATGAGCTTGTACCCATGCTGCCTGGAATAAGCACTGGTTGCCCTTCACTGCGGTAATCAGCTTGAACATCAGGGTGCCCTGCTGGAAAAGCGCGTGTCGCTCCTTTGCGGTGAACCCAAACTTTCTTTTCTCCGCCATCAATCTTGTGTGTTTCTATCTTGGCAATGTTGTGCGCTACATCGTAAACGAGTTTTAAACCAAATTTTTCAGGCGACTCATGGAAAACTTGCTGAAAACTTTGCCTGACCCAATGCATAATTGCGTGACGGTTAGAAAAAGCATAGTTGACAGCGCAAGTCATAGCTTGGAAGTAATCACCTGCTTCATTGCTGTTTCCAGGTGCACATGCTAATTCGCGGTCGGGTAACGTTATCTTATACTTTTGTACTGCATGCTCCATAACTCTCAGATAATCAGAACAGACTTGGTGACCGTAGCCTCTTGAACCGCAATGAATCATCACTGTAACTTGGCCTTCTTGCGTAATTCCAAAAGCCTTAGCTGTCTTAGGATTGTAGATTTTATCTACCTTTTGTATTTCTAAGAAGTGGTTTCCCGAACCCAAGGTGCCAATCTGGGTTAATCCTCTGCTCTTAGCAGTCGATGAGACCTTATCTGGGTCTGCATTAGCCATGCAACCGCTTTCTTCACAGTGCTCTGCGTCCTCAGGCCAACCGAACCCGCGTTTGATAAGCCACGGCACACCCTCAACTACCAAACGGTCCAAGTCGGCGGCGGAAACAGTTAGGTCTTTTCGTCGGCTTCCAAGCCCAGAGGGGACATTGCGGAAAATGGCTTCTGCTAGCGGTGCAAGTTTGGGTCGGATATCTTTTTCTGTAAGCGTTGTTGCTAAGAGGCGAACGCCACAATTGATATCATAGCCTACGCCGCCAGGGCTGATGACGCCTTTATCATAGTCGGTTGCGGCAACGCCGCCTATTGGAAAACCGTAACCTTCATGCCCATCGGGCAATGTTACTGCATACTTGTAAATTCCAGGCAACTGTGTTACGTTTGTGCATTGCCAAAGAGTGCGATCAGTCTTCATCTTCTCTAAAAGAGCTTCGTTTGCAAAAACCATGCCTGGAACTCTCATGGCTGACTTGTATTTTGGGATACGCCAAGCGTACTCGTTTATTTTCTCAAGGGGAATTTCTTCTGGCGCCTTTCTGCTTTCACTTTCGCCCAAAACTTTTCACCTTAAAAAAACAAAGCGGAAGATACTATAAAACGTTTATGAACCCTCATTAGCCTGAATTTGCTTGGCATAGTCGATAAAGCCTTGAACGCTGTTTCCAAGAGCCGTCTTAGAGTAAATTGGATGCGATTTTAAGTAATCCGCCAGCTGATACATAACCTTGTCCTCAGCAACTATTCTGTCACGTATCTCCTCGAAACTTTGGTTTTTCCTGACGCCTTCTTCTGTGATTTTTGCCCATAATTGAAGCTGCAACTTGTAATCTTTCAGGCGTTGAACGCCATTTGAGGCTTTTCCGAAATGGCTGTAATACAGAACTGTCGGCTTAAGATTGATTAATTTATCTAAGGAAGCCAATTCCGCGTCAAGATGGAAGGGAGGCGGCGTAGTGGGCATTACCACGTCGAACTCTGGGAAATACGTGCCAGCAGCATCTCCAGGAAAAACTCCGTCGTTTAACGATTCGTGGAAGCTAAGGCTGTGTGAGGAGTGGCCTAGCGTTTCAATAACCGTCAGTTTTGCGCCATCATCTAAGTCAAAGGAGCCCTCAGTGACAGGAATTATCCGTTCTTTCGGGACGGGCTCAGGCTTACCGAAAATTTCGCTTACATATCCAAGAACCTCTTGAGCAGATTGCCAAAGCCGTTCAGGATTAATCAGATGTGGCATTCCCCTTGGGTGGACGAGGACTTTTGCGTTAGGCAGAAACTTTAGCAATGTGCCGGCGCCGCCACCGTGATCTAAATGAACATGCGTAATTGCAACGTATTCAACATCTTCAAATCTGATGTCGAGTTCTTTTAAGCCAGAAACAAGATTGGGTACTGAAGAAGTTGGACCAGACTCCACAAGGATAGTTTTAGTGCCTTTTATTATGTAGCTGCAAATGAGGTTTTTGAATCCTCCAGTTTCTAACTCGATTAGAAACAGGTTTTTCCCGATTTCTTTTGTGTACAAAGCTTCACCCTTGGTTAGGTTTGATAAGTGCTGTTATGCCATAAACATTTCCTTGAAATTAAAGTGCACCACATAAAATTAAATCCCCATACCCTGACAACAGAGGAATTTTATGACAAAGAACTCCATTGATAAGCAGGAGATAACTATTCTTATCAAAAAAGTTAAAGTGGATTGATGGACAAATACCAAAGCATGAAAGAAGTAGACTGGTCATCCCTGCATAAGATTCTCAACGATGTTACAAGGAGGAGCATACTGGAGTTGCTAGCGGAAAAAGAGGCGCTCAGCTACACAGAATTAATGATGCTCCTACAAGTAACAAACACGGGCAGACTCAACTACCATCTGAAGGCAGTGGGGGCTCTTGTATCCAAGGATAACCAGGGAAAGTATCACCTCACCGAGAGGGGACAACTCGCAGTCAACTTGCTCCAGACCTTACCCCAGAAAGCGCCAGTGGAAAAGAAGCAGCAATCGGCACTGAAAATAGTGATGGCGGCTGTTCTGATACTCGTGGGAATTCTTCTAATCTCCTCTGCCCTTGGTTCTTTTGCATTTGCCCCCTCCATGACAGCAGTCAGCACCGGCACGACAATTTCAAATATAGTTATACCCCAAAACACAACTGTATCGCTCTTATCGTGGGATGTTCAGTCTGATACCATACCGTTAAACATCACTTGGAGCGCCTCAAGTCCCGTGTTCATCTATGCCATGAACACAACCCAACATGATGCTCTACTGTTTCAACATACCACAAACGGTCAGGTACCAACAACTCTGGAGAATTTCACTGGGATTCCATCATCGTGGGTAAGTCAATATGACCTCCAGACTGGAAGCGTCTCCCTGAGCCTGCCTCAGGGTCAATATTACTTTCTCGCAAGTTCGAGGACGGAGGCAATCTTGAATTCGTTCACGCTAACGCAGCAACAGGCAACTGGTGGTTCTCCTCCATCATCCTTAGAGTACCTGCTGGTACTGTTCCCCCTTGCACTTGGAACCTTTATGATCGTCCTTGCGCTTTTAATCCTCACACGGCGTGTATGGCGTTAGCCTGGTTGAAGGACAGCAGTAAGGCAGGATAGTAATTTGGGGCATAAAATTTAATTATCCATTACTGTTCTATGGAAGAGGCTGACAGGGGGCAAAAGTAAATTGAAAGCAATTATCTTCGGAGCGCCAGGCGCTGGAAAAGGCACTTACGCTTCAAGGCTACAAGCAAAACTTGGCGTTGAAGTCATAGCGACCGGCGATATTTTCCGTGAATTAATGAAGGAAGATTCCGAGTTAGGCAGGAAAGTTAGGGGTTACGTGGAAAAGGGGCTTCTTGTTCCAGACGAAGTTGTTGTAGAAGTACTAAAACAACGCTTAAGCAAAATTCCGAAAGAAAAAGGCTTTATTTTGGATGGCTACCCAAGAACACTTGAACAAGCCAAAAGCTTAGATTCTATTACTGAAATTGACGTCATACTGTTGCTGAATGTTCCTGACTGGATTATTATTGAACGCTTATCTTCCCGTAGAATATGCCGTAACTGCGGAACCGTTTACAACATTCGCTTCTTAAAGCCGAAAGTTGAAGGCATCTGTGACAAATGCGCAGGACCCTTATATCAGCGGTCAGATGACAACCCGGAAGTTATAAAGAAACGACTGCAGGTCTACCAAGAACAGACAAGACCGCTCTTAGAATACTTTAAGGAGAAAAAAGTGCCATTCGTCACTTCAAGCACCACAAGCCTTGACCAACCGCCAGAACCAATAGTTGACAAGATAGTGGCAGAACTAAAGAAGCTAAAGCTAGCCTAAATATCCAAAATGAACTCTAACACCACTATGTCTCTTTCCCTTATTATTACCATTCTATGGTAAGTTACTGCTTTAACGCCGACCCTCTGCGGATGCTTTTGAGGGTCAAATTTTTCGCCCCAAATTTTCGCTTTGAATTTGAAGTTTTCATCTGTTTCTTCCCAGTTTGTTATCTGGAATTTTGAGTAAAGCATGTTTTCCGTTTCAAATTTTACAAGCAACGCTTCAAGCCAATTATAAAGCAGCGCGTATTGGTCTTCAGCTTCAACCTCTAAGGTTTCCTCTTGCATCTGGGTGATTTTATCAGTGTCTGTCATAACTTCAAACATTGCAAGCGCGGCGTTTTCGTAGGCTTCCTCCATTGTTTTGCCATGCGCTCGAATGTAAACGTCAGCGGTATGTTCTAAAAACTCGAATTTTCCAGCAAATTTCTCCGCCGTGCTCATAAGTTAAGCCACAATAGGATAAGAAGAATGTTTGTTTAAAAATGCTTTCGCTGATGCAGCATACTGCAAGGAGAAAGTTTAGAAGTATTTTGAAGTTCTTTGTATTGCAGCAGCAGTAAGTTTAGCCGAGTTCTCTATGTCTTTTAGGCACAGCATGCCTACTGGGCTGTGAATGTATCTTGTGGGTATGGATATGTTGCCGCTGGGAATGCCCTGCCTAGTTATGGAAATCCGTGCAGCATCAGTTGAGCCGATTAATCCTGTTTCAAGCTGGAATGGGATTTTTTCTTCTTCCGCCGTGTCCAAAAGCCACCGCAAAACCTTCGGGTGAGTAATTAAGCCAGAATCGGAAATTGTGAGCGCTGGACCTTTACCCATCTTAACGGTTGTGTCAAATTCTCTTACGCCTGGAACGTCACCAGCTATTGTTACGTCGAGTACTATTGCTAAATCGGGGTCAACACCGAAAGCCGCTGTTGCGGCGCCTCGTAAGCCTACTTCTTCCTGAACAGTGCCCACGGCACAAACGGTATAATCGGTTTTTTCCATTAATTTGAGGGCTTCAACCATTGTGACGCAGCCAGCTCGGTTATCCAAAGCTTTGCCAATAACAACATCCCTGCCTAATGGAACATATTTTATGTCAAAGCCTACTGGATCGCCGACTGCAACGCCTAATGCCATAGCATCTTCTCTACTTTCGGCTCCAATGTCGATGAAAAGCTCATCGAAAGCTATGATTTTTTTTCGCTCATCTTCTTTTTGGATGTGGGGTGGTTTTGAGCCGATTATGCCGGGAAAAGGACCTTTTCTTGAGAAAACTGTGACTTTTTGAGCTGGTAAGATGCGGTCGTCTATTCCGCCCATTTTAGTGAATTGCAAAAAGCCGTCTTTAGTTATTGTTTTCACCATTAAGCCGACTTCATCCATATGAGCGGCAAGCATGATTTTAGGAGCATTCGATTTGCCTTTTTTGATGGCTATTACGTTTTCAAGTTTATCAACAACTATCTCGTCTGCGTAGGGCGTCATTAGCCGAATCATTAATTCTTTGACTTCGTTTTCTCTGCCTGTTACTCCGCAGGCGTTTGAGAGCTTTTCTAGAGTTTCGTTTAGCGTCATTACCTTGCCTTCTTTAAGTTTGTTAACTAGAAGACTAAGTTATTAAACAATTATGGTTATTTAAACTGTTTTAGGCTTTGCAGTTCACAATTTAGTTTGATGGATAAAAATTAAAAAAGATTTGTTTATTTTTGATTTACTGTCGGCGATGCTTATCGTTGTTTCTTAACTTCCATGTAATCGCGTTAGCAACAGTATGGCTTGTATTATTAAGAAAATGCCACTGTGATGGCTAGAACCTCTTCAAACACTATCACTATCACGCCGACGATGACACAACACGAATAGCTGCTAAAACTGGTTTGGAAACGGTTATACCTATTTTTTTCAAGCTTTTTTCAACAACATCCGTCAAATATTATTTCTCATATTAGAATTCTCTTAAAAAATCATACTTTTAAAATCATTTGAAACGGTAATCTTAAAAATCAAACCTGCATAATCAGTTATAGAGTGAACAAAATTGGAACAACAACAATTCAAAAAAATCGGAATTTTTAAGTGTGGCAACATTGGGACATCACCAAATCTTGAACTTCTCCTCGACGAATTGGCTGACCGAAAAGACATCAAAGTTCGAACAGTCACTACAGGATCAAAAATGAACCTCGAAGACGTTGAAGAAGCGTTCCCCAAAATCTTAGAATTCAACCCAGATGTTTTGGTCACAATATCACCTAATACGGCCCTGCCGGGACCCGCAAAGGCTAGAGAGCAAATTTCAAAAAGCGGTCGGCCAGGCATTGTGATCTCCGATTCTCCAGCAAAACGGGCAAAAGCAGAAATGGAAAGTCAAGGATTAGGCTACATAATAATCACCGGTGACCCTCTAATCGGAGCCAGAAAAGAATTCTTGGATCCCATTGAGATGGCGATATTCAACTCAAACATCAACAAAATACTTGCAATCACCGGCGTTTACAGGATAGTTCAACAAGAAATTGACAAAGTGATCTATTCGCTTGAAACCGGCCAGACTCCAACTCTGCCCAGATTAGTAATAGACATGAATGCAATACGAGACAATTCACCTTTCAACAATCCGTATGCAAAAGCGAAAGCAATGGCTGCTTACGGCATGGCAGAGAAAATTGCAGAGGTAGACACTCAAGCATGCTTCATGGAGAAAGAGAGCGAAAAGTACATCCCCCTAGTCGCATGCGCGCATGAGATAGCCCAAGCAGCTGCGAGATTAGCTGAAGAAGCTCGTGAAATCGAGAAATACAATGACACTTTGCTTAGGAAACCTCACTCGAAAGACGGCAGGCAGAAGGTCAAGACCAGACTGATGCTCTCGCCGACTTTTCCCGAAGAATTCTATGAAA
>CAWJIN010000001.1:0-8785 GCA_963842865.1 Candidatus Bathyarchaeota archaeon | reverse complement strand
CGCGTGGGATTCAGTCTCCCTTATGTCTCTGAGCGGCTTGGCGGGTGCCATCTGATCTTCCAGAATTAGCCTTGCTTCGTCAAGCGTTATGGTGGAGCCTTCAATAGCGTTGGTGTTGTAGGTGAAGGCGATGGTTATTTCCCGCAGTTCCCTCTCCCGCGCTGACGGCGGAGTCTTTTGCCATTCTTTTTGGTGGTTATCTCTTATTTTTTCCAGTTTCTTGTCCAAACTTTCTTTGGCTTGAATCAGAAGCTTGGCTTTGTGCTTTTCTATGTCTGCTGGAATGCTCTTGCCAAGGTACAGTTCTCTTGTAGCTACTTTTCCGTCTTTCCGAAAGGAATGCTGCAGGTAGAAATACCCTTTTTTTCCTTTGTCTCTTTTAATTACCCGCATGGCGCTTACCATTACAAACAACAGTAAATGTTCATTTATAGATAAAAATGTAATGGTAATGCTCCACGTTGCGTATGTAGCGGCTAATTGTCATTCGTAGCCATCCCATTTCACCCTTGATACAGGCAGGTTTAATGCCTTCATGCGTGAATTCCACGTGAAAACAATTTTTTAGAAGTGCAAAATTGGCGGGGTTAGATGCTGTGTTCGCATATTTTGCCGTTGTGAATCACTTTGCGGTGAAGCCACAACTCTTGCGGATTAGCGCAGGCTTGCTTGCATACAGGACACTTAAAAACTTGCTTCAGCATAACAAAAACCTTAAGCTAAGTTATCAACCGAGCAAGTATATTAAACATTGTGACTGTACCGACACAGCAGCAAGCATGCAAGCGCTACCTAACAACAGGGCTTCTCTACCCTCGTTCATTGCGCAATTAGGACCCGGCTAATACGCCGACTACTTTCATTTTTTCCATGACTTCTTCGCCGTGGGGTGCAATGTCCATCGCCATTGTTAAGTCCTGTCCCGCCTCGTGCCCCAAGTGGTCGCCGTCCATCCACTGGCTTGATTCCGTGACGTCGTAGACTTTGCCTTTGAAGGCGATGTAGGCGGGGTTACCGTTCTTACCGTTAAACTTGCTTAATTCATCCATGGTAAATCGCTGCTGGTTTTCCAAAATCTTGCACACCTTTGCGCTTGTTTGACCAAAAGTCTAAGTCTCTATTCGCGGATGGACTGTATTAACTCTTGTGGTTGCATGATAACAATCAAGAAACGTTGACTAAGCGGGCATGATTTGACATTTTAAGGGTCGGCACGAGAGTGAAGTGTTTCTACGGCTTTCTGTGCCCATTTTGGATCTTTCCAAAGCGCTCTGCCCACCGCCACCAAGTCAACTTTCCCGTCGCAAATCAGCCTGTCAGCGAATTCAGCGTCACATATGCCGCCCACGCCGATGACGGGAACCTTAACCGCCTTCTTGATTCGGCTTGCCTGCGGAACAAAATAGCCGGCAACGCCCCTGAGCTGCCTTGGTTCGCTTCCGCACATTCCCCCAGACACGTCGATCACGTCAACCCCTGCCCGCTCAAGCCGAACTGCAAAGGCGACGGAATCCTCTATGTGTGTCCCGTTTGGGGCTAAATCGTCGGCGCCCAGCCTGTAGAGCAGCAGTTTGCCATCTAGGCGTTCGCGGACTCTTTTGACAACCAGCAGGGGAAAACGCATCCTGTTCTCCAGTGAGCCGCCGAACTCGTCGCTGCGCATATTGAGCAGGGGCGTGAAGAACTGGTTTAGCAGGTAGCCGTGCGCTCCATGCAGTTCAACCCCGTCGAATCCTGCCTTGACCGCGCGTTCCCCCGCGGAAACGAAGTCGTCAGCGATGGCGTGCATCTCGCTCACTTCTAAGCCTCGGGTTTTGCCTCTCGCCGAAGGACCAGCGGGCTGAACGCCGATGATTTTCCTATTTGCGACTCCGCCTGCATGCGTAATCTGCACTACGACTGCGGCGCCTGCGGAGTGGATGGCTGAGGCAAGCCGTTCAAAACCAGGGACAAGCTGGTCATCGTTGATTCCCAGCTGTTTCGGCCCTATCTTCCCAGTCAGCGAGATGTACGAGTGCTCAACGATGGTTAAGCCTACGGCAGCCGAGCGCGGCACGTAAAAGTTGACGAGCCTGTTCGTGACGGCTCCCCCAAGCGAAGCACGACCGCTCTGCATCGGAGGCATAACGATGCGATTCCTAAAATTGACACCTTTCACGCGCAGAGGATCAAGAAGCCCCACCAAAGCCATCACCACAGCCGCAACACGATTGAAACGTTTGATTAGAAGGCGCTTTTAAGATTTTGCCGTTCATTCCTTCCTAAGTCAACATCAGCAGTCGCCCGAGAAAGAGCAGCAAAAAAAGTCGCACCTTACACCACCACAAAAGTCGCAACTTAAAAACTTCAAGCCAAAACCGCAAAAAAACCACCCGCTTTTTCACAACAATAAGGTTTTAAAAAGGGAAAAACTGATCACTACGTGTTTAATGCAAAGGTTTTGAAACAAGAGGATGAGCCAGCCTTTTTCATACAAGATGGACGCGGAAATACCGCAGAGTTACATGCCGAAACTGTTCGATTACATGTACAGCCAATACCTGATTCCTCAGAAACAGCGTTTCACCGACATCACACGCGAAACGTCAAACCAAAACGACTACCTCTCATACACCATCATCGACTCAGCGGGCAAGCATCTTGTCAAGGTTGAAATCAAGAGCGGCCAACCGATTGAGATAACACTAACCCCAATCGACCTGTCAGTCTCTCCAGACGTCATCGAAGAGGCAAAACAAGACGTCATAATCAGCACGCAAATCTTCAGAGAAAACTGCCGCAAAGCAACCGTTTACTTCGCGTGGAGACAAGGCGAAGAAGTGGTTCCTGAAGCGTACCAGAAACCTGAAAAATCGTTCAACCGCCTCTTCCTAGAAACGCAGGTGCTGTTCTTCGCCGTCTTCATCGTTTTCGGAATGGCGATCTTTATCGCAGTCATAATCTTTTATCCCTCATGGTTTTGGCTTGCACCGCTAATTCTAATCGGCATCCAGTTCATCTTCGTCTTCTACGCCAACAGGTTCATCGCGAGAACAGCGGACTGGAAAATCACCGAGGACAACCCCACCATTCACTTCCTCGAGTACTACTTGCCGATAAGCGAGGAAGCCGACTTCAAGAAGAAGTACAGCCAACAGCAGCTTTTTGCCATAAAAAAAGAAATCTACGATGAAGTGCTCGCTGAACGAGGCGAAGTCAACTGTGAAGCGGCTAAACAAGTCTTCCTCAGGCATGGCGTGCCATGTGAACTGGAAAACTTGAAGGCTAAGAAAGTAAACGTTTACGACTTGGTGAAGGGGATTGCGGACCGATTCAGCTTTCCCACACCTAAAATCGTGGTTTCGAACACGATGGTGCCGAACGCGGCTGCCAGCGGACCAAGCCCAAGCCGCGGAATGGTCCTGATAACCACGGGGTTGCTTGTTAAACTTGACGAGGAGGAGATTCGCAGCGTTTTAGGACATGAGTTCGGTCACCTGAAGGGCAGGGACCCGCTTATCCTCTACGGGCTGGTGTCAGCCGAGTTTCTGTTCCGCTTCTACGTTCTGTTCACGTTCTTCCCCATAATCTTCACAACCCTGCTGTTCTTCGTTTACTTCTGGGCAGTTATGGTGCTCATATTCTTCATCGCGAAATTCTTTGAGGCGCGAGCCGACTTGATGTCAGCCATCGTGGTTGGAACACCGCTGGTTTTAGCGGGTTCACTGGAGAAAATCGGGTTCCAACGGTTGCTCTATGAGCGCACACCGTCTTTCCGTTTTCAAGAATGGCTGGGCTTGGATCCTCACCCGCCCATATACTTCAGAGTAGACCGCCTCGAAAAACTGACGCCTGACAAGATGCGGCATCCACTCATCCAATCGATAAAGGACGTAGCAAGAGGGTTCGCAGCAACCCTGAAAAGCTAAGCCCGCCTAAATTAGCCCATGCTTTCGTAAATTTCCTCATATTTCCTAATTAAGAAGCCCCAATCGAATTTCTTTACATGATTTAAGCCTTTTTGGTTCAGGTCATGTGAAAACGTTTTATCAATTAAAATCTTGACGAGGAATGCAAGTTCATTTAATTAGTAATTTTTAGGAGGCAAGATAGTATCTTAATTGTTATGATTTCCAGTTTTAATTGCCAAGATTCTCCACTCTCGCGCCAATGGAACGAAACTTTTCGTTTTTATCCACAGTAACTGGTTTATAAAATCTGGATAAGGAACATTGTGTGAAAAAACTAAAGGAAAACCCTGAAAGGCCTCTATTTTTTCTATTCTAAACCCATATTCATGAAGAAGATTAACGATTTCACACCAATCATAAAAAACAAGTGGAACAGCCCTTTGGACACCAAGCTTCTTTGCAAAAATGTATTGAATATTATCTGGATGAAGTCTATTTAAAAAACTATTTATGTAAATTTTTCCTCCTGCTTTAGTCACACGATAAATTTCAGAAAGGACCTTACTGAATTCGACATGCATGATGGCTGCAACACAAGTAACGCCGTCAAAAATATCATCTTCGAAAGGCAATCCTGCGGTCATATCTTGTAAAAGGAAGTCATAATGATCATTCAGTCTTAGAAAACCAATTCTTTTTTTTAGCTCAACAATTGGCTCGCCAGATATATCGAGACCAACGACGTTAATTCCTCTTTTTATGGCGGGAATAACGACTGTACCGATCGAACCACACCCCAAATCCAAGATTTTTGCACCGCTTGAAACGCCCAAGCATTCAATTATTTTTTCTCCAAAACTCCATTGACGCTTTAAATAGTCAGATAGCTCTTTATGAGCGGATTTGACGCCACTAGCTGCCCATACCCCACCACGTTTACGATAAATTTCGTCCCAATCTTCCTTCATTTGTTCACTTTCACCATTCAGCGGTTGCTTCTCTTTCAGATTGTTGAGCAATCCATATTAATAGACCAGCCTTTCATAGAGCGTCTCATGCTTCTTAACGAGCTCATCCCAATTGAATCGCTTCACACGTTTCAAGCCTCTTTCGTGTAGATCTTCTGCGAATATCTGGTCAGTCAAAACATGAATCAATGCATCCGCTAAAGCCGATGGGTCGTTCGGTGGAACGAGAAGTGCTGCATCTCCCACTACTTCGGGGATGCCACCCACCCTCGTTGTTACGATGGGAAGGCCGTAAGCCATGGCTTCAAGATAAACTACCCCGAAGCTTTCGGTTCGAGGCGGTAAGCATAGCAATTGGCTGTTTTTAATGTACAAGAACTTGGTTTGATGATCAACTCTTCCCTTAAACTCGACGCTTTTGTTCAGATTAAGCGTTGATGAGAGCCTTTGGAGTTTTTCTAAATCTTTTCCTTCCCCCACTATCCACAACTTGGCATCGGGAACTCTTGAAAGAATCCTAGGCATTGCACGAATCAGAAGGTCTTGCCCCTTGTTTGCTGTATCAAGACGGGCTAAGCACAGGATGATCCTGCCAAAATTTTTGGCTGGAACCTGCATGGGGGGCAGAGTCACACCGTTGGGGACTACAGTGATCTTTTCAGGTGTGACGCCGAGAACCTCCAGATGCGTTTTTTCCAAGTCTGTGGTGCAAACTATGTGGTCGCATAGCCGTGGTGGAAGGCTTCTTGATAAGTCAAAGAAGGGAAAGATCTTCGCCGTCGGATCGCTATGGTTAGTTATTACGGTTGGTTTGTTAGAGAAAATAGATGCGTAGGATGGAAAGAAACCGTAGGCGTGTGCATGAACAATGTCGGCGTCATTCTTGATGGCTGAAAGCAGCATGTTAGGGGCTATTCTTGCAGTATCATACTTAACGTTGACCAGTCTGAAGCCGAAGACGCGGTGAACTTTTACGCCGTCTATGATTTCTCTGTCAACTGTGCCCTTTTCCCTTTCACAAACCACTTCGACGTCATATCCATCCCTGACTAAACGTTTGCAAATCTCATGCGTGTTTATTTCGACGCCGCCGAAAAAAGGAAGATAATGTTCAGTTAGTTGGAGTATTTTCATATTCTTTTTCTCTTATCAATATCTTACCATATGTTCATGAATCGCAGCTAAATCCTTAGGTGACCAGCCCCCAAGCCTAAGCGCGTGCCTTAGAAATACGGCTGCAACATGGCTTGAAAAGGAAATGTTGTTCCTGCAGGTTGAGCACAGTTCAAAGTATTTTCCCCGATAATTATTCCTGATTTTTTCGTAGTCGTCTTCAAACAAATTGCCGATTTTATGCCACAATCCAAAATCCATGCAGCATAATTGGACGTCACCGTTTGGAAGCAACACAAACTGTGGAGTCGTACGTCTAAAACAATATCCCGTTTTCTTTTTGCCTTTGTATGTGCCTCTGACAACTTTTTCTCTGTTATTACTGGTGAAATTGTTGTTCATTAAGCTGAAAGTTAAATTTGGTATGTTATGCATAACCGTGAAAACGTTGTCTTTGTACTCTTCAGTGAGAGGTATTTTCATGTTTTTGCCATCAGGCAGATGCAGACGGAACTCAAGATAACTGTACTGTATTAGCTCATTGACATCTCTTGTTGATGCCTGATATAATGTCGTGAACATAAGCAGGGGATGACCGCTCTCGGCTGCATACTTGATCATTTTTAAGATATCTTTAGCCGCAAAAGGCTCTGAAAATCCAGAAAAACAAATTGGAAGCTTTTCAGGCACATGAGCCAATGCAGTTTTGAAGTTCTCAAGCGTTAGAACTTTATTGCTATCTTGGTAATTTCTAATAGTTACTTCTTGTGGGCAAAGCGTTAAACACATTACTGGGCAACCTATCTTAGCAGTTATTTCTAAGTACTCCTCTTTATATGACATGCTTCTCACCCATCCTTTTTATGAATTTTAACTTTCATTCTTCTGCCGTCCATGACTTCATGTTTTGCCACGCCTTTTTCTCTCTCGCAAATGACTTCAACATCGAAGCTATCTTTTACAAGTCTTCTTGAAAGCTCATAAATATGAGCTTCAACTCCACCAAGGAAGGGAAAATAATGTTCAGTCAGCTTTAGTATTTTCATAATTCTCGTCCTTTGGGCTGTTAACGCACCTATAATAGAAACTTCTCACCAAGATGGGAGGTACGAAATTATCCATTAATCCTTCAATTCGTCCAAAAAATTTGATTAATGCTGGCTTACTGATCCACCAGTAAAGCATATAAGGAATCCAAAGAAATCCCTTACACGTTATAACTTGAAAATCAATTTCAGGAAGCCATATTTGAAGTGTTGACAAATTAAATAGAGACTTTGGTGTAAGACCTCGCATAGCATCATACCAAATTTGCATATTTTTAGAGTTCGTAGTTTCGAAAACGAAGAGCGCTCCTTTCGTTGAAACTCTGGATAATTTCTGGAATGTAAAGGTCATGTTACGTTTTCCCCTTGATTTTTATGCCCAAAAACGATGAAAGTGTGTGCTAAATACGCACGATGCTCCACTAGTTTTTGTAATCTATTCAAAGCAAGCTTCCTTCCTCTTGCAGCGAAAAAACCGATTAGATTCGCCGAGAGCCCAAGATTCTGAAGTATATTTCTGATAGTTTTCTGATCATATTGTCTGTGAATAGAAACTTCCCTAAAAGAAGCTTTGTCTCGTTTATGAGACAGCTCGCCTAAGTAAACAAATTTGCTCCTCTTGGGAAGAATTGAAGGCGCCTTCCATGAAATTAGCCTCTCCAATAAAATGATTGGGTTAAAAAGAAAGCTGTAAAGCGAGTATACGGGGCTGTGAGCTGATGGAAATGAAAAGATGATTTTGCCCCCACTTTTAAGAACACGGTTAGATTCCTCGAATCCCAGAGTATCATTTTCCAAATGCTCGATAACACTGGAGGCGATTACTAGATTGAAGCATGAGGATTTAAATGGTAGATGTTGGGCATCCGCCAGAACCCTGTTAGCAACGCAGCCATGCCTTTTCGCTTGTTCACCTGTAATTTTAAGTGCTCTAATCGTAAAATCAGTAGATATCATGTCAACGCCCTTCTCAAGAGCTCCTACTGTTAACACGCCTAAACCGCATCCTATTTCTAGAGCAGGACTTTCATTTTGAATACTTTCTAGAATATATCCTGTTTCTTCTGTAGATGCTGGGTCATTTAGTTCCTTTTCTGTTATTGGTCTAAAAGCCCCTTCTGCATCTAAGAGCTTGGAACTACTAAATTGTTTGGCGTATTCCTCAACAGTGTAGAACCTTTCAGTTAGAAGTGCTCGAAAGAATAGATAATCAATCCCGAATATAGAGAAAGCAAATAGAAATAGGACAAAATTTGCTATAAGCCCATAAATGGCCAAACCGATTAATAATGACCCAACAAAAAGTTTGGAAGCGATAACCTTCTTTATGATATATCCATCTGAATAGATGCTAAGAAATCTGAAAAAGTTTTGTAGCATAACCTACAGAACCTAAACAGGTTGGGGAATATAGTAGATATCTATCTGCTGGTTACTTCGTCCATAGAAGACAGCAACAAGTTGCCCTCCTTCGACATAATCCAATATAGACTTATTTACATTAGTTGTCCATCTTGGGGAGAACACGAAGTAGTGAATTCCCTGATCCTTGAGCAACTGCAAATTGGACAAACTACCGAGGTCGCAAATCTTGTATTGAGGCAGGAAGTACTGATAACCGTAAGAAGTCCAAATCTTTTCTCCGCTGGGAACATTTGATTGAATCCAGTTGATAGATTGGGTAACAGCATTATCTGTTCCCACGCCGTTGACCGAATACCAGACGAAGACATTGTAGGAAATTATGATGACCAGCAACATGAGGGCT